>NZ_PXZN01000047.1:0-68021 GCF_003013445.1 Brevibacillus sp. NRRL NRS-603 | reverse complement strand
GCAACTGATCATGCAGATCCAGTTTTCAGGGAATAAAAGAAGCCATCCGAACAGGATGGCTTTTTTGCAATCATACCTCCAGCCACCAAACCCCCGCGCATTCCGGCAAAGTCACTAGCTTCTCCACAACGACTCTGTCCACAAGTTCGTCCCCAAAGAAAAATCTTGCTTGCCGTTCTGCTTCTTTCAAGTCTGCAAATCGGTAGTCCAAGCGAATCCATTTGTGAGAGAAGCCGTACCTGTTTTCTAACAAGGAATAATACTGTGTAAGAAATTCGGGTGGATGAGGTGTTTCATACCCGGTCCCCATCGTCTCGATAATGACGATCATGCCACCAGGACGAAGCGCGCGTTTCATCTCTAGAATGATCTTTTCAAGATTGAGCTCGTTGTTGGGAACTTCAGAACTGGTGAGGTAACAAACAGTCCACCCTGCTAGGATGACATCCGCACTGTTATCGTCCACAGGAATATTTCGATGATCCGCTACGCTGGTTTTCCAATTGGAAAGACCGGCTTGCCTCAGCTGTTGTGCATTCACTTCTAGCATGGCAGCGGAAGCATCGAGAGCAAGGATGGACTTCGCATGAGGGGCGAGCACAGATGTAAGTCTACCTGAGCCAGCTCCCAGATCGATCACGTCCTTTCCTTTAATAGGGGTGATTTCTTCGATGACAGCGAGCAGACTTGGTTGTCTGGAAATCATCAAATCGTACTGTTCCGCCTGATTTTTATAAATGTGTTCGTGGTTTGGCATTGTTCACCCTCCAGTTACTTGATTGTACTGGGAAATATGGTAAAGCTTCACCCCACGTGAAGGTCAAGAGATAGAAAAAGGATTCCTCCTGCAAGTCTCATGAGCTACGGGGGAATCCTTCTTTTTCATTTAGGAACGGACAGAAATTAAATTCTTGGCCAGCGCTACCATCTGATCATGAAGGGTAGGGTCCAGTTGATTGCTTCCAGTGTGGTACGCGAGATGATATAAGATTCCTTGATCATAGAACTCCATCTCATGGGCGTTTGTGACAGTTAGATTTACTGCGTGATTTTTATCATCATAATTGTAAAAGTTATACACATAAGAGCTGTTTGTCGTGATGATATGATGATAGAAAGTGATAGCGTCGGTCAGAGGCTCAACGCGCATGACGTTCCCAAACGAATCCAGTCCAGAAGCAGATGGCTTCACATGGGCCAAGGGGTTTTCATCTGTCTCTGTCATGCGTACGACGAAAAAGTCTTCCGAAATAGGGACTTCGCTATGCTGCCCGTATGTTAGCTGTAGCTGGTGGCGTATTTCTTTTTTGGAGCCTGAAGAGAATGAAACGAGATAGGCCATCTCTTTTTCGACAGGAAAAGGCAGCTTCGTTTTATCCACTTGCTTGATGCGGCTTTGGAGAGACGAAGGCAATAGCGGTGTCATTTCCTGAATACTCATTGGCTTGTAATGCGTCACGTTTTCAGGATCTTGGGTCAGTCTGTGAATTTCGCTCTGGGCAAAAACATTTCCGCTAGCTTTTACGAGACCAGTGGAAGAGGAGCAACCGCCAAGCAATAAAAACAGGCTCACTGCAAGCGAACACACAACTTTTGGTCGAAAATTTCTCAAGGCTTTCCTCCTATTATGCCTCCGCCCCCTTCGTTTGATTGACGAGACGAAGCATCTTATTCCCGATGTTGATTGCTGCTTGAATAATGTAGCCAGTCGTAAACGACAGCACGACTGTTCCGTAATAAATCGGGCCATCTAACAGGAAGCTAGCGCTGAGAAACATGCACGCCAGCAAAATTTCTGTCCGTCTGAATGTCCACTTTAATCTTTTCGACATAACCAGTACAAATGCCTCTTGGGGAGCTGTGCACACTTGCGTACATACATACAACCCGATACCGCTGCCGATGCAAATGTTTCCGAGTGCCATGGTCAGAAGCGGCGGCAATGAACGGATAGCAGCCATGAGCGCATCGATAGACCCGATCAAATCGACAAAGAGGGAGATCAGCACCATGACCAAAATAGCACCGATAGAAATATAACTGCGATCCATGAAGAGGACGATGATGACAAAGGTCAGGTTAATGGCAAACATCCAGAAGCCAATCGATATCCCGAAGTTTTGATACAGGGCAATAAACAAAGAATCATACGGGCTAAGACCAAAGGATGTAATGGTCGTCATCATGTTGATCCCGAGCGCCAAAATCAATAAGCCTACGATAAACAAGAGATATTCAAATTTTAAGCGAATCACAAAACACGACTCCTTTCCTTCTACATAAGGAGAGCATAATATGTGGAACGCTTTTCAGAGCAAGCGGAATGTGTTTTGATGTATGTAATAAGTACTGATCCGACTTCGAGGAGTAATCTGAGTGGCTAACATAAGAGAAATCGCGAAATTGGCAGGCGTATCCGTTTCAACTGTTTCCCGTGTGCTTAACAACCATCCGTACGTGAACGAGAAAAAACGCGCGGAGATTCTCAAGATTATTGAAGAACAAAATTATGTTCAAAACAGCAACGCGGTCCACCTCTCTACCGGAAAAACGATGGTCATCGGTGTGACATTGCCTCTCGTCAACAACCAATACTACAGCTCCATTATCGAAGGCATTGCAGCAGAGGCAGCCCAGCATCATTACAAGCTGATGGTGTGCCAAACGAATAACAACCCCGAGCAAGAACGCAGCGTTTTACACTTGCTCAAAAATAAAAAAATCGACGGGCTCATCATGTGCTCCAGGTCCAGCTCTTGTGAAACGCTCAATGAATACGCAGGATACGGACCTATCATCACGTGTGAAGCGAATGATACCACATCTGTTTCGAGTGTTCATATCGACCACTACAAAACCTTTCTGATCGGGATGGAGTATCTGATGAAGAAGGGACATCGCCGGATCGGGTATTGCATCGGCAGAAAAAACAGCTTTAACAGTCAGCATCGCAAACGTGCCTATTACGAAAAGCTGCGTTCGATTGACGTGACACCCTCTCCTGAATGGTCATTTGAAGAGTGTTTAACGATCCAGGACGGCAAGGATGTCGTGGGGAAATTGCTGCAAACAGAAGAGCGGCCGACAGCAATGATCGTATCGTGCAATCATATAGCGGCAGGGGTCATCAAAGAAGCCAGCAGATTGGGGATTCGTGTACCGGAAGACTTAGCCGTAGTCGGTTGCGATGATCAGCCAATCGGAGAATTACTAGAGATCACCACTGTATCCAGCTCCAGTACGTTAATGGGAAAATACGCATTTGAGATGCTGCATGAGCGGATTTGGAGACAGCGGCTGGATGGGCAAAAGGAAGAGAAGGAATTGACACCCGAATTGGTAGAGCGACTGACGACGTAAAGCTTGAAAGATAGCACAGTTGATCAAAAAAAGGCCAGTGATCTCCCGCATACTAAAGAAAAATAGGTGAAGGAAGTCAAAGATGGACACGTACAAGCGGATTCAGGACGCGATTGATTATGTGGAAGAGCATCTTCAGGAAGAAATGAACATCACAGATATTGCTTCCAGGGCGCATTTCTCTGCGTTTCATTTTCAACGGCTGTTTCAGGCAATCTCAGGCTTCAGCGTACAGGAGTACATTCGCAAGCGCAGATTGTCGGAAGCTGCACTTGCGCTAAAAAACACAAGTGGCAATGTGCTCGAAATCGCTGTGACCTATCAATACCAGTCGCAGGAAGCATTGACTCGCGCTTTCGAGAAGCAGTTCGGCATTACACCTGGAAGATATCGCAAAGAAAATCGATCGCTGCCCTACCAATCCAAAATGGACTTCTTGACTTTTCGCCAAACGATCAAAGGAGAGATTACGATGAACAAACCGACGATCACGACATTGGACGAAATTTTCATCATTGGGCGCAGATACCGGACGAGCTTGCAGGATGAAAAGTATTTCACGGACATCCCGGGCTTCTATCAAGCGTTTGGCAGCAATCAAGATTTTTTGCGGATTCCAAATAAAGCAGCGGCAGACATGTCTTACGGAATCTCCTGCGAATTTGAGGATGACGGTAGCTTTTCCTTTGTTGTAGGGGAGGCTGTGCATGGCTTTCCGGAAGAACTGCCTGAGGGCTTCATTTCACTTGTTCTGCCTGCGGGGAAATATGCGGAGTTCAAGGTGAACGGGGAGGTCGATCTCGTGCAAAACACACGCAGGTACATTTACGGGACGTGGTTGCCGAATTCGAATTACGAGAGAGGCGAGGGACCCGATTTCGAAGTGACAGATGTGTGGGGCTCCCGTTTCCCAGATGCGATAAAGATGAGCATTTATATTCCGCTAAAATAGCCACTGGCTCGCGAATTTTACATGACCTTCACACGCCATCCATTCCAGCTTTATACCTGTTTGCTACAGTGTAAATGTAAGAGCGAATGTACAGGAGGCGGGTTGGGTGGAAGTGCGGATTGAGCGCGTCGTAAGAGATGATTTTGCGGAAATGATTACGTTGGCGGATATGACATTACCCGATCGAATGAACTTGCATGAGCTGAAAAAGTATATGGAGCTGTTTCCTGAGCTGATTTTCAAGGCGACCTATAACGGCGAGCTCATCGGTTTTAGCTGTGCCGGTATTGATATGTACCAGACGACTGGCTGGCTTCTGTTCAGCAATGTGAGCAAGGAGTTTCAAGGCCAAGGCATCGGCAAGCGGCTAATCGAAGCCAGACTGCAAGCCCTGCGCCAGTTTCCAACACTTCGCACCGTCCAGGTTACGGTGAGTGAAACGAACGCATCCTCAATTCGTGCACTGTCTGCCTATGGCTTCCGTCTGGCTCATGCTGAGCAGGATTACTACGGGCCGGGCAAGCATCGGAATTTGATGGAGCTGCCTATTGTACCTATGATTCAACCAGAAAAAATAGAGTCGTCCATCGTGACTACTTAGGTGGATTCATGAAAGCGGAGGTGCTACAGCCTTGCCGCTTTTTTTGTTTTTATATGCTGGTATCGATGCTGTAGTGGAGGGAAGAAGTGCATTTCCAGTCTACGCTTCGGCCTACGCTTCGGCCTACGCCCTGCAAGGGGGATTGACTGGCCGCTCCGGAAAAACTGGCAGGAGCGCTTCAAACGCAGAAAGTTTCGAGGAAGTAATCCATAAGTGAAGCTGAAATTCCCTGCCATTTTTTCCTGCGCTAGGGCGGGCTCCAGAGGCGCTTGGACTGGAAATGCACTTCTTCCTACGTGGCTTTGGTTAACATCTCGAGGGTGATTCAAGAAGTGTATAAATGAAGCTCCTTTGTATGCACTGACAAAATGGCTTGAAAAATGAAGATAACATTGCTGTAAAGAAGTCCTGCCATATGTTTGGAAGGAGACCGCCCGAACGAAGAGAGGATACAGGCGACTGGAAAACATGTGGCAGGGCTTCGGGCTCCACAATCGTTGGAAGACAACAGTGATTACCCCTTCGTTGCAATCAGCAAAGCAGCCAACACCTGCTGCCCAAACGCAGTAATCTGCGTCCCTTGCTTCTTGACCCCGATGGAGACGCATCCAGAGCGGTCCAGCACGGTCAGCTTGTGCCTGATTTGGGCTTCAGTCAAGGTGGTCGGACTCTCTATCCTCGCGTGCAGGGCGCTGCGCCCAATACGCTCCTGACGCTTGTAGCAATCGGACAGTACTTGCAGGATCGCTGCGTAATCTACCAAGGAGCCTTGCCTGGACAAATACCGGATTGTATCTTCCAACGTATCATTCCGGTTAGAGAGAAGTGGTGGAGTAGAGACATGCCCCACAAAAAAACGCTCCGGTAAATGAGATAGCTCCACCTGATTCCCCTCTGCGATGACGACTGCATAGTGAATGAAATTTTCCAGCTCGCGAATATTGCCTGGCCAATCGTAACGGAGTAGTTGTTCCGTCACTTCTCGGGAGAAGGACAGACGCTGCTTTTTTTTCTGCAAAAAATAATCGATTAGCACCAAAATATCATCTGGACGATCACGCAAGGGCTGGATGTGTAACGGCAGGACGTTCAGTCTGTAGTACAAATCCTCGCGAAACGTCCCTTTTTTGACCATTTCCATCAGATTGCAATTTGTAGCGGCGATGACGCGGACGTTGACTGGAATGACACGATAGCCCCCTACGCGCATGACCTGCTTTTCCTGGAGAACGCGAAGCAGTGACGCTTGGATGCTGAGTGGGGCATCCCCAATCTCGTCCAGAAAAATGGTCCCGTTGTGAGCCAGCTCGAATAGCCCCATCTTTCCACCTTTTCGTGCTCCGGTAAAAGAACCTTCCTCGTACCCGAACAATTCGCTCTCTACCAAGCTCTCGGTCAGCCCTGCAAAATTGACGGGGACGAACGGACCGTCACGGCGTGTCGAGTGTTGATGGATGGCTTGGGCAAAAACTTCCTTCCCGGTTCCGTTTTCCCCAGTAATGAGTATCGTAAAGTCGCTTTCGGCAAGCTTGGTCGCGACTCGCTTGTTGGCCTGAATAGACGGGCTTTTGCCGATGATATTGTCAAACGAATACTTGGTCATCAGTCCGAGATTGGCACTCTTCGTCCGTATTTCCTGTTCGAGCTGCTGTACCTTCGTCACGTCTTGAAAGGTAATGACCGCGCCCAGAAATTGATCATCCAAGAACGTGGGAATCTTGGTAACCAAGAGGTACAAATCGCGGAATTCCAATACTTGCTTCGTTACTTCTGTGTGTGACTCTACTACCTCCAGAATAAGAAATTCGGGAATGACCTCCGCTACATTTCGTCCGATGCAGGTTGCTTCCGTTATATGCAAAATTTTCTCGGCTTCCTTGTTCAGCACAGTGATATTCCCTGTGGCATCTGTGCCAATGATGCCTTCATGAACGGCATTTAAAATGGAGCTCAGCTTTTCATTTAGCTTCCGTTCATTGTGTACCGAGTTGGTCAGCTTGCGCCCGATATGGACGAAATCACTGATGAAGTCAGCCGTATACAGGTTTGCCTTATCCGGAGACAGGTCAAGCAGGCGAGAAATATCAAAGATCGTCGTCAAATCCAAAGGGCGGTGCCCTAATTCAATGACGTTTTCAAAATGACCAGGAATCAGCTCCCTGAGCCCATGACAGACAGCGACATCTATTTGATCTTTTTCAGGAAGCGGGGTCTCGGTATCGGGCACGTACGGCACAAATGTCAGATGAGAAAATCCGAGATGAAACAAGAGCTCAATCGCGCCTTCTACCATTTCGATGGAGTTGGAAACAAAGAGACAGCGAGTTCCTGGCGTCAAATCCATGAGTTGATCCAATTTGTTAATGTCAATCGTGCGCCTTGCTAGCAGCACGGGGATGTCTGACGGAGGAGCTGGCTGATCGTGCAAGAGACTCGTGTCCGAAACGAGGATGAGATCAACTTCATCGTATACACTCGGGTGAAGCCGTTCTTGCATGTGATTTCGAATGATGTCCAAACGGTTGCCGAAAAAAGACGTGAGTGTGTTTGCAAATAGCAGGCTGATCGTCTCCAGTCGGGTCATCAACAAGATGCATGGTTTCTGTTTTATCATGATGTGACTCCTTTATATCTGCCGAATAGCTTTTTGATTTGGGTGGAAATATTGGATGGGATATCTACAAAAAACAACCTATATTATAACCTAAAAATCCGGAATTGTTCAGAAATGCTTAACTTTTATAACAATACAGTCTTGGCACAATTATTGCTATACATTCGGTAGAACAAAAAGAGATACTAGAGAGACATCAAGGAGGATGATGAATCGGATGAATCCGTTCTTATACATGGACGAGCATCGCGACGAAATAGTGCGAACATACGAAGATTTGCATCAATTAGCGGAGCCGAGCTGGCACGAGGAGAAAACAGCGAGATATTTGCGGGAACGCTTGGAGGCCGCTGGTATTGCCGTCACACGCTTCGAGGGGCACCACGGCTTTTATGCTGAGATTCCTGGGAAGAGTGCTGAAGTCGTGGCTTTGCGAGCGGATATGGATGCACTCGTGCAGGAAGTGGACGGCGTAGTGAGACCGAATCACTCATGCGGACACGATGCTCACTCGACACTGGCTCTCTACAGCGCACTTGCTATTCAAGCAAGCGGAGTGATGCCGCCGAAAACGATGCGCTTTCTATTCCAGCCTGCTGAAGAGAAGATGGGCGGAGCCTTGCAGATGATGAAGGATGGTGCCCTCGAAGGCGTGACAAAGCTGATCGGCGTCCATCTGCGCCCGGAAATGGAAGTCCCGTATGGTAGTGCTGCTCCAGCGATTTTGCATGGATCGTCTAGCTCCATCAGAGGGACGATTACAGGTCTGCAAGCACACGGAGCACGTCCGGCGCTCGGTAAAAATGTCATCGAAGCCGCTTCGTTTTTGGTCCAGGCGTTGCAAAACATTCGTCTGCAAGACGGATGCTCTTTTTCCGTGAAGATGACCCAATTGCAAGCAGGGGGAGAAACAGTAAACGTCATCCCTGATCGAGCGACCTTTAGCCTCGATGTACGTGCCCAGTCCAATGAAGGCATGGCAGAATTGCGAAGAAAAACCGAGCATGCCATGAGTCAGACAGGGGCTTTGATGGGCATGGATGTGGAGTGGGAATGGTCGGGAGTCACACCAGCTGCGATCGCCAATGCGAACATGATCCAAGTAGCGCAAAAGGCAATTGGGCAAGTGCTGGGTGAGGATAAAATTGCCGATATATGTGTGACGCCAGGCGGAGAGGACTTTCATTTTTACGCGATCCACCGCCCTGAGCTGGCTACCACGATGATTGGTCTGGGATGTGGGCTCACACCTGTTCTGCATCATCCACAGATGACTTTTCAGACGGATGCCTTGATTTATGGGGCAAAAATCATGGCAGCTGCGATTTATGAAGCAGCCCAACATTCTTAGAGAACCGCTACACACGCAGGGGGTTACCTTATGACAGAGAGCAAGCAACTAAAAAAGAAAAGCTTATTTCGGCTAGACGCCTACGTCCTTTTGTTTTGCATCTTACTTCTATGTGCGTTGGCTACCTATGTGGTCCCGACTGGAGAATTTGACCGTGTAAAAAACGGCAATGTGACAACGGTTGTCCCGGGCAGCTATCATGCGGTGGAGCCGAATCCTACAGGCTTTATCGAGTTTTTTACCGCGATCCAGACAGGGATGGTCAAAGGCGCGCCGATCATCTTCCTCGTTTTGTTCACAGGCGGTGCTTTAGCTGTTTTGGATAAGACAGGTGCACTCAACGCAGCGATTCTGACCATGGTCCGAAAACTGGGAAATAGAGAGTGGCTGCTGGTTATTTTGATCACTTCCGTCTTTTCCGTATTGGGTACGTTGGGTGTCATCGTCAATTCCGTCATTGCTTTCGTTCCGCTCGGTATCATGATTGCGAGAGCGATGAAAATGGATGCGATCTTCGGTGTGGCTCTGATTTATCTGGGTGTGTATGCCGGATTCAATACGACAATTGCTTTTCCAGGAACGCTGGGCTTGTCCCAAGAAATCGCGGAGCTGCCGCTGTTTTCAGGTATCGGCTACCGCACCGTCATTTATGTTACGTTTGTAATCGTCACCATCCTGTACATCGGGCGTTATGCGCGTAAGGTTCGTCAAAACAAGAGTATCTTGGAGGGTCAGCTCTTTCCTTCTGATAGTGGTTCAACCACGATGGAAGTAGATACGAAAAATGTTGATTTTACTACTCGTCACAAATTGATCTTGGCGTTTACGGGGATCGTTCTCATTGGTTTTATCGTCTGCACGATCTTGTTCAAATGGGACGTAAACGAGATGTCCGGAATCTTTATTTTTATTGCGATCGGAGTAGGCTTGCTCAACAAGATGAGCGGCAACGATATCGCTAAAACGTTCTTAAAAGGCTGTCAGGGACTGATTTATGGGGCTTTGATTGTCGGTATGGCACGAGCGGTCACGGTCATTTTGGAAGATGGGAAGTTCCTCGATACCATCGTGTACGGGCTCGCTACCATTCTGGAGCCGCTCTCACCGATGGCAGGGGCGATTGGGATGTTCCTCGGAAGCGCCGGGCTGCACTTCTTGATTTCGTCCGGTTCAGGTGAAGCTGTTATGCTGATGCCGTTGCTGGCACCATTGGCTGACCTGATGGGCATTACGCGCCAGGTAGCAGTAGAGGCTTTGATGCTCGGCGAAGGTGTGGTCAACTGCATTAACCCGACCTCAGGCGTTCTGATGAGTATTTTGGCGATGAGTGGCATTTCTTATGGAAAATGGCTGAAGTTCATGCTCCCGCTCACAGCGGTATGGACAGTTCTCTCCATCGCGTTTATCGTGATCGGGGTATTGATTAACTGGGGCCCGTATTAATCCGACAGTCGATGACAAGAAAGGCCTGTTGTCTGCCAGCTTTTTGATTCTAGAAAAAATCCCCCAACGGCTACATAGCTTTGGGGGATTTCCTTTCCTCTATTGACCAATGATGATGCGTTCTTTCGGATAATGGTAGCGTACGATTCGTTCATTGCGCTTCAAGAAGAGGAGCAAATTGATAATCCCGATACGTCCGATCATCATCGTGATAATCAGGATGAGCTTGCCGCCTATGCCCATCTGAGCCGTAATTCCAGTAGACAATCCGGTCGTACCGAAAGCAGAGCAGACCTCGAACAAGACGTGCTGGAAAGGTAAATCCTCCAGCCAGACGAGCATCATGACCGCTGTGAACACCAGGATGATTGCGATGAAAAAGACAGTGAAGGAGCGTTGAATGTCCTCATCAACCAGCTCTCTTCCGAACACCTTTACCTCCTTGTAGCCACGCATGTTGGCAAAAACCGAGGCAATCAGGACGAAGAACGTCGTAGTGCGTATCCCTCCGCCCACGCTGCTCGGCGAGGCGCCAATGAACATCATCCCGGAGAGCATGATGAGTGTTGTGGTCGACAAGAGGCTGATATCCATCGTAGCCAAGCCGCCGCTTCGCGAAGAGACGGAGTGGAACAACGAGTAGAATAACATTTCATGCCAAGTCTTATCGGCCAAAAACTGATTTCGTTCAAAAACGAAAATGAGCAGGGCGCCAATGGCGATCAAGGAAAAGAACGTCAGTGTTGTAATCTTGGTGAAGAGAGAAAAGGTGAAACGCACTTTTGCGCGGCGATAGGAAAAGTACGTTCTCAGCTCCACGAGTACGGGAAACCCGATCGCTCCACAAATAATCAAGATCATCACGATGGTTTGAAACACGTAATCGTGGGTAAAGTCGAGCATGGAGTTTCCGTGCAGGTCAAACCCGGCATTCGTAAAAGCACTGACAGAGGCAAAATAACCGTGGTAGAACGCGGTGTACCAGTCGTCGTAGTAGCCGGCGTAAATAAAATGACTGCCTAACAGGATGGTTCCCACTAGCTCGATTAACAGTGCAATCACGAGAATATTGCGCATCAGGTCGACCAGACCGGACAACGTGGAGCGGTTGTGGTCCGTCGCGATCCAGATGCGCTGTTCCAGACCGATTTTTTGACCCATGAGGATCCAGATGAACGTTCCGAGTGTCATGATTCCGACCCCGCCAACCTGGAATAGCAACGTAAGAAAGAGAATCCCCCACTGGTTGAAAACCTCATGAATTGTAATGACAGTCAGCCCGGTAACGCTGATGGCACTCGCCGCGGTAAACAAAGAGTCAATAAAAGAAAGAGAGACTCCCGGCAAGTGAAAAAACGGCAATGACAGAAGAAACGCTGAGATCAGGATGAGCCCAACGTAGGCGAACACGATGATTTGAACAGAAGTCAATCGTCGCTTTTGATTGGATGATAACAAAATAAATGGCCTCCTGAATAAGCTTCATGAGGATAATCATACCAAAAAAAGTTCGCAAGCAAAAATACTAAGAAAACACCCCTTGTCTGCATGTAGCACCAAAGACAAGGAGTGTTCGTTCACCTACCTCTTATTGAGACGGAGGGCACGTCTGATTTGACCGCGAATCTCTCCATCCGGATTTTGCGTCGTGTGCACGTTTACATACGTTTGCCCGTTCTTCATGAGCCGAATCAATTCTGACAGGGGTCTGCCCTGCAGCGGACCAACCAAATCAGCTTGAGTAATGGAACCAGCAACAACACCCCGATTCACACTGATACCACGCGTTACAGGACCAAACAGGAATACAACAACAGGTCCATTTACTCCTCTGGCCCCCACATGAATATGAGCTTCCGTGAAATTCCGCAAATTGTTCACGACCAATCGAAAATCGAGTCGTTGTCCATTCTGGCTTAATCGAAAGCTAGTAGTACCTGTTGCATTTGTTCTGACTGGCGGAACCTCTTCAGAACCTCGTAAAAAAGCTCGAAACCTAAATGGCATAGTAATCACCTCCTACTTTCTACAATATTTTTACTGCTCATACATGGCTTGTACGTTTGTCCAACGCGGATTGAGCATGTACAAAAAGGGCTAGCGAAAAGATCAGTTGACAATGTATCCGCAAGAATGGTAAAGTTCAGAATGTATTTATTGGAAATTCAAAATATTAATGGAAAGGTGGGCTAGTCATGAAAAGAATTGTACGCATGGGTCATCCATACAATGGCATACATGACGTAACCCCACCATTGATACGAGCGTAGTATCGTTTTTTTGATCTCGTTAACATGGCGTAGGTTATCTTTTGTAGCCTACGCCTTTTCTATTTTTGTTGATGAAAAGGCATGTTGCTCACGGGCGATATGTCTTTTTTGTCCCTAAAAAAGGTCACCCACCCAGCTAAAGAGAGGGGAGAAACATAAGATGTTCTCGGTTTTGGCAAAGCTTGATTGGTTTTTCAAGGAGCATTGGAAACGTTATATGGTCGCTATTCTGCTATTGATCCTGGGCGGCCTGCTGGAGATTATCCCTCCAAAAATCATCGGGGTGGCTATTGATGAGATTCACCTGGGAACGCTGACTGGCGAGCGGCTGGTATCCATTTTGCTGTTTTTCGGCGTATTGTCTGTCGCGATTTATTGGGTCAATTTTATCTGGATTCGCCAGCTGTTTGGGGGAGCGTTTCTGGCGGAGCGGACGTTACGCTCGAAGCTCATGACGCATTTTTTGCGGATGACGCCGACGTTTTATCAGCGCAATCGTACCGGGGATCTGATGGCCCGAGCGACAAATGACCTCAAGGCTGTCTCAATGACGACAGGCTTCGGAATTCTGACGATGGTAGACTCGTTATCCTTTACAGGGGCAATTGTGCTGACGATGGGCTTTCTGATCAGTTGGAAGCTGACCTTAGCGGCGATCCTTCCATTGCCGTTCATGGCCTATATCATCAAGCAGTATGGGAAAAAAATTCACGAGCGTTTTTCAACCGCACAAACCTCATTCGGTGAGCTAAACGACCGTGTGCTGGAATCCGTCTCTGGCGTTCGCGTGATACGAGCCTACGTACAGGAGATGGCGGATCAGGAGCGCTTTCGCCAAAAAACCCATGAAGTGTATCAAAAAAATATGGATGTGGCGAGAATCGATTCGTTGATTGAACCGACCGTCAAAATATTGGTTGGGATCAGTTATATGATCGGCTTGATCTACGGTGGCTACCTCGTGTTCCAAAGAGAACTGACCTTGGGAGAGCTGGTCTCGTTCAACGTCTATCTCGGGATGCTCATTTGGCCGATGTTTGCGATTGGCGAATTGATCAATGTGATGCAAAGAGGAAGCGCCTCGCTGGATCGGGTCAATGAAACCTTGTCATACGAAGCCGATGTAACGGATCACGACAGACCGATTCATGTGGCAGTACCAGAAGTCATTCGGTTTGATTCCGTGACATTCCGCTATCCATCTGCGCAGGTTGATCAACTAGTGGATGTCTCCTTTACACTTGGTCGGGGGCAAACGCTAGGAATCGTCGGGCGTACGGGGAGCGGGAAATCCACGCTGGTGCGACAACTGCTTCGCGAATTTCCGGTAGGGCGAGGAGCCATCAGTGTTTCGGGAGAGGCGCTAGAACAGATTAGCCTGGATAACATCAAGAGCTGGATTGGCTATGTACCGCAGGAACAGATTCTGTTCTCGAAGACAGTCCGCGAAAACATCCTGTTTGGGAACAACGAGGCAACAGAAGAACAATTACAGGAAGTGTTGAAGCAGGCCGCATTTGCTCGGGATGTGCAATTACTGCCTGAAGGCTTGCAAACGCTCGTGGGTGAAAAAGGTGTAGCCCTTTCTGGCGGGCAAAAACAGCGAGTTTCGATTGCCCGTGCTCTTTTGGTCAATCCGGAAATCTTGATTCTCGATGATGCCATGTCAGCGGTGGATGGCAAAACCGAAGCGGAGATGATCGCGAATATTCGCCGGGAGCGTGCAGGCAAAACAACATTGATCACTACACATCGCTTATCGGCCGTCCAGCATGCAGATTGGATTCTCGTCATGGACGAAGGGCGAATCGTCGAGGAAGGTACACATGCACAGCTATTGGAGCTGGGCGGTTGGTATAAAGAACAATTCGAGAAACAGCAGATTGAAGCGACGCTGACAGAAAGCGGGTGAATGAATGACGACGGGGAAAAGGCTAGTCCACTATGCAGCTATTTTTAAAAAGACGATCCTCTTGGCTGTTTTGATGCTGTCCATCTCGGTTGGGGCAGAACTGACGGGACCGTTTTTGGCAAAAAAAATGATCGATACGCATATCATGGGCATTGAATTCCCTTGGTATGAAACGGCACAGCATGAGGATTCCGTGCTATACAAAGGGAAGTACTACACGAGACAGGACCACTTGGCAGCAGGGGAGAGCACAGGTGGGGAAGTACGTGTTTTGCAGGTGGGACGCGACTATTATTTCTTGAATCAGGCGATTTCGTATGATGGGGAGCGCTCTATTGAGGATGGGAAGCTCGTCATTGTCAAAGGTGCCGATCGAGCGGAGTACCAGGCCACTCTCTTAAGCAATCAGGAGATATTTGAATTTTTCCGGCCAGAGACGGGCGGCTTGCTCACACTGGCTGCTCTCTATTTCGGATTATTGGTAGTTGCCTCACTTTTCCACTATGGACAAAAGTTCTTATGGCAAAAATCAGCGAATCAGGTCATCGAGAGACTGCGTATTGACGTGTTTGCGCATATTCAACGATTGCCCATTCACTATTTCGATCATCTCCCTGCCGGGAAGGTGGTTGCTCGTGTCACAAACGATACGGAGGCAATCCGTGAACTGTTTACGAATGTGCTCGGCAACTTTATTACGAGCGGGATTTATTTAATCGGTATTTTCGCAGCGCTGTTCTTGCTTGATGTACGACTCGCGCTCGTGTGTCTGGTCATTTTGCCGATCATGGTCGTGTGGATTTACTTGTACCGCAAGTACGCTTCTGCTTTCAACCATGTCATTCGGGCACGCATCAGCGACATCAACGGAATGATCAACGAGTCGATCCAAGGGATGCCGATCATTCAGGCGTTTCGCAGAGAAAAGGAAACGATGCGGGAATTCGGCGAACTGAATGAAGAGCTGTTCACCTATCAAAATAAAATGCTCCGGCTCAATGCGACTGCTTCGTTTAACCTGGTTCAGTTCATCCGCAATATCGCGTTTGTGTTGTTCATCTGGTATTTCGGAGGAGCGTCCCTTGGGATAGGTACACTGCTCTCGCTTGGTGTCCTCTACGCATTCGTCGATTATCTCAACCGCTTGTTCCAGCCGATGACACAGATCGTCAACCAATTGGCGAACCTGGAGCAATCTCTCGTCGCGGCGTCGCGTGTGTTTGAACTGCTGGATGAAGAGGGCGTTGATGTTGATCCAGCAAAGGTTCCTTGCTATCAGGGGAATGTCCGCTTTGACGATGTTTCTTTTGCCTACAAAGACGACCAATACGTGCTGAAAAACATTTCGTTCGAGGCTTGGCCTGGAGAGACAGTGGCACTGGTTGGTCACACAGGCTCGGGAAAAAGCTCGATTATCAATCTGTTACTCCGTTTCTATGATGTAAACAAAGGAGCGATTATGATTGATGGGCGCAATGTGCAGTCATTTTCCAAACAGCAGCTTCGCCAGCATATGGCTATTGTTTTGCAGGACCCTTTTTTGTTTACAGGAACGATTCGTTCCAATGTGAGTCTGGATGATCCGTCGATTTCTCCGGAAAAAGTGGAGAAGGCCTTGTGTGATGTAGGGGCAGACCAACTTTTCCGCAGTCTCCCGCAAGGATTTGATGAACCCGTTATCGAGAAGGGCAGCACGCTTTCGCTCGGACAGCGTCAGTTGATTTCGTTTGCGCGTGCTCTCGCGTTTGACCCGGCTATCCTCATTCTGGATGAAGCGACTGCCAGCATCGACACGGAAACAGAAGGCATTATTCAAAATGCACTTGAGGTGTTGAAAAAAGGGAGAACGACCTTCATCATTGCGCATCGCCTGTCTACGATCAAAAATGCAGATCAAATTCTCGTTTTGGATCGAGGCAGAATTGTAGAGCGAGGAAAGCATGAAGACTTGATGGAGAAGCAAGGCAGATACTATCAGATGTATCAATTGCAGCAAGGGAACAAAGAAGTACGGGTGGAAGAGGCAGTAGGTAAGCACGGGAGCGCCGCAGCACTGACCTAGTTTTTTCTACTCTTTTTGCCTCTTGAACGGTAAGATAGAGCATAGAAGTATGGACTTTTCAGGAGGGATCATTATGCCACATCTTATCGTTCGAGGCATTCAAGCTGAACAAATGGCTACCATTAGCGAACCGCTTGCAGTGGAGCTTGCTGCACTCTGCCAATGCGGCACGGATAATTTCACAATCGAATGCTTACAGACGACAGGCGTTTTTGGCGGGAAAATCGTGGAGTCGTTTCCTTTTATCGAAGTAGCGTGGTTCGAGCGTGGGCAAGAAGTTCGTGACAAGTTTGCCCAAATTGTAACCAAGCATGTCCTATCTCTTGGCATCCCAGAAGTGGAAATGGCATTTGTTGCTTATCAAAAAGAAAGCTATTACGCCAACGGAGAGCATTTCTAAAGAGCAGCCGACAGGTGCTGTCGATTTCCCGGGAAAGAATCAAGACATTCGACAAGCGTACGGACAACTAAATGAATGCAGTATGGAATAAAGGTGTTCCTTTCGTAAGTACGAGGTTTTTCGTACGAGACGGGTGGAGCACCTTTTTAATTTTATTCGCAGAACCAAAAATTTCTAAAATAGGTGTCACAAACAAAAGATGCCAGTTGTTATTCATAGTGAGAGGAGGGCAAACAGTGGAAAAAACAGAGATAGAGCGCCTGCTGATTGAGATAAAAGCAGGTTCTCTTGAGCAATACGAACTCATTATCGATCACTATCAACAACCGATCTTTACATACTGCTATCACATGCTCGGTCATCGCCAAGATGCGGAAGACGCTGTCCAGGAAGTCCTGTTTCGTGCCTACGAGCATCTTGACCAGTATACGTACTCGCTGTCATTTTCTGCATGGCTGTACCGGATCGCTTACAACCATTGTGCGAATGTGCTAAAGCGCAGGAAATTAAGCCGCGTGTTGCCCTTTTTGTACAACCGTGATCAGGATGGACGCAACTATGTCGAGGAGAGCATCGACAGCAATTATTTCGGGGAGCCGCTCGAACAAATTTGGAAACGGCTGTCCGCCGAAGAACGAACACTCATTTTCCTGCGTGTGCTAGAGGAAAGAGAGTACGAGGAAATTGCGGAGCTGATGGACAAAAAGGCTGCGGCTCTGCGCAAGCAATTTGAACGCGTTTTGAAAAAGTGCAAACGTTATTTGCCACCGACGGGAGGGGTGCTGAATGATGGACAA
The DNA here is from genome assembly GCF_003013445.1 of Brevibacillus sp. NRRL NRS-603. Taxonomy (NCBI): domain Bacteria; kingdom Bacillati; phylum Bacillota; class Bacilli; order Caryophanales; family Paenibacillaceae; genus Brevibacillus; species Brevibacillus sp. NRRL NRS-603. The sequence goes on along the minus strand of NZ_PXZN01000047.1, from coordinate 50,259 downwards.
AAATCCGTTTAAGCATATGCGAGACATGCTGGTAGCGAAGCCAGTCCCGAAAGTCGATGTCAAACATAAAGTCATGGCAGCAATTCGTGCCAAGGAAAACAAGGAGGAAAAAGTCGTGAAAAAGAAAATAGGTTTACTGGTCACTGTAGGTATGCTCGTCGGAGCGTCTTCTGTATGGGCGGGGATGGAAATGATCCAGTTGAAAAATGAGAAGGGCGAAGTAGTGCTAAAGCTTAAACAAATGAGTATGCAAGAACAGCAACAAAAGATGCAGCAGCTACCCCCTGACATAAAGGATCAGATCAAGAATCGAAATGCAGAGATTTTTAAACAGTTGGATACGGGGGAACAAATCGTCAATGGATTAAAACCTGGCGAAGCGGTTGCCATTTATTGGCCGCTGACAAAACTTCAGTTGGAATCAAATCCAAACAGTACTCCGTTCGTAGATGTACGATCCAAGCCTTTTACCTATACAACGTGGAAGGACATGGAACAAAAGGTTGGCCATCTGTTCAAAGTGCCAGCAGAGATGGGGACGGATTTCAAGTTTGTAGCAGGTGAAGCGATCTATCTTCCAAGTGACAAGTATGATGAGAAAGCGATGAAAGAGGAACAAGAAAGAACGAAAAAAGAATACGTGGTACAACCAATTCCATTATCAGACAAGCTTCGTAATGCAGAGATCGAGTACAAGGGCCAAAAAGGGAGTGCTTTCGTAGAAGTTTCGATCCTGGATGACAAGAATAAAAGTGGAGGTACACTTGCGGAGAATTTGGAGAAAGTCATGATTGGCGACAATGAAGCCGTGTACTCCACTTTTGCACCTAAAAATGGGGACACTGTTCACTCTTTGGATTGGGTGAAAAATGGGACAAAGGTAAACTATGGCCTGAGAGCCAAGATGAGTGTAAGCACGAAAGAAGAGCTGCTGAAAATGGCGGAACAAATCAATCAAGCGAAATAATGAGAAAATCCCTCATCGTGGGTGAACCAAGCCGCAATGTTCCGTTCGTGCTAGCGAGAAAGTGGCATCCAAAGACGAGCTAATCAAAATCGCCGAGCAAATCAACGATACGAAATAACCATAATCCAAATAGAGGAGTACCACAAAGCGCCAGTTTGGCTTGTGGTACTCCTCTTCTATCTCTAATTGCTTATGTCACTCAACTTGTTTGCCTTTTTACCCATCAACTGCTTCAAGCCATCCATGTTAATCAGGATAATCCCGACAATAATCGTGATTCCCCCTACGAACGACAGGAGGTAAAGCGGCTCATTGTACAGGGTGACGCCCAAGCTTAAGGCGATCAACGGAGAGATATAGAGCCACGTGGATGGAAACACAGGGTTGGTCTTGGCAACGAGCCAATAGAAAATGGTGTGCCCCATCATGGAACCAACGAAGACCAAGTACAGGAGCGAGAGGATCGCATTTGCCGTGAGCATCGATTCGATATGAACTTGCTCCGTAAATAACGATAAGACAAGCAGCATGGCTCCTCCGTACATCATCTGTGCTGCATTCAATGCGATGGGTGAGGTGTCTTGAAACCGTTGAATGACGCTACGGGAGTAAACAGCACCAGCAGAATAAAAGATTTGCCCGAATAAAACCACTATGCACCCAGCGAGCCAAAGGAAGCTGAATGAGATGGTTGTCGCACCGGGTAAAATCAGCAAGACAACACCGACAAGTCCAACGAGACTACCAGCCCACGATATGGCAGAGAGCTTTTGTCGTGAAATACCTCTCTGAAGCAGCATGACCATAAGCGGTGCTGTTGCCGATAAAATCGCAGCGATTCCTGAGCTGATATGCTGCTCCGCCCAATACAAGGTGGCAAATGTCCCAAACGTTAAACCGATTCCGGTAAAAAACATCTCTCTATGGAGCAGCAGCGAGAGACGCGCCTGTTTTTTCCAGAGCATAAATGAAAACAAAATCACACCTGCCAAGAAGAAGCGAATACCAGCAGAGAAAAACGGCGGCGCCCCCGCATCGATCCCGACTTTGATTGCCAAAAATGTCGTTCCGAATATCAAGCACATGACCACATAATTAAGCAGTACCATTATGATTCCTCCCTTTTCCTCATCATAAAGGGAAGGAAACAGAACAGATGAAATGGAATAGAACAGATGTGAGGGTCAGTGATTTATTATGGGGGAAAAGGGGGAGCTTGCATGAAAAGGGAGGCTCTTTCAAACAGTCATTCTGATAAGCTTTTCGAACAAGTGTATGACTATCTTCTGGACCGAATCAGACGCGAAGAGTGGAGAGCACATGAGAAGCTTCCTTCTGTTCGAACGTTGGCGTTGGAATTGAATGTGCATCGCCTGACGGTTTTTAAAGCATTTCAAATATTAAAGCAAAACAGCCATGTGTATGTGAAGGATAAGTCGGGGTATTATGTACTACCGAGCAGCCTGTTGCCAGTGGAGTCGATGGATGATCCAATCGTTTCTGCCTATGTGCACAAGAGTCATCTTTCGGAAATCCATCAGGTGCAAGCGACCTATCAATTTTCCAAAGCATTGATTGAACCGAATTTATTGCCAAATCATTACTTCTCCGAGTACGTGAAGAAAGTGTTTGATCTGTATCCAAAAGTGCTGGGTACCTATTCAACCACACAAGGAGATCAGGAGCTGCGGGAAGCGCTGTGCAGCTATTATGTCAGCCGTTATCATTTCCACCTGTCACCCGATGAGCTGATGATCACATCAGGTTCACAGGAAGCGATTGATCTGGTTGCCAGAGTCCTTGTAAAGCCGCGTGATGTCGTGTTGCTGGAGAGACCCACTTACAGTCCTGCCATCGATGTATTCAGAAGACAGGGAGCCAAAATGATTCCCATCGAGATCAAGCCGCATGGGTATGATTTGGAGCAGATTGAGCTGTTGATGCAAAAAGAAAAGCCCCGCCTGTTTTATCTCAATCCGACCTTTCACAATCCAACCGGCTACACGGTTCCAGCTGAACAACGGAAACGATTGGTGGAGCTGGCTGCGGAGTATCAGTGTCTTATCGTGGAGGATGATCCGTGCCGTGATATTTACTTCGGCGATGAGCCTCCACTGCCGTTTTTTTCTTACGACACAGCGGGCTATGTCATCTATCTGCGCAGCTTTAGCAAGTACATCGCGCCAGGGCTTAGTATTGCCACTGTGGCATGCCGTCCAGCTCTCATGAGATATTTGATCCAAGCAAAATCACTGTCAGACAGCGGAGCGCCCCTGTTGAATCAAAAGATTTTTTTGCATTATTTCTTCTCCGAACGGATGCAGCAGCATTTGGCGAAGCTGCGGATTGCACTGGCCATTCGCCGGGATATCATGGAGGAAGAGCTGTCTGTGACCGACTGGGAGTGGTCCAGCCCGCCAGGAGGCTTTAATTTATGGGTAAAGCTGCCTGACTCCGTCCCGATGGAAATTCTTTTGGGGAAGTGCATAGAGCAATCCATTACGTTTGTGCCCGGTGCGATCTGTGACCCGCTGCGGGAGTTAAGCTCTTGGATACGCATCAGTTATTCCTATTTGAATGAACAACAGCTGCGTGACGGTTTGCAAAGGCTCGTCAGCACGGTTCGCCAGTTGAATAGGGAGGAATAAAGGAAGGGCTGGGTCGAATCATCCGTATTTGAAAATATAAAAATTTTAGGAAGCGCTATGTACTGTGTTATACTGAGCCTACCTTTTACTGTTCTGTAGCATTCCCTACTCCATTTACGTGAGTAGGGTTTTTCATTTGTGTTTCAGACAACCCAAAAAAACAGACCCCCTCACAGGAGTCTGTTTTTTGGTGTATGGCTAAATTAAACTTTTTGAACGTTAGTAGCTTGTGGGCCGCGTTGTCCTTGCTCTACGTCAAAAGTAACTCTTTGACCTTCGTCAAGGGATTTGAAACCTTCGCCTTGGATAGCAGAGAAGTGAACAAATACGTCTTCTTTACCTTCGCGCTCAATAAAACCAAAACCTTTTTCTGCGTTAAACCATTTTACTGTACCTTGTTCCATTGTTATTGCCTCCTAGTGTGTAACACACATATATTACTATCCTTGCTCTCAGGATCATCTAGACGAAAATTTGCTATCTACGCTATCCGTTGCTTCGAACAAAAATAATTCTCTACTAGCATAACAGGATATTGAAAGGATAGCAAATAATTCGCGAATGTTGTTGAAAGAAAATACAGAGGAGCCACTATACTAGCTTCCAGCCCGTCCCTATTTCACAAGCTTTTATTCAGATCAGTCAATTCCTTGGCCGTCAGATTGCGCCATTGACCCAATTTTAAATTACCCAGCGTAATGTTCATGATGCGTATCCGTTCAAGCTTTCGCACCTGATAACCAAAAGCTTGGCACATCCGTCTGATTTGTCGATTCAGCCCTTGCGTCAGTACGATATTGAAGACGCGGTCGCTGACTTTGGTTACTTTGCAAGGCTTTGTAGTCGTTCCGAGAATGCGTACGCCGTTTGCCATTCCGTGCAAGAAATTCGCCGTGATCGGCTTGTCTACGGTGACGATGTACTCTTTGTCATGATTGTTCTCAGCACGCAAAATTTTGTTTACGATATCCCCGTCATTGGTTAACAGGATAAGGCCTTGCGAATCTTTATCGAGACGCCCGATAGGAAAAATCCGCTCCGGGTGATTCACGAAATCGATGATGTTGCCTTTGACGTGCAGTTCAGTGGTACACGTAATTCCGACAGGCTTGTTCAAGGCGATGTAGACATCTTTCTTTTTAGCACCGAGCGGCTGTCCATCGATGCGCACGTCATCTCCTGACGCAACCGTACTTCCCAATTCCGCGAGCTGGCCATTGATCGTCACGCGCTTGGCCTCGATTAATTTATCGGCTTCTCTTCGCGAGCAAATGCCGGTTTCACTGATGAACTTATTAATTCGCATGAGACGTTCCTTTCGCTATTACTGCTGCTTTTCCAGTTTTTCAAGTAGTTTATTCCGCCAAGGCAGGGCCAATTCCTCCACCTCGAGCATACGCTGTATCGTCTCTTGGGATGGTGCCTTGTCGTGGAAGTATAAGTGATGGATCGACGCTACCGTTACTTGTTTTGGGTGTGCAGTGATGAGGGTAATCTTGGAGTCTGGCTTGATCGTCCCTTCCTGCAGGACGCGGAAGAAATAGCCCGTATAGCCCATTTCCACCACCGCTTTGAGCAGTTGGTTATTGTTGTTTCGCTTGTTGATCGTCGCGCAAGGAAATCTGCCTTGGGTCACTTGCAGGATGGTATCACCGAATTGATACACATCCCCGATGCAGACCTGCTCTTCGGTCATGCCAGCGACCGTGAGATTTTCTCCGAATGCCGCATTGGTCAGAGGTTGGCCGAATAACTTCTCCCAATGGGCATAATGTTCAAAAGGATACGCACAGACGACGCGGTCTGGGCCGCCGTGGTATTCTGGATTCGCGATATCGTCGTCATCAATTTTCTCGGAACGGACAACGAGCTCGTTTGCTTCTTCCTTCCAAATGCCGGAGAGATATTCCTTGCCGTTGTACATATTACTTTTAGGCAAACCTTTACTGATTGTAACGATTTTTCTGTTCAACTTATGCTCACTCCCAGCCTGTACGATTGCTTCTCTTTTTATCCCCATACTATACCACATTCCCTAATATCCTCCACAGCGGATGGGCACCAGCGGACGCTTCTGGTATGATGGTAGAAAGGAATACACAGGAGGCCTCAGTGACATGCAATCATTTGGTGTGGCACTACACACAGATAAATATCAAATCAACATGATGTACGCCCATTGGGTGAACGGAACACACAATCAGAAGGTCGTTTTCGAAGCATTTTTCCGCAAACTGCCTTTTGGAAACGGATACGCCGTATCTGCCGGATTGGAACGAATTGTTTCCTATATTAAAAATTTGCGTTTTGAAGAAAGCGATCTCAAGTATTTGAGTGAGCAGGAGGAGAACTACGATCCGAAGTTTTTGGAAGAGCTGCGCCAGCTTCGTTTTAAGGGCTCGCTCTACTCCGTGAAGGAAGGAACCGTGGTTTTCCCGAACGAGCCGCTGATTCGCGTAGAGGGGCGTGTCATGGAGGCACAGCTGGTTGAGACGGCTCTGTTGAACTACATGAACTACCAGACGCTGATTGCGACCAAAGCCTCGCGGATTAAAAACGTGGCGGGCAATGATGTTCTTATGGAATTCGGAACAAGAAGGGCGCAGGAGGCAGATGCTGCGCTGTGGGGGACGCGGGCAGCCTACTTGGCTGGTTTCGACGCGACCTCGAACATGCTGGCAGGGAAAATGTTTGGCATTCCGACAAAAGGGACGCATGCTCACTCATGGGTACAGAGCTTCGAGAGCGAAGAAGAGGCTTTTGAGCGGTTTGCGAAAGCACTTCCTGGACAGGTCACTCTTCTGGTTGATACCTACGATACGCTGAAAAGCGGTGTGCCGAATGCGATTAAGTTAGGGAAGCGAATGGAGAAGGAAGGCAAGAAGCTGGCTGCTGTAAGACTGGACAGTGGCGACTTGGCCTATTTGTCCATCAAAACGCGTGAAATGCTCGATAAGGCCGGACTGCCCGAAGTAAAAATTGTCGCTTCCAACGACCTCGATGAGCACACAATTATGAACCTGAAAGTGCAGGGAGCCCGTGTGGACAGCTGGGGAGTGGGAACACAGCTCATCACGGCAGCGGATCAGCCGACGCTCGGAGGCGTATACAAGCTGGTGGCGCGTGAAGGTGCGAACGGAGAATATCAGCCGACCATCAAAATTTCCGGGAATCCGGAAAAAGTCACAACGCCGGGCATCAAAGATATGTACCGATTGATTGATCCGGAAACAGGCAAAGCGATCGCTGACTACTTGTGCTTCCCGCATGAAACAGCAGTCGAAGAGGGAGCTCCTCTCCATTTGTTCCATCCGAGCCATACGTATTTGAGCAAGAACTTGGAGAACTACCAGGCTGAGTCGCTGCTCATTCCAGTATTTGTGGATGGGAAACTGGTCTATGAACTGCCGACCCTCCAAGAGATTCGCGACTACCACCGTGAGCAGCTCAAGCTGTTCTGGCCTGAATACTTGCGCATGCTGAATCCGGAGCATTACCGTCTGCACATCAGCGAAGAGATGTGGGAGACGAAAACAAAGCTGATGAAGGCGTATTTAAAAAAATAGGAGAAAAACGTCTGATGTGTCGCGATGCATCGGGCGTTTTTTATTTGCTTGCCAAAAAATAACACAATAATGTGAAAACAAAGAAAATAAATTGTCTGAATTTACTTTCATCGTATATAATTACTCCAGTCATCCTTTAGCTCTGTGCCAAGGTGATGTAGAAAACGAGTGTGAAAAGTATTGGGGAGGAAGAGAGATGCTTAATACTGTAGAGAAAGAAAACCTGAATCCATACGAAATTGTGCAGAAACAGATTGATGCTGCGGCGGCATTGTTGGGATTGCGGAGCGATGCTGTAGAAATTTTAAAGCGACCCAAACGAGTATTGGCCGTCAGCTTTCCTGTCAAGATGGATGATGGCAGCGTGCGTGTCTTTGAAGGCTATCGATCTCAGCATAATGATGCGGTAGGGCCGACCAAGGGAGGGATTCGCTTTCATCCGGATGTGACGATGGATGAAGTCAAGGCGCTCTCCATGTGGATGTCATTCAAATGTGGCGTGGTTGGTCTTCCTTATGGGGGCGGAAAAGGCGGCGTCATATGTGATCCCCACGAATTCAGCAAAAATGAGCTGGAACGAGTCAGTCGCGGTTTCATGGAAGCCATCGCTGATATTGTCGGACCTGAGACAGACATACCCGCACCCGATGTGTATACGACCCCGCAAATCATGGGCTGGATGATGGATACGTACAGTCGATTAAAAGGCACCTATTCTCCGGGAGTGATCACTGGAAAGCCGCTCTCCGTCGGCGGCTCCAAAGGAAGAAACGAAGCGACTGCCCGGGGATGTGTCTTTACCATACTAGAGGCATTAAAGGATTCTGGACGCAAGCCGGAGCAAACAACCATTGCGATTCAAGGCTTTGGCAATGCGGGAAGAATAGCAGCGAGGCTTTTGACAGAGCTGGGCTTCAAAGTCGTGGCGGTCAGTGACTCACGCGGAGGTATTTATGATGCTGCTGGCTTGGACATCAAAAAGGTCGGACAGTTAAAAGACGACGCCACTATTTTGGAGTATGTAGGTGGTACGGTCATCTCCAATGAACAGCTGTTGGAGCTGGAAGTGGATATTCTGATCCCGGCTGCGTTGGAAAATGTCATCACAGCAGCGAATGCCCACAACATTCAGGCCAAATGGATTGCAGAAGCAGCAAACGGACCTACTACCCCTGATGCTGACGCCATTTTGCGGGAAAAAGGGATTACCGTGATCCCAGATATTCTCGCGAATGCAGGTGGCGTAACCGTTTCTTATTTTGAATGGGTGCAAAACCTGATGAATTACTACTGGTCCGAGGTTGAGGTAAACGAAAAGCTGCAAACGGCCATGATTAACGCTTATCGCGCGGTGAAAGAGCTCTCTGATCAATACAAGGTGGACTTGCGCACGGGAGCTTATATGATCTCGCTTTTGCGAATTACGGAGGCGATGGAAGCGCGCGGCTGGATTTAAGGGAAGAGACCTCTTGCAACTTGCTTGCAAGGGGATTTTTTCGTTTTCCCCTGCGGGATTAGCAGGAAGGCGAGTATTTTTGTCGAATTTGTCGGATTATTGTTTTTCTACCTGTGTTCAAAGGATGGAAAGGGGGATCTTTATGCCAATCAAATTGCCTGACGAATTGCCTGCAACGGAAATACTCGCCCAAGAAAATATTTTTGTGATGAAGGATAGCCGTGCCTTCACACAGGACATACGACCGCTCAGGATCGTCATTCTCAACCTCATGCCAGTGAAGGAAACAACGGAAACACAGTTGCTCCGCCTCCTGGGGAATACGCCGCTACAGGTGGAGATCGTGCTATTGCACATGTCCAGTCATACGTCCAAAAATACGTCAGAAGAGCATTTATCAATGTTTTATAAAACGTTTGAGGAGATCCGTGATCAGCGATTTGATGGCATGATCATCACCGGAGCGCCAGTGGAACAGCTCGAGTTTACAGACGTCACGTATTGGCAGGAGCTGACAGAAATCCTCGATTGGAAAATGGAGAACGTCACTTCGACCCTGCATATTTGTTGGGGAGCACAAGCGGGCCTTTACCACCACTTTGGCGTTCCGAAGCATCCTTTGCCAGAAAAAATGTTCGGAATCTTCCCTCATACACTCAATAAGCAAAATGTGAAGCTGTTCCGCGGATTTGACAACTACTTCCACATCCCGCATTCCAGGCATACTGAAAATCGCAGGGAAGACATCGAGCAAGTGCCGGAATTGGAGATCTTGTCCGAGTCTGATGAAGCAGGGGTTTACATCGTAGCGACGAGGGATGGCAGACAAATTTTCGTGACAGGACATTCCGAGTATGATCCGACCACTCTGCAAGATGAGTACCAGCGGGATGTGAACAAAGGCTTGGACATTGCTGTTCCGCGTAATTACTATCCAAAGGACGATCCAAGCCGCGAGCCCATTGTCACTTGGCGCGCGCATGCGAATTTGATGTTTTCCAACTGGTTAAACTATTACGTTTACCAAGAGACACCGTATGATTTGAACAACAACAAGCGATAGCAACGCAGCAGCCATCCGAGGTGATTCGGATGGTTTTTGTTTGGCCCAGTTGACGTAATAAATGGCGACAGGTAGTGTGAGAATAATCGCGCAGGAATACTACCGGGAATTCAAGCAAGATGGGAGTTTTGTATGATGAAAAAAATCATGAAACAAGATCAGGACGTCACCAAGCAGCATAACAAGCAAATGATCCTCGATATTATCAAAAAGCAGAGACCGATATCGCGTGCAGAAATCGCAAAAATTACGCGGATGAGTGCCACCTCGATTGGCAGATTTGTCAGCGAGCTGTGCGAGGAAGGACTGATTCGAGAGACAGAGCTTACTTCATCAGGTGTAGGCAGGAAGGCAATTATGCTCGACATCGAGCCAGGGGCCATTTATACAATCGGCGTGGACATGGCAAAAAAGCGCATCAGCTTTGGAATCATGGACTTTAGCGAAGCGATTATTGCACAGCACCGGATGGATCATAAAACACAGGATTCTACACCGGAAGAAACGGCTGAACTGATCTGTAACGAGATCGAAGGGATGCTCAACCAGACAGGCATTCCGCTAGAAAAAGTGGTCGGGATCGGCATTGGAATGCCAGGGGTGATCAATTATGAGCGAGGGATTGTTCAGCTATCCACTACGCTGGAGTGGAAGGACGTAGCGTTCGCCAGCCTGATTGAAAAAAGGCTGAAAATCAAAACCGTTATCGACAACGATTTGAAGGTGAAAATCCTCTCGGAGTACTTGTACGGATCTGCCAAAGGGTCGAACAAGACAGCCTTGATCGGCATTGGAACGGGCATCGGTTCGGCATTGATTATCAATGGCGAAGTGTTTCGCGGGGGCTCCAATAGCGCAGGAGAGCTGGGGCATACAACGCTCGATCCGAATGGGAATCTGTGCGAATGTGGAAAGCGCGGATGCCTGCAAACATATATAGACGAAAATTCTTTGATCATGGAAGCGCGTCGGGTGAAGGATGTCAATGATGTCCGACAGGTGTTCGCGGCGGCGAGAAACGAAGAGCGCTGGGCGAAGGAAATCGTCTCCCGTACCGCATTGTACCTCGGAATCACGATTAACAATATTGTGTGCATGTACAATCCAGATACCGTGATTGTAAGCGGTGATTTGGTGGAGAATTATCGCGAAATCATTGACTTGGTCGAGGAGCATAGCGATCAAGTGATTTGGGAGCCATTCAAGGGAAAATTTCGCGTCATTCCTTCTGAATTGAAGGGGGAGGCGATCGTGATGGGAGCTGGAGCTCTGGCGATGCAGCACTTTGCTCCTTTGGCAGGGAGATGGGCGGAAGAACCATGACTTTCTTTGCCATTTTGTATTCAACAAGTACAGCTGTTTAGCCGATATAGGAAATGGTGGAAAATGAGAGAGGAGAGGGATGTGAGCATGAGAAACTGGCAAAAAGGGATGCTCGCTACGGCTGTTACTGTTGGGCTTATCTTTTCCAGTGTCGGCCAAGTACCGGCATTGGCAAATTCTGCGACGACAAGTACGCAGAAGAAGATTTCCAAGCTTGTGGTTGATACAAAGACGGTAAAATTGAAAAAAGCGGGGACACAGCAGCTAAACGTCCGCGTGCAATACACGGATAAAACAACGGAAGATGTCACACAGCAAGCGGAGTGGACTTCCTCTGACAGTGACATTGCAACCGTTGAAAAAGGCTTGGTCACAGCAATTAGTTCCGGTAAAACAAGAGTGAAAGCAAGCTTCGGGGGCAAAAGTGTGAATGTCCCTGTTGAGATCGATGTGATTTCCAAGCTCACTGCTGACCAGAAGAAACTGGCTCTCAGCGTGGGAGGCACGAAACAGGTAAACGCAACAGCAACCTTCTCGGATAAGTCTACTGCTGATGTAACGGCTCAGGCAGAGTGGGAAAGCGATGATAAGGAAATCGTAACAGTCACGAATGGATTGGTTACGGCAGTAGGCTCGGGCACAGCAAAGCTCAAAGTGAAGTACGGTGGTAAAAGCGTATCCATTCCAGTAGAGGTGGATGTCGTCTCCAAGCTGGACAGTGATAAGAAAAAGCTGTACCTGCGTCCAGACACTACCCAGTCAGTTACGCTGTTGGCTACCCTGTCTACCAAAGAAAAAGTAGATGTAACAAGCAAAGCCAAGTGGACATCTGACAATGAAAAAGTCGCCACAGTTGAAAACGGAGTTGTGAAAACCGTAGGCTTTGGCAAAACGAGAATCAAAGCAACTTACGGTGGAAAGACAATCTCGATCCCTGTAGAGTCTGCTGTCATCTCCAAGCTGGAATTTGATACGAAAAAGGTCGCACTTAAAATCGGCGAATCAAAAGATTTGAAAGTATCTGTTACCTATACTGACAAAACTAAGGTCGATATCACAACCGATGCAGACTGGATCTCCACGAACAGCTCCGTTGTGACTGTAGCGGATGGCAAGCTCACGGCTGTGAAAGAAGGTCGTGCAACGATTGCGGCGACGTACAATGGAAAAGTTGTAAAAATACAAGTAACCGTGAAGTAACTCACACTGGAGGAAAAGCCAGGGCGCGACTGCGCACCTGGCTTTTTCGCATACTCCCGCCTGTGGTAATCTGTAGCTAACGATTTTGATTGGACGAAGACGGAGGGCATCATGGATATTCGACAGCTGCATTACTTTGTGGAAGTAGTCAAACATAAAAACTTTACGAAGGCCGCGCAATCCCTCCACGTCTCTCAGCCTTCTATCAGCAAAATGATCAAGGCATTGGAAGAAGAGCTAGAGGTAGTTCTGCTGGATCGGACGGAGCGGAAAATGGATCTGACAGACGCAGGGGAAATGGTCTACAGCTATGCGACCAAAGTGTTGCAGCTGATGGAAGGCATGGCGTCGTCGATTGCAGAATTGCGAAATGTCGAGCGTGGTCGGGTCAAACTGGGCATGATGCCGACAGTGGGTTCGTTTCTCTTGCCAAATGTGATCGCCTTGTTTAAAAAGCAGTATCCAGGCATCGATATCGAGATGAAGGAATACAGCGCCAAGCTGCTTGAAATCCAAATGGAGCAAGGAAGCATCGATGTGGCATTAACCGTTCTTCCAACAGATCAGGAGAAATTTGTGGCGGTTCCCTTGCTCGCAGAGGACCTCGTCGCGATCGTTCATCGGGAGCATTGGCTCGCGGGAGTCGACGAGGTGAGCTTGGAACAGCTCAAGGACGAGGCTTTCATATTGTTTACCGAAGAGTACGCGATGCATGATGTGGTGCGCCAAGCGTGCAAGCTGTCCGGCTTTGAACCGAAAGTCGCTTACATGAGCTCTTTATGGGATTTTGTCGGAGAGATGGTGGCTACTCAACTGGGGATATCACTTATTCCACGCTCCATCGTGAGACGCTTGAACAACAGACAATTGCACACCGTCAACATTTCCTACCCGGTGATTGACTGGCAGTATGCCCTGATTTATCGAAAAGAAGGGTATTTATCGCATGCGACAATGGCTTTCATATCGTTTGTAGAGAAAATGTACGGCTATAACCAAATGGAATAGAAATGATGATTTTTATGTATTGTACGAATGGAATCGAGACGGCTTAGAATGAAGGTAACTCGTTCAAACAGTAACTTTTTGAACAACCTTTGTAGAGCAACTGGGGTGGTCTCGATGAAAAGATGGTTCTCCATCATCGCACAAGTTTTGCTTTTGTTCGGCTTCACCTGGCTTGGGAAATGGGTAAGCTCATTTTTTCACCTTCCTGTTCCCGGCAGTCTGATCGGACTCGCGCTTTTGTTCATTTGTCTATATACCGGCTTGATTCGACTACAGTGGGTGGAAGCAGGAGCGACTCTGTTATTCTCGCAGATGATCCTGTTTTTCGTACCATCGCTGGTCGGAATGATGCAATATCCATGGTTATTAGGTATAAAAGGATTGCTGGTGCTTGTTGTTGTCGTAAGCGGTTGTGCGCTTGTGATGATTTCGACAGGTGTTGTTGCTGAGCGCATGTTCAATCGTGGAGAGGTGAAACAGCATGATCCTGTGGAAAACGTCTAGCGTGCTCCTGACACTTGTTTTCTTCTATGCAGCCAAACGGTTCAACAAGAAAAGACCGTTACTGCTGTTTTCCCCGGCCATATTGGCGCCGATTGGCTTGATTCTGTTTTTGCTTTTTGCAGGCATTCCTTATCAGGTGTACAGTGAAGCGACCTCTCTCATTAGTGAGATGATGAGCGTAGTCACAGTGGCGTTTGCGATTCCGCTGTACCGAAATTGGTCGGTGTTAATGGCGCATCGCCGGATGATATTGACGAGTCTCGCTACGGGTTCCCTTATTGCCATCCTTGCAGGAGTATCTACGACGATGCTAGTCGGATTGGGAAAAGAAGCGGCGATTAGCGTCATTCCTCGCTCGATTACTCTGCCGATTGCGGTGAGCGTAACCGAGGCGATTGGCGGAATGCCTACGATGACGGCTGTATTCGGCATGCTGACCAGCTTCGCAGGCGTTTTTCTAGCTCCCAAAATCATCAAAAAGATGAAGCTCCGTCATCCTGTTTCCATCGGTTTGATGTACGGAATGGGCGCACATGCGTTGGGGATGGTAAAAGCGTTTGAGCGTGGGGAAACAGAAGGAAGCAGTGCGACTTTGGCTGTAATCGCCGGAGCGATGATCACAGTAGTGTGGGCGTTTACTTTGCTGCCGGTGATCATGTCGTGGCTGGCTGTGTGAAGGAAGGGGTTGTTAGATAGCCCCTTTTTGTATTACAATAATCGTATAAAAATAAAATTAAATGAATAAAAATACATAAGATAGTGGTGATCAAACATGAGAATTGAATCATTCTCTTTGCAACAATACGAGGATGTCATTCAGCTATGGCAACGAGCCGGATTACAGCTTTCTTGCTCGGATACACGTGAGGGATTGTGTAAAAAGCTGGAGCGAGACGCAGAGCTTTTCTTGGTGGCAATGAATGAGGAGGAAAGGATGATAGCAGCTGTAATGGGCAGCTATGACGGACGGCGAGGATGGGTGAATCATCTGGCAGTCGATCCGGATTTCCAAGGACAAGACATAGGGAGCAGGCTGATGGATGAGCTGGAAAAGCGGCTGGCGAATATCGGGTGTGAAAAGATTAACCTGTTGATCGAGCCGACCAATCATGGTGTACAAGTCTTTTACAATCAGCTTGGGTATGAGCGTGACGAACTAATTTTCATGGAGAAGTGGATTGCTTCTGGTAAAGGATAAAAATGGAAGTGTATCATGACCGCCCAAATGCTGGCGAAAGGTGTATGATAGAGGACAAATCAAAGCTTCATAACTCTTTCATCTTGGCAGGAGGCAACATGAGACCGCTATATATCGTCCTATTACTCTGTACTAGCTTCCTTTGGGGAGGAAATTTTGTTGTCGGTAAATTTCTTGTCGGGCACGCGTCTTCCTTGACGTTGACCAATTTGCGCTGGCTCATTGCTGTTGTTTGCTTGTTGCCCGTTGTTTGGATACGCGAAAAGCGGATTTTTCCCACACGAGAGGCACTTCTTCCTTTGATTGTGATGGGAGTGACTGGTGTAGCCCTCTTTAATTTATTCATGTTCTGGGCACTTGAGCGGACAGACGCGACCAATGTCGGGCTATTGTCCACGCTGAATCCAGTTTCGATCGCGATTTTTTCCTTTTTGCTGATGGGCGATAAAATTCGACCGTTGCAGATTGTCGCGATGCTGATCTCGTTTACAGGCGTGCTTGTGGTGATGACCAAAGGAGACTTCGTACACTTGTCCCAGTTGCATTTCAACACGGGCGATTTGTGGATGCTCGCCGCTGTCGCCATGTGGGGGATTTACTCCGTATGCGCGCGGTGGGCGATGAAGACGGTCTCGCCGATGATGTCCACACTGTACTCGGGGATTTTCGGTGTTGCGCTGATGCTGCCCTTTAATGCCACCACATTTACGATCAGCAACACAGACTGGACGTTCTGGCTGTCGCTGTTCTACGTTGGTGTAATGGCGACTGTCGTCAGCATGGTGTTGTGGAATATCGGTGTACAAAAGGTTGGCGCAACCTCAGCAGGTATGTTCCTCAATTTCAATCCTATTTTTACCGCCATTCTCGCATTTCTTTTGCTCGGAGAGCGTATGACCATCATCCAATTACTCGGAAGTATAATCGTCATTGTCGGATGCTATATGTTCTCACGCTTAAAGCACGTCTCGACCCCGACACCACATACAGTCAAACAAGCACAAGGCTAAAACGGAAATCCCTCGTCTGCTCAAACAGGCGGGGGATTTTTTGGTAAATAGGCATTTATAAAAAATAAATTTACCAGAGTGCAAATTAGGCACTTTGCAAATTGCTAAACCCCGCCATAAGCTCTATCAGAGTCGAGGTGGGGTTTAACGGTTTAACTTCTATGGTTCCTCATTTGCAAACATCTCCAACGTAGCGATAAGAATGTCTTTCTTTTCAATATAGTAGTCTGCATATGGAGACGTTATTAGATTCATACCTTCAATCATTGTACAAAAATCCAAAACAGGTATAGGGCGTCCGATTCCTAGGGCAGCACCTACTGTCGATAGTAATGCCAGTAAACGAACCGGGTTCCATTCCCATTCCAAGAGTTGAAGAAGTTGGATGGCACTAGAAGCTCTTTTCGTTTGCTCGAGCGTATATACTTCGGGGAATCGCCCATCCGTCTTGTAGGCATGAAAAAACTCGTTGTAGTAAGCTTCTGCTGCGAAATCGATATCTCGGTACATTTCTCCAAAATCCGTGTAAGGTTGACTTTCATTCTTCATTACTACCCACACCAACCTTTCTTATAGGATGAAGTCATTGTATCAGAAAAAAATTTGATAGTAATAGAGTAAAAACGAACCTCAACCCTCACAATTATGTGAGCGGAGAGGTTTGTTTCAGATTTTACGAAATGAGAATATTCACTCGGGAGAGTAAGTAGACATCCTAATCAAGTTGTGGGTCGAATTGTTTTGAAAAGAAATTGGAACAAATATGCCTATGTGGAAGATATTAAAGTTGATAAGCAATATAGAGGATACGGTGTCGGAAAAAACTAATCGAACAGGCTAAACGCTGGATGAAGGATGGCGGTATGACGGGAATCATGCTGGAGACACAAAATAATAATGTCCGCGCATGTAATTTCTAAGAAAGTTGTGGTTTTGTCATCGGAGGTTTCGATTCCTACGTCTACAGAGGTCTAGATAAAGATA
The DNA here is from genome assembly GCF_003013445.1 of Brevibacillus sp. NRRL NRS-603. NCBI lineage: Bacteria > Bacillati > Bacillota > Bacilli > Caryophanales > Paenibacillaceae > Brevibacillus > Brevibacillus sp. NRRL NRS-603. Next base: position 33,332 of record NZ_PXZN01000047.1, on the reverse strand, counting down.
GTGATGAGATAGCCATTTATTGGTATCTCATGCTTGACAGCGCAAAATAAGCAGCCGCAGTCTAAGACTTTATTTTTTAAGTCATAGTCAGCGGCTTTTTAAATTTGGGTACGAGTCTATATCTTATTTTGTACGACTGAAGATTCTTCCTGAAATAACTTGCGCCATATCAAGGTTCCCGCCTATTACTTTATTTTCAATGAACACAACATGGAAGTTTTAGAAGGTACCGATCAACGCCCAAGGCTAGTGAGAAGAAAAAGCACAGGGCTCGCAGACCTTGACAAAGCCTACCCAGTCGGAGCTACAAAAAGGGGTCCACGCTTGTCGAACACTTCTCCCTCGAGAAACTTCCGCCCGTAGGGTGGCTTTGGCTCGATGGTCCCCTTTTTGTAGTGGAGACGTCCAGTGAATCCCCTGCCGGCGTGTCAGAGTCGAAGAGAACTGTGCTTTTTCTTCTCCACCACTATGTTGACTCATGGCTTTTTAGTCGATCACGTGGACATGGGCATTCGCATACAAATAAGAAGGACAGTGTGTGAAGGGGAGGTTGTATATGATCGTCATAGCGGGGAGACCAGCTAATCCCGCCTCGTTGGCAACGGAATGGGGATTAAATCCGGTACAGCGTGAAACAGTAGCGATTCTGGTACGAAGTGATGAAGTATTTGAATATCCGACTCCTGAACTCCTGCAATTTGAACTGAAGATGCGTGATCATCTGGTGAGGTCTGCCTTGGCTCTGCACGAAAGCGGCCTGGCCTTTTCTACTTTTGAAGAATCCCGTGCCAATCCAGCTTACTGGATACGAACAGACCAGGGCGGATTTCGCTTGCGACCCGGAGTGCTGCCATCCAGCGGGATTATCAATATTTTTCTTGAGGGCCAAAAATACGCCACGGAGTGTGCTACGGCGATGGTCATTATTATTTATCATGCAGTCCTACAGTCCATTCGTTTACCGGATTTTGAGAGAATGTTTGCAGACATCTTGCTATATGACTGGCGGTACGATCAGGATCTGGACTTGCAAACATTAAGAACAAATACCTTCTTGCCTGGTGATGTGATTTATTTTGCAAATCCTGATTACGATCGCACGACACCGCAGTGGCAAGGGGAAAATGCGGTAGTGCTCGGCAGTGGCTTGTATTACGGGCATGGTGCGGGGATCAAGCGAGCGAATGAGATGGTAGCGTTTTTGAATGAACAACGAAGAGAGGGAGCAATGAGGTCTGCCTATCTGGTCAATCAGGCGACTCGGCCTGGTTTCGCCTACCTGTTCCCCTATGACAACGGTCGTTCTATCATGCGAGTCTCCGGCAATCCGTTACAAGCGAGCAGTCGAATTACAGCGCAGATCGGTTCTTTGTCTTGGGAATGGTAATACGAACAAAAGCCTCCTGCCATAAATGCGGCGAGAGGCTTTTTGAACAACCTCTATGATGGACAGGAGAATCGCTTCCAAGAAAACATAGACAGGTCAAGGGTAGATGATCCTTCTATCAGCAGTTGGCTGGTCGCTTCCCCGATCGCACTGGCGAATTTAAAACCGTGTCCGGAAAAGCCAGCTGCCAATACAAGCTGTGGAAGTTGAGGATGACGGTCAATGACGAAATGCTCATCCGGTGTCATGGTGTAGATGCATACCTTGCCTTGTCGCAATGGTCCGGCTGCCCCAGGCATATACGCTTCCAAAAAAGAACGAACACAGCCTTCGTCTGACAAATAGGTGCCAAAGGTACGCTCTAGTTTATCGGGATCGATAGCTTGCCCACCGTCATGGCGCCCGATTTTTACACCACTGCCATCAAAGCTGGGAAATCCGTAGAACATGGAGTCATGAAGGCGAAAGATGAAAGCGGGAAAGCCATCCGCACTATACTGGCTCTCATCTGCACCAAACCAGGCGACCGTTTTGCGTGTAGGCGTGAGCGGGATAGACAAGCCCAACGAGTCAAGGAGAGAACCATTCCAAGCACCAGCGGATAGAAGGACTTTATCGGCATGGTAGCTGGCAGAATCCGTATGCACGATGAACCCGTTTCCTGCTGGCTCCAACTGCGTGACCGGCGTGTTCGTCAACAGTGTAGCTCCGGAGGCGAGGGCGAGCTCTCGATAGGCACGAATGCCGTTTTCGGAATAAAGCACACCTGAAGTAGGCTCCAGGCACCCGTAGTAATCAGCAGGTAGATTGATTCCTGGCCAGCGTTGCATGACCTCATCGGCACGGAGTACCTCCAAGGGCAGGGAGTACTGCTCAGCGCTCTCCCGAATTTCATTCAGGAAAGGACAATTCAAGGGTCCAGCGTTCAACACACCCGTTTTGGCGAAGATCGGTATGCCGGATGCTTGTTCCAATTCTGACCACAACTGTTGCGCCCGCAACGCAAGCGGGACGTACTGCTTTCCTTCTCCGTATGCATGGCGAATGATACGGGTATCCCCATGATGGCTGCCCATCGTGTGCGGGGGATCAAAGGCATCGATCATGAGTGTACGCACGCCGCGCTGTGCCAGATAGTAGCCAGCTGCCATTCCCATCGATCCTGCTCCAACAATAATGACGTCGTAGTTTTGCATCATCAGTCCTCCATTCCGCTTATTTTCATCTATCTTACAGGAGTTTTCTGAATTGTGGATTTTAATTTTTTGTGTAAAGAACCATTTTTTTGTGTGCAATAAGGTTTATTCCATCAGTTGGTAGGGAAAAGGAGATTACGCTATCATCATACGTCAAGAAAAGTGGTGTTTACGAAATGAAATGGACGATCGGAAAAAAATTGGGTAGTGCGTACGCGCTGATCCTGGTCATCATGCTGTTTATGGGGATCACGACCATTATCAAGATGGAACAGATGAATCAGAAGATGGTGGAAATGAATACGAATTGGCGCCCAGGTCTGGAAGATATTTTGAAGATCAACATGACGCTGGAAACCGTTTACGGACTTACGCAAACCATGCTTACGACAGAGAACATGGATGACAAGAACAAGTACGCAAAGCAAGTCGATGACCAATTTGCCTATATGGACGGCTTATTGGCAAGCTATGAAAAAACGATTTTCAGTGAAGAGGACCGTAACAATTATGAAGGATTGAAGCAGGCGCTGCAAAAATACGAGGATTTCAGTCCGCAATACGTGGCAATCGCCAAAAAGGTCGACATCAGAAGACCGGCTACCGATGCAGACATGGCAGAGCTGGAGCGCATCAAGAAAAAAGCCAGTGAATTGTTTCTAGAACGCAAGAAATATTTGGATGCCATGATGACGAATAACAGTGAGGGAGCAGAACGCGCTGGCGCAGAAAGTGCTGAACTGTATGAGTCAGTCAAGCGGGACCTGAATATTATCTTGGTTATCTCTATTATTGCGTGTGTGGCGCTAGCTGTCGTACTGACGTCAAGCATCCGTCGACCGATCTTGCGTTTGATGGAAGAGATGAAGAAAGTGGCTGATGGTGATTTGCGTGTGGAGCCATTGGTTGTCAAAAGCCGTGACGAGATTTTGGATCTGGCGAATTCGTTTAATGATATGACTAGCAGTTTAACTACAGTCATTCGTCAGGTAGGCGGAACTTCCGAGCAGGTAGCCGCATCTGCTGAGCAATTGATGGCAAGTGCCGATCAGACGAGCAGGGCTACCGAACAGATTGCTGTTACTGTTCAAGAAGTGGCAGCAGGCGTTGATCGCCAGGTAGCGAGTGTAGACAATGGGGCGAAATCCATTGATGATATGTCACGAGGAATTCGTCAAATCGCAAATAACGCACAGCAAACATCCAATATGGTGAGCGAAGTCGCCAACATGGCAGGAGAAGGGAACCAGTCGATTCAGGCAGCGGTTCAACAAATGAATGCGATCCACGCTTCCATGCGTGAGCTCTCATCCGTGATAGACGGTCTGGGTAACCATTCTCAAGCAATCGGAGAGATCATTGAGGTTATTACAGGCATTGCGGATCAGACCAATCTGCTGGCCCTCAATGCAGCGATTGAAGCAGCGCGCGCAGGAGAGCAAGGCCGTGGATTCGCGGTGGTAGCAGATGAAGTACGGAAGCTGGCAGAGCAATCTGCTCAGTCCGCCCAAAAAATTGCGCAGTTGATCAGCACGATTCAGACAGATACAAAAGTCGCGGTCGAATCAATGGAAACAGGCACCCGGGAAGTACAAGAAGGAATTCGTGTCGTTCATCGTGCGGGTGAGACTTTCGGTCAAATTCAGAGCTCGATTGGCACAGTAGCCGGCCAGATTCACGACGTTTCTGCATCTGCCCAGGAAGTGTCCGCCCATTCCGAACAGGTCGTACAAGCGATGGAGCTAGTCAGCGAAGTTTCTGACTTGACTGCTGATGGCACGCAAAACGTTTCCGCTGCTACACAGCAGCAGCTCGCTTCTATGGAGGAAATCGCTTCGTCAGCAACAGCTCTTTCCAATATGGCAGAAGAGCTGCAGTACATGATTCGCCGATTTAAGGTGTAGGTATATACCGTGCAAACGAACGCAAAAACGCCAACGTGATTTGGCGTTTTTTCTTTTCATGGCATTTTTTTAGAAAAAGTTAATCTTTAGGAAATAGTTCATTAAGAACAGGTTTAGTAGGAGTTTATCTCTACGGACTACGATGGATTCAGAGGTTTAACAGGCAATCTAAGCTCGGTACGCAACCGGGCTTAGGCCTATATCTTAATGACATAGCCAGGAGGAAGGTGCCAAAATGTACAAACTCATTCTCACTGCACTCCCATTCGGAATGTTGTTGACTGGCTGCGTAGAGGAACCGTCCACAACAGCTCCGGCTGTAACAACCGCACAGGAGCAACAACAACAACCAGTAACACCGCAGCAACAGTCTCAACCAGTAAAAAAACCAACTCTATCTCCAGAAGCAGTGAAAGAATGGAACAAAAAACTGCTCTCTGCCGCAGCCGAGGGCAAAACTGATGAAGTCAAGGCTAGCTTGGCAGCAGGGGCTGAGATAAACACACAGGATGACCGTGGAAGAACAGCGGCAATGGCGGCAACACACGGCAACCATGTGGAAACAGTGAAAGTCCTTATTGAAGCAGGAGCTGACATCAATATTCAGGACGACCGGCAAGATAATCCGTTCTTATACGCGGGAGCAGAGGGATACCTAGAAATCTTGAAGCTGGTTATCGATGCAGGTCCAGATACGAAGATTTACAACCGCTTCGGAGGAACACCTTTAATTCCAGCGGCGGAACATGGGTATGTGGAAGTAGCAAAGGAACTTCTTACCCGGACGGATGTAGACGTCAACCATGTGAACAATCCGGGCTGGACGGCGTTGATGGAAGCAATCGTATTGAACGATGGTGGGAAAAAACAGCAAGAGATGATCCAACTGTTAATCGACCACGGTGCCGATGTGAACATCCCGGATCGCGAAGGAAAAACACCTCTATATCGTGCAAAAGAACAAGGTTATCACGAGATCGTCCAAATCCTGCAAAAAGCAGGAGCACGCTAATATGCGGAGGTAAGTGCACATTCACACTTCGAGCGCGATGGAAATAATCCTCGACTAGAATAAGTCGTAGCAAGAGTGATTCTAGTCAAAGGAGGCTATGTTCATGACAAGCCATACTACCATCCAGCCGAAGATTTTGTATTACGGAACTCCCGTCGTTCTGTTGACGACTGAAAATGAAGATGGAACAACGAATATCAGTCCCATTTCATCGTCATGGGCACTGGGGAATTATGTGATTCTGGGACTCGGGTTTGGCTCGCATGGATTGGAAAATTTGCGTCAGCGGCCCGAGTGCGTTATCAATTTGCCGGATGCTTCCATGTGGCAGCAAGTAGAAGCACTGGCTCCGCTAACAGGCCGCAATCCCGTACCCGACTATAAAAAGGAGCTGGGCTTCCGCTATGAAGCAGATAAGTTTCAGGCAGCCAATTTGACTCCTGTTGACTCTGCTATCGTTCGTCCAAAGCGAGTAGGAGAATGCCCGCTTCAACTCGAAGCAGTCGTCCGCACAATCCGTTTTCCGGAATATGCCGACATGTTTGCGATTTTGGAGACAGAAGTGCGTCACGTCCATGCAGCCAAAGAGATTGTCCAAAGTGCTCATCATGTAAACCCTCAAGCATGGAATCCGCTGATCTACAACTTCCGTCATTATTTTGGTCTGAGTGATCAGTTAGGCAAAACATATCGATCGGAAACGTAAAACGTTAAAAACGCCAAGTTTTTGGCGTTTTTGTATTTCGGCCTGTAAAATATGGTATATTAGGTGTTGCCTAATAAAATTAGTTAATACCAAAAGCTTGAGGGGTGAAAAGATGCTTGTCTGGATGTTGCGAAAAGTAATGGCAGAAAGAGGAGTTTGGACGGGAGCCGCTTTAGCAAGGCTGTTAAAAGAGAAAGCAAATTACAGCCTGTCTCCAGCCTCCATCAGTGCTTTACTAACCAGTCAGCCCAAACAAATGAAAGCCGAGACACTTGATGCACTCTGTACAGCTCTGGAGTGTACACCAAATGACTTGTGGGCATATACACCGCCTAATAGAGTGAAGGGAGCCTAAAAATATGGCAGTGAAACAAATTTTGCCTTTTGGAGACCCGATTTTGCGCAAAGTAGCCAAGCCAGTGGATGAGCTGAATGCGAAAACGTTCAAGCTACTGGATGAGATGGCTGAAACCTTATATGCCAAGGATGGCCGTGCTGGCCTTGCCGCACCTCAAGTAGGCATTCTTCGCAGAGTGGTTGTCATGGATTGCGGAGATGGATTAATTGAGCTCATTAATCCGGAAATCATAGAAAGGAGTGGCGAACAAATCGGAATGGAAGCATGCTTATCTTTTCCGGGTTACTATGGCAATGTAAAGAGAGCCGAGCATGTAAAGGTAAAGACGTTGAACAGACAAGGCGAGGAAATGATCCTTGCGGGGGACGGATTCCTTGCTGTTTGTATGCAGCATGAAATCGATCATTTAGACGGAATCTTATTTGTGGATCATGTTCAGGAGAAATGGCTGTATCATGAAAAAACAAAGCAAAAAGTCGATTTGCTGGATGTGATCCGCTTAACAAAAAAGGCCTAACAAAAAGGCGTACTGTTTCCATAAGGGAAATATGATAGTAGAAGGCCGTTTGTTCCAGATATCTGAAGAGCGGCATTATTACGTGGAGGAACATACATGGAACAACTACTGATAGGTAGCTTTCTTTCAGCCATGGCTACTGGTGTGGGCGCCTTGCCTATCCTTTTTTTCAAGTCGGTATCACATCGATGGCGGGATATATTGCTGGCGTTTACGGCTGGAATTATGGTGGCTGCCTCGACCTTCAGTCTGATTCCACAGGCACTTCAGAGCGCGCCATTTATTATTGTTTGCTTGGGAGTGCTTACCGGAACATTGCTGCTTACGGTGTTGGAAAGCATCGTCCCGCATATCGATCTGGAGCATACGAGAATCAACATTTCGATGGATTCGCAATCGCTGCTTATCTTGTCCGCGATTACCTTGCACAATATCCCAGAGGGCTTGTCTGTTGGCGTGAGCTATTCCAGTGAACAGTCTGGCTTGGGTGGCCTGATTTCTTTTGCAATCGGTTTGCAGAATGCACCAGAAGGCTTCCTGGTCGCTCTCTTCCTGATCAATCAGAAGGTCAGTCGCTTCAAGGCGTTTCTATTGGCAACGATGACCGGAGCAGTCGAAATCGTCTCTGGAATCTGTGGCTATTATCTAACCTCTGTGGTTCACGGGCTGGTGCCATATGGGCTTTCCTTTGCCGCTGGCGCGATGTTGTTCATCGTTTACAAGGAGCTCATCCCCGAAAGCCATGGAGATGGTCATGCTCGTTCCGCGACTTTTTCGTTTATCCTAGGACTTTTGGTCATGATTGGACTCGTTCAGTCATTCGGATGATCGGTTTTTTTCAAAAAGCCTCACAAGTGAGAGCAAAAATTCCGAAACCATATATAGATAGATTTCGATTATGGAAGTAGGGAGTGTCACGATGGAAAAGTCTACCTTGATAGGTATAGTTTTAGGTATTATCGCAGTAGTGGTCGGGATGATCTTGAAGCATGCGAGTCCGGCGGCATTACTGAATCCAGCAGCATTTATGATCATCATGGTAGGTACTGTTGCTGCTATCTTTAACGCATTTCCTATGTCGGAAATCAAACGTATTCCTGCTCTTTTCAAGATAATTTTTAAAGAAGAAAAGCTCCCTGAAAAAAAAGAATTGATCGGTCAGTTTATGAACTGGGCTTCCATCGCTCGCCGCGAAGGATTGCTTGCACTGGAAAACACTTCTGATGAGATTGAAGATCCATTTCTGCGTAACGGCATGAAGATGATCATTGATGGTGGGGAACCGGATTTTGTTCGCGATGTTCTGAATGAAGAAATTCACGCCATTGAAGAGCGCCATCAGGCAGGGGCACTCGTCTTTAGCCAAGCGGGAAGCTACGCTCCGACTCTTGGGGTATTGGGTGCGGTTGTCGGACTGATTGCCGCCTTGGGTAACTTGAGTGACATTGATGCATTGGGTGTATCGATTGCGGCTGCGTTCGTAGCTACCTTGCTCGGTATTTTCACGGGTTACGTATTATGGCACCCGTTCGCGACCAAGCTCAAACGGAAATCAAAGGCAGAAATCGAAATCAAAAAAATCATGGTCGAAGGATTGCTTTCCATTCAAGCAGGTGTATCCCCGACCGCAATTGAGCAAAAGCTGCTGGTTTACATTCCGTACCAAGAGCGTGCGGAAATGAAAGAAGAAATGAAGGAAGAGAAGAGGGAGGAAGGAGCTGCGGTAAATGGCTAAGCGACCAAAGAGACATGCTCATCATGAAGAGCATATGGACGAGTCTTGGCTAATTCCATACGCGGACTTGCTTACCCTTCTGCTTGCTTTGTTTATCGTGTTGTTCGCCTCTAGCGAGATGGATGCGAAGAAGTTCGACCAAATGGTTCGGTCGTTCAGCGTTGCTATGAACGGCGGTGTGGGTGTCATGAACTACCCGAGTCCGGTGCCGCTAGACCCGGAACTTCAGCAGCAAACCTTGCACAAAGGCGCACAGGAAGCAGAAAAACAGAAGACAGAAGAAGAAAAGCGTCTGGAAGAAGCAGTTCGCAAAGAGACAGAGGACTTGAAAAAGCTACAGACAAAGCTGGACGGATACATTCAGCAAAACAAGCTGCAGGACAAGCTACAGACTAAGCTCACCGAAGAAGGACTGCTGATCACTATTTTGGACAATGCATTGTTTGACTCCGGTAAAGCTGATCTGAAACCGGAAGCGAGAAAGCTTGCGAGCGAAATGGCAGGGATGCTGGTGCCGCACCCGAAAAAAGTGACCGTAACCGGTCATACGGACAATGTGCCAATTCGCCGTGCAGAGTTCCCATCCAACTGGGATCTCAGTGCCAAACGTTCCGTTAACTTCTTGAAGGTGCTTCTGGAAAACAAGAACCTAGACCCGACGAAGTTCAGCGCAACAGGCTTGGGAGAATACCATCCGGTAGCGCCGAATACATCGGCAGAAGGCAGAGCGAAAAACAGACGGGTAGAGGTAGCAATCCTGCGTGATCTGGCTTCTCCTCCGAAAAATACTGTGAATCCGTAATAACAAAAAGGATAGCTTCCTCGAGGAGGCTATCCTTTTTTTGTTTTAGTAGCTGTAGTGGAGGGGAAGAAGCCCATTTCCAGTCTACGCTTCGGCCTACGCCCCGCAAGGGGTTAGACTGTCCGCTCCGAAATAAATGGCGGGAGCGCTTCAAAACAGAAAACGTTATATCGTTTTTGTATGTGATAAAAGCTGAAAACCCCCGCCATTTATTTCGGAGCTAGGTCGGGCTCCAGAGGCGCTAGGACTGGAAATGTGCTTCTTCCCAAGCTGCTTTTTTTCTACATCTTGAAAGTAGCATTCAAAAGGTTTTTTCTTAAAAATTGCAGGTAGAATCTCAACAGCTCGCAGAGGAAACAGGAGAAAACAGCGAAGATCTTTGGACACACCTACCGAGGCGCAGTGAAAAAAAGAGAAACTGCCTTTAGCGTCCACCTCTGAGAAGCCTCCTGGATCATCGACTTTGGACGCGGTTTCTCTTTTTTTCACGGAGCCGGCACCTCATGCTTCCGCGCAGGTGTTCCAAGAAGCTGAGCGTTTTCTCCTGTTTCCTCCCCACCACAGCAGCTAGTCAGAGGACGCCTCCCCCAATTCCAGCTTCAATTGCCCCATCCGCATTTCGCCCCACTCATACATCATTTCCACAATGGGCAACAGAGTCATCCCCAGCTCCGTCATGGAATACTCCACGCGAGGCGGAACCTCCGGATATACTTCCCGATGAACAATCCCATCCTCGATTAGCTCTTTTAACTGATTCGTCAGCATTTTATGTGTGATTTTTGGAAACAGCCGTTGCAGCTCGCTGAAGCGATGCGGGCCTTCTACTCCTAAATGCCACAGGATCACAACTTTCCATTTTCCGCTGAACATAGACAAGGTCAGCTCCTTGGAACAGGTGAAATCACCGTTTTTTATTTTTTCCAAGGTTTCTTTCCGCAAATCGGACATAGTTTTTCTCCTCACAATCTATCTTCGGTGCAACAGCTCTAGCAAAGTAAGCATTCCTATGTTGCGCCTCGCTCCCTTCCATCATAAACCGTGCGGGATGATTTTTCATTGAGTTTTCCGGTTCATCTTGACAGCGTTCATGAAAATGAAGATAATAAACATAATAACTAAGTAAACAACTCGGAATACTAAAATAAAAGAGGTGAGTTCTTTGGAACGGATTTTGCAAATACCTAGCGACACGATTTCGTTAACGGCTACCTTGCATGAACCTACATGCACAACAGGCAAGACCAGAGTGAAATACCCGTTGGTTGTCATTTGCCATGGCTTTATCGGCAGTCGGATTGGAGTGAACCGCTTGTTTGTAAAAGCTGCCAGAGAATTAGCTTCACACGGTTTTGGCGTACTGCGCTTCGATTACGGAGGCTGCGGGGAAAGCGACGGGGATTATGGGGCAGGTGGTTTGGATGTCCTGCTTGCGCAAACACGTGATGTTCTCGACCATGTTTTCACGCTGGAACAGGTAGATAAGGAGCGTGTCTGCCTGTTAGGGCATAGTCTGGGTGGTGCGGTCAGTGTGTTGACGGCGAGCCAGGATAAACGAATACACTCGCTCATCCTATGGGCACCAGTAGCACGCCCCTTCGAGGATATCGTTCGGATCGTGGGGGAAAAGGAATACAAGGAAGCAGTTTCATACGGCAAAACGGATCATTTGGGCTACGGATTGGAAAAGCGCTTTTTTCAGTCGCTGGGTACCGCTTTACCGTTGCGTCAAGCCAAGCAGTTTGAGGGCGATGTGTTAATCCTGCATGGCAATCGGGATGATGTCATTGCGGTGGATGCCATGTTCCATTATGAGCGAGAGCTGCATCTGCGGAGACGGGGGAGCTGCGAAACAGAAGTAGTTGTAGGAGGAGACCATACCTTTTCCTCGGCGGACAGCTACAAACGCTTGATTGCCAGTACGATGAGCTGGCTGGCAAGATTGCAGGAGAAGGAAACGGTAGCAGTATAAGAAAAAGGGATGGCCCTGATGACGGGCTATCCCTTTTTGGCGATATTGGCTTTAATTTCGTTCAAGAGCCCGCGGCAACCCGCATTCACCAGGTCATACACATAGGTGAATCGCCCGGTATAATAAGGGTCCTCCACATTTTGTTCCTGGGCAGAATCGGCAAAGTCTAGCAGGCGGTACACCTTTTTCCCTGACGGCGCCATCTGCTTGAGCGCGGACAAATTTTCTTCATCCATGCAGACGATATAGTCGTACTCCGAGAAGTCCTGTGTGACAATTTGGCGAGCACGCAGTGTGTCATACGCAATCCCATTCTCGGTCAACACCTTTTGTGTGCCTTTGTGCGGAGGTTCACCTGCGTGCCAGCCACCGAGCCCCGCTGAATCGATGGAGATTTCCCCTGCCAATCCCTCCGCCTCTACGAGATGGCGAAATACAGCTTCGGCCATGGGCGAGCGGCAAATATTGCCCAGACAAACGAACAAAACGGTGGTCATATGTACGTTCCTCTCTTCCTGTGTGGATGCTTCTGTATGTTAGAATACCATAAGGAGGCCATTTGCAATGAAAACATATCTGTACCGCATACGTTTTGTCGTGGCTGTCATTGTTGTCACCGTTTTACCGATTATCATTACCGGAATCGTATTGGTAAAATCGGCAGAGCAGGCTTTACTGGCGGAAAAGAAGCAAAAGCTGATCGCCATCACGCAGCAGCTGGATTTTGCGCTGTCAAAAGATTTTGACACAATCGTCGTGGAAGCTGGATTAGAAAAAGCGGAAAAAGAGCACAAGCTCCAAGCATTAAACGAGAAAATGCAACCGCTTACAGATCGGATCGCTCTAGCCCACCCGGGAATTGGCGTCGGCTATTATTCCGCAGCTCTCGATTCCATCGTGACGTATGGACCCAGCAATGAAATGAACTTGTACATAGGACAATCGATTAGCGAAAACCATCCGGGTCGCAATGTCATGCAGACGCGGCAGATTGATGTAGTAATCGGCGAACAAGTACGCGGCAACATTATGAACGCCATGGTTCCACTCATTCGCAATGATCAAGTGATCGGCTATGCTTGGGCGAATGAGCTCATGTCTACGATTGATATACAACTTGCGGGAATGCGACAAAGCATTTATGCGATTTTGGGCATTGGCTGTATGATCGCAGCAGCGGCCAGCGGTTTGCTCGTCCATCGCTTTGAAGTGATTTTGTCAGAGATCAAGTCAGGACTGAAGCGGCTTAGCCAAGACCTTTCCTTTCGTTTAAGGAGAATGGACGGCGAGCCTGGAGAAATTACAGGTGCGATCAACAATCTGGCGAGTGATTTACAGGCTAGCCGTAGCCGAACGGAGACTATCATGAATAGCATGGACAGCGGGGTCCTCGCTTTGGATCAGAGCGGGCACCTGATTGCATGGAATGAGGCAGCGATACATATGATTGGCTTCACGTCCAGTCGAGCAAAGGGGATGCATTACACGGAAGTTTTTACAGAGAGTGAGGCTCTCCTTCATATCCTGTTAGATACGCTACAAAACGGTCAAGCCATCCGGGATGCTATATGGCGCCATCAGCATCCGGACAGGGGCATACTCTGGCTAAAGGTCAGCTCTTCTATTTGGAAAAATAACGCAGATGAAGTGCTGGGGGCGATCGTTGTGCTCGAGGATCGTACACAATGGCGAAGGATGGAGTCAAGGCTGGCTCAAGCCGAGCGGCTCGCGGTTATAGGTGAGTGGGCGACTAGCATTGCCCATGAGGTACGCAATCCGTTGACGGCTATCAAAGCCTTCGCCCAGATCATCGAGGAAGAATGGCCAAAAGACCATGCTTCTCGGGAATACACAGGGATCATTGTGGAGGAAGTCGAGCGTCTGAACCGTTTTACTGACGAGCTCTTGTTATTTTCTCGTCCCAATGAAGAGTCGAACGTACCTGTGCGCGTGCAAGAGGTAATCCAGCACACGCTCAAGCTGATGGAACATGTCGAGGGCTTTAGCGGAGTGAATGTACAACTTGTGTGTCATGAGGATATTCCTGCCGTGATGTCTTCACCAGAGTTGTTAAAGCAGGTGTTTTTGAATATATTGCACAACGCACTGCAAGCAAAGCCAATGGAAGGTCGTATTCAGATCGAAATCAAAAACATAAATAATGATGTGCATGTCCAGGTAACGAATGACGGTCCGCCTATTGCGGAAGAAAATCTGCTGACTATATTCGAACCGTTTTTCACGACGAAGCAAACAGGTACGGGACTGGGACTGGCGATCTCCCAACGGATTGTACAAGCGTATGGCGGACATATTTTTGCTCAAAATACCCCCGAAGGCGTTTGCTTCACTGTCGTACTGCCGATTCGGGCAAAAGGAGGATTGTGATGACGAGCAAAGTGCTGATCGTAGACGATGAGGCAAATGTGAGAAAGGCATTGTCAACTACGCTGCGCAAAATGGGATACGAGCTCTTGGAGGCTAGCAGTGGAGTAGAGGCTTTGGAGCAGGTCGAACGCTTTTGCCCGCAAGTCATGCTTTTGGATCTGCGTATGCCTCATTTAGACGGCATGGATACATTGCGTCTCCTGAACGAGAGAAAGGGAAGGCACCCGAGGGTCGTAATGATGACTGCCTATGGTTCTGCCAGTGACGTCATGGAGGCAATGAAGCTGGGAGCATTTGATTATGTGCAAAAGCCATTTGACTTGGGGCAGGTCAAACAAGTCGTTGCTCATGCACTTACACAGGGAGAGTCGCTTGAGCAAGGCGAAGTCGGGAAAGTCCTACAGGAGGAGCAAGCGAATCCAAATGGAACCAGCTTGATCGGCCTGAGTCCGGCTATGCAAAACGTGTACAAGCTGGTGGGAAAAGTAGCAATGTCTAAAGCCACTGTTTTGATTGAAGGGGAGAGCGGAACAGGCAAGGAGCTCATTGCAAAAGCGATTCATTCCAATAGCCCTCGGGCGGACAAACCGCTCATTCCTGTCAATTGCGGCGCGATTCCTGAAAATTTGCTGGAAAGCGAGTTGTTTGGATATGAACGGGGTGCATTTACAGGTGCCGTTCATCGCAAGCAAGGACTGCTGGAGCTTGCGAATGGAGGTACGTTGTTCCTTGACGAAGTAGGAGAACTAAGCCTTTCTTTGCAGGTAAAACTGCTGCGGGTTTTGCAGGATCGCGTATTTATTCGGGTAGGCGGCATCGAGGCTGTATCGGTTGATGTCCGTGTGATTGCTGCTACCAATCGTGATTTGCAGGAAAGAATTCGCCAGGAGCTTTTCCGTGAAGACCTATACTACCGGCTCAATGTCGTTCCGATTCGCATGCCGCCACTTCGGGAGCGAAAAGAGGACATTCCTTTGCTTATCCGTCACTTTCTCGCCAAATATGGAAAAGAGGCAGGGAAGCATGACCTCTGCTTGTCCGCTGCTGCCACGGAAGCGCTAATCGCCTACCACTGGCCAGGCAATGTGCGCCAGCTCGAGAATACGATTGAACGGGCTGTTGTTTTAACCAGAGGAGCAGTTATCGGTCACGAGCATGTCTTATCCCCCCTTCAGGACAACAAGCTGAACGAATCGACCCAAGGCCTTGGCAAAATCAGCTATGAAGACCGAACCATGCGGGAAATCATTGCCCAGGTCGAGCAGGAAGCAATTTCCCATGCCTTGCGCAAAGAACGCGGCAACAAGCTACAGACAGCGAAAAGGCTGGGCATATCAAGGCGGGCACTGCTCTACAAGCTGCAAATGTACGGATTAGATTCGGCAATAGGTGAAAGAGACTAATCGCCCGAAGTGCGCAAACAAGTGTCATACTGTGCAAAAAGTAGTCAGCATAACAGAGCAATTATTTTGAAAGCGCATTCATTTTCCTTAAAAAACAGCTTGGCATCCCTCTTGCTATATCGAAAGGCCATAAGTACACGAATGCTTTTTGAAAAGGGGATGAAAATGTGTTTCAAGCCATAACGAATGCTTCGGTCCGCATGGTGCAACGCTATTTGCCAGACGCTTTTTTATTTGCAATTATTCTGACCTTCCTCGTGTTTTTTGCCGGAATCGTTGTCAATGGCAAAACGCCGATCGAAATGGTCAACTACTGGGGAGGCGGCTTCTGGAGCCTGCTCAGCTTTACGATGCAAATGGTCTTGATCTTGATTACGGGTCATACGTTAGCCAGTACGAATATTTGTAAGCGTGGCTTGAATGCCTTGGGATCACTGGCAAAGACGCCAGGTCAAGCGATTGTACTCGTCACAGTCGTTTCCTGTGTGGCGAACTGGATCAATTGGGGATTTGGGCTTGTCATCAGTGCGCTATTGGCACGCGTTCTTGCCAATCAAGTGGAAAAGGTAGACTATCGATTGCTCGTCGCAAGTGCATATGGCGGATTTGTTGTCTGGCACGGAGGGCTTGCTGGCTCTGTTCCTTTGACGATCGCTACGGAAAAGCATAGCCTGGAAAACATCATCGGTGTCATTCCTACCTCAGAAACGATGTTTTCACCGATGAATTTGACCATCGTAGCCGCAATCATGATTGTCCTCCCGATTGTGAACAGATTGATGATGCCTGCCGAAAAAGATACGATTGTATTCAAGGGAGAAGGGATAGAGCAACAAGAAATGGCTGCTGCTTCTGATTCTACAATCGACAATACTCCTGCTTCCAAAATGGAAAACAGCCGATTGATCTCCGTTCTTGTCTCAGCACTCGGAATTATTTATTTGATCTACTATTTTGCTGATAAAGGCTTTAAGCTGAATTTGGATGTCGTCATCATGGGTTTCTTGTTTTTGGGCATACTCCTTCATGGGACACCGCGCAAGTTTTTGGATGCCATGAATGAAGCGGTGAAAACCACGACAGGGATCGTCGTGCAGTTTCCGTTTTATGCAGGGATCATTGGGATGATGACGGCTTCAGGACTGGCGGCGAGTATCTCCCAATGGTTTATCAGCATCTCGACACCTACTACCTTCCCGCTGTTCACGTTTTGGAGTGCAGGCTTATTGAACATATTCATTCCTTCTGGTGGAGGGCAATGGGCAGTACAGGGACCAATCATGCTGCCTGTTGCCACTGAGCTGGGCGTGTCCCATGCAAAAGTCGCGATGGCCATTGCTTGGGGGGATGCGTGGACGAACTTGATTCAGCCATTCTGGGCATTACCTGTGCTAGCTCTTGCTGGATTGGGTGCGAGGGATATCATGGGCTATTGCTTGATGATGCTGATCGTGACAGGCGGCATTATCAGCTTGGGCTTCTTGCTTTTTTAGCGAGGTGTGCAGCTTCATTGCCAATCGAGGCGTGTTTTGATATGATGATAACAGTTACCCCAAGAAAAGAACTGCATATGTACTGAGTTTTCTAGGGTTCCGCGGTTAGTCATCTGGCCGGTCAGGACCGAGAGAAAACCCACGACTACGGTCGTGTACACGGAGGGATAAAAGCCCGGGAGAATATCTGTGATGGTATTCACCCGAGGCTTTTTTTGCATTCGGAAAGCCTAAGCCATCTTGGATGAGTATGTATTTTGGGGAACGATAAAAACGGATACGTCCGTTGCGATGAGCGTAAAAGAAAGAGGAGGGAGCCAGAAATGGGGAAATATTGGTTGATGGTTGTCGTAGCAGCAGTATTTGAAGTCATGTGGGTAGCGGGCTTGAAGCATGCCGACAGCTTTTGGTCATGGGCGTTGACAATTATTGCGATTATTATCAGCTTTGGTGTTTTGGTGTATTCAGGGAAAAAGCTGCCGACGAGTACGGTTTATGCGATCTTCGTCGGTTTGGGTACGGCAGGTACCGTTATTAGTGAAATGGTCTTGTTTGGCGAACCGTTCAGCTGGGTAAAAGTGGGCTTGATCGCGCTTCTTCTGGGCGGAATCCTTGGGTTGAAGCTGGTCACACCAGATCATGAAGAGAAGCCGAAGAGGGAGGGTGAAGTGGCATGACATGGTTATCCTTAATTTTTGCAGGGTTGTTTGAGGTCGTTGGCGTGATGGGGATTACACAAGTCAACCAAAAGCCTTCGTTCCGCTCGTTTGCGGTTCTAATCGGTGGCTTTTCCCTCAGCTTCTTCCTCTTATCCTTTGCCATGAGAGAAATCCCCATGGGAACCGCCTATGCGGTTTGGACAGGGATTGGTACGGTAGGCAGCGCTCTTGTTGGAATGTTGTTCTATGGAGAAGCAAAAGACAAGCTGCGGATCTTGTGCATCGTCGTGGTGATTATAGCAGTAGCAGGATTGAAATTAGTAGCATAAGGTAGCGGTATCAAGGAAAGGCAGATATTCCACTTCGGATGTCTGTCTTTTCTTTGTGTATATGTTCCATTTCTCATAAGGAACACTCCTTACGAATAGGGAATAGTAAAGAAAATCGTCTCGTTCAAGGAGGGAATGGCAACACCATGAGCTCTTTCTGGGCAACGCTAAAAAAGGGAAATACGTCCTCGGCGACAGCGGCCTTGGGAAACACAGGGCTTGCGATCGCAAAAGGCTTTGCGGCTGTCTTTAGTGGGAGTGGAGCCATGTTTGCTTCAGCGATGCATTCTGTAGCCGATGCAGTCAACCAGTTCTTCGTTTTCTTTGGCAGCGTACTCGCAGAGAAAAAACCGACACCGAGGTTCCCTACAGGCTTTGGTCGTGTCATTAACATTTTCTGCATGGTCGCGGTGATCGTCGTAACCATCATGGCCTACGAAACGATTATCAAGGGCTTCCATCTCATTTCCGAGCCAGCAGAATCCAGCCATTTTTGGTTGAATTTCATCATTTTGTCTCTGGCGGTCATTGTGGATGGATACGTGCTTGTAAAAGTGATGTTCGAAATCATTCATGAAGCTCGGGTGGAAGCGAAGGGCTTTGCTGTCATCCCAGCAGCTTTTCGGAATGTAGGGCGTGCGGCTCCCCCGACCAGACTTGTCTTTTACGAAGACATCGTAGCTACGCTCGGCGCGTTGTTGGCACTTATTGCCGTTATCGTCACTACGTTTACTTCCTTTGCCTTGCTGGACGGGATTGCCACCATTTTAATCGGGATTCTCATGGTGGGTGTGGCATTCAAGGTAGGGTATGACAACATGGTGGGTTTGATTGGTATTGCAGCTCCCAAAGAAATCGAGGATCGGGTAGCCAAAGTCATTCTTGCTGATCCGGATGTGACGGACATCAACCAGATGCGGATTGTACAGGAAGGGCGTTTTTACCATGTGGAGAGCTACGTAGAGCTACGGACGGGACTGAGTCTTGCTGTGGCGGACGATATTAAATACCGTATTCGCGACAGCTTGCTGACTGATCCGGATATTAGCGATGTGACGATGGGGATTTTGGAGGACAACGGCGTGGACGACTGGAAGCAACTAACGGACCAGGGAACCACGTAGACAAATAGAAAAAGCCCCGCACCAGGCAAGTAAGCAGGTGTGGGGCTTGGGTTTGTGTGAAGGGTGTGATGATTAGGAGACGGTCAACAGTTCTTGTTGCTCCGATTCATCTTTTTCCAAACGCGTAATCAGAACACGTGTGACACGGTGATGGTCCATCTGCTTGACGGTGAACAGGTGGTTTTCCCATTCTACTGTCGCACCAACAGCGATGTCTTCTTCCAGTTGGCTATACAGCCAACCACCGATCGTGTCTACATCTTCGGATTCGAGTTCGAACGGAAGATGGTCATTCAGGTCAGCCAACACGAGCATACCGGATACAGAGAGGCCATTGTCCAGCTTTTCAATCTCTGGTCTTTCCTCATCAAACTCGTCTTGGATATCCCCAACGATTTCTTCCAGAATATCCTCCATCGTCACGAGACCGGCTGTTCCACCGTATTCGTCGATGACAATCGCGAGCTGTGAACGGTTTTTCTGCATCAGGCGCAATACCGTGCTGATTTCCATGGTTTCCGGTACGGTTAGGACAGGGCGGACCAACGTATCCAGCTCTACGCTTCCGTCTTGCAAGGCAGAAAGGTAGAAGTCTGTCGCATGGACAAAACCAATGATGTTGTCCTTGTCCTCAGCTGCAACCGGAAAACGCGTGTGGCGCTGCGAGCGGATAATCTCCAGGTTTTCTTCAAAGGTATTCGTTGTATATAAGCAAACCATATCAATGCGCGGGATCATCGTTTCCCGAGCAACGGTTTCGGAGAAGTCAAAAACTTGTTCCACAAGAGCCAATTCGGTTTGGTCGATATGGCCACTTTGGTGACTTTGATTGACCAGAAGACGAATTTCTTCTTCGGTATGCGCCGCTTCATGTTCCGAGATGGCTTCGAGTCCGAGTCGTCTCATGAGAGCGTTGGCGGTTCCGTTCAAGAACCAGATGGCAGGGTAAAGCAATTTATAGAAAAACATCAATGGCGCGGCAACCCACAACGAGGTGATTTCTGCTTTTTGAATGGCCAATGATTTCGGAGCCAACTCACCCAAGACAATGTGGAGGAACGTAATAATCGCAAAGGCTACACCAAAAGAAATCGCGGAGATCGCATAACCAGGCAATCCTGAAGATCCAAGCAAAGGCTCCACAATCATATGGGCAATGGCCGGTTCCCCGACCCAACCCAGTCCCAGCGAGGCGAGAGTGATCCCGACCTGGCAGGCAGATAGGTAAGCGTCTAGCTTATGCGTTACTTTTTGGGCATAGACTGCACGTCTGTTACCTTCATTCACCATCTGTGTCAGGCGCGTTTGCCGCACCTTCACGAGTGAGAACTCTGCGGCTACGAAAAAGCCGTTGAGAAAAACAAGAAATATAACAAGCAGTAGGTTGAGCACTATCGGGACGGTGTCCAAGTAAAAAGTCATCCTCTCTGGAATTTTATGAAAGTACTATTTTCTATTTTACTCTGATTGGGTGGAACGCACAAAAGCGAAATACCACCGTAGAGGGCGTTTTACGCCCTTTTGGTCGGGAAGAGCGACTCTCAGATAACCGTAGCGCATGTTTTTGCGCCCGGAGAACGCCGCAGATGGGCATCCATTTTTGTCAAGCAACGCAAAGTGCAAGGATTTACCTGTGCAGTATTTGTTGGGCGTAGACGAAAAAAACTGACAAAACCGCAGCTAGACCGAGATAGGCAGCTAACACTTTCCACTTTGTAGAGGCAGGTGCATCGTAGTACGTTGTGAGCTGGTGCATTTGCTCATCCAGTTCGGCTAACCTCTCTTGCGCCGCACGTTCTCCATCACGGAGCGCATCCGATGGGATCGGTCGGTTTGGGTCCGAATCATAATACAGAACAGGCTCTCGTTCCCACAGTCTGAACAGTTCCCATTTTCTGTTCACATACACTTTATCGAGTCGCTTGAAGTCGCGCTGAAGGCGTTTTTTGTCCTGCAAAAACGGAATATAAAATTTCTTTAAATCTTCCTGATTGATCGCATTTACCTCGGCATTCATTTGCATGCGAATATCCCATGTCGATTCCAGTGCGGGCCATTTGGCTATGCTTTGCTGGAAGTCTGCAATCCTTTCGCGCTCGTATTGCAGGAGCTTTTGTTGATAGCTGCCACGCAGGCGGTTGTACCACGTAATCAAGCCGATGATGAAAATGAACACAGTAATCGGTCCTGGGTTGGCGAACAGCATAACGCCAAGCCCGGCTAACCCGATGAACCAAATTTTCGTCGACAATACCGAAACGATGCGGCCGCCATCCAGCGGGGAGATGGGCAGCAGATTAAATAAATTGAGCATGGCGCCCAAGTAGATAACCAACCCCCAGAAAGGGTCCTGCGTATACCAATACAGCGGGAGGGCAGGCAAGAAAGCAATCATCCCCGCCAAGGGTCCGCCGTAGGCTAGGTATGCCTCCGTTTTTGCATCACGCGGCATGTCTTTCATGGCGATGAAGGCTCCGGCAAAAGGAATAAACACAGCGGGTGAAGTCGCGATTCCTTTTCGTTTGGCGGCAATCACATGGCCCATTTCATGGACGAAGATCAGATAGACGAGAGCCACGGCGAATTTCCATCCGTAAAAAGCGGCATACGCCCACAAGGTAATCCCCATGGATATAATGGTGGTGCCGAATTTCGAAAACTTCAGTATGCCAAGTATCCATTTTAAATTGGCAAGTAAGAAAGCACCGATCGCCAAAAGGACTGAACGGCTTTTTTTCATTGTTTTTCCTCCCAGAAGATATAGGCAGATATTCCTTCTTACGAATCACGCAGAGAAAAGTTTCTGTTCTAGTTGCCATCCAGACGAGGGTTGGTGAAGTGAAAGCCGTACTCGCCATAAAGCGGATTGTAGCTCAGATGTCCCCCGTCGAAATACCAGAAATCAGTTGGGCGAATGACAAAGCGCAATCCCTCTACTTCAAATACAGCATCATCGGTGAGGGCCTCATCTTTTTCAATCGCATAAAACATGCCACCGGTCCCGGGGCCGCTTGTTCGTACATATAATCGAAGCGTATCTCCCGGTACAAAGCCAGCATAACGTTGATAGGCAAGGGAAAACGCTGGTTCTATCGCAAGTGTGATACTCATGGACTAGCTCCTTTCTGCTACTTGTCTTCCATTGTAACACAAGTCAGAGTAGTGTCCCGAGGACGAAGGTGCAAGCGCAATTCAAAAACACCCGTCCGGTCAGAAGTGCCTCTGCCGAACGGGCTTGCATGAAAAAGCTGTCATTAGTCTTTGCCTTTGCTCACATCGAGGGTAGGGTGCATAAACCGCGCTCTGTCTGGTTCTTCTTGATCCTCAAGGAGCTCACGGTTTTCTATCGAGTTCCAGCCAATGTCATTGGTCGGATGTACCCACCGGTCTCCTGCCATGACGGAGGGATCAGTTTCTGTACTCCAGTTGTGTAAGGGAGATTCCTTGGACTCGTACAAGCTGTCACCGATGACGACTCCGAACTCATTGACGAATGGCTTTTGAATCGTACGGGACGAGTTCTTGAAGTCAGGAGCACTGATTTGATGTGGCAGCGTCCCATCGAGGGAAATATCCTTCGTCTTGTCGTTCTGTTGCTTCTCGTTATCCATCATCTGGACCTCCTTTTATCCCATAGCATGCATCAGTCACTGACCCCTTATTCGGTTTCGGAGGGGAGCTTGTGCCCAGCCCAAATGAGACCTAGCCGTGTTACCCTTTTTATGGTCTATCCATGAAAGTTCTACTTATAGCTTCTGCCTCGAATGTATGGGTTATATTTTCTTTTCCGGCATAATTAATTTCATTTAAGTGTACTTTCTTTTTATGTTGTCTATCAGCCACATATCCAAGAACAAGCACTGGTACAATAAAAGCTAATAATATTCCCCAAAACATGCAATGACGTCCTTGGCGGTTGCCCAGCCAGCCTCTCAAGGGAGAGTGGGCTGCGTTTTTTATTGTGGTCCGCTAATATCATTACGTACTTCGTTTAGATAATTCTCTGTGTACACCATTTGGGAGCTGCTCAAGTTCTTGGAAGTCTTTCTCATTTTTCTTTTGTTAATCTGGTCATAAATTACACCAAATACGATCAAGCCACCAACAATGGTTAATAAGAACGCCCACATTGGCATAAAAATCCTCCCTCACGAGATGCTCGCTTTATGTATTAGAATCATTTTTCTGTAATATGTTGCACCTTATTTTTTAAATTACTTCGTCCAATTATGTTATATTTTGGTCCCGATATTAGGTTTTATGTAAAACTTCGGTTTTTGGTTGGAGTTGCCAATCATCTGAAAGCTCTAATGGGGTAATTTCGGTTTTTCTATGAATAGCCAACCCGAAGAAATCCAAAAGGCAATTGATGGTTTGATTCAAGGTCTGGGAATCTCTGAAGAGGAATATTGGACTGACTATGTCGTTAAAGGATACATAAAGCAAGACACGATCAGCAGGCTCCGTAGTGAGGTTTTAGAAGGCATTGAGGGTCAGGCTAAGAGAAACGAAGCGAAAGTTGTGAGACCTGTCTAGTTTTCCTTATTTGCTTCACGGGTTTCATCCGAGCGAACTTTTCCAGACATTACATCATCGTAAGGGGTATAGTTAGGCGGATTTGGAAGTCTTTTCTCCTTGATTGATCGGAAAACAATTCGGGCAATCAGGACAACAAAAGTAAATATAATCAGAACTACAATCACTTGTGTCATGGTACAATCACCACCTATGAGTTTTTAGTCTTCACGACACGCGCAAAGTTTCCTTCAGCCGATTGCTTATGCAATCGGCTTTTTGTATACAGTAACGCAGCCAGCCAGTGAGGGGCAAACACTCATCTTCATCTGTTACAACATAATGAAATATTCGAAACATAAGACCGAGACATATCGAGAATATGTGCGACTTCTTCTTGCGATTTTCCTTCCTCCAGCATCCTCAAAACCGTTGCACGCAATTTCTTCTTTGTAGGCTTAGTCATTGCTGGACCCAACATAGCATTAATTCGTTCAAGGTGAAGTTGCCGAGGTAATCCGGCAACCCTGCGCCTATATTTCCAGACGAAAGCAATTGTTTCTCTTCAACAACTGGTTGGATTTCCACAGTCATTCTCGGGAGAGCACCAGCATTCTTACTAGTTAAGTTAACGTCAAAATGTTGGCTTAATTGTTTACTGTGTCGATTACCAGGACATCTTCTACAGGTGTGTCCTTTTCAAAACCAAAAGTACAAAGAATAAAAAAGAACACCAACTAAAGTGATTAGTTAGTGTCAGACTTTTTGTTTTTCCACAGTCTACATGACAGGGGGCAGATCAATTTTCTAAGAGCTTTTTTGATTGTTTTTTTATTCTTTGATATTAAGTCAACTATAAAAATCAAAATCACGATAATGATGGAATGAATTAGAGGTTTTGTAACACCAGATCCATCATAAAAAAACAAGCTATAACAAAATTAGCTATAAAAGTAATAAAATATCCAAGCATTTGTAAATCCTTCCTTAAAACCAAGCATCTATTACTGTAGATTTTCTTATATCTGTTTCAACATTTCCCCCTGAATATTCGGAGTTTTTAGTTACTCTTATTTCTTTTTTAATCTCATAATCTCCTATAAAGTTCCCATTCATATCAAATTTACCTGGACCTAGTTCTCTATAGGAATATTTGATATAAAAATACAAATGTTCTGGATTAATAGGCGCTAAAAAATAATAAATACCAAATCCGCCAGCAGCAGCTACTCCAATTTTACGTGGATCAGGTAAGCCTTTATTTTTTGCCCATTCAACGGTAGCTGAAGCCAAAGCAATTTTAGTTGCTGTTTTAAATCTGTCTGAAGCAGTATAATCATTCAATTTCATATGCACATAGGGAGTTGGATAAGAAACAGCGGCTTTAGCAATAGAGTTGAACTCTGAAGCAAGTAACTTATTGGACCTAGCTATAGATTCGGGTGAGGTATTCTCTCGTTTTAAATTTCCATTTACAATTTGAAATTCAATATTGGCTCTTTTTAATAGTTCGACAACCCTAGGTACAGGCGAAGCTTTTTCATTACTTTCTGCGGAAGCAGTAAGAGGGATATTAAAGACTAACAATAAGCAAACAGAGAAAAATAGAGAGTAAATCCTTTTCCTTACAAAAAATCCCTTTTTGGTTACATTCAAATCCATTATATACCAATTAAGAGTGATAATGTAAGTGTCCTTTGAAAATAAAGTACTAGACTCAAAAAAAGTTTTAGACTGGGACACCTTATCAGATAAGGCTTCCAGAACATTTAGGTCCTGTTGTTACCGCTGAGTACCATGTTCAGTCTACAACTTGGGGTAATACCAGCGTAGCTGGGATATTTGTGAGTATACTTCATGTCTTTACAAAATAAAGTTGCTTCTTCATTTCTTCTTTTTTGTAAATTCCTATCATATGAAAATGCTTTGCTGACTAATTTTGAACAAGTATCACTTTGAGCTGATGTAATTGGGCCAATTAAATGATATATCAACGCATATTTAAGCATAGCTACTACATCTGTGGGTTTCTAGCACCCCAGGATCTCCATTATAAGTGAGCGAAACAAGTGCATCAAACTGAGATTGTGTAAATTGACAACCTGTAGGAAGTTTTAATTTATTTACTGCCGTTACAGCTTTTGCAGTATCATCAGCAAAAAAAGTATTTGCCTTAGACTGAGAAATTGGTGAAGTATAACCTAGATTTAAAAAGTTTGATAGAGCATCAGCTTCTGCTTGGGAATTCACTTGGGGAGGGAGCGACCATTTGTATTAAACTGCGCTCTATGTTAGTAGGTCTTATTTACGGTTTGGTGACTATGTTTTTTTTGAGTTTTATCATTTCTTTTCTCGGAGATTTCGCAGCTGGCGGCATGTCGGTTGGGGGAGCATCGTTTGGGGGATGGGTATGGTTTTTTGCGACATCCCTATTTCCTGTCTCTGTTATTTCTGGTATTTCAGGTTACTTCCAGGCATTCAGGAACATTCGCCTATGGGGATATTGGGTTTTATGTGCTTTTCTAGGTTTTATAATCCCCCTTTTCATGGGGTCAGTTGGTGCTACGCTGATGCTTATTTTAGAGTATGGCTTTGAGCGTGTAATGACCCCGTCACCAGAGATTACAGCGAATGATATCATGCATGACTATTTTAAATTAGCCCCCCTATATGCCCTGATAGTACTGCCAGTTACGACACCCTTTTTGGCTCTTTGGCTTAAAGGAATGCAAGCTTTTCTAACCTATGTTGAAAATAAGTGGAAAAAGGAGACCTCGTGAGCTGTAAGGATCGAATCTCCTTCGAACCGGCCAAATCATTATGAGCGTCAATAGGCTAGTAAATGGGGTACCGCCAGCAAAGTAACCAGAACCCACGTTAAGGGGAAAAGTGCCGTAAAATACGCCTTTTGCGACAGTTTTTGTGGGAGCATAACGGTGTGAATCGGCATTATTGCCTTCGTAATCAGTGAAAAAAGTGACGCAAAAGTTTCTTAGCGTAGGAAAAAGTGGCTTATTTGATTGGCCTCAACTTTTTAGTTGGGGCTCTTGTTATAAATTAGAGCGTGATCGGGTTCGGGTTCTTTTTTGATGGAGTGACCAATCATCTGAACGGCTCTAATGGGGTAAATTTCGATTTCGATTTTTCAATGACTAGCCCCAACCCTACACATAGAATAAAAACGTATAAAAGGGCCTTTGTAGCTCGTTTGGTTTAAACATAACCGGTAGCAAAGGGATTTAGCCTAATCAAGACGTTGATCGGGATATTCGGAGGGCCTACGACTTAACTGCTTGCTGATGTATTTTCGATTTCCTATTCTGAGCCCTTCTTTGTTTATTTTGTCCGCAACCAAAGAAACGTTCCCTTCAATTGCATACTCATGAATGGTTCTCTCCTGCTCTATAATTTCTTCGCGTAGCTCTTCAATGAACTGTCATTCTCATGAGATTACACGCCCCCTAGACTCATCAAACTTTAGAAAGAGTAATAACCGCCGAGCATAATGGCTGCCCGGCGGTTTTTTTGTTAGCGGTTTTCTTTTAGCCTTTCTTGTGGTTCACTATTAATGGAGCCGTCAGAGCGGACAGCCTCGGATTGGGCTTTGGGTCCTCGGATTTCAGCGGTTTTTCCAAAATCTTTTTCTTTGTTGCGAACCATGTGATGTCCTCCTCTTTGTGAAAGATGAAGATAGTATGACCCGGATGGGGCCAGAGAATGAGGACAGAATGAGGATAGGGAAAGGGTGGCAATTCAAATGGCGAAAAAACAACGAAAAACACAGCGTCAAGCAGAGACAACGACTATGACAGACGCGAAAAGCGGATTGAACAGTTTGAAGGATATGCTGAATGCAGATGCGCTCGGGGCACTGAAGCAGCTTGAAAAAGAAATGAAGACAGAAGGCGAGCGCAAAGCGAAGGCAGCAGCCGAACAAATGCGCCGGGAGCAGGAAGAACGCGAGCGAAACAAGAGCTTTACTGAGCTTTTGGACGATTACGAGAAAAAAGGCGGAGGCAAGTACAGCTAATGCGGGATGGACGGCAAACGGACCGACCGGATACTTCCAAAAACGGTTTGATGAAGAAGCGGCAACAAGATATTAAGGACGAGTCGATCAAGGAGCGGGGCCGGATGGTCCTCGGCCGATTGGGCAAAAAGGACCCGAAGAAGTGATTTTTTCTCTCTAATTCCCATATAGCTAGGAGTGAGGGGAGGGAGGTCATGGGGACAATCCTGCTCCTGTTTAGCCTCTTGTGCGTGGCGGTGGGTACCTGGAAGTTAATCGGGATCTACAAGGCAGAAAAGGCAGACAGCAAGCCGCTCTGGTGGACAGTCGCGAGCGTGGGGATTGCGCTTTTTTTTCTTTTGAAGCTGGTAACAGATACGTTGCCAACATAAACAAGCACCTGTAGCCAGAGAGCCTACAGGTGCTTGTTTTTTCAAAAAGGGTACTCCATTATTCGTAGCGCAGTGCTTCGATTGGATCGAGCTTGGCTGCCTTGTTGGCCGGGTAGAGGCCGAAGAAAATACCGATGGCACTGGAGAAGCCAAATGCGATAAATACGCTGTTCCAGGACATTAGCGGCGGCAACTGTGCAAAATAGGCGATGATCGAAGCGATACCAAGGCCGAACAACACCCCGATTAATCCACCGATCAAGCAGACGATGACCGACTCAATCAAAAACTGAATCAAAATATCTCGTCGGCGTGCCCCTAATGCTTTGCGAATCCCGATCTCGCGCGTACGCTCTGTCACGGATACGAGCATAATGTTCATAACGCCGACGCCCCCAACCACAAGGGAGATACCAGCGATGATACTGAAGATCAGCGTCAAGGTGCCCGTCATTTGATTAAACTGATCCATCGATTCTTGCATGCTGCGAACTCTGTAATGGTCTTCCTTTTGATGCTTGCGGCTCAAATACTGTTTGACCTGCTGCATGGCTGGGTCGACAGAGGCTTTGTCGATCGCTTTTCCCATGATCATTTGGACTGAAGGCTCTTCCTGCAGGCTCAATTCGTAACGGATGGGAATAATCGCTCCGTAGCTTGTTGCCATGTCAAACTTGAACTTCTCTTCCGTGTACGTCCCGATTACGACGAGAGATTGATTTCCCCAGCGAACACGCTGACCAATCGGGCTCATTTGACCGAACAGCTTTTGAGCAAGAGCTTCCTCTAGAACGATGACCGCACGTTGCTCTTTATCATCTACCTCGTTGAAAAGTCGCCCTTTTGCCACCTTCAAGGTTGATTGCATCGAAAAATAATCAGCAGTGGAGGCAGTGAGGTTGACGCGTTCTTCCTTTTTCGGTCCCTTCAAATCAATCGTACTGGAGTTGGAAGGCACGATGTATTCGATGGCAGGACTAATCCTGCCGAGCACCTCTGTATCTTCCACAGTCATATCTTCTGAGGCTATCTCTTCTTTTGTCTCCCAATTGATGAATACGCTAAACGTGTTTTGCCCGAACTTTTCCATCTCTTCATTGATGGCTTTCTGTCCACCTTCACCGAGTGCCGTGACGACAATGACGGAGGTAATCCCGATGATGATCCCGAGCATGGTCAAGATTGAGCGCATTTTGTTCGCCCAAATACCCTCCACGGCGGTGTTAAAGCTTTCCATAAAATTCATGTGACAATCACCTCGTCAGATGGCTTGGAGAATATTCGCTCCGTAACCTTTTCATCGCGAATGATCACGCCATCCTTGAAAGTCACAATCCGCTCTGCGTGCTGGGCGATATCCAATTCGTGTGTAACGAGAATGATCGTAACGCCCTGCGCATGCAGCTCCTGAAACATGGCCATGATTTCGACCCCGGAGCGGCTGTCCAGATTTCCCGTCGGTTCGTCTGCCAGCAGGATGGCTGGCTTATTGACCAGTGCTCTGGCAATCGCCACACGCTGTTTTTGACCACCGGACAGTTGGGTCGGCTTATGATCCATGCGTTCAGCCAGTCCCACACGCTTGAGTGCTTCTGTAGCCCGTTTGCGCCGTTCTGAGCGACTGACATTTGCGTACATCATCGGCAGCTCTACATTGTGCAAGGAGGTAGAGCGGGCGAGCAGATTAAACGATTGGAACACAAAGCCGATCTTTTGGTTGCGAACAACGGCGAGCTCGGTATCCTTTAGGCTGCTGACCTCAATGCCATCTAGCATGTACGAACCCGAATCTGGACGATCCAGACAGCCCAGCATGTTCATAAACGTCGATTTCCCTGATCCTGATGGCCCCATGATGGCAACGAATTCGCCTTGTTCCACCAGCAGGGAGACACCTTTTAAGATGGGCAGTACGGTATCACCCGTCTTGTATGCTTTCGTCAAGCCTTCTACATGAAGCATCGTCGGCTGACCTCCTTCTTTACGTGTTACATGCCCATTGCTGCGCCGCCGCCACTCATCGGCATGACAGGTGCTCCTTCAGTCAGGGATTCGACAGGGCCTAGAATCACTTGCTCATCACCGTTAAGTCCGGACTTGACGTGAGTGAACAACTCATTTTCCATGCCGGTTTCGACCTTCTGCTTTTTCGCCACACCATCAGCAGCTACCCAGACAAAGGTGCTGCCGTCAGCATCTTGCTGTACAGCTTCGATTGGCACTTGCAAGGCATTATCGATTTTTTCGACGGAGATGTTGATGTCCACATGGAAGCCAGGCTTCAAAGCAGATAGATCGCCAGATGGCTTGAGGGTGACTTTGACGCGTGTTTTATCACCTTGCCCTGACTTGGTGGCTGTAGTCGTCGCGGTTGGAGAGATGCGAGCTACTTCCGCATTCAGCTTTTTCTTTCCAAGTGTCACGCCTTCAATCGTGGCAGATTGACCGATTTTGAGCTTGTTGACATCGGATTCGTTGATATCTGCTTCAACCAACAGATTGTTCAGATTGGCAAGGGTCAAGATTTCTGTTCCCTTGTTGACGTATTGACCGTTATCAGCTGCAACGCCAATGACGGTTCCATCCATCGGTGCTACGACGACACTTTGGACTCTTTCTTTATTCAGCTGTGCTTTTTCTACATTCAGCTTGTTGATTTGGGCTTGCTGAGCGGCAATGTCTTCCTTGCGTGGCCCCTTTTGCTTGAGCGCGAGCTGTTGCTTGGCAACATTCAGCGTAGATAGGGCACTGTCCATTTGTGATTTCAACTTGTCCAGCTCTTGCTGGGTAGAAGCGCCAGAAGTGAATAATTGATTCATCCGATCATATTCCCGCTTTGCCGCATCGTATTCACGCTGGGCTTGGGAGACACGTTCTTGGTCCTGCGCGACTTCTTCCGGCTCGTTGCCGATTTGTGCCTTGGCGAGGTTGGCTTTGGCCAATTCCATTTGCGCTTCCAGCTCGAGAATTCTGCTATCGACATCTGACGTGTCAATTTTCGCGATCACTTGTCCCTTTTTCACCTTGTCGCCTTCCTTGACGACAAACTCACGTAAGGTTCCGGTGACATTGGCGTACTGTTTGAGCTTGTCCTCTACGGTGACGACCCCTGATGTCAAAACCTTGCTTTCCAAAGCTGATTTCGTTGGTGCGCCGATGCTGACAGGCATTCCCATAGCTTGTTGCGATCCCATCATGGAAAACGCAACGCCCCCGATGCCCAGGAGGACTACGACGGAACCGATGATCCACCATCGTTTTTTCATGTTCATTCTCCTTGCTTTGGTAAGAACCATATTATTTCATTGCTCGAAAGGTTTTTACGGAAGTGCTGGAAAAAGGTAACATGAAATGCCGAGTGTTCACATTTTGGACATAATTAAACGCATTTTGATACGTTTCATCGGGAAGTTCTTTGCCGCCAATTGCCGTGATATCATAGATAAAGATGAGATGACGTTCCTCGGAGGGGAGCTATGAACAAAACGATTCGTTTTGATTACGCCAACGCTCGAGCCTTTGTCAAACAGCATGAGTGGGAGCAGCTTTCTCCAGCGATCGAAATTGCGCATCAAATGCTTCATTCAAGGACTGGACCCGGTAAGGATTATCTTGGTTGGGTCGATTGGCCGGAACAATACGACCGGGACGAGTATGAGCGAATTCGCCAAGCTTCAGTACGGATTCGATCGGATTCGGATGTGCTTCTGGTGATTGGCATCGGAGGCTCATATCTAGGGGCAAAAGCGGTGCTTGACATTTTGGGCCACAGCTTCTACAATTTGCTGCCGAAGTCCAAGCGGCGTTCTCCAGAGATTTATTTTGTGGGCAACAATATTAGTCCGATTTATATCTCTCATCTGATGGACGTATTAGAAGGAAAAAATGTGTCCGTCAACGTCATCTCAAAATCGGGCACGACGACTGAGCCCGCTATCGCGTTTCGACTTTTTCGGGAATGGCTGGAAAAGAAATACGGACGTGAAAAGGCCAAAAAACGAATTTACATTACGACTGATAAACAGCGGGGAGCCCTGAAAAAGCTGGCGGATGACGAGGGCTATGAGTGCTTTGTCATCCCAGATGATATCGGTGGGCGATATTCAGTCCTGACCGCGGTTGGATTGTTGCCGATCGCTGTAAGCGGGGCGAACATGGATGCTCTCATGCAAGGGGCCAGGGATGCACGCGAACGCTACATGGTCATGGATTTAAGCGACAATCCGTGCTATCAATATGCGGCGATTCGCAATGCACTCTATCGAAAAGGCAAGACAGTGGAGCTGTTGGTCAGCTATGAACCGCAGTTTCGCTATTTTGCAGAGTGGTGGAAGCAGCTCTTCGGGGAATCGGAGGGCAAGGACGGCAAAGGAATTTTTCCGGCTTCTGCTGAGTTTTCAACGGACCTGCATTCGTTGGGCCAATACATACAGGACGGCATGAGGCATTTATTCGAGACCGTTCTGTATGTGAGGAAGCCCGCTGTGGATTTGACTGTTCAGGAGGACCCCGCTGACGTCGATGGATTGAATTTTTTGACTGGCAAACGAATGGGGTATGTCAATAAAAAGGCTTTCGAGGGAACGGTGCTGGCCCATGTGGACGGCGGCGTACCGAATCTGCTTGTGGAAATACCGGAGGCGACAGCTTACTATCTCGGCGGACTGATTTACTTTTTTGAAAAGGCATGCGGAATCAGCGGCTATTTGCTAGGCGTCAATCCGTTTGATCAGCCAGGGGTGGAGGCATACAAGGCCAATATGTTTGCCTTGCTGGGCAAGCCGGGCTACGAGCGGCAGAAAGCGGAATTGGAGGCTAGATTGCGCGAGAATAAGACGTATTTGACCGTTGAGGAGACAGCCGCCTATTTGGAGCTTCCCGAGACGTTTATTATGGAAAAAATCAAGCAGGGACGCATCCGTGCTGTCCATGATGGCAATGAGTACATCATCAACAAAGAGCAATTCAATCATCATCTGGAGGAAATTCGCAAGCTCCGGGAGTTCGAGGATGCCGCACGTCATGAGCCGATTCCCGAGAGCTACGATGTGAAGGACGAGGATTAACCAGCGGACGTGCTTGTCAGATGGTTGCAAACAGGACTATACTTACAGAGGAATATCATAATGAACAAGCAACTTGGGGAGTCCTTCATGCGGGGCTGAGAGGATGGAAGCAATCGACCATCGACCCATTGCACCTGATCCGGATCATGCCGGCGCAGGGATACGGTTGCCGGCAGACAGCGCTTTTTCGCTTGATTGTTACCTATGCGTATGTAGCCCACCTTTTCCTGCTCGGGAACTGGTGGGCTTTTTGTTATGAAGAAGTGGACATGTGGCTGTATGTGGAGAGAAGAATATTTCTAGTCTAGGCTCCAGGCTCCGTCCTGCTGGGGGCTGGGACTGCCCGCTCCGAAGGGATTCGCGGG
>NZ_PXZN01000046.1:0-139360 GCF_003013445.1 Brevibacillus sp. NRRL NRS-603 | reverse complement strand
TTTTCTCCTGTTTCCTCCCACCACAGCAGCCGGAATAACGAGTCTCAAAAAAACACTTAAAGTATCAAATCGAAACAAATAAGTCTCATTATGATACGATCAACCGCCGAAATAATAAGCCCCCCACTCCTCAACCGTTGGCACGATCCTTGCTTTATCAAGTAGAGTGAAACCACCTAAGGAGGAACCATCGATGGATAAACGACCCCCAATTTACGTTGTGAAAAATAAGAGAAAAAATAGCGAGAGTTCTCGCATTCCTACCTATTTGACCGCAAACGAAACTCGTTTTGCCAAAGCTTTTCACCAATCTCTCGCAAACTACGAGCCGACTCCCCTTGTTACATTGCCTGCCCTGGCACATGAGCTGGGAGTAAGACAGGTACTTGTAAAAGATGAGTCCAAACGATTTGGACTCAATGCCTTCAAGGTTCTGGGAGCTTCTTACGCGATGGCGCGTTTCTTGTGCGAGAAGCTGGGGAAATCGACAGAAGAGATGACCTTTGAAGCACTGTGCTCCCAAGAAATGAGAGGGCGAATCGGAGAAGTCACCTTCGTCACTGCGACAGATGGCAATCATGGGCGGGCAGTTGCATGGGCTGCGAAGGCGCTCGGACAGCATGCCGTTGTATACTTGCCCAAAGGCTCCGCCCAGCAACGGGTAGATGCGATACGCGAGGCGGGCGCACAAGCCCACGTCATCAACGGAAACTACGATGAAGCCGTGCGTCTCTCAGAACAAATGGCCAAAGAACGTGGCTGGCAAGTGATTCAAGATACGGCATGGGAAGACTACACGACCATTCCCACGTGGATCATGCAGGGCTATACGACGATGGCAGCAGAGGCCATGGAACAACTCTCAGCCCTCACCGACGCCCAACAGCCGACGCATCTATTCTTGCAGGCAGGTGTCGGTTCCATGGCCGCAGCAGTCTTGGGACATTTCGTAGCGGTGTCAGCAAACAAAGACCTAACAACCGTGATCGTCGAGCCGCATAGCGCCAATTGCATGGTTCTCTCAGCAGAAAAGAACGACGGGCAGCCACATGCAGCTACGGGAGAGCTAGGAACCATCATGGCAGGTCTGGCATGTGGCGAGCCGAATCCGATGGCATGGGAGATCTTGCAGGAGCATGCAGACTTCTTCGCCAGCTGTGCCGATTACGTGGCGGCAAACGGCATGCGTATACTTGCGGCACCGACCGGAGACGACCCTACCATTGTGAGCGGGGAAAGTGGAGCAGTTGGAGTAGGGCTACTCGCTGCCTTGATGAGCAAGCCAATATATCATCAACAGCGTGAGCAGCTCGGCTTGAATGAAAATTCCGTTGTTCTGTGCTTTAGTACGGAAGGTGACACGGATCGGGATATATACAGACGGATCATCTGGGAAGGCGAATGTCGAGAAGAGGAGGAAATGACAAAATGAACGTGACGATCAATCGAGACGAACTGATTTCATTGGTGCAGGATTTCATTCGCATTGATTCGGTGAACCCGTACCTGGATGAGGATGGCCCGGGCGAAAAAGCGATCGCCGCTTTTATTCGAGAGCGTTTGGAGGCGACAGGACTGGAGGTCCATGTCACGCCTATTAACGACACAGCGGTCAATGTCGTCGGGATCCTACGGGGAACAGGCGGCGGCCAATCCTTGATGTTGAACGGACATATGGATACCGTGAGTGCAAAGCGCATGGAGATTCCGCCGTTTGAGCCCACCGTCGTGGACAACAAAATTTACGGCAGAGGCAGTCAGGACATGAAGGGCAGTCTGGGGGCCATGATCGCCGCAGTTGAGGCAATCGCACAGGCAAAGGTTCCGTTGGCAGGAGATGTCATTTTGACTTTTGTTGCTGACGAGGAGTATAAAAGCATCGGCACGGAGGAGTTGGTAAAGTCGTACAAAGCAGACGCGGCGATATGCTGTGAGCCTTCCGATCTGGCGATTGGCGTCGTTCACAGAGGATTTGCCTGGGTCAAATGCGAGGTGCTGGGCAAGGCAGCCCACGGCAGTCGTCCGGCAGAAGGGATTGATGCAATTGTGCGGGCGGGCAGGGTCCTGCAAGAGCTGGAGCGTCTCTCGGATAGGTTGGCTCAAGGTCCCGCTCATCCGATTCTCGGTGCCGCATCTGTCCATGCTTCGCTCATTCAAGGCGGAACGGAGCTGTCCACCTATCCAGACTATTGCCGCATCGACTGGGAGAGAAGGACGTTGCCGGGTGAGACAGAAGCAGATGTTGCAAGTGAAATAGAAGAATTACTACAGAAGCTGCGCGCTGAAGATGAGTCGTTCCAAGCAAGCGCCGAGCTGACATTTTTGCGGGAGCCATTTGAAGTCGGGCTGGATGAACCTGTTTATATAGCCCTTCAGGCCGCATGTAAGAGCGTGATGGGAAAAATACCCGAAGTATGCGGATTCTCGGGATGGACGGATGCGGCATTATTGCAGGAAGCGGGAATTCCTACCGTCTTGTTTGGACCAGTGGGTGCCGGTCTGCATGCGGCAGTCGAATATGTAGAGGTGGATAGCTTGGTAGACATGAGTGCCATCTTAGTGGAGACGATTTGCGATTTTTGTAGGTAAAAAATGCATAAGACCTGGCTTCTCCTATGATGCGCTATAATGGAGGCAAGAGATTGACGGGAGGGGAAGCCAGATGCCCTTGCGAGAAATTCAAGAAAGTGTGCAGCAGATTGCTTCGGCAGTTGCATCCGTTCTGCGAGTAGAGGTAGAGATCGCGGACAGTCAGTTTTTGCGGATCGCAGGTACCGGGAAGACTGAGGCTGGCGTTTTGCGGACGATGGCAGGAGAGGACCATATATACCGGGAGTCGTTGCTCGCGGGGCATCCTGTTGTGATTATGCATCCAGGGCAGGATGAGCGGTGTCGTCCCTGTATGCATTATGGGAATTGTGTGGAGACGGGAGAGATTTGTTGCCCGATTCAATTAGACAATGAAAATATAGGTGTGATCGGCCTGCTCGCTTTCGATGAGGAGCAGCGCGAGCGGTTGTTTGCGGATGTGGATGCGATATTGACCTATTTGCAAAAAATGGCCGAGCTGATCGCCATTAAACTAAAAGAGCACTACTTGTACGTCGAGCAGCTGCATACGGTAGAAAAGCTGCGTGTCGTCATGGATGAAATGGACAAAGCCGTGTTTCTCGTCGATCAAGACAATCGGATCATTCAAGCGAACCAGCGTGCCCGTCAATATTTGCGGCTCGATCACGACGACAGTCAAACGGCAGATTGGATAGATGCCATTCGCCGTGCAGATGCTACGCAGTCTGTGCCAAAACAGGTCGTTCTGTCCATCGGGCAGGAAGACAAGACATTTTTGTTTGCCATCAAGCCCATTCTACTAGCAGGAACGGTCAAAGAATGGGTGATTACGCTTGATGACGTACAGGAAGTCGTGCAAATCGCAAGGCAGGTGAGTGGATACTCGGAGCCCGACCCTTTTCGGATGATTGGTGGAAACAGTCCTGCGATTGTACAAGCAAAGGAAGTGGCAAGACGTGTGGCAGCCAGTGATTCGACTGTCCTGCTCCAAGGTGAAAGCGGTACTGGCAAGGAGCTTTTTGCCAAAGCCATTCATCAGGCAAGCCCCCGGCGTGACGAGCCGTTCCTTTCGATTAATTGCGCGGCAATCCCTGAGCATTTGATGGAAAGCGAGTTGTTTGGTTACGAGGAAGGCTCATTCACAGGAGCACGAAAAGGTGGAAAACCGGGCTTGTTTGAGGTCGCAGGAAAAGGCACGCTGTTTCTCGATGAAATCGGGGATATGCCCATGCCTTTGCAGAGCAAGCTGCTGCGCGTGTTGCAAGAAAAGGAATTGTATCGAATTGGAGGCAATGGCAAGCCGATACGCTTAGCGGCAAGGATCATTGCAGCTACCCATCTGGATTTGCAGGAGCGGGTAGACGCGGGGTTGTTTCGGTTGGACCTGTACTATCGTTTGCATGTGATTCCCATCCAGTTGCCCTCGCTGCGAGAACGTAGAGAGGATATACTGCCGTTGGCGAACGATATCCTTTTGGCGCATGCGAATCGGGTGGGGAAGAGGTTGCACGGCTTTTCCCAAGAGACGCAAAATGTTTTGTTTCATCACGGCTGGAGAGGTAATGTCCGAGAGCTGGAAAATGTAATCGAGTACGCGGTCAATATGGAAGCAACCTCTTGGGTGCAGCCTTCGAGCTTGCCCATTCGAACGGGAATGCTGCGTGAATCTTCCTCGCATTCCGTAAAAGAACACCAAGGGTCATTCGACTGGCAAAAGCAAGGACTTACGCTGAAAGAGCTGGAACGGGCAGCAATCGATACCGCGCTGCAGCAAATCCGCGATAGAAACGGACGAAAAGAAGAAGCGGCTGCCCTTTTAGGCATAAGTCGTGCAACGCTGTTTCGGAAACTGCGCGAGTACGGTCTCACCTGATCCGACTTCTGGCCGATTTTTTGGGAATGAACGGATAATGTGGTATGATGGTTTAGATACAGGAAGAGAGATGGTAAAAGGAAGGAGTGCCAAAAGGAAATGAAAGAAGTTTTGGGATGGATTCGATCGATAACCTTTGCTGTCGTATTCGCTCTTGTCCTCGGAATCTTTGTATTTCAACCGTTCAAGGTTGATGGGCATTCCATGGACCCTACCTTACAAGACGAACAGCGCATATATGTATCTAAACTATCACACACGTTTTCTTATTTGCCAGATTACGGAGATATTGTCGTGATCGACAGTCGGGTAGAGCGAGACCGTACATTGATGGACGATATCATGGGGCATCCCTTGGTGTCGCTGATCACAGGTCAAGGCGATGATCACACGATGTATGTCAAGCGGGTCATTGGAAGACCAGGCGACGTACTGGAGTTCAAAGACAACAAGGTGTATCGAAACGGTGAGGCATTGAACGAACCATACATCAAAGAAACGATGGAATATGTAGCAGACGGAAAGATCACGGTTCCAGCCGATCATGTTTTTGTCATGGGAGATAACCGGAATCACAGCACAGATTCCCGCGATATTGGTTTTATTCCACTGGATCATGTGATGGGAACCATGATCGAAAATCCTCTCAATATGTAAAACGTGAAGGAGAAAAGGTTGTCCATTTATGGGCGACCTTTTTTTGATGAAACAAAGCTCTTCTGTCCACGTCTTAAGGGTAATGATTAAGAGGGGGAAGAGGTGTAGTCCTTGAAAAAACAGTTTATCTTCACCAAGCTTCTATTAATAGGGATGCTTGCTTGTGCAACTACTGTAAGTGCACACTCTTCAAGTAACTCAAATGCGGGGTTCCACCATCATTTCATCCCGAACGCGAAACCAACTGACTGGCAAGACGCCAAGATCATGCCACTTCCAGGTCCCGATGAGTGGAAGACCCATGTAAGACTTTTGAAGACGGACTGATAGCAGTCAATATGGTAAACTAATACCAGCCCCATTCTCTTTAGGCTGGTATTTCTTTTGCTAGTTAATTAGGTAATGGTCGAGGAGGACGGCTTATGCCCAGCATTTTGATAGCGGATCGGGACCAGAACGAACGAATCGGGATCGGATGGCTCGTCAGCAGCTATGCCATTCCGTATGACAAGGTGCATAGTGCCGGGACCATGGAAGACGTTTTCGAAATGATGGAAGCGCATACACCGGAAGTGCTTTGTATTGAACTGGACATGATCGGGCGCGGGCAGTGGGACCGGTTGAAGCTTCTGGTGGACCAGTATCGTCCGACCGTTGTGGTGACCACCTCAGAGGCCACGTTCGAGCGTGCGATGCAGGGGATTGGACTTTTTGCACGCGATCTATGGTTGAAGCCACAGACACCGGAATACATCAGGAGAATCCTGACGAGATGCTGCCAGGAGCGCTTGGATCGGAAGCGAATGAACGAAGAGAAGGGAACAGGTTCGGACAATGACAGGGATGTCTCGTATCTTGACCTGTTTTTCCCCGGGCACGTACAAGCCAAGTCTTATTCGCTCATGCTGGCTCAACTGGAAGATCCAAAGAGGCATCCGGAACTGCTGCGCTTTTTTGAGGAATATCCGTTTCGCGACAAGCCAGACCTTTTGCCGCTAGGGGACGCAATTGTAGGGGTATTTCCAGTGGATGCTGCGGTCTCGCCTTCTACGCTCCACCAAATGGGGAAGCGTTTGCTGATGGACTGGGAAGCAAGCAATGATGCACCGCTTTTTTTGGTCATGTATGATGCAAGCAACCATGAGCAGAGCTTGAACGAGACGTATGCGGAAGCGAGCCAAGCCCTGCAAGTTCGCTTTTTCAAAGGATATCGGCAAGTGACGGTGATGGATAATCGCGTGAATTGGACGATGATTGACCCATTTCTGACGCCCGCCGAACAGCGCACGTGGGTAGAAATGCTGGATGAAGGCAATCGGGAAGAGCTGAAGCAGTGGCTGTATACACACTTCTTTTTCAAGGAAGAGCCTTATCCAGAGCCGGGACTGTTGCGTATTCGGCTGACGAGCATTTTGGCCCAAGTCAGGCGCTACATGATATCACGTGGTCTTGACGCTCTACCTTTGGAAGAGGAGTATCACCGGGTTTTCGAAACGATTCTTTACTCGCCGATCTTGTATCGGATCGTAGTGGAATTGCTGCTGTTCATCAATCAGCTTCTTGATGCTGCTCACCATCCCATTGACGAGTCCCGTGTCGATGTCGTGGAACAGGCGATTCGCTATATAGAAGGACGTTATACTGATCCGGCACTGCGCCTGGAGGAAGTCGCACGCTATATCGACCGCAGCCCTTCCTATTTCAGTACGCTACTCGCGCAAAAGCAAGGAAGCTCTTTTCGTCAAATACTCACTTCGTTGCGGGTAAAAGAAGCACGCCGATTGCTTCTTGAGACATCCTTGTCTGTCCAAGAGGTGGCAGAGCGATGTGGATTCATTAACGCCAATTATTTCAGTAAAATTTTTAAGGAAAAAACAGGGACAACTCCACGTTTGTTACGAAATCAGAAGAAAAGATAGAAATCGAAAGAAAAGACAGATTTTTTCGTCAAACCATGAATGCGTTTGCGAGTGAATCGAAAATAGAGGCACCAAATCGAAAGCGCGGTGCCTTTTTTGTCTTTCCGTGCTTTTTTACAATGGAGCTAAGAAGTACATCCTTTTAGAAAAGCAGGTGGAAATGATGACGACGACACAATCCGTTGAACAATTGATCCAAGCCTTTTCAGGTACCCAATTACATACAAAGGGATGGGTACAGGAAGCTGCGCTGCGCATGCTTTTGAACAACCTCAATCCTGATGTAGCTGAGCGTACAGAGGATCTGGTCGTATACGGCGGAATTGGCAAGGCGGCACGGAACTGGGAATGCTTCGATGCGATTGTCAAAACATTGCAAACGTTAGAGAGCGATGAAACACTCCTGATCCAGTCTGGGAAGCCAGTTGCTGTATTCAAATCCCATACAGACGCGCCGCGTGTGCTGCTGGCAAACTCGAATCTGGTGCCTGCCTGGGCGAATTGGGAGCATTTCCACGAGCTGGACAAAAAGGGATTGATGATGTACGGACAAATGACAGCGGGAAGCTGGATTTACATTGGCAGCCAGGGCATCGTGCAAGGGACGTACGAGACGTTTGCAGAGCTGGCACGCCAGCATTTTGAAGGTACGCTGACCGGAACGATTACCGTCACAGCGGGCTTGGGCGGCATGGGTGGTGCGCAACCGTTAGCCGTATCGCTCAATGGCGGTGTGAGCATCAATATCGAGGTGGACCCGACCCGTATTCAACGCAGACTGGACACGAAATACCTGGATGTGATGACAGAGAGTCTGGATGAAGCGATCCGTTTGGCGGAAGAAGCGAAACGCGACAAAAAAGGCATTTCCATCGGTCTGTTGGGCAATGCACCCGAAGTGCTGAATGCCATGCTGGCTCGCAATTTTATCCCGGATGTGCTGACAGACCAGACCTCCTCGCATGATCCACTCAACGGCTACATTCCCATCGGCATGTCGCTGGAGGAAGCAGCCGAACTGCGGACACGCGATTCGAAAGCATACGAATCTCGCGCAAAAGCAAGCATCGCTGAGCACGTTCGCGCCATGCTCGCTATGCAGGAAAAAGGAGCAGTCACTTTCGACTATGGCAACAACATCAGGCAGGTGGCGAAAAACGAGGGTGTGGAAGATGCGTTCCGTTTCCCTGGCTTCGTGCCAGCTTACATCCGTCCGCAATTTTGCGAGGGCAAGGGGCCGTTCCGCTGGGTGGCACTGTCCGGCGATCCTGAGGATATTTACAAGACAGACGAAGTTATTCTTCGCGAGTTTTCCTATAACACGCATCTGTGCAACTGGATTCGCATGGCACAGGAGCGCATTCAGTTTCAGGGACTGCCTTCCCGCATTTGCTGGTTAGGCTATGGCGAGCGTGCGCGTTTTGGTCAAATCATCAATGAGATGGTGGCGCGCGGTGAGCTGTCGGCTCCTATCGTCATTGGACGTGACCATCTGGACTCCGGTTCTGTCGCTTCGCCAAACCGTGAGACGGAAGCGATGAAGGATGGCAGCGACGCGGTTGCGGACTGGCCGATTCTCAACGCCATGATCAATGCGGTTGGCGGAGCGAGCTGGGTATCTGTGCACCACGGAGGCGGCGTTGGCATGGGCTACTCTCTCCACGCCGGAATGGTCATCGTGGCAGACGGAACACCAGAAGCAGCACGTCGTCTGGAGCGCGTCCTCACGACAGATCCAGGCATGGGTATCGTCCGACATGTGGATGCAGGGTACGACCTCGCGATTCAAACAGCCAAGGAAAAAGGCGTCAACATTCCGATGATGAAGGAGTAAGAGCCATGACAAAACCTGTATGGATTCGCCACGCTAGTCAGCTTGCCACGCTGGCTGGCGGCTCCTCTTCCCCAGTAGTTGGAGCGCAAATGAACGAGCTGTCGATCATCGAGGACGGAAGCATCTGGCTGGAGGACGGCGTGATCCAGCGTGTGGGAACAGATGAAGAGCTGGCGCTTTACTATCGAGACCGTGCGCATGAGGCGCAAATCATCGATGCTTCGGGCAAGCTGGTCACGCCAGGGCTGATCGATCCGCACACACATCTCGTGCACGCGGGTAGTCGGCAAAATGAGTTTAACATGCGGCTAAATGGTGCGACCTATATGGAGATTATGAACAATGGCGGCGGAATTCACTCGACAACCGCAGCGACGCGCGCAGCTACCCACGAAGAGCTGTTTGTCCAGAGCAAGCAGCGTCTTGACCAGTTTCTGTTGCATGGGGTCACAACCGTCGAGGCGAAAAGCGGCTATGGCCTGACATTGGAGGATGAGCTGAAGCAGCTGGAGGTCGCCAAGCAGTTGCATGAGGCACATCCCATCGACATCGTCAGCACTTTTATGGGTGCACATGCGGTGCCACGTGAATACAAAGAAAATCCGGATGCGTTTGTAGACGTGGTCATCGAGGAAATGATCCCAGAGGTCGCTCGTCGCAAACTGGCTGTTTTTAACGATGTGTTTTGCGAAAGAGGTGTATTCACTCCTGAGCAGTCCCGACGCATTCTCGAAGCAGGGGTCCGTCATGGGTTGCTGCCGAAGATTCATGCGGACGAAATCGAACCGTATGAAGGGGCAGAGCTGGCAGCTTCGGTTGGAGCGGTATCTGCGGATCATTTGCTGCGCGCCTCTGACAAGGGGATTGAACAGATGGCAGAAGCGGGTGTTATCGCTGTGTTACTGCCCGGTACGGCGTTTTTCTTGATGGCAGAGTCAGCAAATGGCAGGAAAATGATTGATCGTGGCGTGGCTGTCGCGATTTCAACGGATTGCAATCCGGGCTCGTCTCCAACGGTTTCGCTCCCGCTCATCATGAATCTGGGCTGCCTGAAAATGGGGATGACGCCAGCCGAGGTCTTGACGGCAGCTACGATCAATGCCGCTCACGCAATCCGCTGCGCACATGAGGTCGGCAGCCTTGAGGTTGGGAAAAAAGCAGATGTCACGATTTTTGACGTTCCTGATTTCATGACCTTGCAATATCGGTATGGGATCAATCACGTAAGCACGGTCATCAAAAACGGAACAATAGCCGTTGCTGGGGGCAAACTGGCGTAATACAAGAGAGAGCAAAAGAAAAACGGATAGTAGTGGAGGAGACCGGCTTGTCTTTGAAATGGGGGGACATGTATGGGCAATATTTCGAACAGCAACCTTGCACCTCATCCTGGTCAGCAAGCCGTATCCGCCACACATGCTTGGAAGTTTTTTGTTTTTAGTCTCATTGGCATTTTCGTCTTTTTTATTCCTGTTACCGTTAATGACACAAGCTCAATTATGCTCGATCACATCGTGACATGGGTTCGGCAAATCATGCCAGGTGCAATTCCGATATATGCCTTGCTTGTGATTGTGCTTGGGGCCATTTATCCGTTTGTGACGGGCAGTTGGAAGCAGAGCAAAGTGAATCTTGTCTTTTCTGCGCTAAAAGTCCTGGGTGTGCCTATCGCTCTGTTGATCTACTTTCAGGCGGGTCCTGCATGGCTGCTGGACAAGAATATGGGGCCATTCCTCTTCGAAAAGCTGGTGATTCCCGTAGGCATGGTGGTCCCGATCGGCTCCGTGTTCTTGGCGTTGCTGGTTGGCTACGGTCTTTTGGAATTTATCGGTGTACTGGTGCAGCCGATCATGCGCCCGATTTGGAAAACACCTGGCCGCTCTGCGGTAGATGCAGTGGCTTCCTTTGTGGGAAGCTATTCGATCGGTCTTTTGATCACGAACCGGGTATTCAAAGAAGGCAAATATACGATTAAGGAAGCAGCCATTATTGCAACAGGCTTTTCCACCGTATCTGCGACATTTATGATCGTGATCGCGAAAACATTGGATTTGATGAATTACTGGAACCTTTACTTCTGGGTGTCGCTCGTGGTGACGTTTCTCGTAACCGCCGTGACGGTGCGTATTTGGCCGCTGTCCAGCATGAGCGATGCGTATTACGAAGACAAAGCAGATCCGGAGAAAGTGATCAAGGAAAAACGGTTGCGTCAGGCGTGGGCAGAGGCAATGGAAGCGGCGGGAAAGGCGCTGCCCTTGACGCGGAACATTTGGGAGAACTTGCGGGATGGTTTCATCATGACCATGAGTATTCTCCCGTCTATCATGTCAGTCGGTTTACTCGGGTTGGTGCTGGCTGAATTTACTCCTTTGTTTGACTGGCTGGGCTATTTGTTTTATCCGATTACATGGCTTTTGCAAATTCCAGAGCCGTTACTGGCTGCAAAAGCGTCAGCGATCGAAATTGCCGAGATGTTTTTGCCCGCGCTTCTCGTTGTAAAAGCACCTCTGGTCACCAAGTTTATCATTGCAGTTGTCTCAGTTTCTTCCATCCTGTTCTTTTCCGCGACGATTCCTTGCATTTTGTCTACCGAGATTCCGATTAGTATTCCAAAGCTTCTGGTGATTTGGGTAGAGCGTACGATCTTAACGCT
Source organism: Brevibacillus sp. NRRL NRS-603 (assembly GCF_003013445.1). NCBI lineage: Bacteria > Bacillati > Bacillota > Bacilli > Caryophanales > Paenibacillaceae > Brevibacillus > Brevibacillus sp. NRRL NRS-603. The sequence continues at coordinate 127,853 of NZ_PXZN01000046.1, read as the reverse complement.
ACTGCTGGTTACCCCGTTAGCTTTCCTGCTTCTGCCATAATCATGAAAAGCGAATGGACAAATATGGTATGATGGTGGCAGGTTCGAACAAGCAGAGGAAAGAGGGGCTAGTCATGTCAGGATTCGGAATTTTCCGTGATGTTATTACGTCAGAGCAGCAACTGCGCGAAATGGTCGGAGAGCCAAGTCGTCTCGTACAAAACAAGGCGATAACCCAGCTGGATGACCATAGCCGCAATTACATTGCCCAATCGCCATTTCTCATCATTGCCACAGCAGATAAAGACGGCCATTGCGATGCTTCGCCACGCGGAGATGCACCTGGCTTTGTGCATGTCATCGATGATCATCATCTGGTCATCCCTGAGCGCCCAGGAAACAAGCGGATGGACTCCATCACGAACATTTTGGTCAACCCGCAAATTGGGCTTATCTTTTTGATTCCTACGCTGGAAGAGACGTTCCGCGTGAATGGCAAGGCTTGCATTATTCGCGATGAAGACATACTCGCGAAGATGGCGGTAAACGGCAAGGCGCCAACGCTCGGGATCGGCGTAAAGGTAGAGGAGTGCTTCGTCCACTGTGCGAAGGCATTTATGCGCTCTGGTCTATGGAAGCCGGAGTCATGGCCGGCAGAGGGAACGACTCCTAATGTCGCGCAAATGCTGGCGGATCATGTGAAGCTTCCGGGTGTGACGGCAAAAGAAGTGGCAGAGGGCTTGCAAGACAGCTATACGAATCGATTGTACTAAGCATAGGAAAAACGGCAGTTCTCCCATTTCGTTGTGGAGCCTGCCGTTTTCGGTTTATTCAGGGATAGGGTCATCTACCAGCCACCCAGTATTGGAGCTGCCACAGTAATAGCATTCGACTGTATAAGAGGGCATGTTCGAATAGCGTATATGTTCCGGGATTAAGAAGGTCGGGTCAGCGGTTCCGGTCCCACCCGTTGGGGTTCCTTTTGTAATGCCTCTGAAAATGACCTTGATATCATAACCGGGCAGATTAGTCATATTGCCCAATCTAGCGGTCAGTCTAGCTTTGAGATCACCCAGCGTGGCACGGGCCCTATTTTCAGTAGCTGTGTACGGCCAAGGGTTTTCAGGATGATACTTTTGAATGACAATGACATACTCTTTATATCGATTCGTATCCCGCCGCTTGTCTAATTGACCGATCGCTTCATGAATGCGGGAGCCAATTTGTAAATCGTCATGGGAACTGATTGTCTTGATCTCCATAGCCACACGTTTTTCCTCGTATAAAAAGGTTGAATCCTCCTCATCCTCCAGCATGCGGTCTTCCTCAGACGTGTCGTTTTGCTGCTCTTCCAAATAGGTGTAATCGATGTCAGGATCGTCGTCCTTATCCTTGCCAAAAAAGGGCGTGATATGTTCTCCGAATAGACGTTGTGCCTCCTCCAGCTCTGTATAGTTCCCCCCGGTAACCGAGAAAATATCAGAAATTTTGGAGTGCAGACTGATACCGTAACGTATTTTGTCAAAGTAGTTTTCTATGTCGTCCACTTGCTCAAAAAGCTCATTTACCGTTCCTTCATCCAGGTTATTTGTTTTCTCCACATGTTTGTCCCACATTCTACGTGCATCTTTAACATCTTCGTCCCAAGTGCCTTGGATGATCGGGGATGATACGGAACTACCAGCATCCGCCGTACCTGTACCATCCGTCATAGCTCCTGCTGCTGCCAGTGACCCATAGCGATCAGCTTCCGCTTCGAGAGCAGGATCGTCATTGATCGGCAGGCTGGCATCTGGAACGTTCGTTTTTACCCGTCCTTGTCTTTGCTGGACCACATGTGTCAGCTCATGGCCGAGCAGCTGTCGACCGCTTTGTGTCTCTGGCTGATACGTACCCGGAGCAAAGTGAATGTCATTCCCTTGGGCGAAGGCGATAGCCCCAATTTGGGAGGCGACAGACGATTCTGGATGAATCTGTACATCTGAAAAATCAGTGTGAAAAGCCTTCTCCATTTTTGCTTGGACGGAATCGGGGAGTGAGCGACCGCTGCCGGAAGAGAGATTCTCCGATTTTTGTAAGGGAGTCCTCGATAACACGCGCTGGACAGCCTGATTGCCAAGAGTCTTTTGCAGAGAAAGGATGTGGGAAGTGTGACTCGCCTTTCTTTGGACCAGGCTCGGTTGGAGCATGGGCTTGGAAGCAGGTGCTTTCGTTTTTTCATGAGTCGCATCCATTGACGGCTTGCTAGATTCATAGCGTCGCATGGTTACACCCCTTCTGCTTTTGTCACGTCCAATTGAACGGGTTCCGTTTGCTGTGCTTGATAGAAATAGAGATACAGATACGGGTCGACCAAATAGCTCGTAATAGCGCCAGTACGGTTAGAGAAGGTGGAGGATGTCTTGGGCAAAACGGCAGCTTTGCTGTCGAGCTCGTTACGATCTTCTTTGACGATCGAGATGATCTGTGGGTGATATACGTGGACGGCAGTGACAATCTGCTTGCTAGGGAGTCCTGGTGCTGGTTCAAGTGTAAAAGCCATGTTCATTTCACGATAAGCAAGTTTTTGGGGCGATAAGGTGATATCCTTCACAGGTGGAACTTCGGGTGCTTTTTGATCGGCAGGAGGAGGGACAGTATCTTCGGCTTCCCTCGGCGCGTCATCGTCAGGCTTACCCATGATTTCCTCCAGCTTGCTCCGGGAGATGCCAATGAATCCTGGCAAATGAATGCGCCCCTCGCGAAAAAAACCTTTATATAGGGGCAAGCCTTCCTTGTCGTAGAGTACCCCAATGCCGTCGTAGGCACCTGCCCGAAATTGACCTTGATACAACAGAGCGTCTTCGGCAGAACGAAGCTCTCCCGTTCCGTGATAATGCCCTTCGGCAAAGCCGCCTTTATACAGCGTTACGCCACTTGCATCTTTCAGCTCGCCTTGCCCGTGATACACACCCAGCAAAAAATCACCTTGATAAACCATACTGCCACTGGTGGAGAATTTGGTTCCGGCTCCATTGAAGTGTCCATTGCGAAAATGACCTTCATACACGAGCTTGCCGTCCCGATCAAAAAGGCTCCCGGCCCCGTTGTATCTGCCGTCCACGAATTGCCCTTTATATTGCACGAGTCCGTTTTCGTAGTAATCAGTACCTTCGCCGCCGTAGAATCCATTGTCAAAAAGTCCGTCATAGAGCAGCTTTCCATCCTTCGTAAAAAGTCGGCCAGACCCGTTGTACACACCGTTTTTAAAAGCGCCTTCGTATTTGATTGCGCCATTTGTGTACAATTCTTGACCGGCTCCATCCAGCTTCCCATTATTGAATTTTCCCTGGAAAACGACTTGCTGGTTGTCGTTGTACAACGCTCCCTGACCGGCGTATTCGCCATTTTCAAATCCGCCTTGATAGACGAGAACGCCTTTTTGGTATCCTTTGCCGAAGCCTTGCGGAGTGCCGCTTTTGAACTCGCCGCTATATAGAAGCTTTCCATTGTTGTCATAGAGCTCGCCTTTTCCGTCATACAGACCATCCACGAGCTGGCCAGAATAGATCATCGTGCCCTCCGGGTTGTAGATAATCGCAAGACCCGTGTCGGAAATCTGTTGATTGGGAGTTTTTAGATGAATGACGATGGGGCGTTGCAAAAAGCGGTTAAGTGCATCGGGAGGATTGATGAAAAGGAAGTAGGCCAGAACAAGGAGGAATAGTCCTGTCAAAATGAGAAAGCGTTTGGCGATGTAAAAACGGCCGATATGCACGTAATCGTTGAGTGAAGTCTCTTTTTTGGTGAACAGTCCGGCAATGCCGTTCTTGATCCAATCGAGGGCTTGCTTTGGGAAGGCGGCTCCTTTTTTTATCCAGTCTTGCTCCCATTTTTTGAGCGGGTGGGTGAGCGGGTCGACAATCGTTTGTTCCGTTAGCTTTTGGAGTTGTTTGTCCATATCGTAACCTCCCTACTTGTCAGGGAACCTGAATCGTCGCTTGTCCGGGGTTCGTGATCTGAATGACGCCACCCCAGCTGCACATGAGCTTGGAGGTTTGATTGAGGGCAGGCATGTTGGCGACGAGAACAGTAGGGGAGCCAGGGACCCAAGGGGCGGCGGTGACAGGAACGCAGGGGACAGGAGTGAAAACGCCCAGCTTCGCCGCTGTGGCTGCTGCGACCTGAGGGTTGGACATCGTATTGCACATCCCGAATGGAAGGATGTTTACCATCGGTTTATTGTCCATAATGTTTGCGATCGGCATACTGGTTGTGATGCGATTCACCGGGAGCACCATGAGTGAACTGGGAGCAGCACCGAAGCTGCACTGTAGCATGGCTCCTCCGCAGACGAGTTGTCCCATGAAGCCAACTCCTTTTCATAAGTCATCTGGTAAGATATTGAAAATCAATCTGTATAGTAGTATAAATGTCAAATAGAGAAGATGTATAGCGAAATTTGCAATTTTTAGTATAATGTTGCTTGGAATCATTTTCGAAAATACGTTTTCGAGAGATGGGAGAACCGCAAACGATGGGAAATAACAAGAAGTATTCCTGGTTGGCCGGATTGCTGATTGTATTTGTTGGGATCGGCTTGCTGCTCGCTTGGAACGTGAATAGAAGCGGGAAGCAGGATGAACCGTTTCAAGGGATCAACAGCATCGCGGTCAATAGTCAAAAGGATGTCGTCCTCATAACGGATGGACACCAAAAGCTGACTAGCCTGTACCCCGATCGGACGCTAAGGTACCAGCAGGTACTGGAGCAAAATCCAGAAGAAGGCTTGGAAAATTTCACAGAGGTAGCCATCGACGAAGAAGGCTATGCGTACGTGCTGATCACAAAGCTCGATAGCTTTGGTTTGCGGACCGTATCTGAGAGAATCGTGCGAATGTCCCCAGATGGAGAAATCGTGCAAGTCGTGTATGAGGATGCATACGGAGCGAACAGCTCGTACAAGCGAATTGGCAAGATACGCTCCCTGCAAGTCGCGAAAGATCACCTTTATTTTTATGTGTATCAACATCCTGAAGTGATTGCCTATCAATTTGTACCCTCTGAATCACCCCCCACACAACTCTATCAAATCCAATTGCCTAATGAAGTATACGTCAATGAAATCACAGGAGTAGACCCGCGGCATACCTATGTCACTACCAAGCGGGGAGAATTTTTCCAGATCGATGTTCCCCAAGGAAGCGGGGAAGCACAAGTGAAAGGTCCGCTCTACATTCACTCCAAACGCTCGGAAAAGAATCGTACCGTCCCCGATCATGTCAAAGTGGGGCCAGCAGGTCGTCTTCTTTTCTACAATTCTGATCAAAATGTCATTGAACGCTTCGATCCCGCACACCCAGATGAAATCGCCTTGATGGTGCCTTCCAAAACATTCGAGCAGATCAAGTCAAGCGATAGCAGTGCCTTAACGGCGTTTGCTATAACTCCCCAGTATGAGATCGTAGTCGCGACAGATAGTCAACTCGCCTTCCTGGACCAACAAGGAAATGTGATGACCAAGCTCACGTCCCCGTCTGTATCCGGAGAAGACCGCTTGAAGGAATGGACCTGGTGGACAGGATTGGGTATGGAAATTCTCTTGTTTTGTGTCATTCAATTTCTGCTGTTTCGCCTCTTCCGGATTCCGTTGATTATCAAGCAAACGATTGTGATAGCCCCGCTTATTGTTGTCCCTGTATTCCTTCAACTGGAGGGAACGAAGCTGACCTTCTCATTTATGGAGCAGGAAAATCAAACCGATCTTCGTCTCCAAGCCTATGTGATTTCTACGCTGATCGAAGGGGACAAGCTGGATGGAATCAACGGAGCCATTGATTACATGAATGCGGATTATCAAGCAGTACAGGCCAACCTGAAAAAGCTGGAGGTCCCAGATGATGCGAATGTGAACAGGGGGCTGTACAAAACGATCTACAAATACAAAGATGGCGAATTGTTTCTCATGATGGATGACAATGACAGCGCAGAAGTATTTGAGAATGTGTCCATTGATGACGAGTTCCGCAGTGTGGTCATGAAACGGGAGATCGTCTCGGGTAAAGCACAGGATCGGACAGGCTACTGGATGTACGCGATGGCCCCGATCTACAGTTCCGCGGGCAAGCTATCCGGTGTGTTGGAGCTGGGCAGAGAAATGAACGGGGTCCGTATACAGCACAACGAAATGTCCCGTGAGCTAGGCCGTGGCGCTGCGCTGGTCTGGTCGATTTGTGCGAGTCTATTCTTCCTTTTCTCGTGGCTGACATACCGAAACATCCGCAATCTGCAAACGAGCGTCTCCGATATGGGAAAAGGCGACTACAGTGTGGTGGCTAGGGTTCGCTCCATGGATGAAATTCAAAAGCTGGCAGAAAGCTTCAACCAAATGGCAAAGCGCATTCGTCAGTACATTTCGAATATCACGAGGATGAGCGAGGCGAACAATCGCTTTGTGCCGCAGCAGTTTATCCATTTTCTCGGGAAGGAAAGCATACTCGACGTGGAGCTGGGTGATCAGGTGGAGCGGGAAATGGCCGTTATGCGGATGAGTCTGCAATCGTTTCATGCCATCTCTCATCGTCTGCGACCAGAGACGACCTTTCGCGTCATCAATGCGTTTCTCAAGCGTTTTGCTCCGATTGTGAACGAGAATCAAGGGATGATTACCGAATATCTCGATCCCGGCGTGCTTGCTGTTTATCCAAAAGAGGCTAAAGACGCGTTGGATGCGGCGGTACAGATGCGCCGTACGCTAGCAGACTATAACGAGCAACGGGCGGAAAAAGGATACGATCCGATTGAATTGCGAGTTGCCCTGCATCACGGTCCGTTGATGCTCGGAATTATTGGCGAGGCCACACGTCTCGAAGCTGCGATCATATCAGATCATGTCCGCGTAGTGGAGAAAATGGAAAAGATGGCGGAAACGCTCGGAGCTTGCATCCTGATGTCCGATTCGCTGTTTGCCGAGATGGGAGAGAGTACGCCATATCGATATCGTGATTTAGGCTGGGTGCATATCGAGGGAGAGGCTCAGCCGATGCATTTGTACGACGTATACGAGGGGGACGCTGACCAGATTCGTGCGCACAAGGATGAGACGAAGGAGTTGTTTGAGCAAGCGATTGCGATGTATCAAAATGGGAGGTTTCACGATGCACGCTCCGCTTTTCTGTCCGTCATCAAGCAAAACCGCTGGGATCAGGCGGCGCGACAGTATTTCTACTTATGTGACGAATACGCGCAAAAAGGGGCAGAACGAGATTGGTCTGGCGAGTTGAAAATATCGTAGGAGCGGTGAAAAAGCGAAATGACGAGTCCCGAACCGAATCATAACCAGTGGAACTATTACGAAGAAATGCTTCGATGGCTGGATATTCATCTGATGCGCTTGCTGGCCGTGCGAGCACAGCAGGGGGATGATTATCCGCTTGATCAAATGAGGGGGGTGATTGTCACAGAGGAAGAGGTCATACAATTGCTCGAGGCAGCTCCGCCAGCAACGCAGCTATGGGAAGTCTTCACTGAGCGGCTGACAGCATGCGAGGAACGTCTTCATGCCCTGCACATGCGTGAAGCGGAAGCGGGTAGCGTACCGATTTTGGCAGTGGCAGACGCTTTTTCACTCAACCGCTTCGAGCTGGGGTGTTTATTTCTTTGCCTGTCAGTCGAGCTGGATCGGAAGTACGAAAAGCTGTTTGGCTACCTCCTCGATGATATTACGTGCAAGTCACCTACTCCCGAATTGGCGATGCAGCTATTTTGCCGGACAGCGACCGAGAGAATGGAAGCCTGGACAGCGTTTGCGCAAAAAAGCAAGCTGGGCCGATTGTTGCTTTTTACTGAGGGGGACATGGGCGGCAGCGGCTCTTGGCTCTCTCGTCCGTTAAAGCTGGATGAACGCATGCTGCACTTTTTGACGACGAAGGATGGAGGTGATGCGAGTCTGCCGCTTTGGCTAGCCTGGAGCTTACCAGACCAAGAGTTGGAACCGTTGGTAGGAGAGAGCGCGATTCATTTGCAGGAGCGCTTTGAAACATTGTGGGAAACGGCAGGAGCAGATTCGGAGCGGCTTCTCCTGCATTTGCATGGTCCGACTGGCGTTGGCAAAAGGCATCGAGTGAAGCATTTGTTTCATGGCGTCAGGCGACCGGTGCTGTTCGTCGATGCAGAGCGCTTGATCCGCGAGGAAGCTTTTTCACGAAGAGTACAGCAAATCTTGCGGGAGGTACAGCTTCGTCGGGGTGTGCTGTGCTTGCACCAGTTCGAGGTTTTTCTGACAGAAGAGGTACAAACAGTTGGGCGCAAGCAGCTGTTGATAGAGGAACTCGAAAGCTTTTCACGCCCCATTGCCATTGTGTCGAAAAGTCAATGGAAGCCGGAAAGCGCTCTGGGGAAGCGGATTTGGCTGGAAATGGAGGTGCCTAATCCAGATGAAACGGAAAGGAGGCGATTATGGGAGACGGGCCGTGCAGGCATGAGCTTTTCTCAAGAGATTGATGTAGGCGTTTTGGCAGGGAAATTCAAGCTGAATGCCGGGCAAATCAACCAAGCGCTTCATAGAGCAAACGAGATGGCGATGCAGACGAAAGACAGGATCATTACGAAAACACATCTCCATGAAGCTTGCTTCCTGCAAATGCGACATGCGCTAGAAAAGCACGCCACACGGTTGAACCCCAAATACAGCTGGGAAGATCTGATATTGCCTGAGGAGCAACTGACTTTGTTGCGGAATGCCTGCAATCAGGTGACCTATCGAGATGTCGTTTTGGGGGAGTGGGGCTTTGGGCGAAAGCTCTCTTATGGCAAGGGCGTCAGCATGTTGTTTGCAGGGCCTCCGGGTACGGGCAAGACGATGTCGGCGGAAGTCGTGGCAAAGGAGCTAGGTCTGGAGCTTTTTAAAATTGACTTGTCGCAGGTGATCAGCAAGTACATTGGAGAGACGGAAAAAAATCTCCACCACATCTTCTCGGAAGCGAGAATCGGCAATGCCATCCTCTTCTTTGATGAAGCCGATGCCCTTTTTGGCAAGCGCTCAGAAGTGAAAGATTCGCATGACAAATACGCTAATGTGGGAACGGCCTACTTGCTGCAAAAGATGGAGGAGTACGAGGGGGTCTCCATTTTGGCGACGAATCTCCTGCAAAATTTTGACGAGGCCTTCATACGCAGAATCAACTACGTGGTGAAGTTCCCTTTTCCTGAACCGTACTATCGCGAAGAAATATGGCGCAGCATGTTCCCGGCCGATACACCGCGAGCTGCTGACATCGATTTTGAGTTTCTTGCGTCCAAGCTGCACATTGCTGGGGGCGGAATCAAAAATGTGGTTCTCGCTGCATCCTTCTTAGCTGCATCGGAAGGCACGCCTGTTTCCATGAGTCATTTGATTGCGGCTGCGAAGCAGGAGTTAAAAAAGACGGGTAAGCTGCTATTGAAAGAGGATTTGGGGGAGTATGCCAACAGGTAGCGTGTCGAAGAAAGTGTGTAATTTTACAAAATTAGATAAAAATTCATGTAAAACCATTAATTTCAATGTTATGATAAGTATATTCTGTCAAATAATGTCGAGGTGAACGGGTATCAGCCAGTACACCGCCATTGCTGAAGTAGGAGAGACGCTGCTCGCTCTTTTGCGAAAAGAGATGACGCCGGAGCCGATCAGCCAACCTGAGCTGATTGGTCTAAGCTCGCCTGCTCAGCCAGGAGATTTGGCGTTAGCCTTGTTTTTATACGAAATCCGGGAAAGTCAGGAGAGGCAGCACGTGATGATCAGTGAAGGTACTGATCAGTTGCGATATCCCCCAATGACGGTCAATCTCTCCTACATATTGACTGCCCATTCCCCAGCCGAACAGCATACCCGCATGCTGGACGAGCACCGTATCCTCGGGCGTGCCATGCAGGTTCTCTACGACAACGCCATTTTGCGTGGCGATCAGCTTCAAGGCTCCCTTGCAAACATAGATACAGAGCTTCGTGTCGTCGTGGAGCAGCCTCCCGTTGATAAGCTCATCCAACTCTTTCCACATGTTCCGTACAAGCTATCCATCGGCTACTCGGTAGGGCCGGTTCATATCGATTCAACCCGAGTTCGTTCAACGAAACGCGTACTGGAACGGGATATTCGAATACGAGGGGAAGGTCATGGTTAATGGATCAGCATTTCCAAGTGCGTATTCGTTCCGTCTTCTCGTATGCCGTCCGTCTGGTGGACATGTATACAAAAGGAGCTCCTTTTCGCTCGAGCTTGTCTGTTCGCTTGGCGAGTCATCCACAAGTGCCCATAGAAAAAGGGGACGGATGGTATATCTTTACTGATTTGCCCGATGGGATTTACACACTCAACATAAGCAGCCGGGAGTATATGGATCGCTCCGTGACTTTCTCCGTGATCACTGGGAGTACATCTTACTCCGAACGAATCATTTACTTACATCCGAGTCCAGCCTATCCATTCCGGTCAGGGGACTCTCTTGTTCGAGGGAGAGCCTGCGTGACGGATGGTTCCCCAGCTGGCGGTGCCTGTGTGCAGGCTGTCATCTCGTATGAGCGAGATGCCCCGGTGAGATTGGCCGAGGACGCAGACAAAGAGGCTACGGAGCTAATCGTAGCCAGTAAAAAGGGTCAAGTCGATTTGGCTGACGCTTTTCTTCTCGAAACACCCACATGCAAAGGGACGATCATTCGTTTTGCAAGTCCCCCAAAAGGTCGGGTTTACCCCTTGGCCGAACCTCTTTCTTTTGCCTACCCAAGAGGCACTGTCTTACTCCCACTGCTCGAGACGAACTGCGACGACAGAGGAGAATTCGTAGTTGCCCTTCCTTTGTTTCTGGAAAAAACTCATGCGCGTATGAAAATTGAAGTGCGGCGGGAAGAAGCCGCTGGTTTTGCCGAGCTTTCCATTCAAGCCGGTACGACCCAATCCATAGGTATCATCCCAATGAACAGACCCAAATAGGGTGATCCGGCAGTTGTTTGGCGTCGGTCCATGACATCCTGCTGCCTGATTATAGAGCAAGACTCACGTATCAAAACGGCATTTTTGTAAGTGGTCAAGCAAGTGATGAAATTAATCGGAGGGAGGGACTGATTGCAGGTTTCTGCTGCTGATACATGCGGAACTCTCCAATCAGGTTACGATGCCAGAGTACTTATCACCAGGGGTGTATGTCGAGGAGTTTGATAGTGGCCCCGTTCCCATGGAGGGAGCGAGTACGAGCACGGCCGGCTTTATCGGGCTGGCCCAAAAAGGACCCGTTGCGGGATTGCCTGAGCTGATTACAGGTGTTAATGATTTCCGCAAGTTGTTCGGTTCCTATTTGTCTGAGAATGCGTTTGGCGAATACCGTTATCTTGCCTACGCGGTGGATCACTTCTTTCTGAATGGAGGCTCCCGTTGTTATGTAATGCGGGTAGCGCCAGCAGATGCGAAGTCGGCTTCCAATGAAGGCAACAGCGAAGGAGCTGTCCTTCGGATTACTGCCAAAAACCCGGGGGCATGGGGAAATCAGATCCGCGTAAATTTGATTCCGTCGAGCAAGGCAAAAACGCAAATTTACGAGCAGCTAGGCGAGGCTCCCAAATATCGCGTGAAAAACAGTGCTGGCTTTCAACCAGGTGATGTCGTTTCTTTCTATGACGGTGAAACCAAGCAATACAGCGAAGTGGTTTCTTCCCAAGACAATGTGATCGAGTTGTCTGCCGTGCTTACAGGAGACGTCATTGATAACAATCTGTTGCCGGTCAAAATTTTGTCCACATGCGAATTTACGGTGCAGGTCTTCTACAACGATGAGGCCGAAGAGTTCGACAAATGCTCGCTCAATGTCTCTGCTGCCAATCATGTCAGCAAGCTGTTGTCCAAAAGCAATATCGTAGAGGTCGAAGCAGGTGCAGCCCCAGCAAGCCCAGAGGTCATCCCGCCTTTTACCGTCATTTCAGGGATGCCAGAAGAAACCCAATCCGAGGGTGGGAAGACGGAATTCGGTCTGTATCCAATCTCGTTGGCAGGGGGCAGCGACGGTTCTGTCGCCAATCTATCAGCGGGCGAATACATGGGGGAGGACCATGGACCGGGAAAACGTACGGGAATTCAAGCCTTCATCGATAACGACGAAGTGAGCATTATGGCCATTCCAGGCGTGACAGACCCGAATGTGCAGCTCGCGCTCGTGGCTCATTGTGAAAACCTGAAAAGCCGCTTCGCCATCCTCGATATCCCACGCGACAAGAAAAAAGTAAGCGATGTGTTGACGCATCGCAATATTTTCGATACGCAATACGCTGCCATCTATAATCCTTGGCTGCAAGTGTTCGATCCGCTGGACAAGCGTAACATCTACATTCCGCCATCAGGCTCCATGGCTGGTATTTACGCGCGCTCGGACAACACTCGCGGCGTCCACAAGGCGCCTGCAAACGAGGTCGTACGTGGCTGCACAGGACTGGATTGCCAATACAATACGGGCGAGCAGGATATTTTGAATCCAAAGGGAGTCAACCTGATTCGCGCGTTTACAGGTCAAGGAATTCGCGTCTGGGGTGCACGGACGATGTCTTCCAATGGGCTATGGAAGTACATAAACGTACGCCGCCTGTTCATTTTCCTCGAACAATCGATCAAAAACGGGACAAACTGGGTGGTATTTGAGCCGAATGACGAGAGGCTATGGGCCCGTGTCCAACGCACGATCGATTCTTTCCTGACGCGTGTCTGGCGAGATGGCGCGTTGATGGGCTCAAGCCCGCAGGAAGCCTTTTACATCCAAATCGGCAGAAGCACGATGACGCAAGATGATATCGACAATGGCAGATTGATCTGCGTGATTGGTGTAGCTCCTGTCAAACCAGCAGAGTTCGTCATCTTCCGTATTACACAAAAAACATCTGATCAGCAATAATTCACGGTGAAAAATGGTGTGAGGAAAGGGGTACAGTATGGCAGATCGCAAGGATCCATACCGCAAGTTTCGGTATCGGGTAGAGATGGACGGCATTCAGCAGGCGGGATTCAGTGAGGTGTCGGGCTTTGATGCGTCTGTGGACGTAGTCGAGTATCGCGAAGGCAATGAGGTGATTACACCGCGCAAGCTCCCGGGCTTGGCGAAGTACGGGAACATCACGCTGAAATGGGGCGTGACGGATTCGATGGATTTGTACAACTGGATGCAGGATACCATCCAGGGCAAGGTCGCACGCAAAACGGTCACGATCATTGCCATCAATGAAGCCGGAGATGATGTCGCTACATGGAAGGTCATCGAAGCATGGCCGACCAAATACACGGCGCCTGATTTTAATGGTACGTCTTCAGAGGTAGCGATTGAGCAGCTGGAAATCGCCCATGAAGGAATGACACGCACGAAATAATAGAAAATCCCGATGTCAAAGAGTGGCAAAGAAAAGGCTTATCTTTGTCACTCTTGCTGGCCTCGGATGATGAGGAGGATGACACCATGGCATTTAAAACGGAATATGAATTTGAGCTCCCGCGCGGCTATGTGGATGAAGAAGGGAACCTGCACAAGCGGGGCGTCATGCGCTTGGCGACGGCTGCCGACGAAATTTTGCCGATGAGAGATCCGCGTGTCCAGCAAAATCCCGGCTACTTGACGATTATTTTGTTGACGAGAGTGATTACCAAGCTGGGAGATGTACGGGGAATTGACACAAGAGTGGTGGAACGGCTGTTCACGGCGGATCTCGCGTACCTGCAAAACCTGTACAGACAAATCAATGAATTGGACAGCTCGATGTTCAAGACATCTTGTCCGAAATGCGAGCATGAATTTCAGGTAGACATGGCTTTTTCAGGGGCGCTGGAGGGAGTATGAGTGGATACCCCGTCGACAAGATCTATGAAGAAGCCGCCTTCATCGCCTACTACTTTCACTGGCCTCACGACGAGATCATGTCGATGGAACACAAGGAACGGCGGCGCTGGTGTGAGGAGATATCCGCCATCAATCGCAAGCAAAATGACGAACCGGAAAATGTTTTTGATGTGTTTAAGCGGAGGTGATTCTGGTGTTCGCCAATGAGAATCCGTTTTACACCAACCTCCGATTTCGCGTGGACTTTCTTCCGTTTGGATTGGAGATGGATGGCATCTGGGTCGCTGGATTTAGTGAAGTGTCCGGACTGGCAGTCGAAACAGAGCTGGAGGAGTACCAAGAGGGCGGCGTGAATCATTTCGTCCACAAGCTGCCGAAACGCAGCAAGTTTCCCAACTTGGTCTTCAAACGAGGGTTTGTGAGATCAAACGAGCTGTGGAGATGGTATGAGGAATTCCACTTTGGCCCGCCAGAAAAGCGTAAGCGAAAGCAAGGGGCAATCATTCTTATGGACGCAAACGGAAACGACGTGGGGGCTTGGGCATTTGAAGGGGCGTATCCGGTCAAGTGGGTAGGACCGGAGTTCCGGGCCACGCATGGAGAAGTAGCCGTCGAGACATTGGAAATCGTGCACCACGGCTTAAAATCGTATTTTTAAGCCTTATTCCGTCTGCAAGGAGCAAAAGAAACGATGATAACGATCAAGGCGCTCCCACCTTCGCGTCGTCCATTACTGTTGCCAAGGGCGTCCAACCAAGGCTTTGCACAGAGTATCATGCAGAAGTATCGGCACGGGGAAGGTCGCGATCCCGGCTATCTCGCTTTGATCCATCGTGATTTTTCGCCGAGTATCGGAGGGCAGGAAAACCACTATTATCAGACCTTCATTTATGTACGCATGCACGGACAAATGGGCTCCTACCTCGGATTGAATCGAGAAAGGTTGCCGAACGGACAGGCAGGCTTACCAGGGTCAAAAGAGCCCGTAGTCATGACGCAAGCATCGGGATCAGGACGAAAAGTACGACCTGCTACTTTGATACATGAGCTTTTTCAGAAGTGGGAGTCATCCAAAATAACCGAGAAGGTTTACCTCCCACGGCTCACAGTTGTCTCAAATGGACCAGATAGATATCGCTGGTCCAGCTATGTTCAGTCTTCGGTTCAGCGAGCAAGCTCATTTGAAAAATGGCTGCTGCTGTGGCGGTTAAAAGAGCAGATACACCCGGTCGATTTTGCCGCGCCTCTTTTGAAAGCAATTGTTTCAGACAGCAAGGAAACCGTACGTGAAAGTTTTTGGACACCTGAGACTCCCTATGTTTCACCGGAGTTTTTGGTACACACGATGCGAATGGGTGATCCTGCTGGACGCAGGAGCTTGCAACATGAATTTGAACGGATACGGTTCGAATCAGCGACAAAAGTAGATGTAATTTCGATTTCACGTGTCAGATTGATACTTTCTAAAGCTGGCCGATTCGAACAATTTGGAGTTCGCAATTTTTTGCAGTCGATCGGTAGAGGGATGGAACCAAAGGCTGGGACTTGGTTTTTTCCTGTTTTGCTAAAAAGAGTAGAAGGACGGGCTGCGAGATCTTTCTTGGATCGCTTGGCGTGGACAGAGAAAGCCGGAAATGACGGCAGAGATTTTACAAGTCCAGTTGTTCATAAAAGTGAAAGTACACGTTGGTCTGTAGCTTCTCAGCAGACTGAACTTTGGGGGCGTTGGTGGGAAAACCTGAGTCTGTACTGGCAGCAAAGTCCAGCAATTTGGCTGATAAGGACGATGAGCGCGCATCCACGTCTACGTGTATTACAGCCGATTGTTTTCCCGAGAAGCCGTCAACATTCACAAGCAAAAAGCGAGTGGATGATAGAAACGCAGTCTGACGTTTCTTTTATCCCATTGGAACGGAAGATACTTCAGAGCATTGAGCTTTCGAAGTTGTTCTCGTCCTTGATACCTAGCATGCTTCATCGAGCGGATGCTGGTCGGGCCAACCAGCAGGCTGTAAGGGAACGGTTTAAACAGCTATTCCAGTTGGCTCAACAGTTTTCGAAGGCAGAAAGCGATCCTGTGCATGCCGCTGTACATGGTTCTCGAAAGAGCTTGATGCAGATAGAGAGGTGGCGGGAACAACAGTCGAGTACTTTGTTTCATTGGTTGCGCCAGCCTGAGCAACTAGCAACCATGTTGGTGTCTCGGATTGGGCAGAACCCCCCTGGCATTCCATTACATACGTTGCAATTGCTTCTTTTTGAAATGATGGCAACAGGGAATCAAAGGAATCAGTGGACATACGAGTTGCGGAGGCAACAGCTAATCTCACAGGAAGCTAGGTTGAACGAGATTGCTAGGGAGCAGTCCATTCGGTTGAGATCAAGTCATGAGCAAACCCATGTTGATAACAAGAGTGTCCTTCCAGCTTTGTCCCGTGCCTCGTATAAGCAGGTTGACATGCTACAGCAAGAGTGGCGGACAGATTCGCCGTTACACGTTTTTCACTATATGCAAGGCCTACTTCTGTTCCCATTGCATATAACGCGTATCACAGAAAGCTCCCGAACACTTCCGCTTCTCTCGCAGTCAGTTGTCAGGAAATCGATGGCTGCCTATCGGATTCGGAGCTTCCAGTCCGCCATTGATCCTGTTTTCTTTGAAAAACGAGGATGGCAACCGTGGATCAAGGAATATCTTGAAACTCATAACGAAATCAAGCGTGAGCCAACTGGTATAGCTAGTAGTGCACGATTTGTATGGAATCGCTTTGTACCTGTCTTCCGTGTGAATCGCCAACTCTGGCAGACGCTACAGAATCGTATCGTGAGTTTTACCCATGACAAGACGAACGGGAAGTCTGTGATGGAGTGGGTGCATTTTCAACAGATGGCGGCAAGTGCACCTAGTAGATGGTTGATGCAACAGCTGAATGTTTTGACGAAAGAGAATACATCCGTCAGTAATCATGTCCAGCCAGCTATTCATTTTTTGCAAAATCAGCACGTTTTTCAGATGTCAAACGAGATGGTACGTCAGCTACTGTCGTTTCAGGGGGAGAGGGACAAGCAGACAGATGTCGCTTCCTCTTTCTCCAAAAATCAAGAAAAGTTCAACCTCTTGGGACGAAAAACGACGATCTCGATAGTACACGAGCGCGAGCATAGACCAATAGGGCATTCCATCTTCCTAAAAAATGAACAGAGTATAAGTCGAACATTCGTGCATACTCATCGTCATGATCGGGAAGCCATTTTACTCAGGTTGAACCGCTTTGGTTTTGCAAAGCTTCGTGCGTCAAAGTGGATTGGACTTGGAGGAACAGATCATCAGCAATTGCAAAGTACGTCTGCGAAGCTGGCAGCGATGAGCGAGTTTGCAAAGCTAGCATCAACAAGTGAGTTTGCAAAGGTAGGCTCAACAAGCACAAGTAGGAAAGCTCCCCCGAGCAGTGAAAAGCAATCGAATGATCAGTCTAGGTATCGCAAGGGCGAAAGCAATCCATTACGAGAAAGCCGTCGCTCCCACTTCTTGCAGCAGACAGCCAGCTTGTGGACAAACTCCGTTGCCCTACGTGCCCGCTCCTTTCTTCAAGTCATGGAGGAAATCAGAAAAGCTATCCAGACTGATTTCCGGACGGAAACATATGTCCAAAAACATCACCCACTCTCGACTGTTCTGAATCGTCACGATGCACAAATGGTTGTCCAGAAAAAATGGGGACCATTCCATAGTCTTGTGCATGGTCAAATCGTGGGGATACCCGACAGTATCGCGCATGAGAGTGGAAGCAGACGTGCAATAGAGCCACTACAACGACAAGATCGAGTTAACAGCTTAGAGCCATTTTCTCGCCATCATCCAATTATATCGGGCTCATTCTCGAGAGAAAAATCCATTGATTTTGTTTTGGACAGATTGCATTCCAGACAGCTTAGTCGCCGGAGCCGTTTTCAACAAAGCAACCATGAACATATTCTGACGGTCAACCAGAAGACGCAAACGGTCAAACGGCTAACAAGTGATGAGGCGCAGGAGATCGAGGTTCGAGACGCTAGGCTCACGCCGCTGCAAAGACTAGGGCTATTCAACCTGGGGTCTGCAACAATGGCCACGGAAAAAGTAGAACAGGCGGAAAAAAACACATCCCTAACACTTGTTTCAAAGCCAATGGTTGCAAAGACAATTCAGCTACCACTCCTGCATGCTTTGCAACAAGGCCAAAGAACGCCCAGAGAACCCGAGCAGCACTCCCTGTCCGAAAACGCAACCCATATTCATCGACGAGGATTACACACAGCAGATAGCGACGCAAGCCCTGCGGCTGTCGTTCAGTCGCCGCCGTCCATGGAGTATTTGCGAAAAGGCATCCCTCCTCAAGAATCCGCATTACAGCAGACGGCAACACTTCCACTCCAGCGACAAGTCGATCTACACGTGCAAGAGAGAGCTGGCAATCAGCCATCGTTATCTCCACAAGAGGTGGATCGATTGATGGATAAAATGATGAAGGAGCTGGACAAGCGCCTCACTCAAGAGCGGCAGCGACGAGGTCTATAGGCATAAATTGCCTTATATTCACAGACGACTATTTCTTCGGTAAAGAGAGGCAAATGCCAATGATGGGTCAGGAGAAAAAGGCCAAAATTTTAGTGGATCGCAACGGGCAAGGAGACTTCAAGGAGAGTATTTCCGTTCTCTTTAACCCATCAGAATACAAGGTAGATGCTTCCAATAACTACTCTTGGCAAAAGATATTGGGGCAATCGGTACCAGTCGGGATGTTCACGAGCGGTGATATCGAGACATTATCGGTCGACTTGTTTTTTGATACATACGAGGCTGGAGTGGATGTGCGTGCATTCACGAATCAGGTGCTGGGACTGATGGCCGTAGAAAAGAAAATCAGTACGCCGCCCCTATGCAAATTCGTATGGGACAGCTTTCAATTCACTGGTGTAGTCGAAAAGGTTTCGCAGCGGTTTACAATGTTTCTCGACCAAGGGACACCGGTACGAGCCACGTTAGGCGTCACGTTTAAAGGCACGAGCGTGAAAAAGTCCGCGGACGATATCGGGGCTGCAAGAGAAAAGGTCGCACAACAAACGGTCAACCAAGGAGACCAGCTGTACCTGATGGCGTATCGCACGTACAATGATGCGTCGAAATGGCGAAACATAGCGAACGCCAATCAGATCGACAATCCCAGACTTCTAAAACCGGCTACTACCCTGCATGTGCCACTTGTGAGGTGACGAAGAAATGAGCGAATTGAAATTGACGACAGATCGCCATTCCTTCGATGACCTGCGCCAAACGTACAACAATTTTCATTCTCCAGCCTTGGAAATACTCGTTGGAGGGAAAAAACTGATCAGCCAGGTAGGTGTCGCTATTACCAAAGCAACGATCAACTCCACCTTGGAAGGCAAAGCAGATACGTTCTCGTTTTCGGTAACCAATGCTTTTGATACGGCAGCGTGGGAGTTCCGCTGGGTAGATGACTATCTGGTTCCAGGCAACGAAATTGAAATTCAGATGGGCTATGGAACCGAGCTATCCAGTCTCTTTTACGGACATATTACAGCCGTTTCGTTTGCATGCGAGGAGACGCCCACCATAACGGTAAAAGGGATGGACAAATCGTTCCTGCTAATGGTCGATAACAAGTCTACCTCCTGGAATAAAAAGAAATACAGCGATGTCGTGAAAGAGCTGGGACAAAAATACGGCTTGTCAACGCATGTGGATGATACGGTTCAGACAATCGAGACCATTACCAAGACGGTGTCCGAGACTGACTTTCAGTTTTTAAATCGTCTTGCAAAAATTTGTAACTACGACTTTTTTATCGTCGGGAAGAACTTGTATTTCCGTAAGCCACTGAGCAACATGACTCCGGTCCTCACCTTGATCTGGGGAGTGTCCTTGCGTAGCTTTTCTGTCGATGTCAACATTGCTTCTCAAGCCTCCTCCTATACAGTGCGATGGGTAGACAAGGACAAAACAACGGTGCTCCAGGAAGCGAAAGCAACGAGCGCAGATATAGGGAAGCTCGGGACCAATTCGAAGACTAGCGCTGATCTGCTGCAAGCAATCGGTGATTATTTTGATAAATACGAGTCTACGAAAAAGCTGGACTCACCTGAGGAGATAAAAGCGGTCGCCAAGGCACGCCTGAATCAACTCGCCATGAACCTTCTCGACGGCAACTGCGAGGCCATCGGTCTGCCAGAAATTCGTGCTGGCCGCTATATCATGCTAGAGGGCATGGGGAAAAAGCTGAGTCAGCCATATTACATCACATCTGTTACACACACCATCGATGTGGCATCTGGATATGTGACGACGTTTCAAGTGAAGGGAAATACGATATGAGCTTTGATCAATGGTTCTACCAGGATGAAATAACAGAAGAAGAACGGGCAAAAATCCACGGTGTCATTGTGGGGATTGTGACGAACAATGAAGACCCCGAAAAGCTCTCGCGTGTAAAGCTGAAGCTGCCTCTGGTTGATAACGAGCGGGAGACAGATTGGGTACGAATTGCCACGCTGTTTGCAGGAAAAGATCGCGGCAGCCTGTTTATTCCGGAGGTAGGCGACGAGGTGCTGGTCGCTTTTCACTGGGGAGATGTACGCGAGCCATTTGTGATCGGGATGTTATGGAATAAGGAAAACAAAGGCCCGGAAATGGCGGAGAAAAACAACATCCGAAAAATCACGACCCGTGCAGGCCATGAAGTGATTTTTGGCGATGATCCGAATGACGGGAAGATCACGATTGCCACGAAAAAAGGACAACAGGTGGAGCTGTCGGACAAGGATGAGAGTATTGTGCTTACGGAGAGCAGCGGAAACAACCAAATCGCCATGAAAGGCGGCAGCACGGGCGAAGTTACGGTGAAGAGCGGCTCAAGTACGATTACATTGAATGCAAAAGGGCAAGTGACCATTCAGTCAGACACATCGCTGACAATCAAGTCCACCCAGTTGAATCTGGAGGCGCAGGGAGCCATGTCGATTAAAGCAGGAGCGTCTCTGAACATCAAATCTGACGGAATTGTTGCCATCAACGGTTCGGTGATCAAATTGAATTAATTCGTGGGGGGATTCCATGCAGCAGGCATTCGGTGAAAAAGGATGGAAGTTCCCTATTCAGGTGGATCAGGCTACAGGCCGTATTCGTTTGTCTGATTACGAGGATGACATCGCGGAATCCATTCGTATCATTCTTTCCACTGCAAAGGGAGAGCGTGTGATGCGACCGAAATTCGGGAGCGGATTGCAAGGCTTCATGTTTGATGGCACGGACGGAACGAGTCTGGCTTTGCTCCAATCGGACATCGCAGAAGCAATCTTGATCTGGGAACCGCGTGTGCGGGATGTGCAGGTGGAGGCCAAAGTCGACAAAACTCATTCCGAAAAGGTGAACGTTACGATCAGCTATACCGTACGTGCGACAAACAAAGGCTATCAGCTTCTGTATCCTGTCCATCGCCTCGGTCCACATGGATAGCGCAAGAGTCACAGTCGCGTGAAGCAAAAAGGAAGGGAGGTGGGTAATGTGAAACCACCGTTGGTCGATTCGCGGGATATGCAGGCAGTCATCCGAAAAATGCGCGAAATGGTGCCATTCTACACCCCGGAGTGGCGCTTCACTCCAGAAGATCCTGATGCGGGTACGGCTTTATTTCTCCTTTTCGCAGACATGCTGATGAATAATCGTGAGCGTTTGAATCAAGTTCCGGAACGAAATTTTGTTGCGTTTCTCAATATGCTCGGTGTCGGAATGGCTCAGGCAAGACCGGCAGAAACCTTTTTAACATTTGAATTGAGTACAGGGGTGCAAAAGCCGGTGTGGATTCCGGCGGGCACAAAGGTTTCGGGTAAGTCTGCCCTTGGTGATGAAGTGGTTTTTGAAACAGATCAGCCTATGCTGGCTACCCCCTCTCTCCCGACAGATCTGTTGTTTTCCAATGGCAGTCGAGACTTTTTAACAGATGCAACGAGTTGGCTTGGAACAAATGCGCCGCTCTCTCTCTTGGACTGCCAGGCTTTGCCTAATCACCAGGAGCATTGCTGGTATTTGGGGCATGAGAACTTGTTTTGTTTAGGGGACCGTGCTTCCATCCAGCTCACGATGGTTTCCAATCAGGAACGCTACCTGGAGTCCTTGCTGACAGAGAAGCTGGCGAATCCAGCGCTGGTCGAGTGGGCGTATCAGTCAGAGGGCGAATGGGTTTTGTTCGACAAGATCGAGGCTGATCAAAATCGGCTGCGCTTGGAAAAAAAGCAGCGGAAACAATGGCAGTCCAGTGAAGTGCAAGGAATCGAAAATCGTTGGCTTCGCTGTAGAGTGAAGCCAGGCATGATTCATGAGTGGATGAAAAATGGCGGGAGCCTCTCTCTGACCCACATCCAGATGAAGACGGATTATTTGCCGACTGATGATCCGAAGGGCCTTTCACCCGACATGCTTTTCTCCAATGATGTGCAGGTTTCTGGGAGTGGCTGCCTTGCATTTGGCGAGCAGCTCGCACCGTATGGCATGTTTTTTTTGTCCTGTGAAGAGGCGTTTACGAAGCATGGAAGTACGGTTGCCCTTCGTTTTCGGATGAAAACGATGCCATATCCCGCTACGCATCTGTCACAACCGGAACCGAAATGGAAATGGATCATGAAGGAATCGACCTTTGATCCTCCTGCGACGACACCCGTCACGGTCAGCAAGGTGGTATGGGAATACTGGAATGGCAGCGGATGGATGGTGCTCCTGTCAGGTGAGGATCGTGAGAAGCTGTTTGCTGGCACCGATTCGGATGAGGAGATTGTGGTTACCTTTACGTGTCCAGATGATTTGCAGCCGACAACCGTGCAATCCCAGTATGGGTATTGGATTCGTGTGCGAATTCTTCAGGTGGAAGGCTTATATGGCCCGAATCCTGTAAACATGGCCCCGTGGCTGGAAGACATGCGCCTGACCTATTCGTACCGAGAGTCCCTGCATGTGCCGGAAGCGATTCTCACACAGAACGACTTGGATTGGCAGCAACCTGTTGGTACAGGCAATCATCAGGCTAGCTTCCAGCCCTTTTTGCCATCCGAATGCATGCATCCCGCCATCTATTTTGGATTTGAGCAGCCCCCGTTGCAAGGACCGCTCTCTTTCTACTTTTCTATTCTCCCAATGGAAGAATCCCCAGGGGCTGCTCCGGTTGTGCAATGGGAATACAAGCGCGGAGATGCAGGAGTGACGACTTGGGCCAAGCTGCAAACGATTGATCAGACCGCTGGTTTTACGGAAAGTGGTACTGTACGTTTCGCTGGTCCTTTTGATATGGAAAAAAGCAAAATGTTTGAACGGGAGCGTTATTGGATTCGCGCCGTCAATGTAGACAATCGTCTTGGAGGATGCGATTCGGATGCACGACATCCCGTGCTAAGCGGCTTTTATCCGAATACGATACGAGCCATTCAACAGGAGACGATTCGCAATGAAATGGCAGAGCGGATAGCAGAGGGACCACAAGCCGAGTACAGACTGATCCGACATCCCGTCATGGACGAAGAGGTATGGGTAGATGAAACAGGCTTCTTTTTGCCGAGTGAACGAAAGAGCTGGCTGGAGCATCCGGAAAATCGGGTGGAGCTTCTCTATGATTCTGAAGGGAACGAGCAAAAATGCTGGGTTCTGTGGAAGCGAGTAGAGCATCTGCACGATTCTGGCCCGGATGATCGCCATTACTGCTTGGAGAGTGCCACCGGGAAAATTTTGTTTGGCGATGGCAGACACGGTAGGGAGCTTCCACAAACCGGACTCGGCTCCGTGAGGGTGACGTATAAGGTCGGAGGGGGAACAGCAGGGAATCTTCCTGCTGGGCAGTTGAATCAACTGGAACAATCGATTCCGTTTGTCCAAGCTGTCAGCAATCCGGTTCCTGCGATTGGGGGAAGTAATCGGGAAATGCTGACAGAAGCCTTGCATCGCGGTCCTCAGACAATCAAGCATCGCTATCGAGCGGTGACGGCTGAAGATTTCGAATGGCTCGTCCGTGAAGCGCATCCGGGGATAGCCAAAGTGAAGTGTCTGCCGAATCGGAACAGCCGCCAGCAAAAAGAAGCAGGGCATGTCACTGTGATTGTATTTCCCGCAGCGGGATGCTTCGGCACACAATTTTTGGAGCTTCGGCGTTCTGTCACGAACTACTTGCTTACCCATGCGGCAGCGACGATAGCCTCCCCCGAACGGATTCATGTTAGGGAGCCTGTCTACTTGGAAATTGCGGTGACAGCAGAGCTGGCAGTAGGGTCTTTGGAGGAAATCGTTGAGGTGGAGCTGGAGACACTTTGCAAGCTCGCGCGATTCCTTGACCCCATATCAGGAAATCTGCATGGTGGAGGCTGGGAAATAGGCCAGCGTGTGCACACTTCGCTCTTGTTTGCCTTGCTGAAATCCGTAAAGGGCGTCCGCTTTGTGGATCATCTGACCTTGACTGTATTTCGAACGGAAAATGGGCAACGAAAGGAAATACTCGCTTCTGAATACGAAACGATTGTACATGGGATCGTCACAGAGGGAGCACATCGAATCAGCGTCCGCGTTCAGGAAGGACATTCTTTCTTCCCACCCAAACATTGAAAAAGGAAGTGTGCGCTATGCTTCCATCCAAAAATCTGGATGATCGCCACTTTGAAGAGATCGTCGAACAAGCAAAAAACGCGATCCCCAAGCTGCAGCCAGAGTGGGGGGATCACCGTCATCACGATCCAGGCATTACGCTTTTGGAGATGTTCGCGTGGTTGATGGAAATGCAACAATACTATCTCAACCGGATAACGGAAAAGAACGAACGCAAATTTTTGCAGCTCATGGGTGTACACCCAAAGAACCAGTCATGTGCGACGACGGATGTAACGTTTTTCGACGTGTCAGAAGAAGCGATCCTTCCGGAGAAGACGAGGTTGTTCGCGGGGAGTCTTCCTTTCGAGACGGAACATTCGCTTGTTCTGGTACCGGCCAGCCTGGAGCGTGTTCTGGTTCATACAGAAAGCGGGACGGCAGATGTAAGTTCATCCAATGCGCATAATGGTGTTTCCTACTACGCATTTGGCCAGGAACCAAAGATAGGGAACAAGATTTACTTAGGCTTTGATCGGCCACTCCCAGTAGGGAAGGCAGTCTCCATCGGATTGCGATTGTTTGAGGACTATCCTCTCCCAATCGCCCCGCTTACACACACATCCCTTTTCGTTCCATCAGCCACTCTCGTGTGGGAGTACTATGGACAGAACGAACGCACGCAAGAACTGGGATGGAATCCGTTGCCAACAGTTTCGGATGAAACGATGAATCTCTCCTTTTCGGGACGAGTCCTGATTGAGCTGGAAGGAGCTATGAAGCCGCTCATGCTTTACCCCGCCAATGATCGGCCGCGTTTCTGGCTTTGTGCGACATTGCGTGCAGGTCGATTCGAATTAGCTCCTCGCATGGAAAAAATCGAGCTGAACACCGTGAGCGCTATTCAACGCGAAACCTTCAGTCAAGTGTGGGAGTTAGATGGAACGGGGCAAGCGGATCAGACGGTTGTCCTTACCAGCTCGCTATCGTACGACGGCATTGTGGAGGTTCAATGCAAAAAGGGACGTCATTGGCAATGTGGTTGGGATCAGGATGAACCAGACCAAGCCGATACAGGCGTATTTTCGTTTCGCGTTTCGCGTGACCCAGAACAGGGCACAACGATGATTCGGTTTGGAAGTCCAATGCCTGAAGGCCAGAAAAATATTCGGGTCATTGCCTATCGGAGTGACTTTGCAGGGCAGCGGTTCGTTGGAGAAAGCAGTGGCTTGCCACATCAAGTGTTTCGGCTGAATGTCCAATCGATCTTGCCGGAAACGTTTGTCATTCAGGTGGCGCATCAGATCGAAGGCAGTCCGTTTCCCGTCTGGGAGGACTGGTCGCTGGTCACTGATTTTGACCGATCGGGGCCACAGGATCGCCATTTTATGCTGACGGATGTGGACGGGGCAGAAATTGCCTTTGGCAACAATGAGCACGGAGCTATACCCGAAAGGCTGGAAGGCATGGCGGGCATTCGGATCATATCTTGTCAGACAGGCCAAGGGGCGAAGGGGAATGTACAGGGGGGCCAAATTACCTGGTTTCACCCGCTCGCCCGGCAGCGAACCACCGCGCAGGTGACGAATCCCCGTCCAGCCAGTGGGGGAAGCGAGCGCGAATCAATTGATCAAGCCAAGCGCAGGATGAGAATGGAATGGAAAAAAACGCAGCGGGCCGTTACAGCAGAAGACTATGAGGCGATCGCGCTATCGACCCCCGGATTGCGTGTGGCCCGCGCGAAGGCAATCCCCCTATACAAAGTAGGGGAATTGGGAGCTTCTGAGCAAAACGCAGCCGCTCAAATGACCGTGGTCATCGTTCCATTCAGCGATCAGCCGACACCACTGCCAAGTGAAGGTTTCTTAAGGACCGTTCGCTACCAATTGGAACAGCGGAGGCTGCTGACGACAGAAGTCCATGTGGCTGCTCCAGCCTATATCAAAGTGACCGTTTTCGCGACAATCGTGGTGGAGCCTGCGTTTGCAGACAAAAAGCAGATCGTGCTACAAGCATTGCAGCGATATTTGACACCATTGGATTTGCACAATCCTTCCACTCATCAAGGAAAAGGATGGGAATTTGGCCGACCAGTTTATAAAAGTGATCTCTATGAGGTGTTAAACCAGATCGAGGGTGTGCTGTACGTGACGGATTTGTGGGTTTCCGCAGAGGGCACAAGCATCGTCAGGGATGAAGGGGGCGATATTCAGATTCCGCGCCATGCGCTGGTGTACTCAGGAGAGCATGTTCTGGAGCTCGTTGTGGATAGAGAAAGATAGACGGGAACAAACGGAGGAGTGGGCGTGGATACAATGAATCGTTTCTTTTCCCTGAACAATCCGTCCGATTGGCAGCGGGGGGTCTGGTATAACCTCCATGTCTCTAACGAGGGGATCGGGCTGAATAAATCGCCCGAATATGTGATCGATCATGTGCATCAGGCCGGGACGACACATCACTCTCGACTCTTGGATTTTGCCATGGCACGCGTTGGCTCGTTGCTTTGGCTGGATGAAAGCGGGCATATCACGCATTACGATGACAGCAACAATTTCAAGGAGACGGTGTTTCGTGCTGGACGCGGGTTGTATTCCAAAGACTCGTTTCTCGTCGCTGACGATGAATACGTGTACATCATCGATCCCGAGGCGAGGCGAAAAGTCGGTGCGTATTCCATAGCCAACGGCCAGTGTATTTGGAGCTGCGAAGAGGGGGAGGAACCGCGGCTTTTTCCTTTGGATGCAGGGCTGGATGGAGAAGGACGTCTATACATCACGACACCTGTGGTCGTAGATCGAGACAATGAACGGAAGGAAATCGCAGCGGGAACACAAGTGGTCGTCATTCGGCTGAATCGGGCAGGCAAGATAGACGCTACATACACGCATGCGGAATTGAAAGTGAAAGAGGCAGCTACCCTTCGTGAGATCAGGCGAAGAAGGTTGTTTCGTCTGTCCGTTGCCGAAGCGGGCAAGGTCTATCTATTTTGGGCACAGACGAATCAAGTGTTTCGGTTCTCTTCGGAAGGCTCCGATGTGTGCACTCTGGCGATCCCGTCAGGCACTAAGCCCGCGGGGTTTGCAGTGGGTCCAGGTCCCATTCTCTATGTGGGTGATAGTCGTTCCATTGATTCGGCTCATGATCATACCCGATTCATTTTGCGTTTTCAACCAACGGGAGAAGCACTTGCGCCATTGATCAACTACCACGGCCGAGCAGACAAGCTCGTTTTTGACAACCAGCAACGGCTGTATGTTTGGGACGCACAGAAAAATGTGCTGACTATGTTGAGGCTCGTTTCGCGGACGTCCAACCTAGATACGACTGGGATACCGATGGGCATCTACTTTTCTCGTGCATTGGATAGCACGGAATTTGAAACGGTGTGGCATAAATTCACGCTGGATGCAGACATACCGGAAGAAACGCAGTTACTCATCTCGACGTTTTCTTCTGATCGAAAAGAGCATGTGATTCATGGAGCCGTACACAATCTGGAGGATTTTTTGCTGGCATCCGACATGGACTGGAAAACCAAGCTGCAAAGGACGGCCAATCTATGGTCGGAGCCGGTAATCAACGCTTCAGATGCGCTGATTCATTCAGCAAAAGGCCGCTATTTATGGCTCAAAATCGAATGGCTCGGAACGGACCGCCACTCCCCGTTGCTCAGACAAATGCGGATTTACTCGCCACGCGACACATTTTTGCGCTATCTGCCAGCGACCTATCAAAGCGAACCTGCCAGTGCGGATTTTCTGGAACGCTTCCTCTCCCTTTTTGGGACGTTTTACTTGGAGCTGGAGGAACAGATTGATACCATCTCACGTTTGTTCGATCCTGATACGACACCTAGAGAGTTCGTCCCTTGGCTTGCTTCCTGGTTAGGGATGGGCAGGGATGAGCATTGGACAGAGGCACAACGCCGAGAACTGATTCGCCGCGCGCCGGAGCTGTATGCAGAGCGGGGCACTCGTGCCGGGTTGGAAAAGATGGTGGAGCTGTATACCGGGGAGCGTCCGATGATCGTTGAGTATTTTCAAATCAGGGACATGAAGGCGATCCCGGAGCTACACGAGCTGATTTCTTCCCTGTACATGGATCAACCGTATCAATTTTGCCTGATCGTTTCGCAGGAATCCGCGAAAACAGAGCGGGAGCAGTTGGTTCTGCAAAAGATTTTGGAGGATCAAAAGCCTGCTTTTACAGAGGCGAAGCTCATTGTTCTGCGCCCGGGCATCTACGCCGACCTCCATAGCTACGTGGGGATTAATTCTTATTTGACGGAGCCGTCGTTCCTCACTCTTGATCAAAATTTATCCATGCCGTACAACACGGTGCTAAGCGGGAAAGACCGCAGCAGACGAATCGATTATGACACGAGGATTGGCCTGGATGCAGAGCTGGAGTAAGAAGCCGAGATTTTTACGCAAAGTGAGGTGTTCGAGATGAAGAATCTGCGTTATTTTCCACATGAACGGAATGTGTATTTCAAAGGGAAGCTGTTGACCGTCAGAGATTTCGAATCAGAACAGCGCTATTTCAATGACAAACGTCGACTTACCAATCGCTTGCTTCACGGGGGTGGGGTGGTATGCGGTTTGCAAGTGATCGCTGTGGACGAAAAGCAGATTTCGGTCGAAGCCGGAGTCGCTCTCGATTATCTCGGAAGAGAAATCGTGCTTCCTGAGCCTGTGAAGCTGAAGCTGTCTATGATGGAAGGCTTTAGTAACAACGATTACGCGAAAAATGTGTACGTCTGCTTGGCTTATGATGAAAAAGGCAAAGAACAGGTCTTCTCCGTCTCCGAAACCGTCGAGCAGGAAATGGCTGAATACAACCGGGTGGCAGAAGGATATCGGCTTTTTATCAAAGAGGAGGCACCGCATCCTGCTTCCATCGAAGGGGTGCAACTGGTAGAGCAAAGAGTGCTGCTCTATGCAGATCCACAGGTGCGCATTTGGCAGGCAACTCCGCGATACGTCAATCCGGGTGAAGTATTTTCATTGCAGTTGCACATCGAGAAGACGGTACAAACGTCACGCGTGCAATTCCACTACAAGCTGGATGTGCCAGGGCTGACAGTCTTGGAAAGTACTGACGGTAGCGTATCCTTCTTAGAGCCTGTTGACGCGAAAGAGACGGATTACGTTGTTTCCATTCCGATCAAAGCTGGCTGGGATCGTGGAACGGTGGAGCTAGCAGTGCTGGGGGGCAAGGCAGAGGTTCGACTCGGCGATCGCTTGGTGCATAACGATCTCCTTTCCGTAGGAAAAATCGAAATTACGCCAGACGATCTGGTAGAGCGGCTCGTGTCCGATTACTACAATCGCAAGCTGGATCAGGTGACACAGGCAAACGAACAGCCTTTTCTTTATTTGGCAAAAGTATGCTTGCTGCAAATGAATGCGACTTATGTCATCGAGAAGGTTGTTCCTGTTCCGTTTGGTGAGTACGTGTACACGCCAGCGCTTTTGCAAAAGCTTGCGATGCGTGCGCAGAAGGGAAAGCAAGTCGAGCAAGGGTCCCCTGCGGATTCCTTTCGAGTGACCACGCGTGTGAAAGAAATCGCGGCAGGCGATAAGCCGCAGTTCGATGTGAGCTACGATAACCTGGCGTCTGTCTACCAGTTTGAGCTTGGACTGCCCCGACCAGGAAAGACAAATGAACAAGTAGCAACTGGCGTGGTAGAAATACCGATTGAGCCATACTCCTCCAACTGGCCGTTTGGGGTCAAGATCGGCAATCGTTATTTTTCTGAGGAGCTCAAGCATTCTCTCGGAAAGGGGAATGTGTATGTCAGTGCAGGAATCGAGGATTCTCATGCAGATGTGATCGATGAGTTGCTTTCCCAACATGAGCAAGTGATGTACGGGCATAGCAGTGTTTTTGATGATTCGGAGTATGCGGCAGATGCAGCGCATTTTGCCGTAGGGGTCATCGTTTATCCGCAAAAAGGAACGTTTCGGATCGGCGTCCAGGTGAAGGGACCTGTTCAGACAGATCGGGCAAGGATCAGGTGGTGGGCGATCAAACCGCTGGAAGCAGGGACAGAGGACGTGGCGTATCAAGATTCGCAAGAGTAGCAAGGTTTGCTTCATTTTGAATTTGTGCTACACTTTCTTAATGTAAGTACATATCAGCGTAAGACGGGAGGAGATCCAATGGCAACACATATCACAGATCATTCCGTTTTGAACAACGGGGTGAAGATGCCCTGGCTGGGTCTGGGTGTCTGGAAGGCAAAAGACGGAAACGAAACGTTGGCCGTTCGTTCCGCGATTGAGGCGGGTTATCGCAGTATAGACACGGCAGCTATCTACGGCAACGAGGCCGGCGTAGGCGAAGGAATTCGTCAAGCCGGGATCGATCGCGATCAATTGTTCATTACGACCAAGGTGTGGAATGCGGATCAAGGCTACGAGTCAACGCTGAAGGCTTTTGATGAAAGTATGAAAAAATTAGGCATCGATACGCTGGACTTGTACCTGATTCACTGGCCCGTAAAAGGCAAGTATGTCGATACGTGGAGGGCCTTGGAAAAGCTGTACCGCGATGGATATGTACGTGCGATTGGCGTCAGTAATTTTCATAGTCACCATCTCGAGGATTTACGCCAACATAGCGAGATCATTCCGGTTGTCAACCAAGTCGAGTATCATCCATTGCTTACCCAAAAAGAATTGCATGCGTATTGCAAAGAGCACCACATTCAACTAGAAGCATGGAGCCCATTGATGCAAGGAAATCTAGATCATCCTCTCTTGGTGGAATTGGGACAAAAATATGGCAAGTCTCCTGCGCAAATTGTGCTTCGCTGGGATTTGGAAAACCAAGTGGTGACGATTCCGAAGGCGATCACACCAGAGCGGATTCGCCAAAACGCAGATGTTTTTGATTTCTCCCTTAGTGCAGAGGATGTAGAAAAAATCACTGCCCTAAATGACAACAAGCGTTTTGGGCCAGACCCGGATGATTTTGATTTTTAAAGGGACAATCACATCAGATCAAAGGGGGGCCACGAACGAACGGCTCCCCTTTTCTTATACGTGCCTCCGATAGGCACATATATGGTTGTACATCGATTTGTCGGCAAGCTTCAGGAACAGGGTAATGTCTGGTCGTAGATTGGCTTCAATAATCCATACCCGGCCATTTGCGTCAATGCCCATATCCAGACCAAAGACTTTCTGGCGCGTGTAATAGCTTGCCAAACGATTCGCAGCGAGTATGGCGATTCTTCGCAGGCGAGCAATAATCGTGGAGGCAGAAGCACCGCGAATCGAAGAGCGTTGAATGGCTGAGCGGATCGGAAGCACCCGTCCCTTGCTTCTTTTGACATTGGTAATGATATAGCCTCTGCCTGCTACTTTTGCAAGCATTCCGGTGACGGCCCAGGGAGAGCCTGATCTTCTTTGGACCATCACTCTTACATCGAATAAGGAACCATTGACGCGTGCCAGCGAGATCCCGCGCTGAATCAGATAAGGGGTCGTTATTTTTCTGCGCAGATACCTGTACGTCTCCAACTTTCCACGCAACATGCGGTGTGAAGGCCCACGCTGGACGCGGTAATGGCCCTTGGCTTTTCGTGTGATGAGCATGACGCCAGCACCACCACTCCCTGCTGCTGGTTTGAGGATTACCTTTTTGTATTGATCCAGAAAAGCAGACAAAGACTGCTTGGAAAAACGACATGTCCGGGGTAAGGCCGAGACGAGCGAAGAGCTTGCCCGGAGCACTCTATGCTTGGTCAGTTTGGATTTGCTCTTTTTGCTCAATGAGGTCATTCCCCCAATCGAGAATGGAATCGTTGCAATTTTGCTGTCAGTGTATGTCCTATCTGGTTTCAACGCTTGTGGGAGTGTCCTCGTGAACAGAAAATAGGTGGGGGAGCCTTCGGATTCGCTCTTTACTATAGTTTATTTTTTCGTATACTGAAAAGTAGCATATTCGTTTCATCAGATGAAACGATCGGAACAAAGTAGGAAGCAGGTGTCAAACACTTATGGAAGAAGAACAAAAAGCAAACGTTCGGGCAGTCGATCGGGCTTTGGATATCCTGCTCTGTTTTACGGACGCTACGGATTTGGGCCTGAGCGAGATAGCGAGTCGACTCTCCTTGCATAAAAGTACCGTGCATCGTTTGCTGGCAACGCTGGAGAACAAAGGGTTTCTGATCCGAGATGTCCAGACGGAGAAGTATCGACTTGGGTTTCGAGTTTGGGAGTTATCCGCCAATTTGTCGCAAAACGATGATCCAGCGACATTGCTGCTGCCAGAAATGGAGCGATTGCGGGATTTGGTGGAGGAAACGATCAGTCTGTATGTGCGGGATGGAAACGAGCGGATACGCGTACAGGCAGTCCAAAGCAAGCAGCCCATTCGCAGGGTGGCGCCAATCGGAGCGCGTATGCCACTCGCGGTGGGGGCATCCAGCAAGGTACTCGTTGCTTACGCAGAGCCTTTCATTTTGCAGGAAGTCATCAGCGATCCGAATTGGCCTGACTATGTGAACAAGGAGTCTTTTATTGAGCAATTGGATCAAATCAGGAAGCAAGGCTTCGCGACTAGTGTGGAGGAGCGGGAGCTGGGGACAGCAGCTGTAGCCGTCCCGATATTCAATCGCAACGGACAATTGGTAGCGTCTATTGCGGCGTCGGGTCCTTCCAACCGCCTGACTCCTGAAAAAATGAGCCAATATGCCCCTTACATCATGGAAGCAGCCTATCGAATGGGAAAAATGATGAAATAACGAAGAAGCCAGCACATCGCCTCACATTAGGAGGGATGCACTGGCTTTTTTTGATTGTGCTCCTTTTGCAAAATCCCCCAAAAAGACTGAATCGCATTATCAGCGAGAAAACGTTCCCCCCGAGACGCAACGTATTGACTCATTTGCTTATAGTAATCGGGGTCGCACAGCTTCTCATACCGGAAGCTTATATCGTAAGCATCTTGCACGAAGAGAGGATAATGTTCACCTAACAAAGCGACATTGCCGATGGTTTTGGTCGTAAGGACGGGGACACCCAATGTCATACATTCGATGATTCGAGACAGGTACGAATGAGAAGGGTTTTGATCTTCTGTATTATCATACAACAGAGCAATGCCAATTCCGCTCTTCACGATCATTTTTTTGGTCGTCCACATTGATTTTTGCCCGTGATCGACCACGCCACGAGAGCGGAGCAGGATACGTGCTCTTTTTTTGTACGCACCTACGATCGAGGGGTAGAGAACGCGGAGCTTGGCTTGCGGATAGCTTTTGCGAATCAGGCCAATCGCCTTGGCAGCAACTGCAAGTCCATAGCGGGGACGGATCACCCCTGCCCAGATCAAATCAAGCGGATCTTCCGGCTGGCGAGTGATGCCAGGGTCTTGTGATTCCTCAGCGAATTGGGGCAGAACCTGAATTTTTCGTTGAAGCTCCTGGTTGGCGTATTTTCCTTTGTTCAAATGGTACATACGATATCTTTCTGCATTCGGTTCCGTTTGGAAAAATACGATCCGTGAATGCTGAAAAATATGGTCAAGCCTTCCCATAATATATTTGTCATCGAGATTGTATTGAACTGCCAAGTACAGGAGCTTGCTTGCGAGATGCGGATAATTCTTTAACAGATGAAATGATTCATTACGGCCGCGGATAAACAAAAAGTCGTAATTATGCTTTTGATCACGAGCAAAGATGTCAGCTATGAGCTGATCGGATTGAAAGAAGGAAACGTGTTGAAACGTAAAGCCACCCATTCCATTGCGAAATTGAAAAGGGAGGATACAGTGAAGCAAACAACGGTTTCGATCTCGGGCAGGCAAACGGGCTACTTTTCGATCGAGTGCAGCAAGCATGATAAAAAATTGCAGAACATTTCCCTTAGGTTTGAATTCTACAAGATTGCAAGAAAAACAAATCCGCATGAAATTCTCTCCTTTATAAGGCTATATCCTATCGTATGGATTTATTGCCTGATGGGTACTGAATTGGAGTAATCAGCAACAAACTTGAATAAAAATATTTACTCGAGTAAATTTATATACTAATATAAAGGAAAATGGAGAAAGGAGAACAAGATGGCAGAAGCGATATCATTACGAGAAAAGAAGAAGGCGAAAACGAAATTTGCTCTTTTGGATGCTGCCTTAGAGCTGATTGGAGAAGGCAGCTTCCGAAATGTTCTGGTGGAAGACATTTGCGAACGAGCAGAGGTGTCCAAGGTCACATTTTTTAAATTTTTCCCGCAAAAGGAAGAGCTTCTGATTTATTACATGAGCATATGGCAAGCAGAATGCTTTGTCGAACTACAGATGACTGGCAAGAGAGGCTGGGAAGCCGTTCGGCATATTTTTGCCAAGGTCACGCGCGATACCGAGAAACATCCAGGAATTATGCTCAGTCTCGTCAGTTTTTTGGCAGAGCAAAAAATGCATCCATGTGTGCCCATTTTATCCGAGGCGGAATTGTTTTTGCGCTTCCCTGAACAGGTGGGGAGAGAAGCCATTCGAGCTACTGATCTTCATCAAATGTTACAGAAGTGTGTACAAGAAGCAGCCGAAGATGGTCAGCTTGCTATTCATGTTAAGGAAGAGGAAGCGATTATTTTGCTGTTTACCATGTTTTACGGAGCCTATCTGACGGCACATTTGTTTCATGTGTCTGATTATATGGCGTGTTACGAGCTGCACCTCAAATCTTTGATAAGGTAGGGGAGTCGGATGGCAAAAGTAGTTCCGGGGCGTTTTACAGCACAAATGGAAGGACCT
Source organism: Brevibacillus sp. NRRL NRS-603 (assembly GCF_003013445.1). Lineage (NCBI taxonomy): Bacteria > Bacillati > Bacillota > Bacilli > Caryophanales > Paenibacillaceae > Brevibacillus > Brevibacillus sp. NRRL NRS-603. The sequence goes on along the minus strand of NZ_PXZN01000046.1, from coordinate 92,666 downwards.
TTCGTCGTATTTATCATCGGGATGCGAATCAACCGTATGCTTGCGGTTCATAAGTGGATGCCAGTAGCCAACGCAATGGGAGGCATGATGCGAGAGTTGTATCAGCACCCGGAGCTCGGACTTTTGGGGCACACGTCGCATTTTAATCTCCGTGAAATCACCCAAATCCAGTACTGGCAATCCTATGAGCATCTGGAAAATTACGCGAGAAAAAGCCACAATCATTTAAGCGCTTGGAAGAAGTTCAACCAAGCGGTAGGAACGGATGGAACGGTTGGGATTTTTCACGAGACGTATTTGGTCGACGCGGGAAAATATGAATGTCTTTACGGAAATATGCCTGTCTGGGGATTGGCCAAGGCAGGAGAGCATCTACCGGCAGTAGGAAAAAGAGAGACAGCACGCCGCCGTTTGGGCGGTGAGAACGAGCCGGCCGTTCCTACTCCTACTCCTATACCTTGATCGATTGATGTCCAAGTCAATCAGGAAATTTTCCTAAACCGTGTCACAAAAAAAAGCCCTCTAAAGACTTATGTGTAAATCGATTGGAGGGATTGAAAGATGGAAAAGTGGGATGTTGCCGTTATCGGCGGAGGAATGAGCGGTTGGGTTGCCGCTGCGTATGCAGTGAAAGCTGGCCAGCGGGTGATGCTAACTGAAAAAGCGAGGATGTTTGGCGGCAGGGCCCTGACGGTTCATAAAAATGGAGTGTTCCTTAGTCTGGGCGCGCATGCGATTTACAGAGATGGTGAATGCTTTCATATCCTCAATGAGCTTGGCGCAACACCAGATGGCAACGTACCGGCGATGGCTGGTCATATGCTACGAGAGAGACAGCTCCATGACTTGCCCGGGTCTCCCATTTCGCTTATGACATCACGTTTGCTTTCGATCAGGGGCAAAGTAGAGCTGGCTCGCATTATGATGTCCCTAAAAAAGCTGGACAAACGAAACCTCCCACAAGGCTCGCTGAAGGATTGGGCGGAACGCTCCATCCGCGAACCGGAGGTCAGACACATGATCTACGCCTTGTGCCGTACAGCCACCTTTGCACATAGGCCCGAGATTCAATCGGCTGGGCCGGCTCTGCGACAAGTGAATCACGTCCTTAATGGCGGCGCATTGTATGTGAACGGTGGATGGAGTTCCATTATAGAGCGATTGCGCCAAACAGCGATGAAGGCGGGTGTACGGGCCGAGACGGGGAAAGCCGTGGTTAGCATCACTCGGCAAACGTCGGCCCAACCGGATTCAGTAGAAAGCTTCTACGAAATCCGGTACGCGGACGGTGGGGTCGGTTATGCAAATGCAGTCATCTTGGCCGTCCCCCCGACCGAATGCTACAAAATCGTTAGCGGCTCCGAGAAGACAGCTCTCGAAAGATGGTGTCGGCAAGCGCGACCAGTCACGACGGCCTGTCTTGATCTCGGGATGCGAAGGCTGCCTAATCCAAAAGTACAGTTTGTCATGGGGCTTGATTCTCCTTTTCTATTTAGTAATCAGTCGAGAGCGGCGAAACTTAGCGATAACGGTGGGCTTGCGGTTCATATCCTGAAATATCACGGTTCTTCGCAGCCTGACGCTGAGCAGGATAAAGCCGATCTGGAGCGAACGATGGATATTTTGCAGCCAGGATGGAGGAAGGAATTGCAAGCGACTCAATATTTACCGCATATAACGGTTGTTCACGACTATGCTCACAATGAACGCATGGAAGCGCCCGGGCCTGCTGTCCCCGAGTTGCCAAATCTTTATATCGCTGGCGATTGGGCCGGACATGGCGAACTGCTTGTGGATGCCGCGGCGGCCAGCGCCAAGCGCGCCGTCGTTGAATTACTAAATCGATTAATGCCGAAACAAGGGGAGTACCATGAATATCGCAGAACAATATGAAATGTATAGACCGTTGTTATTCTCGATTGCTTATCGGCTGCTCGGCAGTGTGTCGGATGCCGAAGATATTGTACAGGAGACGTTTGTGGCTTGGACGGAACGAGATGGCGATAGATCCGTTACCAACACAAAATCGTATCTTTGTCGTATTGCTTCCAATTTATGCGCAGACCGAATTCGGAAACAGACCAAACAACGGGAAACTTATATCGGTCCGTGGCTGCCCGATCCGTTGGTCGAAGGAAGGGGTGGACCCGAGGATATTTGCATAAGGAGAGATACGATCAGCACGGCCTATTTGCTCTTGCTGCTACAGTTGAGTGAAGTCGAACGCATTATCTTTGTTTTGCGAGAGGCGTTCGGCTTCAGCTATGAAGAAATTGCCGCCTTGACCGGCAAAAGTGTAGCCAACTGCCGACAAATCTTTCACCGGGCAAGGCGAGGCATGCCGCGCTCTACGGAAGAGGAGACTCCGACGTCAAAACAAACTGTGCGTACGCATCAGATCGTTCGCCAGTTCATGCAATCGTTCGAAAGCGGTGACATCAGTCGTGTGATGGAACTGCTAACGGCGGATGTATCACTTATCATGGATGGCGGCGGTAAGGTGAAAGCAGCACTTAACCCGATTCTTACAATGGAACGGGTTATTGCTTTCTTTACTGGGACGGCCAGCAAGCTTCCAGAAGGCATGGTTTATCACCATGCAACGGTTAATGGATTGCCAGGCTTCCTATTTATGATCGGTGAAACCGTCCATTATGTCCTATCCATGGAGTTCGAAGGTAACCGAATCTCAAGATTTTATATGACGGTGAACCCTGACAAGCTGGCCCACCTGAACATGGCAAAGACTTCACCATCATAGACGGCGAAGTCCGGAAGCTGCCGAAAGGGATAGGATAGATAGCCAAGATCAGCTGCGCAAGTCTGACCTCACTTCAATTGAGTTATATTCACGAATGACCTCTTGTGCAGCTCGTTTCGCACTAGCAAAAACCGCGTCTACTAAAACTTCACCTCGCCCAGTCCAATCACCGGCCACATACAACCCGTACACTTCTGGAACGGAGGGGCCATAACTTTTATCGATCCGATCGATAGAATCAAAGTCGTGAGCAACTTTGATTTTTGGCAAAAATTGACGGGCAACCTGTTCATTTTTCCATCCAGGTTGTATAAAGTCTAATGCCTCCTCCAATTGGCTTTCTTCGTTCTTTGAGTGGTCCGAGCCGAAACCGATATCTTTGCATGCATGGATGATGACCGATCCATCGTCACTTGCATGGGAAATAACGGAGGGGGTACTAATAAAAATGGGCCGATCCAAAAAGAAAGTAAAGTGCCGTTTGGGATTAAAAATGGGCAGCTTACGCAATGCGACATCCAGACAAGCGGCATATATTGGTTTTGTACGATCCCGCCACACTTTCAGCGATGTACGCTCCGCATTCTTAACCATCTTGAAGGTTTCGGATGGTCCTGCTGTGACGATGACATAGGAGGTTTCCAGTTTATCGCCATCCGCAAAATAGAGCTGCCGGACTTTCCCGTGATCATGGACAATCTCTGCTATACTTTTACTGTTTAAAATCGTTACACCTGTACGGATTGCTTCCTTCTGCAGATGATCAACCAGTTGCCCCCAACCGTGATCGAGATATAACACTTGGTTTCCTTTAAAAACAAGTTGCAATCGTCTCACTCCTGGAGCCGCCAAGAGTAGCTCCGGGTAAGGTACAAATGTATTCGTCCTGCAAACAGCGTAAATGAGCTGACGAATCATGGAATCGCGTATTTCCTGTTCGACCCATTCTCGAAAACTGATGGGGGGTAAAACTTTTGTATCGATTCCCCTCAATCGGTTCACAAATCGAGTCAATTCCCATTTAGCCGAAGGGGACAGCAAGGGATTCCTCAAAAGGGAGAGTGGACTTCCGGGGAGTTCGAAAAGTTTGCCATTCCACACCATGCCGCCTTTTGCAGGCGCGTACGCACCTTCGACGGAGATTCCCAGCTCCTGTAGAACTTCTTCGGCAGCTCCACCTTTGTAAAGTGCATGGAGGCCAAGATTGAGAGAAGCTCCATTCTTTTTGATCGTTGCGGCCCGTCCCCCTAGCTGACTTGATTTTTCTAACAGAACGACTGACAGACCAGCTCTTGCCAAATAAATGGAACTGGTTAATCCAGACAACCCGCCGCCGATTACTGCAACATCATACGCATCCATGATCATCACCCTTTCTCATATATATTACTAAGTCGTAGATAATCGGCTTTTTGTGACAACTCAAGTCGTCAAGGCTCGCAAGTATTCAAAGAACGTTCGCCGCTCCAATCCCTTTCCAGATTCATCCACGAAGTCAATGCAAGTAGATACAAAAAAGGTCGACCCATAGCAGTGGGCGACCTTTTTACCGTCAAAAGTCAGGCAAATTATCCAAATTGTTTTCCTTAATCCCATCTGGCTCACTCCGCAGAATGTCTCTCCCATACTTGTGAAATACGTCTACATGAGCCAGCTTGCCAGCCTTTGCATCATTGAGTGCGGTGATATAGTCGAGCTCGCGGCCTGTGTCTGTTTTAAAGGCGATCAAGTCTCCATCGTCGTTTTTCCTGACAGCCACGATTTGCTCTTTTCCCGGATTCGTCAGTGGGCTGTTATCTTCATTTTCTTGCATCGCCTGTTGTTCTCCGGCATTTTTGTACGCTTCATAAACTTGTTCAAAGTTCCGTTGATCCATGCATCATCCCTCCTCATCAGTAGGGTGCCTAAAATGGAGGAGAACATGTATTCGTTTTTTGTTTTCTGGGACTATGCTCGCCGTGAACTTAGAGGAAGCAAGGTCGCGGCTATCCGCTTATATTTTTCCTGGTCGTCGAGTGCAATCGATAGTAGCTCTTGCAGTTGTTCAGGGGTGAGCTGCCTCACTCACTCGGTTGTCAGGCGCAGCAGCCAGTCTTTCAAGTCGACGATACGCAAAGATTGGGGACGCGTCGTTGTCCCGATTACTAGCATGGGAACGAGTGAGTCCATTTCGTGCAGGGAACCGTGTGCAGCACCGCCGATATGGGTGGGGGAGTTTTCCGTTATAAGCTCATGGCCAGGCTGAACCGTAACGACTACATATCTGCCTTCATGCGAATTCATTGCGCCATAGAGCCTCGCTAAAACGTCCGGATATTTCCCATACGTGATCCGGTTCTTGTTGATGGTGATATCGAGCAGACGCGGATCACCACTGAAGGTCCATGCTTGACCGTATGGATCGGTATAGGAACCCTTTTGCTGAAAAGTAAATTGTCGGTTGACCGTGCCTGCTGTTACGATAATCTTGTTGCCTTCCTTCCGCGCAATGATGTCCAGCTTCGGTTCACGCTGCAAACGGTTAACAATATCGGGTAACGGAATACGCGGGTCCAGGGCATAAATATAAGCCATCCGTTCGTTGGTCGAGATCACGATTTGGTCAGTGGGGGTGAGGGGTCGACCGATTTTCGCGATCTGATAAGGGGTTAAAAAGTCGCGCAAATCGATGGTAGCGGCCTGGCGATCATCAAGAACAGCGCTCTGGGCACTGTCTCCCATGACGATCCATCGCGCTTCCTTGACTGCCTTGTCCCATGAACCAAAAGCATCAAGCACGGTTTGCAGGGCTTTATCTGCTTTTTCAATCCCTTCGATGGAAGCTGCTCCCTTCCTGTGCACCTCCATGTCATTTTCCGGGAAATACGCGATGGTAAGAGGGGGGAGCTTCTTGTTGGTGATGAGATAATTGATCTCCTGTGCGGAAAACTCATCATTCATCCCGTATTTTCGCCAAATGCGCTTTTCGCTTTTTTGATTCGGATCAAGCTGGGCAAATGCTGCATACGACAGCAGTTTTGGCCCGTTCACTTTCACCTCGCCTGGCAAGCGCGTACTGAATTCAACGAGACGGGGAATCTGCAAGGTGTGAGCTGTTTTGCCTCGCCATATAATACCATTGATCGAAGCGGTATCCTTGCCTTTTTCAGCCAGTTCTTCATGGATGGTTTTCGTATGCGGATTGAGCTGGACCAAATTCAATTGATGAAGGATATCTAGCAGAACCTGTGGCTGATCGATCTTCAGACCTTCTTTGGGCCCATACCCGTAATAAATCATTCGCTTTTCCTTGTTGCTGAACCAAGATAATCCCGGTACATAATGCTGATTGGCATACGTACCTGTAAGGAGGGTGCTGTCGATCGTTACCGACATGGTAGGAAAAGAACTCACAACCTGCGGGTAATAGCGCCCGTTTGCAAGCAAATAACCCAAAGCGGGAGCGCGGCCTTGCCGGATCGCTTCTTGCAATGGTTTGTCCATTAACGAATCAATGAGAATGAGCAGGACAGGTTTTTGCGATTCGTTTCTCTCAGCTAAGGGTTGAGCTTTAAGGCTTTGCTGACGGATTTGGGAAGCTGAGTCTGGCTTGCAGCTGATCACAGTCAGACTCAGCGCCAACAGGAGAAGGATGGCGTAAGTGAATCGCGACTTCATGTTTCCATTCCTTTCCGCGAAATCGTTTCCCCTATTTTTTGTTTTCGGGGAAAAATTATTCTCCAAGCCTGCCTCAATTACCCTTCTGGCAATAGATGAGAGATCTCTACAACCACTCCTTTTTCCAAAAACAAACGAGGAATGCGATTACTGAGGGTGGCAACGACTTCATAATTGATCGTTCCGAGCATTTCGGCAATCTCATCGACAGTAATCTCGTGGTTTCCTTGCTTGCCGTAAATCACGACTTCATCGCCTTGCTTTCCACTGCCTTCTCCCAAGCTGACCATCATCTGATCCATTGTCACTCGCCCTGCGATCGGCAACCGTCTGCCTCGATACAGAACAAATCCCCGGTTAGAAAGTGCGCGCGAATAACCGTCGGCATAACCAATGGGAACCGTCCCGATAACCTCTCCGTGCTTTGCTATGTATGTAGCCCCATAACTGATGGTATACGGTGGCGTCAGCATTGTCTTCACATAGGAGAAGCGCGATTTCAAGCTGAGTGCCGGAACGAGCTTGACACGATTGAGTTGTCGGATATAAGCGGATGGATACAGTCCGTACATGCCGATTCCGAGGCGGATCATATCGGCGCTGTATTCGGGAAAAGCAATGGTTGCAGCGGTGTTGCTCATGTGTACGGTCGGAAGCTCGAAGTCTTTTTCCTTCAGATAACGAAGATAATCAACAAATAGCTCGTGTTGCGCTTTGGTCAATGTGTGATCAGGTTCATCCGCAGTGGAAAAATGAGTGAAGATTCCGGTCCATGCAAGGGAAGAGCTGGATGTTAAGGCCTTCACGACTGCAAGCAACCCGGATTTTGTCCGTACGCCCAATCGTCCCATGCCCGTATCTACGTTGATATGGATGTTCAGACGATTGGAGAAAGAGGTTGCTTTGACAATTTTATCGGCTTTTTTGATCCAATCGGCCTGAAACGCGGACAACTCAATATTCCAGGCGACCGCCTCTTTGACACGTGAAAGAGGCGTGAATCCCAGCACGAGTATAGGTGCGGCAATTCCAGCCTTTCGTAAGACAATGCCTTCTTCCAGGATGGCGACAGCGAGGGAAGTAGCCCCGTACTCGAGGGCATGGCGTGCTACTCCGGCCGAACCATGGCCATAGGCATTTGCTTTTACAACCGCCATAATTTTCGTTTGTTCAGGAATATGCCGGCGTATTGCCCGAATGTTTTTCTTGACGGCATCGAGATTTACCTCGATCCAGGTTTCGCGAAACAACTGTTTCATCACGAATCCCTCCCTTTTTCTGGGGAACAATTCCCCTCTTCCATGCGTATTCACAGTATCTTCCACTTAAGCGTGGCCCATCAGGAAGAGATAACAAAAAGCAGACCATGTTTCTGGCTGGAAACGTAAAAAGAGCAGACTTCCGAGATACTCGGAGCCTGCCCTTTTCGTTGGGTGGGTGCTGATACGAACTTATTTTTTATTCGTTTGCTTACGCGTTGACTGGTTTGCCTTCATCCAGCAATTGACGCAGAACCGTTTGCAGGATACCACCATTGCGGTAGTAGTCTACGTCTACCATAGAATCGAGGCGCACGATTACTTCGAATTCGAAAGTGCTGCCGTCTTTCTTCGTTGCTTCAACTTTTACGCGTTGGCCAGGTTGAACATCATCGGAGAGGCCTACAATGCTGAAGGACTCAGTACCGTCGATGCCGAGGGACTTCCAGCTTTGGCCATCAGCGAATTGCAGAGGCAGAACGCCCATACCAACCAGGTTAGCACGGTGGATACGCTCGAAGCTCTCAGCGATAACCGCTTTGATACCCAAGAGGAATGTACCTTTTGCTGCCCAGTCACGGGAAGAACCAGTACCATACTCTTTACCAGCCAGTACAACGAGTGGAGTACCGTCTGCTTGATACTTCATGGAAGCATCGTAGATGGACATTACTTCGTCAGTTGGCAAGTATTTGGTTACGCCGCCCTCAGTGCCAGGAGCCACTTGGTTGCGGATACGGATGTTCGCAAATGTACCGCGCATCATTACATCGTGGCTACCACGACGAGCACCGTAGGAGTTGAAGTCTTTGCGCTCTACGCCGTTTGCTTGCAGATACAGACCTGCTGGGCTAGTTGGCGAGATGTTACCAGCTGGGGAGATATGGTCAGTTGTTACAGAATCACCGAAGAGTGCGATGGTGTTCGCTGCTTTGATGTCTGCGATTTTTGCAATTTCTCCAGCCAGGTTTTGGAAGAATGGCGGTTCTTGGATGTACGTGGATTTTTCATCCCACTCATACAGGTCGCCAGTAGGAACGTCGATTTTGTTCCAAGCTTCGTTTTGTGTGAACACTTGGCCGTACTCAGCGCGGAACAGAGCTGGATTCATAGCTTTGTCCATAGCAGCTGCGATCTCTTGTGGAGTTGGCCAGATGTCTTTCAAGAATACAGGTTGACCGTCTTTGCCAGTGCCGATTGGCTCTGTAGTCAGATCGATATTTACAGTACCTGCGAGTGCATAGGCGATAACCAATGGAGGAGAAGCGAGGTAGTTCGCTTTTACCTGTGCATGGATACGGCCTTCGAAGTTACGGTTACCGGAGAGTACCGCTGCAACTGTCAGATCTTCGTCAGCGATAGCTTTGCTGGTTTCCTCTGGCAATGGACCGGAGTTACCGATGCAAGTGGTGCAACCATAACCTACGACGTTGAATCCGATAGCATCCAAGGAGTCGATCAGACCAGCGTCTTTCAGGTATTGGGTAACTACGCGGGAACCTGGAGCCAGGGAGCTTTTTACGAAAGGAGGCTTTTTCAGGCCTTTTTCCACAGCTTTTTTCGCCAGGATACCTGCACCCAGCATTACGCTAGGATTTGATGTATTGGTACAGGAAGTGATCGCTGCGATAACAACCGAACCAGTTTTCAGCGTAGCTGTTTCACCGTTTGGATATGCAACTGGTGCGCTAGCTGCGATTTTCTCTTCGGAGAGACCAAATCCGCCTTTGTCGATCGGCGTCACGAGGCTGTTATTGAAGGATTCCTTCATAGCAGTCAGTTCTACGCGGTCTTGAGGACGTTTTGGACCAGCCAAGCTAGGTACGACAGTGGACAGATCCAGTTCCAATGTTTCGGAGAATACTGGGTCTGGAGTCTCGTCAGTACGGAAGAGGCCTTGTGCTTTGGTGTAAGTTTCAACCAAGGAGATCAGGTCTTCTTCACGACCGGTTTGACGCATGTAGTTGAGTGTCTCAGCATCTACTGGGAAGAAGCCCATTGTAGCGCCGTACTCAGGTGCCATGTTTGCTACGGTAGCGCGGTCAGCCAGCGAGATGTTGGACAGGCCTGGTCCGTAGAACTCCACGAATTTACCTACAACGCCTTTTTTACGCAGCATTTGCGTAACAGTCAGAGCAAGGTCGGTTGCAGTCGCACCAGCACTCAGGGTACCAGTCAGTTTGAAACCAACTACTTCTGGGGTTACGAAATACAGAGGTTGGCCAAGCATTCCTGCTTCTGCCTCGATACCACCAACACCCCATCCAAGAACACCAAGACCGTTGATCATAGTGGTGTGGGAGTCAGTACCTACGAGAGAGTCAGGGAAAGCAACCAGTTCTCCATCTACTTCGCGAGTAGCGATTACAGTTGCGAGGTACTCCAAGTTTACTTGGTGAACGATACCAGTAGCTGGAGGAACCGCACGGAAGTTGTCAAACGCAGTTTGTGCCCAACGCAGGAAGCGGTAGCGCTCTTGGTTGCGTTCGAATTCCAATTTCATGTTGTTGTCCAGAGCGGACGCGTTACCGAAATCGTCAACCATGACGGAGTGGTCGATAACGAGGTCAACTGGAACCAATGGGTTGATTCGTTTTGGATCTCCACCAGCGCGCTTCATAGCGATGCGCATCGCTGCCAAGTCAACTACAGCCGGTACACCGGTGAAGTCTTGCAGAACGATACGAGCTGGCATGAGCGGTACTTCTTGGTTTTCGTCGCGGCCTTTTGTCCAGGTCGCCAATTGTTGTACGTGTTCTTTCGTGATCGCGCGGCCGTCGAACTGACGTACAGCAGCCTCGAGTAGAACTTTAATGGAGAACGGCAGTTTGGAAACATCGCCCAATCCTTGTTCTTCCAACCCTTGCAGGCGATAGTAAGCAAAAGACTTGTCGCCTACTTGCAGGGAAGACTTTACTTTGTAAGCATCTTTGTTAGCCAATGTATACAACCTCCCTATAATAACTTGGAGTTTCATCTGGTGAAACGTTGTTTCGTTTCTTCATTACGAACCTATTATATACGATTTGTTTCCCGGCTTCTACCCCAAATTCATCATTTATATACAAAAATCACAGGTAAAGAAAATTGGATCAAGAACGTCTTCTTATTAGAAAGAACAAAATTGCACGCACTTCAATTATTATCTCGTTTATATTTCGTTTACATTCATGCAGTATCTTATCTCTTGCAAGTGAAAATGACGTGGAGGAAAAAGGGGAGAAATGAACGAATGGAACAAACGAATAGCGTAGCGAAATGGGGAAACTGGCGGCCTTTCTTTCGATTAATCATGGAAACAAAGCCATCCAAACTAAAAATCGGTGTCGCGTTGTTCATGAGCATCGCTACCACACTGGTTAGCTTAGTGATTCCGCTGTTTACGAAGGATTTGGTGGACAGCTTTTCCTTATCTACGATCACAACACCACAAATCATTCTCTTGATCGTTGCCTTTGTCGCGCAAGCCATTGCCGGAGGGCTGTCCATCTACTTATTAAATCATGTCGGCGAGAGTGTGGTAGCCTCACTCCGTGAACGACTCTGGAAAAAACTGCTCGTCCTGCCGATCTCCTATTATGATAACAACCGGACAGGTGAGACGATCAGTCGAATGACGAACGATACCGGCGTAGTGAAAAGTCTGATTAGTGATCAACTGTCCAACTTTTTCACAGGATTGATCACGATCGTTGGTTCTGTGGTGACTTTGCTCTACCTCGATTGGCAAATGACGTTAACCATGCTCGTTGCGGTACCGCTGTGCATCGGGATTCTCATTCCGCTTGGCAGTCAGATGTACAAAATTTCGAAAGGACTCCAAGACGAGACTGCTAGCTTTACGACAATTATGAATCAAGTGCTCCAAGAGATGCGGCTCGTCAAATCTTCCAATGCCGAAACCCGCGAACTGGGAATGGGAACAAAAGCAATCGGGAATCTGTTTCGATTCGGGCTGAGAGAAGGAAAAGTCCAAGCCGTCATTGGACCGTTAATGTCCTTTATCCTGATGGTGCTGCTCGTGGTTGTGATCGGCTATGGTGGCATGCGCGTATCCACGGGAGCATTGACAGCTGGTGAGCTGGTCGCGTTTATTTTGTATCTGGTGCAAATCGTCATACCGCTGGGACAATTCACACAGTTTTTCACCTCCTTGCAAAAAGCCATGGGGGCAACAGAGAGAATCATTGCGACTCTGGACGCCGAAGAGGAAGATCTTCTTGCAGGACGGACGCTTGAAAACGCAGGTCTGCCCATTCATGTGAACCATGTGAGCTTCGCGTATGAGAACGGGGAAACGATTCTCGATGATGTCAGCTTTACGATTGGGGCCGGAAAAGTAAATGCGATTGTCGGACCGAGCGGCAGCGGCAAGACCACGTTGTTTTCCCTAGTTGAAAGGTATTACCAGCCACTGACTGGAGAAATCAGGCTGGGCAATGATCCCATCACGGATTTTTCCTTGAAGTCATGGAGAAGTCAAATCGGCTACGTGTCCCAGGAAAGTCCATTGATCGCCGGAACCATTCGAGAAAATATTTGCTACGGGATTTCACGGACGATTAGCGAGGAGGAGCTGAAGGAGGCGGCAAAGATGGCCTATGCGGATCAATTTATAGAAGAATTGCCGAATGGCTATGAGACAGAAGTAGGGGAGCGAGGCATGAAGCTATCGGGTGGACAGCGCCAACGAATCGGGATTGCCCGTGCACTGCTTCGGGACCCGCAAATCTTGATGCTGGATGAAGCGACCTCTAGCTTGGACAGTAATTCGGAGATGATCGTCCAGAAGGCGTTGCAAAATTTGATGAAGGGACGTACCACCCTCGTGATTGCCCATCGCTTGTCGACGGTGGTGGAAGCAGATCAAATCATCTTTTTGGAAAAGGGAAAAATCACAGGTATGGGTACACATGAAGAGCTTTTTCAAACCCATGAGATGTACCGGGAATTGGCTAGTCAGCAATTGCTCGTAAAAGAGAGGGTGTAGAACGTGACCACAATTATGGTAGTCGACGACGATCCGCATATTCGCGAGCTCGTCAGCGTCTTCTTGCGCAATGAAGGCTTTACGATAGTGGAAGCCGCTGACGGACAGGAGGCACTGGACAAACTGGAGTCGGTTGCCGCACAACTGGTGATTCTTGACATCATGATGCCGAACATGGACGGCTGGGAGCTGTGTCGAAAGCTTCGCGAGTATTATGATTTTCCCTTGCTCATGCTGACTGCCAAGGGAGAGACATCGCAAAAAATCAAAGGCTTTGAGCTAGGGACAGACGATTATTTGGTGAAGCCGTTTGATCCGCAGGAGCTGGTCGTCCGGGTAAAAGCGCTGCTCAAGCGTTACCGGATTGCTGCTTCGCATCAGGTTCAAGCAGGAAGACTGCTGCTTGATCGTAAAACGTTTGCAGTCGCCAGCGGGACGAAAACCTGGACGATCCCACTAAAGGAGTTCGAGCTGTTGTTCAAACTGGCCAGCTATCCCGGGCAGACGATTTCCCGCGAGCAGCTGATCGAACAAATATGGGGCTATGATTTTGAGGGAAATGAGCGTACGGTAGACGTGCACATCAACCGATTGCGGGAGCGTTTTCCAGAAGCGATGTACGGCTTTTTGATCCGGACGGTCCGGGGACTTGGCTATCGTTTGGAGATTGTGGTATGAAACAGCGAAGGCCAGAACATTCCCTTGTTTTGCTGAAAAGAATCGTCGGGGTTGTGGCCTTATGTGCTGTATTTGCTCTGTGCGGGCTAGGTGCATATGGGATTACTACTCTCTTATATGGCTATATGGGCTTTCATCCCAATAATCTTGTAAAAACGTTGATCCATTCCGTTTTGAACTGCATGTTGTTTATTGGGGTAGGCATCATCATTTCTTTCTTCACTATGTCAAGGCATCGGGGCAGGTTTCAACCATTGATTGATGCGCTTAGACGGATTGCCATGGGGGATTTTCGGGTCAATCTCGATATCAAGCTGGCGCATGAATGGGGGGAGCTGGTGGACGGCATCAACCATGTGGCGGAACAATTAAATGAAATGGAGAAGCTGCGGCAGGAGTTCATCTCCAATGTTTCCCACGAAATCCAATCACCTTTGACGTCCATTAGCGGGTTTGCTCGCGCCCTGCATAATGAAAGACTTAGCCAAGAAGAGCGTAAACGTTACTTGGAGATTATTGAGTCGGAAAGCAAGCGGCTGTCCAAGATCAGCGACAACCTGCTTAAGCTCACTGCGCTAGAGGGCATCCAGCATGATTTAGAGCGGAAGCCATATCGGTTGGACACGCAACTGCGCGCACTCATCCTCGCATGCGAGCCGCAATGGATGGCGAAAGAGATTGATATGGACATAGACTTGGAAAAAGTCGAAATCGTCGCCGACGAGGATATGCTGAGTCAAGTCTGGACCAACTTACTTGGCAACAGCATCAAATTCACGGAGGCAGGCGGAAAAATTAGCGTAAAGCTGGAGACGGTAAACGGAGAAGTGCTCGTGAAAATAACCGATACGGGAATCGGGATATCCAAGGAAAATCAGGAGCGCATTTTCGAAAGATTTTTCAAGGCGGACCCATCGCGGAATCGAGCCAATTCGGGCAGTGGTCTGGGGCTGGCGATCGTGAAAAAAATAATGGATTTGCATCATGCCAAGATCGTCGTTGAGAGTGACGTAGGGAAAGGTACGACGTTTACGATTACATTTGTTCAAACGGCATAAAAAAGCTGCCCCTTCGTCTCGACGACGGTCTGGGACAGCTTATTTTCATTACGGGTTAACCAGTTACGCGCCGATATACTTGGCATGGAGCGAACGTGCCAGGCTGACGTCATCTGTGCCTTGCACGAGGACGCGACCATCTGGGAAAATGACGAGCGTGTAAGAATCGACTCGGAAACGCAGCAAAAACTTGTTTTGCTCAATTTGCCCCAAAGGTGAGAGTCTATCAGCCAATGCGTTCAGATCAAGTGTCATTGCAACGGCTGGCGAGATTTGTACGGTGTCTCGACCGCAAAGCGAAACGGCTTGTCCATCTTGGGTATCCGGCTGCAAAAATGAAAATTGCTTCTGCCCACATGTCGGACAATCGTCTCGGCGGGCATTGACCACCTTGATTTGCTGATGGCGATTATGCCAAATCTCAAAGTGCTCCAAATTCGGATTGAGTTCATCGGTTGCGCCTACTAACAGCTTGAATGCTTCTGTTGCCTGATAGGAGGCGACGATGTGAATGATCGGTCCGATGACGCCAGCCGTGTCACAGGTAGGCATCTCACCCGGGTTTGGCGCCTCAGGAAAAAGACAGCGCAAGCAAGGCGTGATTCCTGGGCGAATCGCGGTAAAGGTTCCGGTCGCACTCACAGCGCCACCGTACACCCACGGAATGCCATGCTTGACGCAAACATCGTTCACGAGGTATCTCACCTGAAAATTATCCGTCGCATCCAGAACGAGATCGACGTCTGCCAGCAATTCCTCCGCATTGTAAGCGGTGAGGTCTGCAACAATCGGTTCAATCGTGACAGCTGAGTTGATCTTTGTCAGCTTGGCGTGGGCTGCGATTGCTTTTGGCAAATGCTCGGCTGCATCGGATTCGTCGTAGAGCATTTGACGCTGCAGGTTGCTCGGCTCGACGAAGTCGCGGTCAATGATGCGGACAAAGCCTACTCCAGCACGGACCATATGATTGGAGAGAACAGTTCCGAGCGCCCCCATGCCGACGATCGCTACACGGCTTTGCCCAAGCTTCTCCTGTCCACTCCGCCCGATAGGATGAAACAATATCTGACGGGAATAGCGAGTATCCAAGGCGTTACTCCACCTTTCCTTCTGGCATCGCAAGCGGATTCCACGGTCCTTGCTGATGTCCCTTCCATTCGCTTCCATCTTCCCACATTTCTTTTTTCCAAATGGGAACGATCTGCTTGAGTCGCTCGATGGCATAACGGCCTGCTTCAAACGATTCGTTGCGATGGGCTGTTGCAACGGCACAAACAACCGCAATCTCTTCCACAGCCAAATTACCGATACGATGGTGCATCGCGACTTGCGCTCCTGGCCAGCGTTCCTCGATCTCAGCTGCGACCTGCTTCATTTTTTCAACAGCCATAGGGGCATACGCTTCATAGGACAAATACACCGTGCGTTGACCATGGGTAAATTCCCGAACAGTTCCGACAAAAGTAAGGATCGCCCCTGCATGCGGGTTGCTCACCAGACGAACGAGCTTGTCCGCAGAAATGGGCTCCTCGGTAATGGCGAAGCGGGGGTCTTCCTCTCCGCCGCTTACAGGAGGCAAGAGGGCAATCTCATCGTCGGCTGAAATAACCTGGTTTTTCGCCGCATATTCATGGTTGATGGAGACAAAGCAGCTGCCCAAAAGCGCAGAGAGCGCAGGATATTCTTTTTCCACTGCTTGCAGAAGATCGCTAACGGTCGCGCCTTCAGATAAGGTCAACTGTACTTCCCGGGCATTCGCGCGTTCAGCGAGTCCGGCAAATAACAAGATCGTAATGGTCAAGACAATTCCTCATTTCCCTGGATGATACTACTCTCTAGGCTAGACGATATCATAAACCAATCAAAGTTGCCAATGAATGGGGTGTGTCAATCAGGGGTTGTGATGCTAAGGGGCGAAGCCTTCCTGACTCAAATAAATCTGATCCGGGGGGAAGACACGTAATAGCCGATCATAGACGATTCGATAGGCGGAAGGGTCATACCATTGTTCCAGCCCAAGCTGTTCATAGAGAGCGGGAATTCCGTTTCTTTTCGTTCGTTTACCGCCGCTGCCATCTCCCATGTAAAAATCGTCGACACAGACACGGGTGACCAAGGGGCGCAAAATCTCCGGGAATGACTCACTGCTAGGCAAAACAGGGGCAATCGTTGCTTGTGTAGGAATACCTGCTTCCGCCAAGCGCTGGAGTGTTTTGAGCCGCGCTTGAATGGGGGGAGCTTGTGGGCTAAAGTGCCTGCGAATCTCCTCCAAATCGGTCTCGACGGTCATGCTGACGCGGACGCGATCACCCAGCAGGAGCAACAAATCGGCATCCCGCCAAACCAAGGGACTTCTCGTCTGCACCAGCAAAAAATCGGGTGGATTCTCTACCATGACTTCGAGTAAAGACCGCGTTACCTTTTCTGTTTGTTCGATGGGCTGGTACGGGTCTGTACTCGAAGACATGAAGATGGTCACCTTACCTTTTTTCTTAGCCCGCAAAAGCTCCTTGCGCAATAAATCGGCAGCTTGCTGCTTGATGTCAACCCACGTGCCCCATTGCTCGTTGCGAAACAAAGAGACAGGCATTTGCCGAACATAGCAATAGGAGCAGGCGAAGGAACAGCCCGTATATGGATTGAGCGAGTGGGTGTAATCCGCAAGAAATCCGCTTCCTTTATTGAGGAGGGTTTTCGGCATTTTATAGGAAAGGATGCTTTTCATATGGGGCGTTCCTCACTTTGCATCATGAAAAATAATTCCGAGGCTGTAGCGGGTTCCTGAGGTAATCGTGCTGACACCGTGGCGCAGCGTGTTTTTATAGTAGCCTCGCGTTCCCTGCACAGGACGGTAGGATGTCGGGAAAATCAGGCCAGCGCCTTGGTCCAAGGTTATCACATGTCCCCGGCTCTGCGCGCGCGGCCGTTGCTCCATCAGCAGAAATTCTCCGCCTTTGTAGTCCTTTTCCTTTTGATTCAAGGCAAAAACCACTTGAAATGGGAAGAATACGTCTCCGTACATATCCTGATGCATGCAATTATAGCCACCTGTCTCGTATTTCAAAATCAGTGGGGTAGAGCGCAGCTGGCCCTGATCGTGACATTGCGCCAAAAATTCAGGGAGGGTAGCAGGATAAATAGCTTCGCGACCAAGCATTTCCTGCCACCGATTCGCAGTCTGCGCAAGCATCGGATAAAAGCCTTCGCGAAGCTCCTGCAAAAGCGAGGGAAGGGGCTCCTGATAATAACGATACTCTCCTTCACCGAAACGGTACCGCGCCATCTGGATCGTATTGCGAAAAAGGTCGTCTTGTCCGTACGTAGCGATTAATTCTTCGCAATCATTCCCGCTTATTAAGGAAGGAAAAGCAGCATACCCTTGTCCGTCCAACTGCTGTTGCAGGGAATGCCAGTCAAGCGCAGCGATCCTCTCGGCAAGTGAATTAGCCATGCTTCACACCCCGATTCGTCTTTTTCTCCAGATCAAGCAGAGTTGTCTTCATGGGCAGTCCTCCACGATAGCCAGTCAGTGAACCGTTTTTACCGACGACGCGGTGGCAGGGGACTGTAATGAGAACTGGATTGGCACCGATTGCAGCACCGACAGCACGAACAGCAGCGGGCTTTTCAATGATGTTCGCAATGTCGGTGTACGATGCCGTTTGACCGTATGGGATTTGGCGCAGCGCCTCCCAGACAGCGAGCTGAAAAGGCGTTCCAGACAGGTCGCAATCCATAGAAAAATGCTCACGCGTTCCCTGCAAATACTCCATCAGTTCTGTTGCAAAAGGCTTTAGCCACGGATCGTCTTGCACCAGTGCACTTTGTGGGCGATGCTTTTCAACCCAGGCCTCCAATTCAGCAAAAGGCTGGTTAACCGAGCCGACATAACAAAGCCCGGCAGCGGTTGCAGCCAAAAAAATGTTCCAATCACCATGCGTAAGCATTGACCAGCGTACCGTCTGATCCTTCCTCGTTTCCATATCCATACGCCTCCTTTGAGCTGTGTACGCACAGTATACCTCCAGTACCTGTTCTTCGTACGTTTTTAGGAGTGGATGAGCAAGATAACGAAATAGTCTCATCTACATTCCCATTGCTTTTATCCAGCGGCGGGAGTAAGGTAGGAAGAGATAGAGGAGGAACGATGCTAGTATGACTGATCAATTAACACATTTTAATGAACAAAATCGAGCGCGGATGGTGGACGTATCTGAGAAGGACGTCACAAAACGGGTGGCTGTAGCCGAGAGCCAAATCAGCATGAAACCCGAAACACTCGCCCGAATCCGGGAAGGTCGAATCGAAAAGGGCGATGTACTCGCAGTTGCGCAGGTAGCAGGTGTCATGGCTGCCAAAAAAACGTGGGAAATCATCCCGATGTGTCATCCGCTGCCATTGACTGGCATCGACATACAATTTGCTTTTGTAGATGAAACGACGCTTGCGATTACAGGAACCGTGAAGACGACAGGGAAAACAGGCGTCGAGATGGAGGCGTTGACCGCTGTCAGCGTAGCGGCTTTGACGGTGTATGACATGTGCAAAGCCATGGATAAAGAAATGATAATCGGTCCGACCAGTCTGCAATCCAAAACAGGCGGAAAAAGCGGCGATTTCCATCGGGGAGAGAAGTAAGCCATGAGGCAAAAGTGGGAATCCTATCCGAGCAGCATTCGTCTATTGGCGATTGCTGCCGTCATTTTTTCTACCGGAATGGCATGTATTTGGCCGCTGGTCACGATTTATATTCATAACCATCTCGGAAAGCCGCTGACTGTAGCCGGCTTCTTGTTGCTTTTAAATCAAGGCGCATTCTTGATCGGGAGTATTGTTGGCGGGATGATGTTTGACCGCTGGGGCAAAATGCGCACCATCATTGTCGGTTCCATAGGTGTTATCCTGATTTCGCTCGGATTAGGTGTTACGCAGGATTTTACGATTTATGTTGTCTTGCTTCTGTTGAATGGACTTTTTTACGGATCACTTTCTCCTGTGATGAATGCACTGGCCGTCGTGTTATGGCCGGACGGAGGACGGAAAGGAATCAATCTGATTTATGTCTCCCTCAATGTGGGAGTTGCTGCCGGTTCTGCGTTGGGTGGCTTTTTGGCAAGTGTGTCATTTGCCTGGACGTTTTTCGGTAATGCCATCTCGCAAGTGATCGTCCTCGCCATGTTCATGCTCATTTTGCCGCGTCAGCTAAAAAAGGCGGAACAACAACGCCAAAACCCGACCGCTGGACAAAGCATGTCTGAAGAGGCAACTGGTGATGTGCCGCAACAACCACAGCAAGAGTCAAAGGTGGTATGGGGAGCCTTGCTGCTATTATGCGGGGGGCTATTAATTAGCTGGATTGTCTATGTACAATGGACGACGGTGCTGTCGACCTATATGCAATCCTTGGGTATTTCTCTTCGTCAATACAGTCTGCTGTGGACGCTGAACGGCGGTTTGATCCTGTTTGGTCAGCCATTGATTGCATGGGTCATTCGACGCTTTGCCCGTACGCTAAAAGCGCAAATGCTCTTGGGCGCTTATATTTTTGCCTTGTCGATGTTGATTTTGTCTCAGTCAACCGTTTATGCAGGCTTTGTAGCGGGAATGTTCATCATGACGCTGGGTGAAATGCTCGTGTGGCCAGCGGTGCCGGCAGTAGCTGCACAGTTTACGCCTGAGGGACGAGAGGGCTTTATCCAAGGACTGATTGCAGGGACTGGATCGGCTGGGCGAATGCTTGGACCATTGCTCGGCGCCTTCATCTTCCAATCAATTCACGCACAGGGGCTCTTGTTCGTGATGGCAGGCTTGTGTCTGTTGTCTGTTGCCTTCTTCGCCTTCCACACCTCTTTTCGAAAAAGAAGACATCAAGTGCCGGTACAGAATCAAGCATCTTGACACGGTTTACGTGCTCAAGTAGTATGATATAGACGAAAAAACAGTATATTCCGTGTGTTTCACTTATTCAGAGAGGTGGAGGGACTGGCCCTATGAAGCCCGGCAGCGGATCTGTTCCATGAGATGGACAGATGCTGTGCCAATTCCAGCAGGATTTTTTCCTGACAGATAAGGACGTGACCAAGCTGATCTCCCCCTTTTTCTGTATGGAAAAAGGGGGTTTTACTGTATTGGGCCCAAGAAAGGAATGGAAGAAAGATGCGCATTCAACCCTCCGACATGATTGATCGACTCCCTACCCAGTTTTTTGCGACCCTGGTGGCAAAAGTAAACAAGGTCATTGCGCAAGGCCATGACGTCATTAACCTGGGGCAGGGCAATCCCGATTTGCCGACACCGCCGCACATTATTGAAGAATTACAGGCGCAAGCGGCACAACCACTCCATCACAAATATCCGCCTTTTCAGGGACGCGTGGAACTGAAGCAGGCAGTGGCTCATTGGTATAAACAAGAATTCGATGTGGACCTCGATCCGGAGGAAGAAGTAGCGATTTTGTTCGGCAGCAAAACCGGACTCGTAGAGATTTGCCAAGTACTCATGAACGCAGGCGATGTCGCACTGGTTCCAGACCCTGGCTATCCGGATTATTGGTCGGGGGTTGCTGTTGTCAACGGACGGATGGTCATGATGCCGTTAAAGGCGGAAAATGACTTCTTGCCAGACTATAGCCAGCTGTCCCAAGCTGATTTGGATCGAGCGAAACTGATGTTTCTCAACTATCCGAACAATCCGACAGCAGTCAACGCACCACTGGAGTTTTATGAAGAAACCATTCGTTTTGCCCGAAAACATGAAATCGTCGTCTGCCACGACTTCGCCTATGGGGCGATCAGCTATGACGGGAAAAAGCCGGTCAGCTTCATGCAGGTTCCGGGTGCAAAAGAAGTGGGCGTAGAATTTTATACCTTGTCCAAAACGTACAACATGGCAGGCTGGCGTGTTGGTGCCATGGTAGGAAATCGCGAGCTGGTTCGCCTGATTAACCTCATTCAGGACCATTACTTCGTCAGTCTGTTCGGTGCAGTACAGATGGCGGCAGCCAAAGCGATGACGGATTCGCAGCAGTGCGTCCGCGATCTCGTCGCTGTCTACGAGAGCCGCCGCAATGCCTTGTACTCCAATCTCCATCGGATTGGTTGGCAAGCTCCGCCATCTCAAGGTTCTTTCTTTGCTTGGCTTCCTGTTCCAAGCGGCTTCACATCCGTGGAGTTCTCTGACCTGCTTTTGGAAAAAGCGCATGTCGTCGTAGCGCCAGGAAATGGCTTTGGCCCGACAGGTGAGGGCTATGTGCGAGCGGCTTTGTTATCAAATGAAGAGCGTCTCGCAGAAGCGGTTCAGCGGATTGAGCGGTTAGGGTTATTTACGAAAACAAAATAAAGGCGAGGCAAATTGGCCACACTACCATGCATATGGAGTGTGGCTTTTTCTTCTGGAATAAAAATCATTCTCATTATTGACAGATAATGATTTTCATTATACGATGTCATTGTTAATGATAATTAGTCTCAGCGAGAGCGGGAGGGTACCATGCGCTATCAGATTAACGGTTACACGGATATGTATACGGTGATCGCCAACGAGAGAAAAATCGGCGGAGCCATTGAAGCAGGCCAGATTCGCTTGCGGACGGGAGAAGTTTACGCCAATGCTGTTCTCACTCGTTTGGAAATGTCAGGTGCGCATTTTTGCTCGATCGGATTTGTTACAGAAGAAGGCAAAAGGCTGATTGTCCATGTGAATGATATCAGCATGATTGCTGATGCTCGTCACGTCAACGTATGTGAGCTGACGAATGAATGCATGAGAGTGGAGAAGTCCGCAGAGAGACTGAAGCGATTGAAGCGTCTCTGTGAACTGAATGAAGGCAGCTGTACGCCGACCTTCCAGGAAGAGGCATTGCTGCTGGCTAGCGATATCGGTATGGAAGAAGCGTCCGCGCATGTAGACCTCTCTTTCCTCCCACACACAGAGAAACCGCGTGTGTTCCGAATCGCCTAGGAAGATATAGCCCCTACATATGGACCCCTTTTCGTTTGATACGAAGAGGGGTTTTTTGCATGCAGGGTGTCAAGACTAACGATTGAACAACCGCTCGACATAGTCAAAACCTATCTACTTATAGCTAGCAAGGATTGGACTTACGCTATTGACAGTGATAAAACAAGGATAAGCAAAATCAAGGGGGAACGGAACATGGAGTACTCATTTTCAAAATCTGTGGAAGCACTATCCTCCTCGGCTGTCCGGGAAATCTTGAAGCTGACCCAAGGCAATCAAGTGCTCTCGCTCGCAGGTGGCCTGCCAGCAGAGGATTCTTTTCCAATCGCAGAGATGCGCGAAGCGTTCAACCGCGCATTCGAACAAGGAGCAAAAGCTCTTCAGTACGGATTGACTGATGGCTACCTGCCGCTTCGTGAGTGGATTGCATCCCGCATGAAGCAAAAGCATATGGACGTCGGTGCAGATAATATGATCATCACTACGGGCTCACAGCAAGCAGTAGACTTGTTGTGCCGTGTATATTTAGACGAAGGCGATGTCGTTCTCGTCGAAAACCCTACCTATTTGGCAGCCGTTCAGTTGTTTCAATTCCGGGGAATCAAAGCGATTCCCGTAGATGGTGATGCTAATGGGATGGATCTGGACGATCTGGCGAAAAAAATAGCCCAGTATCGCCCGAAAATGGTGTACGTCATTCCTACCTTTGCCAATCCGACAGGAAAGGTATGGAGCCTCGAGCGCCGTCTCGGTTTGCTTCGTCAATGTAAGGCACAAAACATTCTCATCCTGGAAGACGATCCATATGGAGAGATCCAATTCGATGGGGAAGCTCCGTACCGCTCGATTTTCTCACTGGATGAGCATCCGACCGATTCCTGTGTGGTGTACACCAGTACCTTCTCCAAAATTGTCGCGCCAGGCTTGCGTACCGGATGGGCGATCGGAGATACCCGCGTGATTCAGATGATGGTGAAGGCGAAGCAAGCAGTTGATTTGCAGTCGAGCACAATCGACCAGTACGCCCTATATGAGCTGTTGTCCCGCTTTGATCTGGAGCGCCACATTGAGAAAATCCGCGAGTCCTACAAGGCACGCATGGAATGGATGCATGAGCTCTTGGTTGCGCAAAACTGGGAGGGCGTACAGTGGGAAAAACCAAGAGGCGGAATGTTCCTCTGGGTGAATCTGCCTGAGCACGTCGATGCAGAAAAGCTGCTGGCCCGATCCGTACAGGAAGGCGTGGCATTCGTGCCAGGGAAGCCGTTTTATGCTGCCGAGCCGCAAGTCAATACGATGCGCTTGAACTATACGCTCTTGAACCGAGAGGATACGGAGCTTGCGATTTCACGACTGGGCAAAGCATTCCACGCCTACAGCGAATCTCTTGTGACAAATGTTTAATGGAAGCAAAAAGACAACCATTCTCATTGAGCTGGTTGTCTTTTTTATGCTTGTTTACAGGGAGAGGGAGAGCTCTCTTTGTGCCCGATCCAGCCATTCATTCACAAGCTCTGTAAACAGAAGCGGCTGCTCGATCTGCAAGTTGTGTCCGGCACAATCGAGAGCGGCAAAAGAAGAGCGGGGATAGCCTTCGATGATATCCCAAATATCGCGATAACCGACAGAATGATCTTGTTTGCCTACAACAAAAAGACTCGGATGCGGGAAGGGGGCGGTTTCCAAGGGGTAGGACACGCCATACGCTTGTCTGATTTTACTGAGGAAAGAAGGGTCAGACAGCATATAGCCGTCGATAATCTCTTTTTTATAGCGATTCCACGTATAATCGGTAGCGACTACCGCCATCGACTCAAACTCCGCACGTTCCGTCTCGCTTAGCTTCTCCCAGAGAGAAGGCTCCTTGACTAGGACGGGTTTATCCGGCAGTGTGCGCTTTTCTTTATCAGGAATGACGTTCGGGCAAATGAAAAGGGCGCCCTTCACTTGATCCCGGCGCTTCTCGATAACGGCTCGTGTAAGATATCCGCCGTATGATTCACCTGCAATGAAAAAGGGCTCTCCTGGAATAAGCCGATCAATGAAAGCGAGGACAATCTCCAGAATATCGTCTGTGGTGTGGATATGGTCGTAGTTTTCCGTTTGTCCCATTCCCGGCAGGTCTATGTAAAGTCGTCGGTATCCCGGACGTTTCTCAAAAACTGGTTCCAGACAGCCAGTCATGCAGCGGTGGTCAAGTGAAAAGCCGTGAATCATTACGACAGGAAAACCACTTCCGATCTCCTCATAATAAAGGTTGACGCCATTGACCTCACATCTCATAAAAAGCCCTCCAATGACATTTGTGTCAGAGTGTTTCGAAATTTCGGAGCGTACTTTCTAATTATAACTGAAACACACCCACAACGAGAATCGTCAATGGGTGTGCCAAAGGGCTTCTTATTCTTCGGTTTCTTCCAAGGTGCAAATGGCGCTTGGACGCTTGATGCGCAATACAACGCACTCATATACACGGAACAGACTGTTCATTTGCTCGTCTCCGAGGAATGCGGAGTCGAAGTCTTCTGCAATCGCCAGGTCGAGATTGTGGCGGCCAGTCGCTACCAATACGCCGGAGCGGCCTTTAATGGTAGGGGACTGGAAAACACCATCTGTAACGAGATTGCGAACGTGCTCGATCTCGAGCACGTTGGTGCCTTTGTGCACGCGATGCAAGAGAGAGTAGAGCTCAGGAGAAACAACCAGTGCATACGGACCGCTATGGCCCATTTTCAACAGCTTGTTGCGTGCTTCCACGATATCGGCAAACGCATTGCCAGATTCCATCCAATCGCTCTTCAGATGAGTGAGGCGGCCTTTTACGTTCATCAGACCAGGAAGGTCGAATTCCGCAGCACCGTTGAAGATCAGATCGTCTTCCATCAGTGCACCACCAGCAGCTGCGTTGGCAGCCGCGCTCATGTCCAAAGGCATGCCCAGTGTGCGTGCTTGGGCAACATCGCGCCAGTAGAGCATGAAATCCTTGTACAGGATCGGAATCGTCATGCTGACACGGCGGCTAGGCTGTGTCATTTCCAGTGATTCTCCACGAAGGGAGAGACCGCCAAAACGAGATTCCTCATATACATCGTTGGTAATGGTTTGGATGCCTTCACCCAATGGTCCATAAATATCGATAAAACGACGTCCTACCAGCTGGCGGCGAGCCATGTCAACGACAGTTGCGTCCAGTTGGTTCCATTCTTCGGTCGTCAAGGGAGAGTCTGGGTATTTACGAAGCTTGTCCATAGTGTAACCTCCATGTTATTTCGGATTTCCGATTCTTTACATTCCTTTCAAGCTGCCAACTGTCAGTCCTTTTTTGCCAGAAAGGGCAGGGGCGGAATGCTTGATCACGGAAGCAACACCGTGAGGAGCGGAAGCCGAGGCTTTCAAATGATCGACCTGGTGAATGTCGTGCCCCTCATCGTGATCAGTGAGATCAGGATGAGCTGCATCAGAGAAGCGTTGGCTTATGTTCGCCATGATCTCTTTGACTGTCAAATAGTCTGTATGCGTCTTTTCACGCATGCCATCCAGGAGCTGACGTGTCTCGTCATCCTTGAATTCATACAAAGAGAGCTCCAGATGCTCGCGGAAATTGTGCAGTCCAAAACGCTCCAGATTCACATCGGACAGCATTTGCGAGAGGTCGCGATCACTTAGCTGATCCAGGCTTTTTCCTGCTGACAGCTTCTCCAGGTAGGGAACCAATTCCTGCAAGCGTCCCATGCGCTGTTCTTCTTCTTCCAAAATATGATGGTAGTAAAGACGAGTATGCTCGTCCGTTGCCGCGTCGATAATCGGCTGGATAACGCCCATGAAGCTGTTGATATAACCTCTGGTGCGATCAAAAATGGCGTGCAGCTGTGTAATTTCTTGCACCCTACGCCACCTCCTCATTCACAATCTATTTTTTCATTATACCGTTGGAAAAAACACCCGGGCAACACCTATGTACATTTTCCTATGATTACGAAGAATATGGTGTGGTGCAATTTGGAAAAGGGGGCATGAACGTTAGAGCCCTGCGGCTTTGTCTATCGGCGTCGTTTTTAGTTTTGTTTTTTGACAAAAAAGTTATCATGGAGAGTATTGTCAAAGCCAATTGGGAATGATAATATTTATCAATAAGAGTGATATTCATTATCAATTAGCATTCTAAGAAGAAAACATAAATCCTACATTCACCTAAATTTAAGGAGGTAACAAGTTATGTCATCCATTTTAGTAATAGGCGGAGATCGCCTGGGCAATATTATCGAATTTTTGCAAGGTCAAGGCTTCAAGGATATTCACCATGTAACTGGACGGAAAAGCTCGCAAACCGGGGTGAAAATTCCAGCTGGTATCCACATGATTCTGGTGTTGACTGATTTCGTCAATCACAACTTGGCCAAAACTGTGAAAAACCAAGCCAAAGATCGCGAGCTGCCCATCGTTTTCTGCAAGCGTTCATGTTCTGCTATTGCCAAAGCTTTTGATCTCACTGCGTAAATACATACTCTCCAGATCGGGCAGACTACGATCGTGAGTCTGACACCAACGGAGGAATGACGCATGGAACAGAATCGTTTGGGTGAACTGCCTATCGCACAGCTTACGGCCGCTCAGCTGCAACAATTAAAACAGGCAGAAGAACAAATCAACACAGAAGGTCCAAATGTATATCTTATTGCACTAGAGAAGCAATCCCCGTCCTCCTAGACGGGGTTTTTTTATTGAATCTTTGCTTCTCACTTAAATACGTACTGCTCAAGTTGCATTTTGAGTGCGTCAATTCCGATGGCGAAGCCCAAGCATTGGCTGGATTGAATGATGAATGCATTGAGACCAACGACTTCCCCATTCAAATTAATGAGTGGACCTCCACTATTTCCTGGGTTAATCGCAGCATCCGTCTGAAAAATTTCTTCGTACATTCGCTTCGCAACCTGTAGGCGGCGGTTTTTGGCACTGATGATTCCCGCTGTCACAGAATTTTCCAAACCAAGTGGGGAACCATCTGTCGCCATACAGACAAAATAAGAGGAAAATTTAGTGAAAAGACAACAGACGCAGGCAGACCTCTCGATTTTTTTGACCAGAGACAGCGTCTGTTGCTTCCGCGTCAACACGTTTGATGAGCGTGCATACGAGCAATCGCCGTTCTTTTTCATTTGCGTGCGTCCAAATGAGCTTCCAATTGGAAAGAGCATCTAGATCAAGCGGTTTTATGTTTGAAAAAGCAGGGTAAGTTCGTTCCCATTCTTTTGCAGCCAGCTCTAACGAATTGATTTTCTCTCGTAAGGCAGAGAGAGTAAGGAATCCTTCTTCATAAGCCTGTTCCCAGCGCTGCCTCCGAATATGCAGCTGCTGCTCAGTTTCTTTGGCGGGAGCGCGGGAATTCGTCTGTAACACAGTCTGATACACTTCCTTCAACGCAGCGATTGACTCTGGCGAATGCTGTATCAGCTCGTGGACAATGGCTTTTTCCAAGCGATCCTCACGTATGGCAGGAGCATCACACGTACCAGCGAGCTTGTTTTTACATAAGTAGTAGCGGTGCGTGTAGCGTTTTTCCCCTTTTCCCGTGATTGTGGTTGTTTTCCCGCGCATAGAGGAGCCGCAACGCGAGCAGTACAGCAATCCGGAAAAGAGGTAACGGGAGCCGAGAACGCGGGGGTGCCTTGTTCCGCGAGCACTCATTCGCTCCTGAACCCGCGAGAAACATGATTGATCGATGATGGCCGGATGAGTCGCCTCTTGGATAATCCATTCTTCCGGGTCATTGCGTTGTTGGTCGGCGTCGGTGTAATTCCAACGCAGCGCACCATGATAGACTGGATTTTTTAACAGGCGAAGCACGGCACTTGCACTCCATGAAGCGCCATTTTTCCCGCGCAATCCGGAATGATTCGCCCATTCAGCAATTTGGCGCGGAGATTCACCTCGATCATAGCGCTCGAACATACTGCGTACGCCTGCTGCTTCCCTTTGATTTACGACCAGCGTTCCTCGCACCAGATTGTATCCATACGGTGCAGGTCCTCCTGGTCGTTTTCGTTCTCTTGCCATTTGACTCATCCCCAGCTTAACCCGTTCCGCCAAGTTTTCCCGCTCCCATTGGGCGAGGGCAGCCACTAGGGTTATAAAGAGTCGCCCGATTGCGGTAGTCGTATCGTATACCTCAGTACAGCTTTTGAAGTGTACCGCAAATTGATCGAACTCCTGCAGGAGCTGATACAGATCAAGGACAGAGCGAGTGAGTCGATCGAGTCGATAGACGAGGACGACATCGATTTCACCCGTTCGGATATCTTGCAGGAGCTGACCGAGTGCGGGGCGATTCGTATCTTTGGCACTCACGCCTTCATCTGCGTAGACTGCATGGACTTCCCATCCTTGGGAGTGAACATACGAGAGCAGCTTTTCCCTTTGAGCGGGGATCGAAAACCCTTCGCGTGCCTGATCCTCTGTGCTGACACGAATGTAGACGGCCGTTCGCATTGCCCGTTCTCCCTTCACTATGGGTTGCTAGAGTGTACAGCAAAAGGGAGGAGCTTATGCCTGACCGCAATAAAAAACCCCGCTTATCCGTCTTGGACAAGTGGGGGTATGCTACATCCATTTTTGGCCCCATTCGTGAATGGAATCAATGACAGGACGCAGATCTTTTCCTTTTTCGGTCAATTCGTATTCAATGCGAACCGGGATCTCTGGGTACACTTTGCGCTCCAAAATCTCGAGCTCTTCCAGCTCCTTCAGCCTTTCCGAGAGCATTTTATCGCTCATATGTGGAACCATTTCCCGGATATCTTTAAAACGTACAGTTCCGCGTAGCAACACATGAATAATCAGGCCGGTCCAGCGTTTTCCAAGGACGTTTATTGCACATTCATATTTTGGACACATGTGTTCGCCAGAAAAATCATGACTCATATCGGCGTCACCTCTATCTTGCAGCATTATTGTTGCCCTTTATTTTAACAGATTAGCTTGAAAAAAGTAAGTAACGAAAAGTTGGAATGACACTTTGTCAATGGCTGAGAGGTTAAGCCCGTTTTCATGGACAAATGTTTCCCTATAAGGTGTCCACACATACACTAATGCGAAAGAAAAGAAGTGAAGAGGGTGTTGGGATGATTCCAAAACGGGTAATCGGCATTTTAACCTGGCGGGAGGGGTTACGCTTTGAGGAACCAGGTTATTTGCGAAAGCTGGTTCAAACAGGGCAAAAGCTAGGCGCACAAATCTACCTGTTTTCGCATCAGGACGTCAATGTTCCCGCCAGAAAGATCAAAGGCTTCATCCCCAAACCAAACGGGGGCTGGATGAGTAAAACGTTTCCTTGGCCAGAAGTTGTCATTGATCGGTACCGACGCAGGGTAAAGGAGTATATCCGGCTGCGAAATAGCGATCTGTTTTTCTTTGCCAACAGTCCGTTCAGTAAAAAATGGAGAGTGACGAATCTGCTTGCTTCTGATGAACGCGTCAAACGCTGGATCCCGGAGACGCATGTTTACGAAAAAGGCAAGGTCCGAAACATGCTCGCACGCCATGGGCTTGTCTATGTCAAACCAGGCAATGGCACAGGGGGAAGAAGCATTCTCAGAGTGAAGAGCAGCGGCAAGGATTATAGCCTTTCTGGACGTGACAAAAAGCATAAGCACCACGTAGCTCGAATTGGTACGGTGGAAGGCGTGGAGAAATGGGTCAAAACGTGGGTAGAGGAGCAGCGCATTCGCGATGGCAATTTCCTGGTGCAGCAAGGTTTGGACCTTGGACTGCTACGCAAGCATGTCGTCGATGTACGGCTATTGATTCAAAAGGACGAGCGTGGGGAGTGGGAGGTGACAGGGTGCGGAGTACGCATGGGGGAGAAGGGCAGTGCTACTTCCAATTTGCATGGTGGAGGCAGAGCGATTCCCTTTGAATGGCTAATGTTCAAGCGATTCGGCGAGGAGCGTGGAGAGCTGATCAAGCAGGAATGTTATCAGCTTGCTTTTGATGTAGCAAACACGCTCGAGGACTATTTTGGCCGCATGATGGAATTCGGACTGGACATTGGGGTAGATGTGGACGGACGTGCGTGGTTAATCGAAGTGAACCCCAAGCCGGGGAGAGAGGTTTTTCGCCAGATGGGTGACATGGCGCTATACAAAAAGGCGATAGCTCGTCCCGTTCAATTTGCCCTGTATTTGGCCCGGAACAAGGCTCGTTTTTTGTCTCTTTGAATACAGATGGAGAACCGACGCTGATGACCCATTCTCCTACTTTTGTATGAGAGGAGTTGCCTAGTGGCAGCGGATATAGCTTGCAGTCTGCATCAATTTTGATGACGGCGTAATCCCGAACTCGATCAGCTATAATGCGTTTGGCTTCAAACACTCTACCGTTATATAGCTTCACGAAAATGTTTTTGGATTTGCCGATGACATGCTCGCTCGTCAAGATATATCCTTTCGGATGAAAAAGAAATCCGGAGCCGAAGCTTCGTTCCATGGGTGGAGAATTATCTTCATGATCCATAAGGCTGCGAATTAACGAATCCACGTCTTTGGAATGGGGAGCATCCTCTGTCACGATGGAGACGACTCCCTCTTGAACTCGCTCGACAATGGGAACGAAGAAATTGAATGGGTGCAGACTGCTGCTGCTCACAGGGTACTTTACTCGCGTATACTGGGACCATTTTTTACTTTTCACCGATCTCTCCCCCTACAGCAGATAGGTATGTATCATCTTATGGGGAGTGGAGAGGGAAGGGACGCCCAATTTCTAGTCGAGTGTAAGGATATATCATTAATTTTGATTGATATAATAAAGAAATAGCATTGGTATAATTATTTAAATCCATTTATAATAACATGTAGTTAAAGAATATTTCGAACATAAAGGCTAAGTCCTAGCCGCTAGAGAGAGAAAAAGAACGGTAACGGAGGATGCGAAGAGATGGATGTTAAAACGATCATACTGGGTTTCTTGAGCTATGGGGAAATGAGTGGCTACGATATTAAGCAAGCGTTTACAAATAGTATTGGATTCTTTTATGACGCTAGCTTTGGTGCTATTTATCCAGCATTGCGCAAATTGGAGGAAGAAGGCTTCGTGACGAAGCAAGAAATCATTCAGTCTGGCAAGCCGAACAAGATTTTGTACCGTATTACAGAAGCCGGAAAACAATCTTTCCGTCAAGAAATTCAGACGCCTATCTTGCCGCCAGTATTGCGTTCAGACATGCTGGTTAAGATTTTCTTCGGCAAGAGCCGCACGATCGACGAACAAAAGGATTTGCTAGAGGGCTGCTTGGATACGCAACGTCAATTGCTCCAACAAAGTAAGGCCTCCTATAAAAAGCTGGAAGTAAATTTTGACGAATACCAACGTTTTTGCTGGGAGTATACCATTCATCATCTGGAGTCAACGATTTCCTTTATGGAACAAAAAATGACCTCCTTGTTGAAACAACCAGCATATTCCGTTTAGCCAATAAAGCGAAGGGCTCATGTCTTGTGAACAATGAGCCCTTCGCTTATTTCATTTACTTCAGGTTTTCTGGATTGAGGCATTCGAGCTCTGGTACAACGAAACGTCCGTCTTTTCGGATCAGGCGATCGTCAAACCAAATTTCTCCACCGCCCCACTCAGGACGTTGAATCATGACCAAGTCCCAGTGAATGGAGGATTTGTTTCCGTTAAACGCTTCATCGTATGCCTGTCCCGGTGTGAAGTGGAAGCTTCCATCGATTTTTTCGTCGAAAAGGATGTCTTTCATCGGGTTTTGGATGTATGGATTCACACCAATCGCAAATTCCCCAACGAATCTGGCACCTTCATCAGTGTCAAAGATTTCATTGATCTTCTCTGTATCGTTTGCAGTTGCCTCGACAATTTTGCCATCCTTGAAGGTCAGCTTGATATTGTCGTATGTAAAGCCTTGGTAAGGAGATGGCGTGTTGTACGCGATCGTACCGTTGACGGAATCACGGACAGGGGCAGTGAATACTTCTCCGTCCGGGATGTTGGCTTCACCAGCACATTTGATTGCCGGAATATCTTTGATGGAGAAGGTCAGATCGGTGCCTGGCCCTACGATACGTACCTTGTCGGTTTTCTCCATCAGCTCGACCAGGCTGTCCATGGCTTTATCCATTTTGCCGTAATCAAGGGTGCAAACCTTGAAATAGAAATCTTCGAAGGCGGCCGTGCTCATATTAGCTAACTGAGCCATGGATGCATTTGGATAGCGAAGCACGACCCATTTGGTATGCGGTACGCGAATATCTAGTACAGGACGCGCTAGCAGCTTGGAGTGCAGCTGCATTTTGTCTCCAGGCACATCAGAGAGCTCACTAATGTTGTCGCCACCGCGGATGCCAATGTAGCAATCCATTTGTTTCATGAAAGCCACATCTGCTTCACGCATGATCCCCAATTGTGTTTCATTGGCGCCCATCAAGAGTTCACGCTGAACGGATTGGTCGATCAGTTGGACAAACGGATTTCCCCCGGCTTCGTATACTTTGGCAATGACAGCCTTTGTCAGATCGGTAACATTGCCAACAGAGTAAATTAAAACGTTTTCACCAGGCTTGACAGTCACCGAATAATTGACGAGGACGTCAGCAAGTTTTTCAATTCGTGGATCTTTCATAGGAAGGGGATCCCTCGCTTTCCATATCATTCTTATCCATTGTACACAACTCAAACAGAAAAAAGCTACCCACTGACGAGGGTAGCTTGCGGAGGAAACGCGCTTGAAGGATTCGGTACTTCATGTATATGCAACGACCTGCTGAATATGGCTATATCTTCGGGGAAGAAAGATTAGTCGCAGCTGCACCCGATAATAACCAGCAGGATGAAAAGAATCAAAACCAGAGTGAAGCCGTCGAATTCTCCATTAAAGATGCCGCTCATCGAATAAACATCCTCCTCATGTGTGTGTTAAGCCTCTTGTGCTTACATCTACAACATATGGGTGATCGCATAGGACCGCACCGGGCATCCGCCCATTTTTGAGAAAATTGTTTGGGGAATCTCTCGTTTTTCATACTCTTGCAATTCTCGATGTTTATTATTCTGAAAAGCAGGAAAAGCTAGAGGATACCAAAAGACTTTGCAAGTATGAAAGGATGTTTATGTGATGCAAAGATCATTATCTAGCATGCAGCATGATTTGGTCCAAATTACGATTAATGTTGGAGAAGACTTTAAATCCATTGTGTGGAAAGCGCAATACGACATGGACTTCAATACAGAATGTCTCTTTTGTTTCTCCGAGCAAATTACTGGCTACCGTGTAGAAGATGAAGAAGGAAAAGCAGGGAAAGTTGCTGTTTGTCCGCATTGTGAAAAAGTAAACGCCATCTACGCGTGAGATTGAAGTTTGATCACAAAAGAAAGACGATGCTACTTGCTGGCATCGTCTTTTTAACGTTCTTTCAAGTTTTAGAAGGTACCGATGAACTGACAAAGCTAGTGAGAAGAAAAAGCACAGGGCTCGTAGACCTTGACAACGCCTACCCAGTCGGAACTTAAAATAGGGGACCTGCTTGTCGAACACTTCTTCCCTGAGAAACTTCCGCCCGTAGGGTGGCTTTGGCTCGACGTCCCCTTTTTGAAGTGTAGACGGACAGTGACGCCCCAAGCTGGCGTGTCAGAGTCGAAGAGAACTGTGCTTTTTCTTCTCCTCCACTATGCTGACCCTAGTCTATATCTGACTCTATATCCACCAAGTACCACCTGCTCTTTAGCAGGATTGAAAGGAGGCATCTCGAATAGTATGAGAGACATACATAAGTAGATAGGTAGGGGTGAACACCGTGCAAAAGAGATGCAGCCGCTGCGGGAACGAAATGGACATCGAGCTGCGCAACGTCGTGTACCGGAAACGAGTTAAAATCATGAATGTACCTGTACACGTCTGCGTGGACGAAGACTGTGACCATTCCCAAGTGGTAGATGTGATTAAGGATGATTTGAAGTCACTCATGGAGGAACTGGGCCAACATCCGCAGCGCCAGGCAATCGAATTCGAAGAAATGTCAGAGTTATCCAACTTATTGGTATTGATTGCTAATGAGAAGGTGAATTCGACGGTAAGAGAATTACTTGGTGAAAAAGTCAACGAGCTATTGGATCTGTTTTTGTTGGCGCAGTCCCTTGGCGATGAAAAATGGATGCTGGAGCTACGCGAACGACTAACGAAAATTATGGTGTAAGGAAAAAGAGATGCCTAGAAGAAAGGTATCTCTTTTTCATTTCTCCACTGCACCGCAAATGTAGACTTTGCTGCTTGGACTTATGTATACTGATAGGCACATATGATAAGGAGAGATGAATCATGTCACAAAAACAGCTTCACTCCATAGAAGAACTGGATGAGTTCGTAGCGAAAAATGGTAAAAAGCTTTTGTTTAAGCATAGTACGATCTGCCCAATCAGTACGTCCGCTTATGAAGAGTTTCAAGCGTATTTGCAGGACAATCAAGTCGAATCTGCTGTGATTCTGGTACGGGAGGATCGCCCTGTCTCCAACGCTGTAGCGGATCGTTTTTCCATCAAGCACGAATCCCCGCAAATCTTTTTGCTGGAAGACGGGGAAGTAAAATGGCACACGTCTCACTGGAAAATTACAAAGGACGCGATTGGCCAGGCGCTCAACGCGTAATCAAAAAGCCGGTACACCCGATTAGCGAGGTGAAACCGGCTTTTTGTATGGAGAAAAAGCACGTGAGAGACTATTCCCAGAAAAGCTCCAGCTTGTCTCCACTTTTCAATTCTGTCTGGAAGTTGGCCTGTTCGCCGTTGACGAGCATCACGAATCCGGAGATACTCTCACGGTCGGGCTTTTCCAAGGAAACATCGACAAAACGGAAGACGTCGCTAAACACAGGGATAGACGCAGGTGAGGATTTTACCGTGATTTCGGCACCTTCGCTCACGGGATCGGCGGCATTCGCTGCTTTTCCGTCTACGGTAATCGTTACCTGTGCAACAGGCAATTCGACCCGTTCACCATTGAAGTGTACGATCATAGTCTCCTGTACCCATTCTTCCAAGGGGATGACATCTTGTATGGAAGGGGCGGGGACTTCATCCAGTCGGTATACGAGGACATCACCTTGCCGGACAATATCTGTCAGAGCTGCTGGTCTTCCGTTCAGCTCGATCACCTCGATACGGGACGGAATAGAATAATCTTGTCCATTCACAGAAAAACGCAAGCCTAATTCTGCTGACGTTTTCAGTTCAGTGAGCTCCAGTACTTCATAGACAGTGCGGGGAAGGCGAATATCCACCTCGGCTCGATCAGAGATCAAGGTATCGAGAGTAGCAACCGCTCCGTTAACATGTACCACTGGACCGAGCGAGTAGGGACGATCATTGCAGATCACCTCGAGCGTGTCCAGCTCATCGAATAAATCCTTGGCAAACACACGTGCATCATCGCCATTTGTACCTGCCACTACGGTGATTTGATCCCCATCATTGATTGGGGTGTCGAGACTGACGGCCTCCCCGTTGCGCTCAATCACCGGCGGCGTACCGTGACCACCCGGAATCATTTTCATTCGTCCGTTTACGGTGACGGTCATCGCCAATCCGGGACGACCATACAAACGGCGGATATCCAGTCCAGAAGCAATGAGCGCATCACCCAACGTCATTTTTCGCAGATCGAAAATGCGCACTGGAGCGTCATTGACCGTAACGGTTACATAGCGCAACGGATGACGGCGCGCAGCAACAGCAATACCGACTGGCGTTACGAACTCAGGTCCACTGAGCGCAGGATTGTCTCCGACGTACTGTTTAATCGCATCCCCGCCTCTAACGGCAACACGGGCGGCAGGAATATTCAAGACCTGAGCGACTCGTCCTGTAAGCCCAGGGGTGAGGCTGCCGCCGCCGATCAGCATGACCGCTTGCGGAGCTTTTCCGTTGAGCTCCAGTATTTTGAAGGCAATTTTATCGGCGAGTTGCTGGATGTCTGTCTCAATCGCACTCGTTACCTCGGAAGCGCTCAGCGTATGCTCCATTCCGAGAATGTCGGTGAAGGTGACGGACTCCTCGGTGGATAAGAGACGCTTCACCTCTTCTGCCATCGGAAAATCCATGAGAAAGGCATTCATGAGCGCATCCGTGATTTCATCGCCTGCAACAGGCACCATGCCGTAGGCGGTAATTGCCCCTTCCTCAGTCAGTGCTACGTCAGAAGTACCTGCCCCAATGTCCACTAAGGCGATATTCAGTCTGCGCATAGTCACGGGAATCAGGACATTAATCGCCGCAATAGGCTCAAGCGTCAATGCCTGCATTTCCAGGTCGCATCGTTTCAGAGCAGCGATCAGCGAGTCGACAACCACGCGTGGAAGGAAAGTTGCGATCACATCTGCGCTTGCTATGTCACCCCGCTGGTCAATCAGACTCCCGATCAACTCTCCATCCAGATGGTAATTAACAACGCTGTAACCCACGCAATAATAGCGGGTGACGTCTTGATCCTTTAGCTCTTGGGCTAATGCGGCTTGGGCCTCCTGTACAGCGGAAAACTCCAAAGCGACAACATCTTCACGCGAGATGAAGGCATGTCTGGCTAACGGCATGTCCACACGAACGCGGCGGGTGCGCAATGACCGACCGGCAGCAGCGACCGCTACCTGATGCAGTTTGCCATACTTTGCCTCCAGATCTTCTTTTATTTGTTGAATCACCTTAGCTACGGCGACAATATCGTGAATTTGCCCATCGAGCATAGAGCGTTCATCGTGCTCTCGAATGGCGCAGTCCAACACGCGGTACTGCTCGCCGGTCGTTTCCACGATCAGGCCGACGACGCTGCGCGTTCCAATATCTAATGAAAAAATAAGCTCAGGGGCTGTGATGTCAGACAAAAGTAGGTCACTCCTTGTAAGAGGTTGTTCATGAAGTCTTTACAATACTTATCGGTAATTTTGGTCTGTATCGGAAAGGAACAATCACTTTTAGCTAGAACATATATCCAAAACTATTCGATTTGAAAGGAAAAGAATCCTGTCGAATCAAGGAATCTTCTTCGTTTTGACGAATAATTGGAAAAGATAAAAAAACAGAAAAAATTTACTTTCGCGCTTTTTGGCGCTAAACTGCTGACAAGGGTGTTTGAATCGATTATAATTACCCTAATTTATCGATAAATCCCTATATAAAAAGAGGAGAGTGGAGAGAGATGGCACACGATCAAATCGAAACTATGCGCAAGCAGATAGACGAGATCAACCTGCAAATTCTTGAATTGATCAACAAACGAGCTACCTTGGTTCAAGAGCTCGGCAAAGAAAAAGAAAAACAGGGCAGCAACCGTTTTGACCCAGAGCGTGAGCGCCAAATGCTCAATCTGCTCGTTGAAAACAATAAAGGTCCTTTCAATGACAATGCAATTCGTCATTTGTTCAAGCAAATATTCCAAGTTTCCTTAGATCTGCAAGACGATGATAAGAAAAAAGTACTTCTCGTTAGCCGTAAGAAAAAGGCAGAGGACACGGTTATCACGGTAAAAGGCGTTGAGTTCGGAGGAAAAAATCCGATTCTTATCGCAGGTCCATGCTCCGTGGAAAGCTACGAGCAAGTAAGAGCAGTAGCAGAAAACCACGCAAAACGCGGACTGCGCACCCTGCGCGGCGGCGCGTACAAGCCTCGTACTTCGCCATACGACTTCCAAGGTCTGGGTGAAGAGGGCTTGCAAATTCTCAAGCGTATCGGGGATGAATTCAACCTCGTAACGATCAGTGAAATCGTGACGCCAGCAGATCTTGAGATGGCAACGAAATACATCGATGTTATCCAAATTGGTGCTCGGAATATGCAAAACTTCGAGCTGCTGAAGGCGGCAGGTCGTGTGAACAAGCCGATCCTCTTGAAGCGTGGCCTCTCTGCTACGATTGAAGAGTTCATCTACGCGGCAGAGTACATCCTGTCTGAAGGGAACACACAAGTCATGCTGTGCGAGCGTGGAATCCGCACGTACGAAAAAGCGACTCGCAATACGCTCGACATTTCTGCTGTACCACTCCTCAAGCAAGAGACGCACTTGCCAGTGTTTGTAGACGTGACGCACTCTACAGGTCGTCGTGATCTGCTCTTGCCTTGCGCGAAAGCAGGTTTCGCAGTCGGTTCTGACGGAATCATGGTAGAGGTTCACCCTGATCCAGATGTGGCACTGTCTGATGCGAAGCAACAGTTGAACATTCCACAGTTCAACGAGTTCGTTGATGAACTGCTTGCTTCTGGCCTGTACAAAGGCGAGATTGTGGCAACGAGAGCATAAGAATACCTTTCGGGTATGTTTTAAGGTCCTTCCTGCGCGCGGGAGGACCTTTCTCATTTGACGAACCATTGGCGACGAAGTAAGCTAGAATTACGTGCTGATATTGGTGAAGGAGGATAGGCCATATGGAAGACAACCATCAATGCTGCTCGACTGATCGGTCCACTGAAAGGCCGGAGAAAATCAAGTCTAATCTCATCTCCCGTCTCAATCGGGTAGAGGGGCAAGTTCGCGGAATTCGTGGAATGGTAGAAAAGGATGTCTACTGCGACGACATTCTCAATCAAATTGCGGCTGTTCAGTCTGCACTGAATGCGGTTGGGAAAATGCTCCTCGAAGGACATATGAAAAGCTGTGTGATGGATCGCATTCAGCAAGGCGATCATGAAGTGATTGACGAACTTTTGAAAACGATGAACAAACTTATGAAGTAACGGGTGCGCAAGCCGTCAAAAACAATTGCAACGGCATACGGCTTGTCGTATCATAGGTGCATATATTTATGAAAACGCTTATGAAAACCAAAAAATAGGGAAAAGTGAGGGTGCATGATGCCGGTTACTATATACGACGTAGCAAGAGAAGCGGGGGTGTCGATGGCGACAGTTTCCCGCGTAGTCAACGGGAATCCCAACGTAAAGCCTTTGACCCGTAAGAAGGTATTGGCTGCGATTGAGCGCTTGGGATATCGACCAAATGCGGTTGCTCGTGGACTCGCCAGCAAAAAAACGACAACAGTTGGTGTCATCATCCCGGATATCTCCAGTTTGTTTTTCTCCGAATTGGCGCGAGGGATTGAAGATATCGCTACGATGTACAAATACAACATCATCCTATGTAACTCTGACCAACGGATGGAAAAGGAATTGCAGCTCATTAATACCTTGCTCGAAAAGCAGGTGGACGGGCTTCTGTTCCTGGGGGCAGAAATCAAAGAAGATCATTTGCAGGCATTAACAAGCACATCTGTACCGACTGTGCTCGCTGCGACTCGCGATGCGGACAACGTACTGCCGTCGGTTAGCATTGACCATTTCCAAGCCGCATATGATGCGACGGAAGCACTGGTTTCACGCGGGCACAAGCGTATTGCAATGATCGCCGGCCCTGCAAACGATCCATTGGCAGGGTTGATGCGCTATGAAGGCTATAAAAAGGCGTTGAAGGATGCGGGTATCGAGCTGGATGAAGAGCTGATTGCGACAGGCAACTACTTCTATGAATCAGGCTTGTCCACTACAAAAGCGTTTCTTGCCCTTAAAAATCCACCAACGGCTATTTTCGCAGCAAATGATGAGATGGCCATTGGTGCGATCCACGCCATTCAAGATTCTGGCCTGAACGTGCCAGGTGACATCGAAGTCATCGGTCACGATAATATTCGTTTGGTTGAAATGGTACGTCCACGACTGACTTCTGTCGTACAGCCAATGTATGATATTGGTGCGGTAGCGATGCGCCTGTTGACCAAGTACATGAATAACGAGAATGTCGAAGAGCATGTCGTGCTGCTGCCGCATCGAATTGAGTATCGGGAGAGTACGAAGCCTGAGCAAGCTTGATCGCAAAGGAACGCAGGAATTGACAGCAAGAGGGGGATGGGAAATGCGTTACGGAATTATTGGCGCGATGGATGAAGAAATCGCGCTTTACTTGGAAGCGATGCAAGAGACGACTACTGCCACCAAAGCAGGCATTACCTATTACACAGGTAAAATGGAAGGCAAGGATGTCGTGCTGTGCAAATCAGGTGTCGGCAAGGTGAATGCGGCCGTGACAACACAAATCCTCATCGATTCATTCCAAGTGGAGCGTGTCATATTCACAGGTGTGGCAGGAGCCGTTCACCCTGAATTAAATATTGGTGACATTGTAGTTTCGACGGATTGCATCCAACATGATATTGATGTGACACCGCTTGGCTTTGAGCCAGGACAGATTCCGTTTACAGAGCAATGGACTTGGCAAGCGGATGCTGGCCTGATGCAGCAAGCAATCGATGCGGGCAAAGAGCTGGAAGCGGGAGTTCAGGTAGTAAGCGGGCGTATCTTGTCCGGCGACCAGTTCGTTGCCAGTCGGGAAAAGGTTCAATGGCTGTATGAGCAATTTGGAGCACATTGCACCGAAATGGAAGGGGCATCTGTTGGACAAGTATGTGCGATGAATGGAGTCCCATTTGTCGTGGTTCGTTCGATGTCGGATAAAGCAGATGGCTCCGCGCATGTTAACTTCGTGGAATTTACCAAGCTGGCTTCCCAGCGCTCCTACGCGATTGTCCGTAACATGCTCACAGCTTCTCAAGCATCGACAACTTCGGGAGTTATCGTCTACTCGACGAAAAACTGTGTAGATTGCGACATGGTTAAGAATTGGCTGACCGCAAAAGGGGTTTCCTTTGAAGTGCGCGATGTCATGACGAGTCGTGCCTATCAAGAGGAAGTGGAGCGCTTTGGCTTCATGGGTGTGCCTGTAACAGTCGTAGGCGATAAAGCGGTAAAAGGCTTTGCGCCGTCTGAGCTGGAAGAGCTTGTGAAATAGGGTTTGGAATAGAAAAAGCGTGCTGACCAGTACCAAAAGGTACGAGGGCAGACGCTTTTTTTTTACGTATAGGAATTTATAAAATAAATTCCGGAGCGCATGACAAGGTGCCTCAGCGTCTGCTTCTGGCATTACTTCGGTAAAACTTTCCATTTAAACGCGGTCGCTCCTCCTTGAATAGGCCTCGGTAGAGGTTTTCTTACTTCTCTGATCCAATAGGTGCGTACAGCATCGCACGTTCTAGCGTAAGCCGATTTTTTTCCGTGATCTCTGCTCGTCGTGGGATTGTTGGGAATGGTTCGTCAAAAAGCCGAGGCGGCAAGGGCAAATCCGTCTCGGGTTGCCAGCGCTGGAGCCAGGCTTCAGGAAGATCACCGTCCACCAGAGGCTGATCGCTCATCTCACTCCATACCAGCGTCCACGCCCGTGGCACCACCCGCCAAATATCGTAGCCCCCGCCGCCTACAGCAATCCAACGACCGTCACAATATTCATGAGCAAGACGGTGAGCAAGACGAGGAATCGCTTGATAAATCTTCATCGAGCAAGACAAATGGGTGAGGGGATCGTACGCATGAGCATCACAACCATTTTGTGTCAGGATGACATCAGGCTTGAAGCCAGCCGCTAGCTTTGACACCAGCTCTTCATATACTTCCAGAAAAGAATCGTCTTCCGTGAAGGCATCGAGTGGAACGTTGACAGAATAACCGTAACCGCTTCCATCTCCACGTTCAGACAAATTGCCTGTTCCCGGGAAGAGATACTTTCCCGTTTCGTGAATGGATACAGTCAGTACATGAGGGTCATCGTAAAAAGCCCACTGTACCCCATCTCCATGATGGGCATCTGTGTCGATATACAGTACGCGCGCATTCCAGTTTTTACGCAAATAAGCGATCGCGACGGAGCAATCATTGTAGATACAAAATCCAGAGGCGCGTCCACGAAAGGCATGGTGCAATCCTCCGGCGGGATTGAAGGCGTGTTCTGCCTGTCCACTCATAACCGCGTCCACTGCGTTTAACGTACCTCCGACGATCAGCGAGGATGCTTCATGCATGTTTGAAAAACAGGGAACATCCTCGGTTCCCAAGCCATAGCTGGCAGCCTGCGGAAGCTCGTGTTCACTATGGCCCTGATCGCGTACAAACTGGATATAACGTGGGTCATGCACCAGAGCGAGTTCTTCATCTGTCGCCGGTCGGGGAGTCAGGATGTCTGAGGCTTGGAGTATTCCGTAACTGCTCATCAGATCGTGTGTGAGGAGCAGACGACGCTGGTTGAACGGATGATCATCATGAAAATAATATTGCGTGTAGTCTGGAGAGTAGATCAGACGAGCATTTCGGCTCACTGGAATATCCCCCCTTCCGTAGGGCCGATTACGGAAAAGCCTTTTTCAAGGAGCAATTGCGTCACAATACGAGGATCGATGGTCTGTACCCGAAAGACAAGATTCTTTTTCGCGGGCTTTTTCCCAGGAAAGACCACGACGCTCGTGACATTTACTTGTGCATCGCGAAAGACCTGACTGACTTCTGCCAGCATGCCGACGCGGTCGTCTACTTCGACTTCGATATGGGAGCTAGGTTTATTTACGCCGAAAAGTTCGATAAGGCTAGAGAAAAGATCCGATTCTGTGATCAATCCTACGAGCCGATTCCCTTCGACGATGGGTAGTGAGCCGATTTTGTGCTCGTATAGTTGGAGGGCTGCATCTTCGATGAAATCTAGTGGATGGGCAGTGATGACTTGTTGATTCATGATATCGGCTACAGGCTTGTGCAGGACGGTGTCATCATCGTCATGCGTGAGCAGGCGAGAGGGGAGAGCGTCTCGCAGGTCACGGTCCGAGACAATGCCTACGAGTGAGTCGTTTTCAATGACAGGCAAATGCCTGATTCTGTTTGCACGGAGTAGAAGAAGCGCTTCTCCGATTGTAGTGGAAGGCTGGATCGTGACAATAATTTTCCGCATAATCTCTTCAATACGCATAAGAGTGACCTCCTGGAATCAAAAGGCATCCAAACTAGTAAAGAAAACGATTTTGAAACCGCATAGCATCAAAGGCAACAACTGTTTCTGGGGGTACTCGTTTGCCGATTTTTGCCATTAGACAGTTGGCGGGATGCGAACATATTTCCGGATCGTCTGTCGCCATCCAGCTCAGGCCTACGCTGCCCATGACCTTTTCCATGACCTTTCTGTATTGCCACACATCGAGTCCTGTTCCTTTCAGATCCCAATGCCAGTAATACTCCGTTGTAATAATGACGTAGTCTTCCATGGCGTCGTCCAAGAAGGCGACTTCCAGCAGCTTTTTGCCTACGCCACCCGCCCTTACCTTATGACTGATTTCAATTGCTCCCAGCTCCAGCAAATCGGGCAGTTGGGCTTGTGACCATCGCTCCAGTGGATCGGGGTGCAGAAAGGTTACGTAGCCGAGGACGAGGTCTCCTTCACGTGCAATTATAATGCGCCCTTCAGGCAAATCAGCGATTTCGATGAGAGCTTCATGCTGCTGTTCAGGGATACGAAAAGCTTTCAGCCCCTCATCAAAGCGTAATGAGGCCAGATAACTTCCTGTAATCGGTCCTTCGACGAGCAGCTCCTTGTTGTTCACCATTAGGCTCAATGAATGATAGCGTTTGACGTGCTCCATCAGTTCCCCCCCTTACGTTTGTAGAAAAACAGAGATGGCGTCTAACCATCTCTGTCAGTTGTCATTCCAGTTTATTCTGTGGTGTTGGCAGTTACGATGTTAGAATGTGGCGATTCTCCGTAACTGTTGACTGCGGTAATGTAATAGTTACTGCCATTCGGTACTTCTGCTGCGTGTGTAAAGCTTGTGCTAGAGACAGTCCCGAGTAGCAAATAGCCGCTTGCTGAGTCTGGGCTAAAATATACGTTGTACATCTGCTCAGACGAGCTGCTTCCTTTCCACTTTAGCTGCCAACCGTTAGGCGTATTTTTGATAGACAAGGATTTCGGAGCAGCAGGTGGTGAAGCGGAATCTGTGTTTGTATTCGTGCCTCCTGATCCATCTTCTGGGTTAGTCGGAGTTCCACCTGGATCTGTTTGACCATTCCCGTTATTGTCCATCGGATTCGGGATGCCTGTTTCCGTACCTTGATTTGGATCAGGC
This sequence comes from Brevibacillus sp. NRRL NRS-603, assembly GCF_003013445.1. Classification (NCBI taxonomy): domain Bacteria; kingdom Bacillati; phylum Bacillota; class Bacilli; order Caryophanales; family Paenibacillaceae; genus Brevibacillus; species Brevibacillus sp. NRRL NRS-603. The sequence continues at coordinate 48,324 of NZ_PXZN01000046.1, read as the reverse complement.
AACTGCCATGTCTGTGTTGAACCGACAGAAGCGATTGCGGAAGGCTGCGATTCATGACCAGCGATATCCACAGAAGTGACATAATAGCCTAAATCTCGATGGATAGCAGTCGTATCGGCAAAAGTCAATTCTGATGGATCTTTCACAGTTGCTACTTTGACAAAGCCGTTCTGTACATCAGCGCGGTAGATGCGATAGCCGACCAAGTCAGCTTCTTTGGCGGATTGCCACGTAAGCGTAACTTGCTTGCCTGAACCTGTAGCTGTTACACCGCTAGGCGAAGATGGCGCTCCACCTGTCTCTGTGCGAGGGTCTTCCTTGTCAGGTAGGCGCTGCTCCCAATCTGGTGGTTGGGTGGCGACCCTACTGTTTTTCGTTTGAATTTGCTCTTTGGTAGGGAGCGGATCAGGTGAGCGGTAGAAGACTCCTTCGGTAACAAAATCTTCAGGTGTTCCTTCCTTCGCCAAGTACCGTTCGCCATTATACGTAATAACGCGTGCTTTTTGGTGGGTATCGTCCACCTTCCTCGGAACGAACTTGCTGTTGAACAAATCAGTGATCAAATGGCCAGCTTCTTTCGAAAGCTCACTTGGCAAAAGACCTGATTTCGAGTCAACGGTCGCACTGACTATTCCCGCGGGCTTTTTAAAGGTGGAGTCAGGAGGTGAAAGGTTCGGATGCTTCGCGATGACATCCTTCATGACCTTACCCCATACGACCATCGGAACATATTTGTCCGCGTCTGGCATTGGATATGGCTCGTCAAAGCCAACCCATACTCCCATGGACAACTCTGGCGTGTAACCGACGAACCAGAGGTCGTTGCTGTTGTTCGTTGTTCCGGTTTTACCTGCCACATCGACTTTGCGCGGCACGTATTTACGGACGTGTGTACCTGTACCGTTATTGACGACGGAACGCATCAAATCCGTGATCAAGTAGGCTGTTTGCTCGCTGTACACTTGTACAGGCTTGGATTCATGGCGATAAATGACTTTTCCGGTGCTATCCTCAATTCGGTCAATCAAGTAGGCATCCACAAAAGAACCGTGATTTGCAAATGTCGCATAGGCGTTTGTAATTTCCTCGGCAGTTGTGCCGTAGGTAAGACCGCCAATTACGCCAGTGGCCGCATAGTTGTCAGCATCCACTAATGTTGTGATTCCCATTTTCTTCACGTATTCAAGAGCGGTTGGAATGCCAACTTTCAAATACGTCTTGATCGCCGGAATGTTCCAGGACATCCGCAGTGCTTCGCGGGCACTCATAATCCCTTGCCATTTGTTGTTCCAGTTCTTAGGTAAATGGGAACCGTTCTGGCCGTCGGCGAGTAGCACCGGAGCGTCATCGATTGGGGATGCTGGCTGGAGCAATCCCAGTTCAAAAGCAGGAGCATAAGCGGCAAGTGGCTTCATGGCCGAACCAGGCTGGCGTGGCACGGTGGCGTGGTTCGTCTGTTCCACCTTGAAGTCACGTCCTCCGATCATACCGAGGATGGCTCCTGTTTTGTTGTGAATCAGCATTGCGCCGACTTCTTCCAGAGCATTTTCGATTTTCTCTGTTTTACCGTTAGAGCGACGAATCGTATAGGTGCGATTCTTACCGAAGTTTTTCGGATCGGCTGCAACAGCCTGCATGATGTCATATACGCTCTTGTCGATTGTGGTATGTATTTTGTACCCTTTTCGCAGTATGTCGCGACGTTTCTCTTCAACCAGCTGTCGGTATTCGTTGCGGCCGATGGTTGATTTGTCTCGCCCTTTTTCCAAGAGGTCTGCATCCACAAGTTGACGTGCGGCACGATCTTCAATTTCCATCATCAAGAAAGGTACTTCTCGATAAGCTTGCTGCGTCGGTTTTGCTAGCTGTGCCTTCAAATCACTGGTGAGAGCTCCATCGTATTGGGTTTTTGTGATAAAGCCATTCTCCAGCATGCGATCCAACACCATTTTTTGACGTTCCTTCCCGCGCTGATAGCTTTCTGCACGGAATGGAGAGTAGGCACCTGGGTTTTGAATCATACCTGCAAGATAGGAGCCCTCAGCGAGCCCGAGCTCTTTTACATCTTTGCCAAAAATCCCTTTCGCGGCAGCCTGAACGCCATAAACGTTTGATCCGTTGGCGTTTTTTCCAAAGTAAATTTCGTTCATGTAGGCTTCCAGAATCTGATCTTTGGAAAACATACGCTCGATTCGAATGGCGGTAAAAATTTCACGGGCCTTACGGGTGTGGCTAACTTCAGCAGAAAGGATTGTATTTTTTACAAGCTGCTGTGTAATCGTACTACCACCTGTTACGACAGGCTGGTTGGTAAATTCCTGAATCGCTCCGCGCATGGTGGATTGAAGCGAAACTCCGGAGTGGTGGTAGTAGTTATGGTCCTCAGTTGCGATGATGGCATTAATCAAATAGGGAGAAACGTCTGCTTTCTTCACCAAACGTCGATCGCCTTCTTCGGCCCGCAATTGGCCGATCAGAGAGCCGTCGCTGTAGTAGGCGAATCCAGTCAGATAGTTGGTGAAGATTTTATTCTCCAGTTCCTCCTTGCTGCGCACAGGCTCGTCCTTCACGAGTGCGGCAACATAACCTGTCACGATTCCTCCCGCAACTGCAGCTCCCATTAGCCCTAGCACGAAGACGATCTGGAAGATGATCCAGAACGCTCTACCGCGGCTTCTGCGTCGCTTTTTCTTCGTCGGTTCAGAGGAAGATGTGTGGTTATTCGACATAATCTACGACCCCCTAGCATACCCCCTGATTATACCATACGAGGAACCTAGAGGATAGAAAATGCGCAGCAGATAGCAAAATGTGTCAAAAAACGTTGGAAGTTGTCAACGCCATGTGATTGATTGCGTTTTACAGACATTGTTAAGCTTACAGAGGAGCAGCAGCTACTCTCCCTGCATCTGGTTGTCTGGGTGAAAGGGATTGAGCATTTTGGGAGCACGGCTATTGATGGAATGACAGCGAGGCCGATCATCGAAGAGGCCGTCCGTTACGGGGAGTTCAAGAAGCAGATGTGCAAAAAGGGGCACAAACACTGCTGGACTATTCCAATCAGAAAAATGAATTCGTCCGCGAGGTGTTGGCGCGGGCGAAAGCGTGGCATAAAGCAAATACATAAAAAAAGAGCAGGCCGACGAGCGGCACTACTCTTTTTCTTTTTATCCTCAAACGATTAACGGCTGTAGAACTCAACGATCAGAACTTCGTTGATTTCAGCTGGCATTTCTTCACGGTCTGGCAGACGAGTGAAGGTACCTTCAGCAGCAGCATCGTTGAATGTAACGTAGTTCGGCAGGAAAGTGCGGCTTTCCAGAGAGTCCTTGATCAGTTGCAGACCACGGGACTTTTCACGAATGGAGATTACATCACCCGGTTGTACGCGGTAGGATGGGATGTTTACTTTTTTGCCGTTCACCAGGAAGTGACCATGGTTTACCAACTGACGAGCAGCTGGGCGAGTTGGAGCAAAGCCCATGCGGTATACCAGGTTGTCCAGACGGGATTCCAGCAATTTCATGAAGTTTTCGCCCACTACGCCAGCCATTTTGCTAGCATTGTCGAAAGTGCGGCGGAATTGTTTTTCGTTAAGGCCAAACATGTGGCGCAGTTTTTGCTTTTCTTGCAACTGGATTCCGTACTCGCTCAGTTTACGACGGTTGTTGTGACCGTGTTGACCTGGAGGGAAGTTGCGTTTGATGTCTTTTCCTGTACCATCAAGGGAGATACCCAGACGACGAGCCAGTTTGTGACGAGGTCCTGTGTAACGTGACATGTTTTCATTCTCCTTTAATATGGATTCGCAGGTGTTTACTTCCGGCAGGTTAGTTCCTACTTTATCTACACGAACTTCGGACGGTAGCGTTTCCGCATCGTGCTCCTCACAGATGATCAGCCGCAGTCTGTAAAGGGAGGGAACTAAGAGGGTACATCCTTCCGTTTTTACCTACAATCAATGCTACCCTGTACACATACATTCAATAATACTAGGCGCGATATAGTAAAGTCAAGGGAAAAGAAGCGCGCCATCCGCCGCAAGAAGTGGGATGGATGGCGCTTTTTGGGTTTTATTTTCGCAACAAAGTAACCGGACCGTTTGGAGTATCCCGTTTTTCGAGGAAACGGGTAAAGGTAATGGCTGCATCGGCACGAGGGACGAGGCTTTGTGGCTGGAACTTCTGCTTATCGGTCGGCACGATACCGAGTGTAGTCGCGATGATGATCGAACCGCGGTATTTCGAATTGGCAATGTCTGAGAGCTCGGACTGGAACATGCCGGGGAAGTCCGTCAGTTTTTTGTAACCGAGTGCACGAACAATCATATCAGCGAGCTCTTCGCGTGTAATCGTCTCATTTGGGTTCAGCTTGGAAGTGTTTTTATCGAGAAGTCCGCGATCAACAGCACCTTCAACGGCTGAGAAGAAGCGCGAACCATTTGCCACATCGCTATAGGTGGCCTTGCGTTCCAGAGAGTACTGTGGATAGTGTCTGCCTTGGTTGAGACTGATCATGAGCATCTCAATCATTTCACCGCGTGTGATCGGCTTTTGCGGCATAATATTGCCGTTTTCAAGCGTGAGTGCGTCGTATTCATACATCAACAAGAGTTCCTTCTCCGCCGGATGATCCTTTAAATCGGCAGGAGCCGGACGATGCAGCGCAATCGTTTTGCCAGTAGAGGTGGAGCTCCACTCGCCTGTTACAGCGTCTAGGTAATACGGCTGCTCAAATGGGGTCATTGTCGCCCGATAAACGATCTTGGCGGTTCGCTTCGGTGTGTGGGAAGTCTGCTCTTTTGCACGTTTGGCATCCTCAGGAGTAAGAGGGACGAGGGCGTATACTGCCTCTGCTTTTGTCTCTGTCCACCACTTCTCGCTTGCTTCGGCAGCAGGCAGGTGCTTGGGAACTTGTGTCGGGTATGTTTCGTTGCCCAAATCAGCGCTGTAATTCAGCAGATCGCCTGTCTCTATGTCAAACGTGAAGTGGGCAGAGCCGCTAGCTGCAGCAATTCCATTGATATAACGCTCAAATCGGATCTGCGTCCGCTCGGAATCAACAACGGGTTGGTTTTCTTCCTCGATACGTTCTGCCCAGTAAAGCTGGTGGGCCATGGTTGGCGCCAGCTCGCGAATCGCTTCCATTGCTTTTGCCTTGAATTTTTCCATATCTGGTTTTTTAGTAGCGGTTGTTTTTTCTTTATGGCCGCGGAAGTCCTTGTTTAACTGGTAGATGTCCCCGGTTACTGCATCCACGGAGACATACGCAAATCCGTCTTCGCTATTGCCTTTTTCGCCGAATTCGAGATCCCAGACAGGACGATTGCCACGAAAGTCTTTTTCATTGTAGTTGGCAGAACGAAGCTCGTAGTTGGACAAATTCAATGTTCTCGATGCCCATTGTACAGCTTCCTCTTGGGAGAGCGGTTGTCCGCTGCGGCGTGCAGGAAGGACTTTGCTGCTAACAGGCTCAGGTTCTTTTGTTGGTTGATACGGGGTCAGCGATTGTGTCAATGCTTTGCCAGTCTCCGCATCAATGTAGAAGGTGAAGGGATTCATATACCCGAGAGACGGCTTGTTATTTTGAGTCTCCCCCCGCTCCCACGGCAGCAGGTAAACTGGTTTTGGATTCGCTTGTTCTTTAAACAGTTTCTCGGCCTCTTCTTCTGAGAGTGTCTTATCCGTATCCTCGAAAGTCACGTCGTTCCACGACAGAGAATAGTTGGTCACTGTGCCGGAAGCATCTACGGTAATATCTGCGCCGTTGTCGGGAAAGAGAATGCCGTCCACGTCTCGAACATAACGGAAATTATAGTAGACTTCCGAGTTTAGCGGAGTTTTCGGCTCTGGCATGTCGCGCGTATACAGTCTTGTTTCCACTGCTTTTCCTGCATTGTTTTTCTCGAAAAAGCGCTTCGCCTGCTCTTGTGCCTCCGTATAGGAAATTCGCTTTGCATAGGGAAGAGAGGATGCTTCCTGCTCATGACGCGAATAGGAAGTCAGCTCGCCTGTATTGGCGTGGATGCTGACGCTATATGATAGAAGGACTTTGCCGTTTTCCGGATCTTTCTTCACCCAACTAAACGACCATTCTGGAAATGAGCGCCAGCTATCCGCTGAACGAAATGATACATTTTGCACCGTCATCCCGGCGGTAGGCACTATTTTTGTAGCGAGTGCCAAGGCAGCTTCCTTGGAGAGCTTTGCTTTGGCTTGTGCCACGGAGTCTGCTTGTGACACCGTAGTCGCCATTTTATTGGTACTCACATGAGGTGATTGTGCATGTGCTTGAGCCACAGGCAGCAACAGACTGGCAGATAGAACAAATGAGCTAGACCGAATGATCCACGGTTTCATAGGAACCCCTCCAACGATGTCATATTCTTCTTATCACCTCTGACGAGGGGAATAGAAAGTTCGTTTCAGTTCAAATCCCCGAAAAAAAGCGACTGGTATTTGCAGAAAGGAATGAAATATAGGAATTTTGTACCAAATGTTTTTTTATCAATCTAGAATTGTGAACATCCATCTTATATAATAAGAAATACTATCCATAAGAATACAGAACGGTAAGGAGATAAATCGTTTTGGAAACCATCATGTATCTCATTCGTCATGGAGAGACGGAGTGGAATCAGCTTCGTCGTATACAAGGCCACAGTGACATCGCATTAAACGAGCTCGGGGTACGCCAGGCCGAGCAAGTAGCAGACAGGTTCCAAGGCGAGACGATTCACGCTTTTTATTCGAGTGATCTTAGTCGCGCGCGTGATACGGCTGCCAAGATTGCTGATAACTTCCAATTCTCTGTTTCTACGCGAACAACCTTGCGAGAGCGCTCCTATGGGGAGTGGGAGGGGCTCACCTATGAAGAAATACGTGAGCGATTTGAGAATCAGGATGAAGCCTCCTGTGGAATTGAGACATTTGAAGACATGCAGCGTCGAGCTGTAGCTGCCATGACAGAAATAGCAGGGAGCCATCCAGGTGAGGCGATTGTCGTTGTCTCGCATGGCGGTCTCATAAATAGCTTCTTGCATTATGTAACGGTAGGAGAACAAGGAACGGGGATCACACGTATCGATAATACCGGTATTTCGATATTTCGGTATGTAGATCGCAGGTGGGAAGTTCTATCCGTTAATGATACAGACCATTTGAAAGCTTGAGAAAATGCTGAGAGAGGGAGTTTCTCGTGTCAAGTAAAATGTTGGGGAAGTTAGAGACGGTCTTTTCCTACACGGCCCATTTTATCTTACAATCTTGGCCGGAAAAGCGCCCAGGCATCCTTTTCTTGACAGATTCCGGGGGTCGCGTAATCAACTTCATGGAAATGCAGGTTGGTCCATCTCGGAATTCTCAAGGGCTTACCCTGCAACACGATGTATCGATTGGCAAAGTCTTTGATTTTATTGTAGAGGCACTTTCTTCCAAAGAGATCGTAGTCAAAACGAGAAGTGAAACGAACAACGTGTGTGGAGCCTTTCCTTTGTGTGAAGAAGATGGTAGGGTTCGAGCTGTCATTGGCATGATCGCACCCCAAGACCAAATCCATTTCGATTTGTCATCCTATATGCGCGGGTTAGAGCCATTGATTCGCATGGGATATGATGCTTATATTCAACACGTAACAAGCCAGATTGTCATGGATTTGACGCTGCATGATACGACCAAAGAGCTGCTGCAAAGCTTGACGGGTCAAATCAGTGACATTATCCAGAAAGGCTATTGTTCGGCCGTTAAGCTCGCGGACAACGCCACGTTGATTCCGCAGGAGAGCGTAACAACGCAGGAGGCCGAAGGTGGACAAACCCATATTGCCCAACTGGTTTCGAGATTCGGTACAACGCAAATCATGCCTTCCATTTTGGATGACCACAGGCTTGTCGTCGTTCCTGTCTCCTTGAACCAAACGCCGCTCTACGCGCTGTTTTTGCATCTGCCACCCGAAGAGACAGATTACGTGTACGATGAACGGGATGTGGCTTTTTTGCAGGAAGTAGGCGCGAAGGCAAGCTGTGCGCTTTGGCGTTCGATTATGTCGGACGATCTGCGTCGTGAAGCGAGCAAAAAAGACTTGTTGTATCAGTTGATGTCAAAGATTCAGGCATCGATTGATGTGAATGATGTTTTGCATGAAATCGTGACGAGCATTCCCAGCCTTTATCCGTACTTGTCGGCAGAGCTTTTCCTGACGGTTGAACCCAATGCAACCACCCCGGTCAAACAGCTTTCTTTTCAAGAAGTAGAGCCGTCTACCAGTACAAAGGCCTATTTGGAAGGACGTCTCATTGCCGAGGAAGTGGGGGAAGGGGAGCAACAGGTGACGGTGATCGCAGCTCCACTTTTGGGCAAGCAAGGCATCTACGGAGTTTTGCAAGTGACATCCGATCAACGAATTACCTTGAGTCAGCATGAAAAGGACTATATCTCTATCTTGGCGGATACGGCTGGCACTGCGTTTGAAAACGCACAGCTCTATCAGCAATCGCGCAATCTCATTCGCGAATTGCGCTTGATTAATGAAATGGCACGCCAGTTGAACAGAAGTCTTGATTTAAAGGAAATTCTCGATTTTGTTACGACGATGATGCGGGCTACCTTTGATGCCGAGTTTTGTGCCATTTTGCGAAAAACGCCGGGAGAGGATTGCTTCAATGTGCTCTCTTCCTCCATACCAGCATTCAATGGCAGGACTATCGATTCTACAGAAAAGCCATTTCAGCAAATCTTGCAAAACAAGCAGGCATTGTTGCTAGCTCAGCCAGGGGCAGGACCGCTTCCTTTTTCGCTCTTTTCGTGCTGTTCCTTCATGGGGGTTCCGCTCGTTGTCGAGGGTGAGATTAGTGGAGTCCTTTTAGTCGCAGATTCCCGTTATCATTTTTTTAGTTTTGACGACTACAAACTCCTCGAAATATTTGGCCAGCACGCGAGCTTGGCAATGACCAACGCCGTCCTGCACAATGAAATGGAACGAATGGTCATTACGGATAATTTGACAGGTCTGTACACGAGAAGACATTTGAATGAACGAGTAAGAGGATCATTACAAAAAGACAACTATGGCTCGTTGATCTTGATTGATATTGATTATTTTAAGAATGTGAATGATACATTTGGCCATCAGGTAGGGGACGAGGTACTGATTCAGGTCTCCAATCTGATTCGACATAGCATTCGAGACAGTGATATCGCGGCAAGATGGGGTGGAGAGGAACTCGCTGTTTATTTGCCGCGTGTGGACAAAAACACCGCGCATTCCGTGGCAGAGCGCATACGCGAATGCGTCGAGCAGGAGACGTCTCCACAGGTCACGATCTCGTGCGGACTAGCGAAATGGAGCAGGGAGATGGATGTAAACCTGAGTGTGGAAGCGCTGTTCCATCAAGCAGATATTGCTCTGTATGAAGCCAAAAATTCAGGTAGAAATCAAGTTGTTCTCGCCTAGAGCCAAAACAATGGCTCTTTTCTCTTTTTCGGAAAAAAAGGCAAAAAACTTGAGAGGTAGATAAAAAATGACAACGAACGATGGCAAGCAAAGGATCGCGACGCAAGTAGCGCCTGATATTTATTGTCTCGAAATACCTACGCCTTTTGATGTGGGCGCAGTAAACGTCTACTTGCTAAAAGGGGAGCGCTTGACCTTAGTTGATGTGGGGCCGTTGACCGACGATGCGTGGGTGGCTTTAACAGAAGGCTTAGAATCGATTGGGGTAAGCGTGCAAGATATCGAGCAAGTCATTCTGACGCATCATCATGTGGATCATTGCGGGCAGTTAGAAAAAGTACGGGAACGATCGGGAGCAAAGACATTTGCCCATCCGCAGGCAACGCCTTATGTACAGCTGGATGAGCAGTTTATGACATTTCATGATCAGTTTTTCGAAGAGCTGTACATCCAAAGCGGTGTACCAGAAAAAATGATGGTCGTTATCTCGAAATTTCACAAGCTGATGAAGACGTTTTCTGAGCCAAGCCAGATTGACTTTCATCTGAAGCATGAGCAAAAGGTGCCGTACATGGATGACTGGCAGGTACTGTATACACCGGGACATAGCCAAAGCCATTTGTCGTTGTATCGGGCAAAGGATCGAGTCATGATTGGTGGAGACCATATCATCAAGCGAATCTCATCCAATGCATTCATTGAACCACCCCGGAATCGCACGAGTACAAGACCACTGACTTTGATCCAATACCGCACAGCGCTGCAAATGTGTGCGGACATGGAGATCGAACAAGTCCTGAGCGGACACGGTGAACCTGTTTACAATCATCGAGAGCTCATACTCACTCGACTGCAAAAGAACTGGGAGCGAACAGACATGCTCCGCAGGCTTCTTGCAGATGGAGAAAAAACAGCTTTTGAACTGAATGCTCTCTTATTTCCAGGCTTGTACCAAAAAGAATTGCCATTGACGCTATCCGAGACTTTGGGGCACATCGATTTGTTGATGATTCTCCATCAGATTGAAGTGAGAGAGCAGGATCGAGTCTTGTATTACCACCTGTAAAACCTGATTGTGCAAGAGAGGTTTGCAAGTAGAATAAGCCTATTCCTCCCCGGAAACGCTAAAAGGGACAATTACCCTGGGACCCCACATGAGGCTGACCCAAGGTAACCGAGGAGGGTAGCATCTATGCAGAAGTATTGGCCCATTTGCGTGATGGCTCTAGTGTGTACAGTTGTTGCAGGTGGCTGTAATCAAATGAATGTGAAGCAGGATGCGAATACAACGTTTGAGCAGGTGCGTGACAAGTTCGATGCGCAGAAATCGTATGCGTTCTACGGCCAAACCAAGCTGTTGACGGCGAACAGTGCCAATGCGAACATGGTTAACTTTTCGGGCAGAAAAGACGGAGAGGCTGTTTACATGAACGTGAAGCTCTCTGTCCCAGAGGAAAACAGAGTGGACAACTTATCCTTGCTCAGCCATGGGGACAAGCTGTACACCAAGCATGGACAAAACGAAGGCTGGAGCCATGCTGCAGGAGATAGTCCGGCCCTTCATCAAGAAATGAACAACTGGAACCCTATCGCTTCGTTTCAGCAAATCGACGATATGAAACGAAACGTCCGGATGCTTCCTGATGACAATCCAAAAGATGATTTTGAAGCGCTCGGGGTCGTATTGGATTCTGCCAAACTAAAGAGCTGGCTTGTTGCCCAAATGCAAGAACAAACAAAGCCGGGAGCAAAAGTCCAATCGATAGCAGGGCGAGAGAAACCCTACATACCGAAGCTAAAGCTAGCGATGGCACTCTCGGAAGGCAATTGGAGAGGGACGCCTGCACAACATTCTGGACCCACGATTCAGTCCAAGAAAAAGGTGGACGTAAACGAGCTCGTGAACCAGATGGAAGTGGAGGCAGAGTACACGATTCACTACAACAAAAAAACGATGCTCCCTACGAATATGACGATGTCCATTCGATCTTCGTACGATTTGAACGATCAGCGTGTAAAAGAGCATACCCAAGTAGAAACGTATTTGCAGCAATATGGGACAGTACCCCCCATCATAGCTCCAACGGAAAATAGCAAATAAAGAGTAAGAGTAATCAAGTGAGACGTTCCTCTTGCAAAACAGACAGGAGCGTCTTTTTTCTGTCAGGGAAAATTGAAAAGATAAAGTAACGTGCTCGATACTTTTTACGTACTTCTTATGTGGAAGGAAATCATGTGCGGTAACGGTTTTTTTCAATAGAATCAGCATGATGGGAAGGAATCATGGAAAACATTGTCGAACATACAACAAGACTATCTTTTTTCGTCGAATAATCTGTACAATGGGAAAGATGCCTGATGGATCAGACGAAAATGCGTATTTTATCCGCAGCAGCGAAGCTTTTTGATGTCCATGGCTACAAAGGAACCTCCGTAAGACAAATTGCCTCTGTTGCTCAAGTAAATTCCGCGCTGATTTCCTATCACTTTGAAGGGAAGCAAGGAGTCCTGGAGACGCTGATTGCTTCTTACTTTGAGACGTTGTTTCGCTTTTTGGAAGAACTGGAAAACGAGCAGGAAAACATCCCTGCCTATCAACGATTGGAACAAGTTGTGCAGCTGTATTTGCAATTTCAATGTGAGCATGCGCCTATTACACGTTTGATTCACCGAGAGCTGAGCGTAGAATCTATGCTTGCTCGTGAGGTGATGACACTATATATAAGCCGATGGAAGCATGGGCTTTCGCGTGTAATCGAGGGCGGTGTCGTCTCGGGTGAGTTTTTGCCCGTTTCTATTGATCGTACAGTACTGGCTATGACGAGCCAGATGATATATCCATTTTTGCAACCACAAATGGTTCGCCAGGTCTATGATCTGGAGCCGTCTTCCGAGGAGTTCGTCCAATGGCTGCAAACCTCGATTATGTGTTATCTGCGAGGTTCTTTGCTGCCTGCTTAGGCGTGGCCTCTCCCAATGAATGATTCTAGTAAGGGGATGTATGACAAGTGAAACGAAAACTATTCATGCTCTGTTTGGCAGGCATGTTGTTATATACGAATCCGGCTTATGCAACACCGTTTCCAGATAAAAAAGACGAAGTTGTTCAGGACGCTGACAACTATTTGAAAAAAGAAGACAGAACCGCCTTTGCAAATTCATTGAAAGGCATACCAGGCAGCTACAAAGTCGTGGTCGTGGAAAGCACTGCACCGGAAGCTGAATCGCCAGATATGTACGCGCAAAAGCTGTTTGACAATTACAATTTGGCCGACGATGCACTGATGATCGTACTTGACATAAACACCGAACAGCTGGGGATTTATGCCGGTCCTTCTTTGCAGGCAAAAGGTGCCACGATGACATTGCTGCATGACAAGATCGCGTCTTTTTATGAAGCATTCCGCACACAAAAGCAGTATTTGACCGGTATCCAAACTGTAATCGCGGAAGTAAACAGGGAGCTAAGCCGCATTGAAAACAAACAAGCAACAGCAAATCCGGGCACAGCTGATGCTAGCAAAGCAGAAGAGAGCGAGAGCAGCAGCGCACTCGGAGGTATTCCGTGGTGGATTTATCTGGTTGGTGCGGTATTTGCTGGGCTGTCGATCGGCTTGATTTACGCGATGATCAGACGCCGTGCTATTTTTGCCCAAGTAGACGATGTAGAGGATTGGAAGGAAGAGCTCGTTGAGAAGATCAATGTCATCGAGGTGGAAAAACCGCTTCGCCGTTCCAGCGGCATGACGGAAGTAAGTTACCACCACTTGGCTGACAAAAAAGAAAATCTGTTGCGCGTTCGTATCCCTGATGTGGAAATGATGATTCTCGATGCGGAAGAGGCTTGTGATCGTTTCCGTTTTACGTTGGCACTTGGCATGTTGAATGAGGCGAGGGAGGCCATTTCAAAAATTGAGGAAGAGTTGGATGAGCTAAAAACAGACACATCCAAAGTGGCTGTTACCAAGCAAGAAAACAAGGTTGTTGTTCCTGAGATCGGAAAGCAAGTGGAGCAGATGGAACGACGCTTGTCCGATTTACGTCTGGAGTACGGATTGTCTTTCCATGAATTGAAAGCATCGCTGGATGAAGTAGACACAATGCGAAAACTTGTGAAAACTTCGCGGGCAGCAGGAGACGACATTGCCGCCTACGAAACCACACAAAAAGCTCAGCAAGTACTGGAGCAGGTAGGACAAGCGATGGAGCTCATTCCAAAGCTTGTGCAACGCGTGAAAAAGGAAATGCCGGAAGAATTCAAGCATCTGGAGGAAGGAATTGAGCAGGCGGTTCGTGACGGCTTTCATTTAAAGCAGGATTCCTTTGACAATGCTCTTTTGCAGGCAAAGCAATTGGTCATGTCTGCAAAGAGCGCTTTGGAAGAGGGCAGCCTGGAAATGGTGTTAACCCATGTCAAAGCGTTCGAAGTGCTCATTGATGCGACGTATCAAGCGATAGAAGATGGCGTTCTTGCCCGCGATGAAGCCGCAGTGACGGTGTATGCAGAAGTTGAACCGGAACTGCAAGCAGAAGTGAATCAAGGCAAAGCTGAAATAGAATTTGTGCAGGAAGAAAACCGAACAGAAGTAGGAGAGGTGGAACAGGACAATTCGCTACAGCAAGTAGCTGCGACATCCGCGCCTGTGGAGCCGGAGATTCGTACACCTGAGCCCACTCTCGCTAGTGAGAACGAGCATTCTACCAGCGAAGAAGAGCGGGCGGACCGAGGAAAATCCTCAGAGCTGAGTGAAGCTGAACGTTCCGTGTTGTTGCAAGCAATTCCTCAGCTTTTTAATAAAAAAGCACAAAAGCCTACTCCAGCAGTCAAAGCTGAGGAGCCTGCGTACGAAGAAGAAGAGTATGAACTGGTCATGCCGAAGAGTCAGCCTGAACAGGAAGAAATAATTCCGGAAGAAGAAGAGCAAACGTATTTGGTCATCGAAACGGAAGACGATGCGCTGGATGAGCTGGAGCGAATTTCCAACACGTTAGTCCGCGTCCGTCAGCAAATCAAACGCAGCTACTTGCCGGGCATTCCGGATCAATTGAAATACATGTTTGAAGAAGTCGTGCAAACGTTGGGCCGCGTGCAAACGATTATGGAACAGTACCGCTATGATCTGGAAGAGGTGGCCATGCTGGTCCAGGACGCGAGTGATTTGGTCGACGAAACAGAGCGGATGGCAGAACGCATTATCTCAACATGTCAGATGGCAGAGGGGGCCATTCAGTATACAAACCGTTATCGCCGCCAAAATCGCCAGGTCAATGATTTGTTGACGAAGGCAGAGATATCATTTCGACAGCTTGCTTTTGCAGAAGCTTTTCAGCTTGCAGAGGAGGCCCGTCTGGTAATCGAGGGCGCTCCAGCCGAAGATGACAACGGTTGGCTTCTCCGTCGTAAGAAAAAGGGATGAGCCAGATGATGATCTTTCCTCTCTTCTTACTGGCAGTTGGTATTCTCGTCATGATACAACCGCGGACAAAACGTTGGCAATCGCGAATGAACGCTTATTTTCAGGGAGACGAAAGGCGCGTCAAGCAGCGTGCCAATACGTTTTTTCTGTTGGGCCTAGCCTTTTTGCTAGCTGGATTTGCGTATTTGTTCCGCCTTGTGGGATAAACCGATATTCAGTGATAAAGCACCTGTTATGAAAAGATGGACTTGCCGTCTTTTGTAACAGGTGCTTTTTCGTGGGCAAAAAAAAGAAGCATCGCTCACGCAGGCGATGCCCCATCTAGGAAGATAAAGGGAGTAAGGTCTGTTAAACCAGCACATTACAACTAGGGGGGAGTAATGTGCTGATTTCTCTTTTCATGAAAAGAGAACCTGATTCATAGTTTCCCCATTCCTTTATAATCTAAACGTCATTCTCGGAAAAAAATTCAAATGCTTCCTGCGCACTATGCGTACCCGCGGAATAGCCAGACGAAAAGGCGATGGTGATGTTGTAGCCACCGGTATGGGCGTGGACGTCCATGACCTCTCCAGCGAAATACAACCCATCCATGAGCTTGGATCTCATCGTGCGTGGATCGATCTCTTTTACACTCACACCGCCACCTGTAATGAACGCTTCCTCAAGAGAGAGCGTCCCCGTAATGGTGAGTGGAAAAGCTTTGATCAAGCCCGTGAACTTGCTCCACTCTTGTTTCTTCATATGGCTGTAGGTCGTTTCTTCCGAAATTCCTGCCATTGCAAGCAAGAGTGGGATAATCCGTTCGGGGAGGAAGCCTTTGATTGCATTTTTTACTGCCTTTTTTGGCTGCTCCTCGATCAGCTGCCAGCTTTCCGCCATGATTTCCTCGGCTGTTTTGTCAGGCATGAGATCGATCGTCAGAGATAGAGGAACCGCTCCGTATTTTCGTTGCGACACAGAGACATAATGTCCCATGCGCAGGGAGGCGGGGCCTGAGATTCCGAAATGAGTGAAGATCATATCGCCTTCCTGTATATTGATCTTTTTCCCATTGGGCGCATACAACGTCATCGTGATGTCACGCAGCGACAGACCTTGGATCGATTTATCGCGAATAAAAGAGTCATTGGCTGTAAGCGGTACTTCAGTAGGATACAGCTCTGTGATCGTATGCCCGGCTGCTTTCGCCCATGCATAGCCATCGCCTGTAGATCCTGTCTGTGGCACAGAACAACCCCCAACGGCAATAATCACACAAGGCGCGGTAATTTTCTCACCGGACTGGAGCAGGATGCCACCGACTCTGCCTTCCGAATAGAGAACTTCTTTTACAGCGGCATTTAAATGAATGCTGGCACCTCTTTGCTTCAACAAATCAATCAACGCTTGGGCGACTGTCACTGCTTTATCCGTGACCGGAAACATACGGCCTCGATCCTCTTCTTTTAACGCGACACCCAACTCCTCAAAAAACTGGATAATCTCTCGGTTGCCGAATTGGGTGAGAGCACTGTACATGAAGCGGCCATTTCCCGGCATTTGTTTGATTAATTCATCTTGTTCCTTGGCATTGGTTACATTGCAGCGACCGCCGCCAGATATGATGAGCTTGCGTCCGAGCTTCGATCCTTTTTCCACGAGACAAACTCTTGCTCCTTGGCCAGAAGCAGCAATAGCAGACATCAACCCAGAGGGGCCGCCGCCTATGATGATAACGTCATACTTGTATTGTGATCGATTCATTTCATTCTCGTCCTTTGTTGTATAGGGTTGGGCAACCACCATTTTACCACAACCTGTGCACCCGGCGCGCAATTCTAGCTAGGATAGAGAGGATGAGACACCTAAAATATCAGTCAACGGCTGATTTTCTAAGACGTAACGAACGGTGGATTCATCTCTGATGATATTCGTAACGACATAACCTTTGGCAAAATACGCCGTGAACAATTCGCGGGTCATCTCTCGCCACGAGGAAGCGACAGTCATATCTGCCCGTTTTACATCCTGGAAGAAGGCTGGGACAGGTAGCAGCACGACAGGCTCTTCTCGTGACAAATCGATTTCGACAGGATGTGGAATACCATCCTTGATTTCTAGACGCAACAGGTCTGGCGCCTGTTCTAAAGAGGGAGTAGAGTTCTTTCCTGCCTGGCGCGATTCCACACGATCGCTTCTGATAAACCATTCCACGAGGAAACGGTCTGTCGGCAGTCCTCGATTGAAGTCGTCATCGAGCTGTCCGTAGCAGTTTGGTAAATAGGTTCGAACGATTCCACCGAGCTTGGCGATGTTCAGAACGCCATTTACTGTCTCAAGCGGATCGTATGTCCATGTAATTTTGGAGTAGCCAGCAGCTGCCGCTTCTTCTTTTTGCAGCCATTTCATTTGTACACCTAACCCTTGCTTGCGATACTCTGGCAAAAAGCCGAGCATGTGCGAACAAAGATGTGGTTCCCCGTTGGTGAAGCCCGGGAAGCTGTACAAAAAGCCGATCATTTTCTCATCGTCGAATGCCCCTAAAAACAGACCGCCAAACTTTTGCATGGTGAGTGTCATATGGTGGGGAATAGCACTAGAAGGGTCCCATATTTTTCCCTCCATTTCTTCTAATTGCTCAATCTCACTGAATTCGGCCAACTTTCGTAATGTGATTGCCATCTGCTTTTTCCTCCTCAAACCATTCGTGTTGTTTTCTTCATTCGGGACAAGCTCTTGCATTCCTGCTTGGGAGTAGTTGCGTCATAATTCTCTCTCGCTGATAATAGAGAAGGACAACATGCATGAAACTAGGGTCGAGGAGGATTTTTGGCGATGGAAAATAAATTTCAAGTTGAACTGTGGAACCGTTTGGCGCAGGCACCAGGAGCGCCTGGCTTCGAAGGTCCGGTACGCGAGATTATGCGGGAATACATAAGCAGCTATACGAGTGAACTCATGTACGACAATTTGGGCAGTATTTTTGGCGTAATGCGTGGTGACGAGAACGGTCCCAAAATTATGGTAGCGGGTCACATGGACGAAGTGGGCTTCATGGTCACCCGAATTTCGGATAAAGGATTTATTTCCTTTCAGACGTTGGGAGGCTGGTGGGGGCAGGTCCTGCTCGCGCAACGTGTACAAATTATTACGGACAATGGACCAGTTGAAGGTGTAATCAGCTCGATCCCGCCGCATGTCTTGAGCGACGATCAGCGCAATCGCCCGATGGATGTACGCAATATGTTTATTGATATCGGTGTGGATTCACGTGAGGAAGCAGAGCAGGTAGGGATACGAGCTGGCCAGCAAATCGTACCGGTTTGCCCATTGCAGGTCATGGCCAATCCGCGCCGCATCATGGCTAAAGCATGGGATAATCGCTATGGTTGCAGTTTGGCAGTGGAGCTCGCAAAAGAGCTGCACGAAAAGCCCGATCATCCGAATGTCGTCTACGTCGGGGCTACTGTTCAGGAAGAATTGTCCGGGCAGCGCGGCGCGAGAACTGCCGCTGCTTCCATTGATCCGGATTTGTTCCTGGCATTGGATGCGAGTCCAGCCACAGACATTCCAGGGGTAAAAGATGATGGCGGCAAGCTTGGCGGTGGACTTTTGATGCGCATCTACGATCCGTTGTACGTCATGCCTGTAGGTTTGCGTGATCTTCTTATCTCTACGTGTGAGGAAGAGAACATTCCGTATCAGATTTATGTAGCAAAAGGCGGGACGGATGCAGGTGTCGTTCAGTACCATGGCAAGGGAGTGCCGTCTGCCGTTATTGGAATTCCTTCCCGCTACATTCACAGCCATGCTTCGATTATTGATCGCGAGGATTATGAGGCAGCCAAGCGTCTCTTGTTCAGTGTCATTCGCAAGCTGGATCGTGCGACGTGGGAATCTATTTTGCCTAGATAAATGGCAGGGAGAATATCGTTGAGTGAGTAGAAAGCGGAGGAATGCTTTTGAACGCGATCATATTGTATACACGTCGTCAGGGCGAGGCTACGTCCTTTGAATTTAATGTGTTTGACAATCAATTCGCTACGGAGAATCTGGCAGTGCGCAAGGTGTTGATGGCCATGCTTTCAGCCGTTTCCAACAAATTGACCGATCTGGAAGTGGAGTACAACGACAGCATACTGGTGGAAAAGGTCGGGGCGAAGCGTGCCGGTGAACTGCTTCGTTTTCTCGGGGCAACAAAAGAGAACATGCGGGAAAATCTGAGCAATGGTGTAGTCGTCAGCCGGATCTTTCATGCTCCTTTTACACTGGAGCACTATGAATACTTCTACAACTTGACAGACATCGCACAGCTGTCACATTATCGCTTAAAAGAAGGCAAAGAAGATCGCATCGTGTTTTATTTCATACGCTATCTCCAACTCATTGCGCCTGATGAAAAGTCTCGCGAAGCATTTTTGGAGAGATTGGAAGCATTTTCTTTGCCGTACAAGCTCGTACCGATTGCGTAAAGGAAACAAAAAAAGTCATTTTGCCCTTGCATGAAGGCGCAAAATGACTTTTTTTATTGATTGACTAAGGATTAGGTGGAAGGACGATTTGGTCCCTCCAGTTTTTTGTCTCCATAGCCCGGTGCATCGTTTTGAACGTTTTTGGGTTGGCGATTGCGCTCGTCTTGTTGATTTTGCTGAACAGAGGAATCCTTGCTTTGCTTTGTCATGGAACTACCCCTTTCTGTTTACAGCCAAGGCTGCCTAGTCGAATTTGTTTTTTGGCGAATCTGGGAGGATGCATTATCCTCCAGTTGGATGAATAGGGAGGTGAGCGGCACTCGCCTAAGCACTTCCATTTGCTTTTCGGGTTGGTGTTGTGCGTGTTCCTCTACGTTCATGTGGCCCCTTCCTTTCTGCGGTTTTTTAAGGGAGAGTCAAGTACAGCATTTTTGTGGCGAGGAATGGCATATAGGGCAAACAGACCCAGAATGGCCGCCAAAAACAACGTAATCACTCCATAGCCGATCCACGGATAATGGCTGCCGACTCCTCCTAGTTTTTCAACCATCGCTCCACCCAATCCCGTCCCAAGAGCCGTTCCAAGACCAGATACGAAATTGGAAAAGCCAAAGTACGCCCCTAGCCATTCTTCCTTTGCAAAATGAGTGACGAGACTGTCCAGCATCGGCATAAACAGCATCTCACCCAAAATAAAAAGAATCGCAGCCCCGCTAAGTGTGAGGAAGTGATTTGCCCATCCCATAAGCGTTAGCCCTGCACCTAACAAGATCGTACCCAATGTGACAGACAAGTATGGATTGATGCGCTGTAGAACAAAGCGTGAGATCAAACCTTGCAGGACGACGACACTGAGCGAGTTGATCGTCCAAATGAGGCCAATCATCGTAGCGGAATGCAGGACATGCTCACCCCGCAGGGGCAGGATCATGGCGAATTGGGCGTAAAGCGACCAGATTAAGAGCGAGATCACGGAAAAAAGCAGAAAGCTGCGATGGGTCAAGATGTGACGATACTCCTTGATCGGCGTTTGCTTGCAATCTGTTCCCACACAGCGATCATCGGGAAGGATGAAGCGAGAAAAGACAGCAAGTGTTCCATACACAAAGGCAGCTACGAGAAACGGCTGTTTCCCACCCGCAGTCATCCATGTAATGACCAAGCCTGCGACAATAATCCCGCTATGAGCGAGTATCCCTCTCCACGAGAAGGCAGCAGTTCTTTGGCTCTCATCCACTTCATCCGCAATCATGGCTTTAATGGTAGGAGCGAGCAGGCCAAGACCCAAGCCGTTGACAGAGGAGAATAACAAGAAGAAACCATAGGAATGGCTGAAGTGATAGCCTGCCATGGCACATCCTTGAAGGAGTGCCCCCAAGGCTAAGATGGTGCGTTTGCCCCAGCGATCTGACATCAAGCCGCCTGCCAAGCTTCCGATTTGGTATGTGATGCTTCCTGCTGCCAAAATGATGCCGACTTGGGAAAGAGAAAGAACCCGTACCTTTTGCAAAAAGACTGGGAAGACGGGAATGACCAGATAAGAGGCCATGTGCATGAAAAAGACGACTATCAGTAACAGCAAGTAAGGCTTGTTGCGTAACAGTGATCCAGTAGAGGCTGTCATGTTCGTCTCCTCTTTGATTCATTCCTCTCTAGTATGAGTGGAAAAGGATTGTCCCTATGCGTGGTTTTCACAAACAAAAAGTAGGCCAGCACACAAAATCGATATGAAGGCAGGCAAGCGTCCAATCCAACAAGCGTGGAACCACATATACCTATAGGGAAAGGTACCATGGGCGGTATGGAATGGTGCGAGGAGTACGGCAAAATGAAGGGGGGATCTGACGTGAGAGGATTTGGATTCTTCAACGAGGAAGGTTTCGAAGTGATCATCTGGATCATCGTGATCGTTTTTCTCCTCGTTATATTTTTTGACGAAGGGATAGATTAAGATGAGTGGATATCGACCGGTTCGGCAATTGAATCACTATTACAAAACAAACGAGGCTTTCAAGAAATGGATTCGTGCCAATGAGCAATGGTTCAAGCAAAATCCAGAGGTGTTTAACCAGATGCTCCGCAATCCGAAAATGGTTAACTTGTTTACGGATCTCATGATCATGAACTCGCCGCGCATTGAAAAGAAACTGAAGAAATGGAGAAGGAACCAACGCTGATCGATCCGGCATGCTGCCAAATAGAGCATGCCGCTTTTTATTTGGAACGCTGACGAGTTCTGTTATAAAACCGGAATGACGAGCGTAGGGATAAGCATATGCTGCTTGTTCGAAGAAAGGATGAAGCACAGCATGGCACAAGTCATTTTGACGTTTTTCGTGGCTTATGGCATTGTGGTCGGCGGTTCTCTTTCAGGTGGAGTGGGCGCATTTCTCACAGAAAAGCCCCCGCTGTTATCTATGGCTCAATTGGCTGACCAGCTCAAAATATGGGGATTGGTTGGGGCATTGGGTGGAACTTTTGATTCGTTTTTGCAGATCGAAAAAATATTGATGGGAAATTTGACACCTGTCTTTAAACAGCTCGTCATGATTGTTGTCGCATTTTTGGGTGCCCATATCGGAACGATTTGTGTGCATTGGCTGGTACAGGTGCGCTCATGAAGGTGATTCTTTGGAAGCGTTACCTCGCTCTTTTGCTCATGGGGTGCGTGTTTGGCGGAACCGTGATTTTATTTACATACGGACGCGAAATGGAGCAGATGATGCTGATTAAAAAAAGCCTGGAGCTGCAGAACAAAAAACTGTACGAGGAGAATCTGGAGCTGAAGCAAAATCAGCGGGTCTATCGCAAAAAGCAAGAGACCGTCATCGAAGACGTACGCGCCTCCGTACTCACTGCGGATCAGAAGCAGCCGCTTCATGCCACCATCATGGTACAGGTAGTCGATCGGGTGGAAAAGGATCTCGCTTCATTGAAAGGGAAGAAGGTTGAGCAGGTTGCGGAGGTCCATCAGGTCTTGCATGAAATGCTGCGACGCCGCGAATATATTTTATCTGATCGAACGACCGTGGAGGTGCGAATCAAAACGGTTGTGATCAGTAGAACGCTGCATGTGTTTGTGACAGCCGACGTTATACCCGATGATGTTTGGCAAAAGATTGCGCGAAACTTTCTATTTCTTCCGCCGTATATTTCAATATAGAATATCTGATAGCCAGATGTAGGTCTGGGTCGGTATAAAGGAGAGGCGAACACATGTCCATGTTCAAAAAATTATTGGCTAGTGTAGGTATTGGCTCTGCGCAAGTAGATGCACGTCTTGAGCAGGATTCACTCATTCCCGGAGATATGGTCAGAGGTGAGGTCCATATCAAGGGAGGAGATGTCGCCCAGGAAATCGACGAAATTTACATGTATGTCGTCACACACTATGAAAGAGAAATCAATGACTCTAAGACGAAGGAAGAATGCACACTTGTAAAATATCGTCTGTCAGAGCGGGTACAATTGAAACCGAAAGAGGAAACCGTGCTGCCATTCGCTTTTCAATTGCCGTATGAGACGCCATTGACGATGGGGCGTCAACCCGTTTACCTACGGACAGGTCTCGATATTAAAAATGCGATTGACCCGGGTGATTCCGATTTCATCGAGGTTCGCCCACATCCGTTAATGTCCAAAGTGTTGGATGCTGTTCAGCAGATCGGATTCCAGCTGTATAAGGTAGATTGCGAATACAATCGCCACCTTGGTCGCAATCATCCGTTTGTACAGGAATTTGAATTCCGTCCGACAGGGTCATACCGCAGCCAATTGGAGGAGCTCGAAGTAGTCTTCTACCTGCGCGATGGCGAGTTGGAAGTTTTATTGGAACTGGATAAACGTGCGCGAGGCTTTATGGGAGCATTTGAAGAAGCATTTAATCTTGATGAACGCTATATCCGTTTCCGCTTAACGAATGCAGACTTGAACAAACATACGCATGTCATTGCAGAAGCGATTGAAGCGCTCATTAAGCAGCAGCTTCGCTAGAGAATGATACAAAAAAGGCCTGACGGAGTGAAAATGAACACTCTGTCAGCCTTTTTTTTATGGAGGTCTTAATCATCGCCAACGCCTACGATAGTCAACAGAACGAACAAGACGAGAACCAGCGCAATTCCATTAAAGCCGCCGTTAAAAAAGCTCATCGATTTTCCTCCCACCCGCAAGAAGTAGTTAATTCCCTATAGGATAGTCACTGATCTATGAATCGGTGTCGAGGCGTCTACCTAAATTCCTGTACACAACTCTCTTTCTAATTTTTCGATTTGCATGTATAGGGCTGGATTTTTCTGACAATACTGTGAGCATGAAGAATCCAGAGGAGGATATTATTATGAATTTGTTAGAAAAAACGAGAAAAATTAATGTGATGCTTCAAAAAACAATGGGTGGCAGCGGAGTAGGCTTCCAAGATCTTGCAAGACTTTTATCTGAAGTGATTTCTGCAAATGTTTACATCATTACCGCAGATGGCTCGATCCTGGGAAGTGGAATGAATCAGGAGATTACCCTGCAAGAAGAAGGTCGTTCATCCACGCAGCTGCAGGAAGGTGTACATCAAAAGCTGCTGGAAGTTTCACAAACCTTGGCGAACGAGCCGATTACCAGTCCGTACAGCCTTGTTCCAAAAGAGATGAATTCGATCTTCCCGCAAATGATGACGACGATTGTTCCTATCAATGCAGGGGGAAGCCGTCTTGGCACACTCGTCCTGCTGCGTGCTTACGGTCAGTTTGAAACAGAGGATCTGATTTTGGGAGAGATCGGTGCTACCGTGATCGGTATGAAAATCGTTCGTCAGCGCACAGAACAGATTGAAAATGAAGTGCGCGACAAAACTTTTGCCAAAATCGCACTCTCATCGTTGTCCTACAGTGAACAGATCGCGATTGAAAAAATTATGGAGCAATTGGATGCACGCGAAGGTTTGCTGGTAGCTAGTCAGCTGGCAGATCAAGCAGGTCTGACACGTTCCGTCATTGTGAACGCTCTTCGCAAGCTAGCAAGCGCGGGTGTGCTGGAATCCCGTTCGTTAGGGATGAAGGGCACATATATCAAAGTGCTGAATGATAAATTCCCATCTGAATTGGCGAAATGGAAAACCTCATAAATGGCACGAGCTATGCGGAAGCTCTCCCTGTACTGGGAGGGCTTTTGTTTATGAATCAACAAGTATAGCAGAATCGATAAAACGTTCATGATTTAGCGATTGAATAAATGATTTTCTTCCCTTTATAATGTCCACAAAGGTTTAAACTTCAAAAAATTCAAAAATTAAAGTTCATACTTCAAAAGCGAATGGAGGGTCAAAGAATGAAGGTGATTATTGGTGGGATTGCGCATGAAACGAACACGTTTTCCAATGTGCCCACGACGCTTGAGATGTTTCAAAGCTATGAGTGGGATTATCATGATACAATTGTGAATCGCAATCGGGGCGTTCGCAACTTTCCAGGAGGGATGGTGGATCGCGCCGAAGAGCTGGGCATCGAGCTCCTGCCGACCTTTCTCACCTTTACGTATCCAGCGGGGACGATTTTGCGAGAAGCGTATGACCGGATAAAAAAGGAGCTTCTTGACACGATTGCTGCGACAGAAGGCGCAGATGCCATTTGTCTGGGGCTTCATGGAGCGGGGGTTGTAGAAGGAATAGATGACTTGGAGGGAGACATTCTGGCATCAGTGCGTCAATTGGTCGGTTATGACATTCCCTTAATTGTTACGCTCGACCTCCATGCAAACATGACACAAAAAATGGTGGATGAGGCCGATGCGCTCCTGGGTGTTCATCTCTACCCGCATGTGGATTGCTATGAACGCGGGATTGAAGCCATCGATCTGGCGCATAAGATGGTTACGGAAGGTATCAAGCCGACCATGCATTTGACCCGACTGCCACTATTGATTCCGACATCAGCTACTCATCATTCCCCGGCACGCGAAATAAACGAAGCCTGCTGGGCGTGGGAAAAGGAAGCAGGTGTCATCGACTGTGCATTCTTCCACGGTTTTCCGTACACGGACATTCCTGATCTGGGCGTCTCTGTTTTGAGCGTTACGAATAACGATCCAAAGCTCGCCAAAAAAGTGAGCGAGGATGTCGCCAGTCTGATTTGGGAAAAGCGGGATGAATTCGAGCTTAACATGCCTTCTCCTGCTGAGGGAATTGCGATGGCACTTGAAACGGAAGGCATGCCCATCGTAATCAATGAGACCTCAGATAATCCAGGCGGAGGCACACCCGGAGACGGAACGCATTTGCTGCGGGCTATGCTGGAAGCCAAGCTGACAAATGCATGCTTTGGTTTTATTTACGATCCCGAAGTGGTCCAGATTGCCCATCAGGCTGGAGTAGGTGCTACCATACAACTATCACTGGGTGGAAAGACAGACTACTTGCATGGAGAACCACTTGAAGTAACAGCTTACGTCAAAGCTTTGACAGATGGAAAATTCATTGCGACGACGCCGATGGGGCAAGGGGGCCTTGAGAATTTTGGCAAGTCCGTACGCTTGCAAATTGACGGGGTTGATGTACTGGTTTGCTCTGTGAAATCGCAAGTACTGGATGAGCAAATTTTTCTGTTGCACGGAATTGACGTGACCAAATACAAGATCGTGGCCTTGAAATCGAGCACACATTTCCGGGCATCCTTTGAACCGATCAGCGCACGCGTCATTACCGTCGATTCGCCGGGATTGACGACGCTCAACTTCCGCTTCTTCAAATACGAGCGCGCTATTCGTCCGATTTATCCGTTAGACCCAGCCACAGAGTGGAACCTACATCAATTGACAAGGAAGTAGATGATCATGGAATCCGTACAGGAGCGCATCCGCAAGCATTATCCGGAATTGACCAACCAACAAAAACTCGCAGCCAAATACATTCTCGCCGAGCCGAAAACCGTTGCCCTGCAACCTGCCAAAGTTGTCGGGGCATTGAGCGGCACAAGCGAAACGACAATCATCCGACTATCCTATGCTCTCGCCTACTCCGGGTACAGCGAATTGCAAAATGAGATTCGCAGCTCCTTATTGGAAAAAGTCCCAAAAGCTGATGCCATCCACAGTTTTCGAACAGCGGCTGTGGAGATGAAGGGAAAACAAGACCTGATTTCTTATAACATGGAGCAGGATGTTGCGTATATTCGGCAAACGTTAGGGGAGCTGCAAAAGAACCATCTTTTGCAAGCGGTTTCAAGTATTATGGCAGCCAAAAACATTCTCGTTGTAGGGTTTCGCAGCTCTTATGCTCCAGCCCATTGGCTCGCCTTTACACTGAATGTCGTCAGAGGAAACGCGCATCTGTACAATGGGCCAGTTGATGACGTCAACTATCTGTTGACCCAGATCAATCAGGAGTGGCTCGTGATCGCACTCTCCTTCCCCCGCTATACGAGTGAAACGATCCTGTTTGCAAAAGCAGCCAAAGAGAGAGGCGCCAAAATCATCGGGATTACAGACGATGAGCTATCTCCGATTGGGCCGGTAGCCGATCAGATTTTGAAAGTTAGCGCACCTGCTCCTACTGCCTTAAAAGGAATGACGGCGATCTTTTCCATGCTGAATATTTTGATCAGTGGTGTGGTTCAGGCTGATGGAGAACAGGTACAACAAAGACTGAAAGAATACGAAGAGACAAGTCGACAAATATACCCGTTTGCGGAAGGGACAGAAGTGTAACGGCAATTGATAAGGGGGATGGACATGAAGATTCACAGATGGAAGCAAGGGGCCATAAGTGTATTAGTGGCAACGGCGGTGATTGCAGGCTGCTCCTCACAGCCGACCAATCAAGCGGGGAATGACACGTCGGCCAAAGGTAACACATTAGTCATCGCTTCCTTGACAGACCCAGACTCGCTTGATATGCACAAAACGAGCTGGCTGAGTATGGAAAACAGCTTAATATACGAGCCTCTATTGACCCGCGATGCAACAGGCAAACTCCATCCGCGTTTGGCAGAAAAGTACGAAATCTCGCCGGACGGCAAGGTTTGGACATTTACCCTTCGAAAAGATGTCCGCTACCACTCTGGCGATCCAATGACGGCAGCGTCCGTAAAAGATTCCTTTGAACGTTTGCTTGCCATTTCGCCTGTGAAGGGGCTTACAGGTCCGATTGAAAAAGTGGAAGCAACAGACGAGCACACGCTCAAGGTGCATTTTAGCCAACCGTTTGCCCCTTTTGTGAATGTCATTGTCGGTGGGTTAGTCTCACCTCTTGACGCCAAAAAGGCAAAAGAATTAGGGGATGGCTTCTCAGATAACCCGTCTGCAACGGGGCCGATCATCTTTGACAAACGCGAGCGGGGTGCTTCGCTCACCTACAAGAAAAATCCTGATTATAACTGGGGACCGGAGTACGCAGCCAACAAAGGTCCTATTCAGATGGACAGCATTATGTTCCGGCTTATGAAAGACGACGATACGCGACTGATGGAATTCAAAAAGGGTACGGTCCATGTGTTGTATGATGCGCCGCCGAACTCGGTTGCGGAGCTTGAGACACTGCCCGGAGTCAAGATTGAGAAAGTGATGGACATCGGAAACAAATACATCGCTTTTAACAATAAGCACCCGTTGTTTTCAGATGTCCGTCTGCGCAAAGCAGTAGCCCTCTCCGTAGATCGAGATCCAGTAGTTCAGGTAGCGTTGAACGGCTTCGGCAAGCCGGTTTATGGTCCATTGGCACCCACGATTTATGGCTACAGTGAAGCGATTGAAAGCAAGGCGAAGCAGTTGTATTCGAGAGATTTAGGCAAAGCCAAGCAGTTGCTGGCGGAAGCG
This sequence comes from Brevibacillus sp. NRRL NRS-603, assembly GCF_003013445.1. Lineage (NCBI taxonomy): Bacteria > Bacillati > Bacillota > Bacilli > Caryophanales > Paenibacillaceae > Brevibacillus > Brevibacillus sp. NRRL NRS-603. The sequence goes on along the minus strand of NZ_PXZN01000046.1, from coordinate 20,204 downwards.
GGCTGGACGGACAGTAACGGGGATGGAATCGTAGATAAGGATGGAAAACCGTTGTCTGTAGAAATGCTTGTCTCTCAAGAGCCAGCGTTTCAGCGTGCGGTGCAGATTTTGCAGAGTCAGCTAAAAGAAGCAGGTATTGATATGAAAATCAGCGTGCAAGAAATGATGACGATCAAAGATCGCATTTCGAAAAAGTCGTATGACATGGCTTTGATGTACTACGGCTGGTTTGATGCTGATATCTTGTACCTCATCTTTGAAAAGAGCAATTCAACAAGTCGTACTCAATACAACAGCCCTGAGTTGGATGTTTTACTGAACAAAGGACGTTTGGAAATGAATGAGCAGGCGCGTCTCAAGGTTTACGAAGACGCACAGGAGATATTGCTAAAAGATTTGCCGTGGGTCCCTTTGTGGGTAAGCGAGACGGTAATCGCCACACGCGGCGTCAAAGGCTTTACGGTCAATCCGTACACGCAAGGCATTACCTTGCATGATGTCACGCTCGAAAAATAGACAGCGGAGGTGAAGGCATGCGCCGATATGTAATAAAAAGATTACTTTCCCTGGTGGGTACACTGCTTGGCGTATCCGTCCTGATCTTCTTGATGGTGCACCTCATTCCGGGCGATCCCGCAACACAAATACTCGGACAGTTTGCGACACCAGAGGCCATCAGTCAAATGAGAGCGACGCTCGGTCTTGATCAACCACTGTGGCAGCAATACTTGCGGTTTGTCGGAAACCTGTTTGCGGGCGATTTGGGAACATCGTTATTCACTGGTGAAAAGGTATGGGATCAGATTATCAACCGTTTTCCGATCACCATGCAGCTTGCCATCCTTAGTGTAATTATTGCCGCAATATTCGGCATTTTGTTGGGCACGATTGCTGCCGTCAAGCAAAACACTATCGTCGATCGGCTTGTGGTGCTTACCTCGTTACTCGGTATTTCGGCACCGGGCTTCTGGATTGCCTTGTTTCTCATCTGGATTTTTGCTTACAAGCTGGCCTTGTTTCCGATTTCCGGTTATGAGGGGATTCACTCCCTGTTGCTGCCAGCGATTACCTTGGGTATGGCGGAAGCAGGGATGATCGCACGAATGACCCGCTCCAGTATGCTGGAAGTCATCAAGCAGGATTACATGCGGACAGCCGAGGCTAAGGGAGCGGCGCTTTTCCGAATCATTTTGAGCCACGGTCTGCCGAACGCCATTATTCCTGTTGTCACGATGCTAGGCTTGCAGTTCGGTTCGCTCATGGCTGGAGCAGTGGTGGTGGAAACCGTGTTTTCTCTGCAAGGGATCGGCAGCCTGGCAATTGAGGCGATTGGTAAACGGGATATGCCGACTATACAGGGCATGGTGTTTTTCATGGCGTTGATTTTTGCCTTAACCAATTTGATCGTGGATCTTATTTACAGCCGGATTGATCCGCGAATCCATTTCGACTAAGGAAGGAGCGGATGGATGTTGAACAGTAATCGTCCGGAGTCGTATTGGGGAGGGATGGGCAAACGGCTGAGACGCAATAAGACAGCAATGGCGGGTGTGGTCATTCTGATCGTCTTTACACTGGGATCGCTTCTTGCTCCAGTCATTGCCCCTCATCCTGTCGAACAAATGAACTTTAACAGCCGATTAAGCGCTCCGAGTCTGACTCATCTTCTCGGAACGGATGATTTCGGCAGGGATATTTTTTCCCGTTTGTTGCATGGGGGGCGAATTTCCTTACTGATGGGTTTGATAACGGTTGTGCTTTCTACCTTGGTAGGTGTAACGCTCGGTATTATCGCTGGCTATTATCGCCGTGCGGATCTGTTTATCATGCAGGGCATGGATATTCTCATGTCACTTCCTGCACTGCTTCTGGCGATCGCTGTCATTGCGGTCTTGGGTCCTGGGTTAACGAACGCCATGATCGCGGTAGTGATTGCCGTCATTCCGTCCTATGTGCGGGTCGTTCGCTCTGCGGTCTTATCTATAAGGGAGAAAGAGTACATTGAGGCTGTTCGCGCTCTGGGGATCAGGGACTGGCAGATTTTGCTGAAACATGTTTTACCGAATATTCTCTCCCCAATCATCGTGCTTTCCACCATTCAATTCGGTGTGAGTATTTTGGCGGCAGCGGCCTTGAGCTTTCTCGGACTGGGTGCGCAACCGCCGATGCCTGAGTGGGGGGCCATGGTTTTTGTCGGCAAGGCATTCTTGAGTCAGGCCTGGTGGATGTCCATTTTTCCTGGATTGGCCATCATGCTGGTTGTCCTTGGCTTCAATCTGTTAGGTGACGGATTACGGGATGCATTCGACCCGAAAACGAGGTAATGGATGAAGGGGGGCACAAACTGATGAAAGAGGTACTTTTGGAAGTAAAGGATTTACGCTTGCAGTTCAAGACGGATAAAGGCGAGCTGCCAGCGCTGCAAGGCATTTCATTTCAACTGAAAAAAGGTGAGACGGTAGCGCTAGTAGGCGAATCTGGCTGTGGAAAAAGCGTGACGTCCCTGGCGATAATGGGACTCTTGTCCCGGGCGAATGCACAGATGGAGGGAAGCATTCGATTTCGTGATATCTTATTGAACCAGTTGAGTACGGGTGAACTTCGCAACATTCGCGGCAAAGATATCGCGATGATTTTTCAGGAGCCGATGACGTCACTCAATCCGGTCCATACGATTGGCCGACAGCTAGAGGAAGTGTATCAGCTGCATACCGATTTATCGAAAAAGGAACGCCAAGCAAAAGCAATTGAGATGCTCAAAAAAGTGGGCGTGCCGAGGGCAGAAGACATCATGCGAGAATACCCCCATCAGCTCTCAGGGGGGATGAAGCAGCGGGTCATGATTGCGATGGCGATGGCTTGCAACCCGGATTTATTGATCGCGGACGAGCCGACGACTGCACTGGATGTGACCATTCAAGCGCAAATTTTGGAACTGATGAACGATCTGAAGGAGAACGATCATACCTCTCTGCTGCTCATTACGCATGACTTGGGTGTCGTGGCTGAAATGGCTGATCGTGTACTTGTGATGTACTACGGGGAGATCGTAGAGGAAGCTGACGTTGCCAGTCTGTTTTCGCATCCCAAGCATCCGTATACGATTGGACTTTTACGCTGCATCCCCGATCTGGATGAGGAGGAGAAGCTTCGTCTCGATCCGATTGAAGGCAGTGTCCCGCTACTGGGTGAAGTGACACAAGGGTGTGCATTCCGCTTCCGCTGCTCGCAGGCCGAGGAACGATGTTACCAAGAAAAACCGCCGCTGATGGCAACGGGCACAGGCACGCAGGCCGTGCGATGCTGGCTGTACGAGAACAAGGAGATGGCGGTATGAGTGATATCTTGTTATCGGTAAATGATTTGAAGACGTATTTTCCCATTAGCAAAGGACTGTTTCGCAATAGCGACGAAATGATTAAGGCAGTCGATGGGGTTTCCTTCCAGTTGCGAAAAGGCGAAACGCTTGGGTTGGTAGGAGAGAGCGGTTGTGGCAAGTCAACGACGGGTCGCAGCATCATGCGACTCATTGAGCCGACGGGTGGAACGATTGAATTTGAAGGGCAAAACATTTCGGAGATGTCGGCTGCACGTTTTCGTCCACTCCGCAAACGAATGCAAATCGTGTTTCAGGACCCGTATGCGTCGTTAAATCCACGGATGACCGTGCAAGGGGCTTTGGAGGAGGCGTTAGGCGTCAAAGATCCACAGATGTCGGCGAAAGAAAGGCGCGATCAAGTAAAAGAGTTGCTTCAGATGGTCGGACTGAATGCTCAATACGCTACACGCTTTCCCCATGAGTTTAGCGGGGGGCAGCGGCAGCGGATCGGGATCGCTCGCGCACTGGCGGTAGAACCTTCATTGATCGTGGCAGATGAGCCGGTTTCAGCACTGGACGTGTCCATTCAGGCGCAGATCGTCAATCTTTTGCAGGATTTGCAGCAACGTCTAGGCTTGAGCTATCTGTTTATTTCACACGATCTAGGTGTCGTTCGCCACATCAGTGACAGAATTGCTGTGATGTATCTCGGACGAATCGTCGAAATCGCCAGCAAAAAGGATTTGTTTACGCGCCCGTTACATCCGTACACAGAAGCGCTCATGTCAGCGGTTCCCAAAGCCAATCCGTTTCGGAAGAAGGAGCGAATCGTTCTTTCCGGGGATGTTCCCTCTCCGGCGAATGTTCCCGTTGGGTGTGCATTTCATACCAGGTGCTCATATGCTACGGAAATTTGCCGCACAGTGCGTCCTGTCGCTACATTAGCTTCACCGCAACATTATGTCACTTGTCATTTATATGGAACAGAAGGGATGAAGTACATTGAAAATCGAACGAATTGAATTGCAGCAACTACACATGCCACTTCGTTTCCGTTTTGAAACGAGCTTTGGATATACGACCATCAAGGAGCTTATTTTGGTCAGTGTTTATGGAGAAGGAGAGGTAGGGCACGCGGAAAGTGTGGCGATGTCGGCCCCTTATTATAGTGAAGAAACGACAGAGACAGTGTGGCACATGATGGAAAAGTTTATGATACCGAAGCTGTTCGCGAATGAGATCGAGACTCCGGAGGATGTGGATCGGCTGTTTGCCCCGATTCGCCGCAATAACATGGCGAAGGCCGCTTTAGAAGGCGCAATCTGGGATCTCTACAGTAAGCAAAAAGGAATCTCTCTCGCCAAAGCATTAGGAGGCGAGAAATCTGTCATCGACGTTGGGATCAGCATCGGTATCGAACCGACTGTCGAGCAAGTTTTGGCAAAAGTAGAGCGCCACCTCGGTGAGGGCTACAAGAAGATCAAGGTAAAGATCAAGCCGGGCTTTGACGTAGAAGTGATTCGAGCGATCCGCGAACGCTTTGGCGAGGGTGTCCCGTTGATGGCAGATGCGAACTCCGCTTACACGATGGAGCATTTGGATGTGATGAAGGAGCTGGATCAATATGGGCTGATGATGATCGAACAGCCACTCGCCCATGACGACATTATTGATCATGCCAAGCTGCAAAGGGAGCTGTCCACACCCATCTGCCTCGATGAAAGTATTCACAATGTGGATGATGCCAGAAAAGCGATAGAGCTAGGCAGCTGCGGCATTATTAATATCAAGGTGGGGAGGGTCGGTGGACTAACAGAGTCCAAGCGCATTCACGACCTGTGTCAGGCACACGACATTCCGGTTTGGTGCGGAGGCATGATTGAGTCGGGTGTTGGCCGCGCACACAACATTGCGATTACTTCTTTGCCGAATTTTACGATCCCAGGTGATACAGCCGCCTCCAGCCGTTACTGGGAGGAAGACATCGTGGAGAATGGTGTAGAGCTGATGGCCCCAGGTCAATTAGCAGTTCCAGATAGCCCGGGCATCGGTTATACCCTGAACCAAGAGGCGATCGGCAATTATGTGATTCGCACGGCAAACTTCCGGCCTTAAACCAAAGCTTAAAGAAAAAGGGGAGAAGGAACATGGCGGATTGGGTACAGTCGTTTGAGGAATACGCGCAAAAGCTGCTTGCAGAGTCAAAAGTAACAGGAACAGCAGTCGGATTGGCAGAGCAAGGAGAGCTGAGGTATTTCCATGGCTTTGGTTTGGCTGATAACACAGAGGATGCAAAAGCATTAACCGCTGATACGGTGTTTGGCATCGGTTCTGTGACCAAATCCTTTACATGTGTGGCCATCATGCAGCTTCAGGACGCAGGAAAGCTATCCGTTCATGATCCTGTCATCAAGTATCTCCCTGAGCTCCGCACGCCTAATGAAGCTTATATCCGTGAGATCACGATCCATCATCTGATGACACATACCGCAGGTTTTCCTCCTTTGGATACATTAGCGGGTGCAATGAAAAAAAGCATTGTGGAGGGAGGGGATGACCTGTCCTCTAGCTCCGGTCTTGCTTTTGATCTCGATAAAGCGGAAGAGATCAATACAAAAGAAGAATTCATGGCCTATATCGGCAAGCTGAATTACGAGTTTTTAGGTGCGCCTGGAACGGAGTTTAGCTACTCCAACGATAGTTATGCCATGCTCGGACTGATTATTGAGCGAGTGAGCGGGAAATCTTACGAGCAGTTTGTGCAGGATCATATTTTGGTGCCTGCCGGAATGAAGAACAGTGCTTTTCTCGTCGAGGATTTGCCAGAGGGGGCAGAGGTAGCTACCTTGTTTACCCGAAAAAGCCCAAAGGATGGCGGTGAGGTATACCGTTCCCCTTCCTGGTGGGATTCACCATCGATGCGTGCCGCTGGTTTTCTGAAATCGACCATTCACGATCTATTGCGTTATACGGAAATATTCAGAACAGGTGGATTGGTTGGCGAGAATCGTTTGCTCTCACCCGAGAGTGTGGAGGCCATGACGGCGCCTCATTTCTCGATTGCGCCGTTTCAGGCATACGGCTACGGATTGTTTGTAGCCAATTGCCATGATGGAACACTCATTGAGCACGGAGGAGCGATCAAGGGAGTTGCGGCACAAATTTTTGTTTTACCGGAGCGGGGTCTGACAGGAGCCGTACTGATGAACACAGATGGCGGGCCAATGGCAGACTTGATGCATGGAATTTTAAACGCAACCAATGGGCACTCTCCGGATACAGTGCCGTTCCAATATCCGGATTATGAAATTTCTGTAGATGCACTCGCTGCATTTACCGGGGAGTACCGTTCGTCCGAAGGGGCTACTGTATCGGTAGAAATCGAAGAGAACGAGCTGGTAGCGAAGAGTAATGGAACGAATATTCCACTTCGTTCAGTGGGAGAAGACAGCTTCGTCATGAAGCGGGGAGAAACGGATGCGTTTATCCGCTTCGTACGCGATGAGGCAGGAGTAGTTACGCGGATGGGCTTTGGCGCTCGTCAGCTGATAAAGGTCCTTGCCGAAAAAGAACAAACCGTATAAAAAGCAAAACGCGTACCTGCAAGAGCTCATGCTTGCGTGGTACGCGTTCTTTTTATTTATAGGAGAAACTAAGAAGAAAGGGTGGCAGGAAGCAGCTCCTCCTCCATTGCGGGTTTTTTCCAGTTCGGATGCTGCTCCATTTGCCGGAACGAGCGGAAAAAAAACAGGCTGAGGCTGACACTTGCAAATATGATACCGCCAAAGAATAATAGATGCCCCGGTGTTGCGATGTTTTTGGCGAGAAGAAAGGAGCACAGTGCATAGCTGACTGGCCCGAAGCCAACGGACATCAAGGAAAGCAATGACATGACACGACCGAGCATGTTGGCAGGGACGGTACTTTGAATGTAGGTGATAAATGGAATATTCGTCATACTAAGTGCCATTCCGATGAGAAAATGAGAGACAAGTCCAAAGGAAAGCTCCTCAATGAAATAATACGAGCTGATTCCAACTCCCATACATCCGAGAATAACAGGGAGTAACATAAATTTTCCACGGAATCCTTTAAACAATCCAGTCAACATACCCCCGACAATCATGCCGACTCCAAGTGAGGTAATGAGTGAGCTAAAAGCACTCCCGTCCCATCCGAGGTCATTTACATGAATGGGAATGATCATGTTAACTGGGCCGGAGAACATCATGTTGGTGAATAGGGATGTTGTTAAAATAATCGCAAGGATCGGGATTGAATACGTAAAACGAATTCCTCCGACGATTTCCTTGAAATATGAGCGTGCCTTTGAATCTGTTGTAGACTCTGAAGTTGTGTCTTTGGTGTTTGAGTGTGAATGGAGAGAGAGTACAAAGAGTGTTCCTACGAAGAAGGTGCATGCCAAGATCATAAACATGATCGGGTAACTAACGGTTCCAATGAATAAGGCCGTAATTATCGGTCCGGCAACCAAGCTAATCTGATGGCATAGTTCCATTAAGCTGTTAGCTGGCGCAAGTTGTTCTCGAGAGACAAGACAAAGTCGTGCCGAGGATTGCCCCTGAGCCCATGGCATTCACGATATACCAGTTGAGCAGGATGAAGAAAGCTCCGTCAGCCATTGCCGAAAATAAAGTGCCGCACCATAACCGGACAAACGATCCATTTTTCCAAAGGGAATTATTTGTCGCCAGCGTGCTCATCTCCATCTTCCCCCTTCTTTTTCTTCACCACAATTTTGCCGGTGAAATGCTTGAATTCAGACTTTTGGTGCTCATAGTTATCTGGCAAGGAATCGTCTTCTGCGACGTAGTAACGTACATTCGTCATGAACCCGACCGTGACCATGTAAAAGTTTTCAACCGTATCCTCCGCTTCTCCAGCAGCAATCCTCTCTAAGTAGCGATCTTCCATTTCGGACAGCTCCTCAAGTAAAGCCTTATATTTATTGAGCCAAGCAACTATTTCTTTCCGAGGTGCTTTCACTTCAGAGTTAACTGCAATGGCAGGAGGACGATCCTCTTGATCCGAAAAGAGCATGAATGACTCGTCTGGTGCGTTATACAGGCGATTCATACTGGAGCGCAGGTGATTTAGCATCGTTTCCTGCAACAGGATACTGTCTTCGCGCAGGGAGGGCAGCAAATCTTCACTAACCTTGAAATCGTAAGCAACAGCCCGATAAAACTTTTGCACGATCCCGTTCTTTTCTTCCGTACGCACGACCTCAACGAAGCCGTGGTTTTCCAATTCCTTCAGGTGATAATGCACCTTAGAGGGAGAAAGGGAGAGAAGGGTCGCGAGCTGCTTGCCTGTGTATTCCTCCTTGACCAGCATCGTGATGATCTGTAGGCGCAAGGAATCGCTGACAGCTTTTAATTGATCCAAAGTTTCCACAACTACGTATCGTTTCAAGTCGATCAACCTCGTTTCGCTGAACGTGAATGTTTTATTATTTTTAGACGTTCAGTTTTATTTGAACGTGTTGTAACAACAAAACGATCCACTTCGCAAGATTGATTTGCGCTTATTTTTCGACAAATGCTACAATATTGAAAACGGTGAGAGGGTGCATTCCTGTGGCGATCTTGCAACATCCCGTCTTTCGCCGTTTGTATACGGCCCACATTGTACACATCATCGGAAATGAATTTACATTTATTGCGGTCGTTGGACTTTTACATGATTTAAGTGGATCGGGACTTTCTTTTGCGGCAGGGACTGTGTTTCGCATGATCCCCTATGTATTTGCCAGCTTTTTCGCAGGGACGCTTGTGGAGAATTGGGATAAACGGCGGGTCATGATTGTCGTCAATCTGCTTCGCGGCATTCTCGTCAGTTTGTTTTTCTTCATCACATCTGCGACCTACTTATGGGTGGCTTTTTTGTTATTGATTCTGGTCAATATTTGCAGTGCTTTTTTCCAACCAGCCATGCAAGTCGCGATCGTACAATCCGTGGAGGAAAAGGATAGACTGGCTGCCAATTCCCTTTTGCAGGGGACGACTTCGTTTCTCATTATTGTTTGTCAGGGTGTGGCAGCAGTTCTGGTTTACTTGTTCTCTTACCGTTACAACTTTTTGCTTGATGCCGCCTGTTATTTGTTGTCGTTGTTCATCTTGCTACCGCTCCCGCATATCGCCAACTCTGTTGCATCGAAAGCGTCTGTACCTTTTATGGAAAGGCTAAATGAGGGCTTCCGCTATATCGGCAAGCATCGGGAAATTGCAAGTGTGATCGGCTACCAGATGGCGGAACGGGTATGTGGGGCCTATTACATTATGCTGATGTACTATGTTCTTACGGAGCGTGGAGAGGGCTTGTATGTATTCGGACTCTTGGATATTCCTTTGGGACTCGGGGGCGTGATCGCTGGGATTGCCGTGAACAAGCTGTCTGACAACCTGAGTGAAAAAGCAACATGGCGTGTCCAAGGCTGGGCACTCGTTGCGATGGGATGCTCGATTGTCGCCGTGTTTCATACGAAACCACTACTTGGACTGGCAATCGCTATCCTCTTTGCATCAACGGCTCAGTTTAGCTCATCGATATTGTCTGTGACAAAGCTTCAGCGGCTGTCTGATCCTGCTTATCTGGCTCGCGTTTTTTCCATTCGGGAAATGGCGACCATGGGAAGCTTTTCTGCGAGCTGCTTGATTCTCGGTTTCACTGCGGAGCAGGTCGGGAGTGCTGCTGTCTCCGTGTGGCTTGGTTTCTTTGGGGTTGCAGCAGGACTCCTGTGGCTTTGGAGCCGTCGCAAGTTGCAAAGGATCGCAGACGTCAGGATAGATTCCTCTGCTTAATGGGAGCAGAGGTTCTTTTTTTATATAAAATGAAACTTTTATATATAATAAATATAATTATTGAAAAAGTATGAATCTAATTATACAATGAATGGAAAATAGAGAAAAAGGAAGATGCAGCATGAAGGAATTATGGCGGCAGCGTTCATTTCGTTGGTATTGGCTGGGGATGTTCTTATCTAGTCTGGGGGATCAATTTGGCTGGATGGGCTTGACGTGGTTTGTCATGAAGAAAACAGGCTCACCTGCTGCAATGGGTGGGGTCGTTCTCGCATATATGCTCCCTGCTGTTTTTGCTGGTTTAGTAGCGGGAGTTTTGCTGGATCGATTTGATCGACGCAAGCTCATCATGATGGACAATATGGCGCGAGGACTTATTTTTATAGCGTTGGTCGCATTATTGCAGATCGATCAAGTTCCCTTGTTGGTGATATACGTACTGATTGTGATTGCAGGAATCCTTTCTCCGTTGAGCACAGCTGGGGCGCAAACTTTGTTGCCTAGAATTGTCTCGGACAAAAATCAATTGGTCAAAGCGAATGGTGTGATGGAAACGCAATGGCAAATTGTATATATGTTTGGCCCGGCACTCGCGGGTGTTTTAATTGGGTTGATTGGGGAAGCTTATGTTCTGTTGATTGATGCGGCAAGCTTTTTTGTATGTGCATTCTGCTTCTCCCGGTTGCCGCGTGAGCTGACAAAAAGCGCGAATCCTACAGCGATTGCAAAAGGTCAAATGGGAGTCTTCTTTCGTTCTCTCTGGAGTGACATGCGAACAGGGTATCGCTACATATTTGGACGCAAGCAATTGATCATTCTTGTTTTCTTTACGTTTTTGTTTAACATGTCGTATGGCCCGATTGAAATTGCGCTACCACTGTATGCGAATCAGGATTTGGCAGGAGGATCTGTTGCGTTAGGGATGCTGTGGTCTTCTTTGGCAATCGGGGCATTACTAGGCTCTCTCTTCTTTTCGACGGTTACGTGGAAACTTCCGTTGGGTTCGACGCTAGCAGGGATTATCGTGGCGTGGGGATTAACCACATTGCCAATCGCTTTATTCTCAAGGCTGGAGATCGCGATGGCTTCGATGGTTGTGGCGGGCTTTTGCTTTGCTCCCTATAACATCATGTATAGAAGCTATCTGCAAAAGCAGGTGCCCGATGCTCTCTTGGGGCGGGTATTAACCAGCGTTCGCACGATTACGGGGACAGGAATGCCGGCGGGAGCGGCTGTCTCTGGCTTCCTCATACCCTTCCTGGGCGTTCAAGGGATCATTGGAGCCGGAGCAGCCGTATGTATCATTTTCGGTATCCTTGCATTCGGGGCATTGAAAAACTTGGAGGATTCCTCATCACTTCCGATTGATGAGAGGTGAGACGAGGTGTTTTAGCCACTGAGGCAATAGGAAGTAGATGCGGGAGAGCGCATGCAGACGAAATGGCATGGCAACCTCCGGACGTTTTGCTTCTGCTGCTCGATAAATGGCCCTTGCCGTTTGTTCCGGTGTCAACAAATACCGACTTACTTTACTGCGATAGCTACCCGTTTTGTCTGCCTTATCCAAAAAGGGTGTGTCGATCGGCCCTGGCATTGCACACGTCACAGCGATTCCACTGCCTTGAAGCTCGTGGCGCAATCCTTCACTAAAGCGGATGACAGCTGCTTTGCTGGCAGCATATACCGCAGCTTTGGCTGTAGCGACCTGTCCAGCAAGTGAGGCAACCGTGATAATATGACCTTGCTTATGTTGGAGCATCATCGGCAAAAAGGCACGGGTCATGTAGAGAACACCGGAAATATTCGTTCGCAGTGTTTCTTCCAGCTCCTCTACGCGCATTTCGATAAGTGGTTCAAAGACGGCCATCCCGGCATTGTTGTAAAGAAAATCGCAACGTTCGAAGCGGATGTGCACCCATGCAGCGAACTGCCGAATGTCTTCGTTGCTGCTGACGTCCAACAGGTAATGATGGAGCCGATCAGGATAATCTTTTTGTAACGAAACGAGTTCCTGGGTAATCGTTTTCCGGCTTGTGGCAATGACACAGTCTCCTTTTTCCAAATGAAGTTGAGTCAAAGCTAGACCAAGACCACCAGAAGCCCCGGTGATGACAACAATACGGGGAATCGACATGTCATTCTCTTCTTTCTTTATAGAGTTTGTTTCCATTGTAAATGGCAAAGTATAAGCCCCTGAGTTGATGTGAAGGCTAGCCTCTAGGGGGTGAATGCACATGCCAGCAGTAAAATGTTCTGTAGCAAACTGTGAGTACTGGGCGAAGGGCAATCTTTGCAGCGCCGAAGAAATCATGGTAGAGATTGACGCTCACGCAACTGTGAACTTGAAAGAAGAGTTTGCAGGTGAGTTCGGTCAAAATACGCAGCATAAGGATCAGGCGTCCACTTCGTCTGAGACCTGTTGTCTGACGTTTAAGCCGAGGAAATCAGAGAAGGAGTAACGATGCTTCGGCGCAAAAAGGACGTATCCCATTAAGGTGATACGTCTTTTTGCTATTCAACCTATACGCTTGTCTTAGCTGGGAAAAGCTCGTTGACTTTTTGGGCAACTTCTTCCCAAGCAGTGACTCGATGGACGAGTGGAGGAAGAGAAGCCTGATTATAAGGAGTGTTAAACAAGAACACAGGAATTTGCAGCGCTTCTGACAATTGCAAAGCGTTCTCCAGACGATCCTCCAAAAAAAGGTCCACGCCCCATTTGCGGGCAGCTGACAGCTTGTCGTGGCTCCCAATCAAATCCACTTCATGATGAGGGATATTGTAGCGAGCGAACCATTGTAAGGTCACATCGCGGTGACGATCCTCACGAGCACTTATATATACCAGCTTGTGGGAGGTAAACCAATCGCGCAAAACCTGATCGGCAATTCCATGAACAGGCGCACCATCATATAGGCGCTCCCCATTTTGATCCAGCCACATTTCAAACTCTGCGTCCGTGATTTGATACACGTTGGCTAAATTGTATTCCACACAATCTTCATATCGTAAATCTCTTCCAAAGCTCTCATTCATCAACGGAACAATACTGCTGGGTGATGTGACTGTACCGTCAATATCAATGCCAATGGTTAGGATTTTGTCTGGTTTCATTCTCTCGCCTCCCGTTTAAATTGTACAACGTAGGCAGACAATAAGGCTACTTCCTTCACTTAATTAATCCTTTACCAAAAAAGGGGCTGAGCATGCTATGTTGGATCGACACGAACGTAATGATGCGAAGCGGAAGGAAGACACCGGTTTTTCCGAGACGGTTGATCAGCACGACAGGGAGTTTGCAGCGAATACTTGGACACAGGCCGTCTTTGATGAAGAGGAAGATCGGTCGAGGCGCAGGATTCACTATGACCCCCATTCCTTGACAGAGCGCTATTCAGGCGAGCTGGATGAGGAGCGAAAGGACTTTTCGGAGCGTTTGGATGACGTTGTTTTGACAAAAGAGGACCGTTCACCGGTTGCCGAAGTCAGAGATGACGACATCGAAGCGGCGGCGGAAATTGCCGAGCCGTTTCCGACCAATCGTGCCACACGTGAGATCGACACAGACGAGGAAAACCAGGAAAATGGGGCCAGAGGTATCGGGATGACTGGCTTGGGCTTATCGATCCTGTCCCTGTTTCTCATGCCGTACTTGGTGGCTCCAATTGGTATGGTGCTTGGCTATCTGGCGTATCGACGCAACTCGAAGACGCTGGGAGTCTGGGCGATGATTATAGGTGCTGTTGCCATTTTGGGCGCATTAGTCATCTACCCGTATTATACGGCTCGCTAAAAGCATCAAACTGTAAACCCTCTCCAGTTCTTTTTGCCGGAGAGGGTTTTTTAGTTGCGCCACTGCTATTTGTACAAAGAGGAAACAAAAGGCGTAATGGCTGCGATCACGGCGTCAGAAAACACATCGGAACGACGTACGCGATTATCCGTTAAGAGGGAATAGGCGCCGCCGCGATGATTACTGCCCACGGTTTTCCCCCATTCATCTATGATCGTACTGAGCTCAATTTGCTCCTGCTGAATTCGGTGAACGGCATGATTCGGGATAGGAAAAGCCAACCCCTTTCCAATAAATAGCTCACTTCCATTCCACGCCGCGCAGATAGAAATCAAATACCACTGCTTTGTAAACTGCTCATCGTACATAAGTCCGCCTTCCAAGCCTAGCCCAATGTCTGCTTCTGGGGTTTGACTACGTGCAGCTTTTGCCCGATTGATCGCTCCAGTAATCGTTTCTTCTTCACTCATTGGCTGAGCCGCTACGCCTGAGGGGACGGATATGCAGAAAGGCTCCGTGCCAGTTGCTTTTTGAACCGCGAGACGTTTTGCTTCATTTTTCGTTCCGAGTGCATAGCGGAAAATATGATAATCCAACAGCTTGTTCCACCTCTTTCCATCAAAGATGCTAGTGGTAGTATACCACCTTTTGATTCGACCGCGATTCCTTAGGTTGTGGTAAGATAATAGGCATAGATAAAGAGGCAGACCTAGCATACGAAAGAGAAAGAGGAGTGGACGATGAAATTTACGAAGCTGCATGGCTTGGGTAATGATTACGTTTACGTCAACTGTTTTGAGGAAGACTTGTCGCGTGTAGATTTACCCGAATTGGCTAGAAGGGTGAGTGATCGGAATTTTGGCATTGGGGGCGATGGACTGATCCTCATTATGCCATCTGATCGGGCAGATTTTCGCATGCGGGTCTTTAACAATGATGGCAGCGAAGCAAAAAATTGCGGAAACGGCTTGCGCTGTGTGAGCAAGTACGTATACGATCACGGTTTAACTCAGCAAACAACGTTTACCGTGGAGACGTTGGGAGGGACCGTCACTCCTGTTGTATCGCTAGGAGCAGATGGTAAGGTCGATCAAGTAACGATAGATATGGGAGAGCCTCGTTTTGAGCGAGCAGCGATTCCGATGACAGGCATTCCTGAAGAGCAAGCGCGAGAAGAGGTAATCGAGGTCGATGGAACCTCATTTACGATGACGGCTGTTTCGATGGGTAATCCTCATGTCATCCTTTTTGTGGATGAAGTGAAGGAAGAAGATGTTCGCCACTACGGGCCAATGATCGAGTATCACCAATGGTTTCCTGAGCGAACCAACGTCGAATTTATCCAAATATTGAATCAGGAGGAAATTCTTTTCCGTGTTTGGGAGAGGGGATCAGGTGTAACGCTTGCCTGTGGGACAGGAGCTTGCGCTGCTGCTGTAGCTGCCCACCTGAGTGGAAAGACCGATAGAAAGGTCACTGTTCACCTGGCAGGAGGCGATCTCTTTATTGAATGGAAGGAAGCGGATAACCGAGTGTATATGACGGGGCCGGCTACTGAAGTTTTTTCTGGTACGTATTTGGGGGAGATCCCGTTTAAATAACAGCAAGCCAAAACCGTTCCGTCGAAATCGACAGGAGCGGTTTTTTTACAAAAAATAGCGTGGTCACGGCGAATCCTTCATGCCGTCACCACGCTATCGAATTCGAATGAGCGTCACGCGTTGTACACCTCATTTAGGTATGCGACTTCCGTGCGGTCGTACTGAGGGGTATTTTTGTTCATCTTCGTAAGTTCCGCTTGCAGTCTTTTCAATTCGGCTTCCATCTTCTTGATTTCTTCTTGCATAGCTTGTGCTGTCATGGTGGTTCTCTCCTTGTTGTTGTTTTTTATCTAAATTTATTGACTATTCTAACGAAAGGCCAAAACAATGTAAATAGCCTATATTTTGATGTAAGCGCTTTATCAGTGAATAGTCTGTGAACGGTTGTTCAGATTGTCTGTTTTGGTCTTTTGCGATCAACGCACTCTGGGAAAAATAAGGTCGAGAAGTGTAATACTTTGTATGTCCTTTACGAAAAGTCATGTTATGATGAAGCGTAGTATTCGGGCATCTTGCCCTTAGGAAGGTGTGTACCGCTGGTGATTTACTTGGACAACAGTGCGACTACCCGGCCTCATCCTCAAGTGATTGAAACCGTTAGACGCGCGATGGAAAGCTACTATGGAAACCCGTCTTCTTTGCATCAAAAAGGAGTAGAGGCGGAAAATGTACTGAAGCAGGCGCGAAAGGTTGCCGCTCAGTATTTGGGCTGTAAAGAAAGTGAAGTGATTTTCACTTCAGGTGGTACGGAGAGTAATAATACGGCAATCAAGGGTGTAGCCTTTCAATATCAAAACAGAGGGAAACATATTATTACGACGCAGGTAGAGCATCCGGCTGTTTACGATGTTTGCAAGCAGTTGGAAGGCCTGGGATTTACTGTGACGTATCTGCCGGTTGATCGTGAAGGCCGCGTATCGGTAGAAGCTGTTCAAAAGGCAATGCGTCCGGATACGATTCTCGTATCGGTCATGCATGTGAACAACGAGTTGGGAACCATTCAACCGATCCTGGAGATCGGACAATGGTTAAAGCAATTCCCGAAAGTCTTGTTTCACGTCGATGCTGTCCAAGGAATTGGGAAAGTTCCTTTGCGGATCAAGGATTCAGGGATTGATCTGTTGAGCGTCTCTGCGCACAAATTTTACGGCCCCAGAGGAGTCGGCATTTTGTATAAACGAGAAGGCTTGATCATTCACCCGTTGATGATGGGTGGCGGTCAAGAAGGCGGAGTTCGCTCAGGAACGGAAAACCTCCCAGCCATCGCCGGTATGGCAAAAGCAATTCGGATTCTAGAAGAACTGGGCAGCGTCGAGATGATCAGGCTGCAAAATTTGAATCAACAGCTTCGTGAAGGGATTGCAACGATTGAAGGTTGCATTGTGAATACCCCGGAAGCGAATACGGCTCCCCATATTATGAACTTATCAGTACCAGGAGTAAAAGCGGAAGTCCTGTTGCATGCTTTGGAGGAGAAAGGCTTTCTGATATCCACTAAGTCGGCGTGCTCATCCAAAGTCAATGAGCCGAGCAGAGTACTGACTGCGATTGGGATCGAGCGGGATTGCGCGTTGTCCTCTCTGCGAATCAGTCTGGGCCGGGAAAATACAGCGGAGGACATTCAGCAGTTTTTGAAGGCGTTAGAGGAATGCGTCAGTGTGCTTCGAACTTATATCAAACAACAACCTGCCCCTGCTCATAGAAAATAGTGTGGACAACTAAAAGGAGATAAACATGAACTACGATGTTATTTTAATTCGTTATGGTGAGTTGGCGCTCAAAGGTAAAAACCGCGATCAATTCGAAGAAGCTCTTGTCAAAAGCGTGAGAAACGTACTGCGCTCATTTTTTAAAGTAAAAGTTCGACGCAATTACGGCCGGATGTATGTGGAGCTGCATGGCGAGGACGCCTATGCGGTTATGGAGCGGTTGAAGCGCGTTTTTGGCATTTCTTCCTTTAGCCCAACGATCCAGGTAGATCCTGATATTGAAACGATCAAGGAAAAAGCGCTGGAGCTGGTCCGTCAAATGGACCCTCAGCCGCGTACCTTCCGCGTGGTTTCTCGTCGCGCAGATAAACGCTATCCAATTCAATCGATGGAAGTGAACCGCATGGTGGCAACACACATCTTGCGTGCCCTTCCAGCTATCAGTGTAGATTTGCACGAGCCGGATATGGTTGTGAATGTAGAAATTCGTACGGAGGGTACGTACATTAGTTGTGAAACCATCCCGGGACCAGGTGGTTTGCCAGTTGGGGTGAGTGGAAAAGTATTGCTGCTTCTCTCAGGCGGTATCGACAGTCCTGTAGCGGGTTGGATGATGCTGAAGCGTGGTGTGACGCTTGAAGCGATTCATTTCCACAGCTATCCGTTTACGAGCGAGCGCGCTTTGCAAAAGGTACGTGACTTGGCTCATAAGTTGACGAAATGGGGAGGAACTGTCCGTCTCCACGTCGTACCGTTTACCGAGATTCAAACTGCCATTCGTGAAAAATGCCCAGAAGATTATTTGATCACTATTATGCGTCGTTTCATGATGCGCATTTCGGAACGCGTAGCGGAAAATACCAATGCCAAGGCACTCGCAACAGGGGAAAGCCTCGGACAAGTCGCATCGCAAACCTTGGAAAGCATGGACACGATCAACAAGGTCATTTCAATTCCGATCCTGCGACCACTCGTCGCCATGGACAAGGTAGACATTGTGGACATTTCTCGCCAAATCGATACGTACGAGCTGTCTATTTTGCCGTATGAAGACTGCTGCACAGTGTTTACACCGAAAAATCCTGTGACAAGACCGAAGCCTCGCCTCGCCGCAAAATTTGAGGAAGCGCTGGATGTAGAAGCGTTAGTAGCGGATGCTGTAGCGCGGACTGAAATCGAAGAGATTACAACGAAGCCAAAAGAAACGACAACCGACCTGTTCTAACTATAAGTTATAGAGAAACTCGCGACACGGGGGAGAAGGAACCATGATAATCCGTTATGAGCGCAATGGTAAGGTGAAGCATGGCTGGATGGTGGAAGAGGATCACAAAGTACGCGTGATTGAAGGGGACATTTACAAAATTCATACGGCAAAACCGATCATGACGGGCCTTGAGCTGCCTTTGGATGAGGTCACGTTGAAGGCGCCAAGTGATCCAAGCAAGGTCATATGCATCGGATTGAATTACCGAGACCATGCGGCTGAGATGGGGATTGACCTGCCAGAAGAACCGTTGATGTTTTTGAAGCCATCAACCACTGTCATTGGGCCTGGCGAACCCATCGTCTATCCAAAGCTGACGCAGAACCTTCATTATGAAGGCGAGCTCGCCGTGGTGATTAAGAAAGAGGCTAAGAAGATCAAGGCTGCGGATGCAGATGATTATATTTTGGGATTCACTTGTGCGATTGATGTGACTGCGCGCGATCTACAAATGAGCGATGGGCAATGGACGCGGGCAAAAGGCTTTGATACGTTTTGCCCGCTCGGACCTGCTATAGCGGCCAAGCTGGATTATCATAATTTGCGTATCGTGACACGAGTAAACGGGGAAGTTCGTCAGGATGCTCGCACAGACCAACTGATTTTTTCGATCCCGCAGCTGATCGAGGCTGTATCGGCGGTCATGACGCTTCGTCCTGGCGATGTTATTTTAACTGGGACTCCATCTGGTGTAGGTGAGCTTGTTCCAGGTGATGAAATTTCGGTAACCATTGAGGGGATCGGAACCTTAACGACTCATGTAGTTGCTGAGGAGTAGTCATATATTCTTAGTAAGATCGACCAAGCCCCCTGCTTGTTTGAAGTGGGGGGCTTGGTCTTTTATTTTATTCTTCTTCGTTTGGGTCATCATGAATGGGGTGCGCCGATGGGTCTTGTCTAGGAAGGTCTTGATGCATCAGCCTTGTTTCGTAAGTAAAGCGAGTGGTAGTGGAATGCTGTCCAGGCTCCCAGCCTGTTGCTTTCCCTAAGCGAGCTTCGTTCGTGGCAGCCCCAAATGGCCCCTCAGGGAATTCTTCCTGAAGGATTTCATTGCGCTGCGACTCTACAGTAGATAATTCACTGTAATGATCGTTTTCGTATTCTTCATAGGTTGGTTTTGGATCCATAGTAACACCGCCGTTTATTTGTTGGATACTTCACGGGTACACAGCTAAAATGCCAAGCGTTTATAGTGTGAAATAAAAAGAGAATCGCTATTCGTTTTTCCTATTGACTCCGTCACTTATTTCATTTATATTTAAATTCTGTTCGAAACAATCAATACAAATGAAAAATCATCATTAAAAAAGTGAGAAAAACACTTGACTTATATCTGGTGATTTTGTTATATTAGATCTTGTCGCTGCTGAACAAAGCAAAATGGTCGAAAAAACCTCTTGCCAAAACGGATGCGATATGATAAGATAGAAAAGTCGCTTTTGGGCGAACAACACAAAATGTTCCTTGAAAACTGAACAGCGAAAGCGTTAATGAGTCTATCATGAAATGATTTGCCAGCTTTGAACCAGTAACAAACTTTATTGGAGAGTTTGATCCTGGCTCAGGACGAACGCTGGCGGCGTGCCTAATACATGCAAGTCGAGCGAGTCTCTTCGGAGGCTAGCGGCGGACGGGTGAGTAACACGTAGGCAACCTGCCTCTCAGACTGGGATAACATAGGGAAACTTATGCTA
>NZ_PXZN01000045.1:0-55382 GCF_003013445.1 Brevibacillus sp. NRRL NRS-603 | reverse complement strand
CCCGTTACTCCGGTATCTCCAGTTGTTCCTGTTACTCCAGTCGCTCCAGCCTCTCCCGTTACTCCGGTTGCTCCTGTTGCTCCGGCTGCCCCAGTAACTCCCGTTGTTCCGGTTACTCCCGCTGTTCCAGTCTCTCCCGTTGCTCCAGTTGTTCCGGCTGCCCCAGTTGCTCCCGTTGTTCCGGTTGCTCCAGTCCCTCCCGTTGCTCCAGCGGTTCCCGTTACTCCAGTTGATCCGGTCTCTCCCGTTGTTCCGGTTGCTCCAGTTTCTCCGGTGGCTCCAGTGGCTCCAGTGGCTCCAGTGGCTCCGTTTGTTCCAGTCGCTCCGGTTGCTCCAGTCGCTCCGGTTGTTCCGGTTGCTCCTGTTGCTCCGGCTGCCCCAGTCGCTCCCGTTGTTCCGGTTGCTCCTGTTGTTCCAGTCTCTCCTGTTGCTCCAGTTGTTCCGGTTGCTCCAGTTTCTCCAGTTGCCCCAGTCGCTCCGGTCTCTCCCGTTGCTCCTGTTGTTCCAGTTGCCCCAGCCGCTCCGGTCTCTCCCGTTGCTCCAGTGACTCCGGCTGCTCCGGCTGCCCCAGTCGCTCCTGTTGCTCCTGTTGCTCCGGTCTCCCCTGTTGCTCCGGTCTCTCCGGTTGTTCCGGTTGTTCCGGTTGTTCCAGTCGCTCCGGTCTCTCCCGTTGTTCCTGTTACTCCAGTGGCTCCGGTCGTTCCGGTTGCTCCGGTTGCTCCGGTCTCTCCCGTCGCTCCGGTTGCTCCAGCCGCTCCGGTTGTTCCTGTTACTCCGGTTGCTCCAGCCGCTCCGGTCTCTCCGGTTGCTCCGGTTGCCCCAGTCGCTCCGGTCGCTCCTGTTGTTCCGGTTGCTCCGGTCTCTCCCGTTACTCCAGTGACTCCGGTTTCTCCTATTGCCCCAGTCGCTCCCGTTACTCCAGTGACTCCGGTTTCTCCTATTGCCCCAGTCGCTCCCGTTACTCCTGTTGTTCCTGTTGCTCCTGTTGCTCCAGTCTCTCCGGTCTCTCCCGTTGTTCCGGTTGTTCCGGTTGCTCCCGTTACTCCGGTGGTTCCAGTCGCCCCGGTCTCTCCCGTTGTTCCTGTTACCCCGGTTGCTCCTGTTGTTCCAGTCACTCCGGTCTCTCCAGTGGCTCCCGTTGTTCCTGTTGCTCCTGTTGCTCCAGTGGCTCCTGTTGCTCCTGTTGCTCCTGTTGCTCCAGTCTCTCCTGTTACTCCCGTTGCTCCCGCGGTTCCCGTTGCTCCAGTTGCTCCGGTCTCTCCTGTTGCCCCAGTCGCTCCCGTTACTCCGGTCGTTCCAGTCGCTCCGGTCTCTCCTGTTGTTCCTGTTGTTCCTGTTGCTCCAACCTCTCCCGTTACTCCGGTTGCTCCAGTCTCACCAGTCGCTCCCGTTGCTCCTCTCGCCCCGGTCGCTCCGCGTGGTCCCCTCGGTCCAGTTACTCCAGTTGCTCCCGTAGCCCCCGTAACACCCCTTGGTCCTCTTACTCCAGTTGCTCCGGTCGATCCAGTTGCTCCTGTAGGTCCAGTCGCCCCTGTTGGCCCTGTAATCCTCCTTACCGGATGTTTAGAAGCATCCAGCACAGCCTCCAATTTCTTTTGCAAAAGCATGTCTTGCTTTGTCGTTGCTTCGAGCATGTCCCGCACACTCTTGTTTAACTCAAGCAAATCCGCAATGGTGGCTCCTGGTCCAGATAGCCCAGGAATTGTCCCGAGTGCATACTGAATTTTTTCAGCTTCCGCATTTAAAATATGACTAAGCCCCAACTCTTCCATTGCTAAAGCAGACAACATTAAATTGAGCGCTTCATCACGCCCTATATGAATGGTCGGGGTGATATTCGGTATATTTGGAAATGACATGATTCCCCTCCTCTTTGAAAAGGATGTTTCCCCTCCCTCATGAGTTGTTACACAAGTTATCCAAGTGCATTACCAAACCGTAAACGGGTCTTAGTTTTCATCCATCCTCTTCCTCCAAAAAAGAAGCCATCCCCCTTAATCTAAAAAGGGATTCCAACAATCTGTCGTGCAGTTCTCACCAGTAACGGATGGAAAATCTCCTTCTTTAATCAACGAGGATCGATTCTATTTTTGTAGAGAATACCCGTGCGAAAATAACAACTACCCCCATACAATAAAGACAACCAAGAAGGAGTATAGCCATCTAGTGTTCTACAGAATCCAATTGCTCCAGTCCTGCAAAATAGGCTTCGTTGTACGCTACACTTGGATGTGTCGGGTAAAACAGCTTTGCCATGTCATGATGAATTTTCGCCTTT
This sequence comes from Brevibacillus sp. NRRL NRS-603, assembly GCF_003013445.1. NCBI lineage: Bacteria > Bacillati > Bacillota > Bacilli > Caryophanales > Paenibacillaceae > Brevibacillus > Brevibacillus sp. NRRL NRS-603. The sequence goes on along the minus strand of NZ_PXZN01000045.1, from coordinate 53,104 downwards.
CGTTGATCCCCGATCCGATCGTAGCAGTAGCACAGCTGTATATGAGGAAGCCACGTCCATGCCGCTTCATCTACCTTCCCCATGGAATCTTGCGGCCGCTCCAATAATGTCGCTTGCCGGTACCAGTAAATGGCCTTCGGGAAATCCTGCTTCTCCACAAAAAAAGCCCCCATCCTGCAGCAAATCTCCGCACGCGGAAGGTCGATCGCGAGTGTCCTGGTCAATGATTGAATCTGTTTTTCAGGTTGCTTCAAGTGAGCGTAACACTCTGACTGCTTCTGACACGCCCATATTTCATCCTCGATCCAGCCCAAGCCTCCGTCCAAAAACAGCTGATACTGCTCAGCCGCCTCTTCGTACCTCGCATGATCGAACAATTCATTTGCAAAATAAAATTGGTCACGCGGTTCAAAAACCTCGCCTTTTTCCTTGCGCTTTACATAAATTTGCAAATTACGGTCTGTGTACGGCTTATTTTTTTGATGAGTAATGGCAATTTCACTATGCAAAATTTCCCCCGCAACGGCCAAATACTCGTGAACTGCCCCATGCCAAACAAAGTTACACTTCCTTTTGACGAGGCGATTTCTCCGCAAATAGTGAACAGGCTTCCCTCGCTCATCTACCGTTAAGTGATACAGCATCGAGACACTGTCGTAATCAAAATTGTCCAAGGCCTTCAGTGCAGCAAATCGTTCTCGATCTACCTCCAAAAGCACATCGTCCGCATCCAGCCAAAAAATGTACGTCATCTTGGCTTGCGCAAAAGCAAAGTTACGAGCTGCTGAGAAATCGTCCACCCAGGTAAAATCAAATAACCGAGCACCATAGGTCAATGCAATTTCTTTGGTCCGATCAGTCGACCCTGTATCGACAATGATGATTTCATCCACCAAATCGCAGACCGTCGACAAGCATCGACCGAGTGATTCTTCCTCATCCCGAACGATCATGCACAAGCTAACCGTGAACATGCAGATCGCCCCCTCCCCAGAAAATCATTTTCTCAACATCCTATTTCCTTCCATCCCCCTTTATGTATCCGTACTTTCATAACCATCTGCTCGCACGAATATGGTGTAACAATATGTTCTGACAACACCGAAAAGAAGGTGATCATCGAATGAGCCCGCCTCTCCTTTCACTATGCATGATTGTCAAAGACGAAGCAGACCAGATAGAAGCATGTCTGTCCAGCGTGCATATGGTGGTAGACGAGATCATTGTTGTCGATACAGGATCAACCGATGGTACACAGGATATTTGTCGGAAATACGGAGCAAAAGTTCTGGAGATTCCTTGGGAAAACAGCTTTGCGAAAGCGAGAAACGCCGGATTGCAGGTTGCCAAGGGCGAGTGGATTTTATGGCTGGATGCAGATGAAATTGTACAGGAAGAAAAACCGGGGGTGCTTCGTCAGGCTATAAGTGCCAGCAAAGGCGACGCCTTTTTTATGAAAATGATTCATTACACTGGTTTGCAAAAGGAGCAAGCTTCGCGCCACTGCGCCTACCGATCCGGGCAAATCCGCTTATTTCGCAACAAAAAAGGGTTCCGATTTGCGAGAAACATACACGAAGTGCTTCAATGGCCGACCACCGTTTCCAGGGATATCGCGGTCCCTTTGCTCCCTGTACATATCCACCATCTCGGATTTATGGACGATGCCGTTCAACGAAAGCAAAAAGCTTTGCGCAACTTGAGATTATTACGTCACGAAAGAAAAAAATCCAAACAAGACCCGTGGTGCGATTACCATCTCGCAAACGAATTTTTTCGCGCCAAACAATTAGAGCATGCATTTACACTGGTGAATCAAGCAATGAGAGGCTTTTTGACCACTAAACAGCCTCCCCCGTCTATTTGCTACAAGCTGAAATTCGATATTCTTTTCCAGCATGGCAGCATGCGCGGAGCATGGCCGGGGATTGCACGAGCTATTCAAATCTACCCCAATTACGTAGACCTTCATTTTTACAAAGGCGTTTTCCTGATGGAGCATGGTCTGTATGCCGAGGCTGTAAAAGCTTTTGAGTATTGCTTGGAGATCGGGGACAATCAATGGGAGCATTTTAGTGAGCAAGGAATGGGGAGCTTTTACGCTTTACACTTTTTGGGACGATGCATGGAGCGCATGGGCAAGACACATGAATCCCTTGTCTACGATTACACAGCGAGCTCCATACATGCTTCGCACTTCGGAAAAAAGCGGGAGGTGGTGCTATGAGTGTGAAAACAAGGGTGCTAATCGGAAGTCCAGTTTGTCAGGAACCAGATGTTCTCCGGATGTTTTTGTTTTCGCTAGAGAGGCTGTCGAGCTCAAATTTGACGTTGCACTATTTGTTCGTTGATGACAACACCGATCCGCTTTCGAGCAATATCCTTCAAAACTTTGCAGACAAACAAACGGGACAGGTTGACATTATCCCCGCTGCTGGCAACCTCCATCCTTACACATGCGATGAGAGGACCCATTACTGGAGCGAAGCACTCGTATGGAAGGTCGCTGGATTCAAAGACGAAATGATCGCCCGCGCCAAACACCAAGATTACGATGCCCTCTTCCTCATCGATTCGGATTTGCTTCTCCAGCCAGCCACTTTGGAAGTTTTGCTCGCCTCTGACAAAGAGATCATATCTGAAATCTTCTGGACGAGCTGGACACCAGATACCGTCCCCGTCCCTCAGGTGTGGCTCAAAGACGAATACACCCAATTCGAATGCGCACGCCATGAACAAATTTCCTTGGAAGAACAGTACCTGCGGAAATACGCTTTCTACGGACAACTTCGTGTCCCCGGCGTATATGAGGTAGGTGGTCTGGGAGCCTGCACCCTCATCCGCAGAAAAGCGCTGCAAGCTGGCGTCAGCTTTAGGCAAATTTCAAACCTGAGCTTCTGGGGAGAGGACCGTCATTTCTGCGTCCGGGCGCAGGCTTTGGGTTTGTCCCTTTTTGTGGATACACACCATCCCGCTTTTCATCTCTATCGGGAGAGTGACTTTGCGGAAGCGCGAACCTGGATGAAGCAAATCTATGGCTCCGCTCCTTTACGCGTGAAAACCACTCGTCCTCCTGTCGCCAACAATACGATCCCCCTTGGAAATTAACCCATTATATGGTATGCTGGCGACACGTCTATTTGGATGGAAAGGTACGGTAACTACTTATGCCAACAACTACTTTGTAATGGCCTAAAAAACTGGATAGCTTGCCCTTCGGAAAACAAACGGTTTTTCGCACAGGTGCAGTCTGCCCTTTTTTCCCATTACAAAGGAACGTAACGAAATCTGTAGGTGTATATCCTAACGGAGGTTCGCTATGGGGAATCTCCGTTTTTTTGTGTTCAAAAACAGGCCTGCCCTACAGGACATCCAAATAGCAGATGCGTTCCTTTCACTTTTTAGACGAGGTGAAGGACCATGCATACCATCGAGCATACGTGGGTATTACGTGAAAATCATAAGGATCAGCCGGTACGGAGATACTGCAGCAATTGCGGGCGAACCGTTCTCTTTTTCGATACCAACGTCCGCCGCCACAACGCCAACGGCAAAAACATCTATCGCTTCGCTATCTATAAATGCGAAAAAAATCATACGTGGAACGAAAAGCTGGCCATCTACAAAGCCTTTACAGATCATCGGGAGGTGCCAGACACGGAGTTCAGTGAAGAAATTGCCCCGCTCCCTATTCTCCCCTTGCATGAATACCAGGAAAAGGGCGTTCAGGAAGTGACGATTCGTATAGAGAGTGCAGAGGCACGCTTCCGCCTCGACAAGCTGCTGTCTGAACAGATAGAAGGCTGGAGTCGCAGCCAAATTGTCCGCAAGATCAAGGACGGGCATATTCGACTTAATAAGCAGGAGACGAAGCCAAGCGCTGTCTTGAGTGCAGCGGATATCATTCAGATTTTGATTGGGTAAAAGTATGTATGGGAAAAGTCGCAGACGGAATCTGCGGCTTTTCTTTTATTTCTTCAATACGACCGCTTTTCTCGGCTCGTCCCACTCCACTTGCAAGCCAAGTAAATCAGCCAGCTCTCTTGTTTTCGCATAAGCAGTTCCCTTGTCGTTTACATAGGAGACTTCCTGTCCGTTTACGGTCACTTTTTGCGTGGAAGGCTCCCATTCCACTGCTCCGCCCACTGCCTCCGCAATTATCCGGATGGGTACATAGGAAACATCATCGATTAGTTTTCCTGTGGAAGTAAGTGTCAGTTCAACTGCGCACTTATCCACATCAGCCTGTGGTTTTTGTGGATAAGCTGTGAGGAACCTGTGGACATCCTGTTGAAACTTTGCCCATGCGTCCTTCGCTGGCATTCCCGTATAGGTTTGGGCCGTCGTATTGACAACAAAAAAGGCTGGGCAGTTTTTCCCTGTAATGTCGTAATGACGCCACAGGCGCTCGACTCCCCAGCCACGTCGTTTCAAGATATCTGCGGTCAGTGCCACTGTTTGCTCGTACATTTTCGCAAAGCTTCCGTCTGCATTGACGCACATTTCAATCCCAATCGTGCAGTTGTTCGGGTAGTTGCTCAATTTGGTCAAGGCGGCCTGTGAATAAGTTTTCGCCCCGACGTGGTAGCCCATCTCGTCCTCGGGCAGGCAGCGAATGATTTGTTTGTCGTCCACGATGTAGTGAGCGCTAGCTACTGTCGTTGGTCTGTTGAAGTAGTTTCGGTTTGCGGCGGCATTTGCACCGCTGCGTTCGTTGGCCGTCCAGTGGATGACGACTCCTTTAGGGACGATCTTCTTTTTAGGACGGGAGTTTACGTTGGTGAGAAGCATCTCGGTGATATTCATTGTTTACTAGGACTCCTTTCGTTTGGCTCGTTCAGCCTTTGCCTTGATTTCGGCGCTGACTAATCTCTCAATGGATTTGGGCATCGGCCAGCCTGCGCGGTGGGCATTGGCGGTCAGGCTTGTCCACGTGTGGTAGATGAGGCCGAAAGTGACGCCGTAGAATAAGAAGCCCGGGGTGCCCATGACGCGGTCCAGGAGATTGGCTACGGCTGGTAGGGCCATGAGGAATAAGGTGCGCGGGATTCGGGACAGGCCGTAGTCGGAGGAGTAGGATTGGTCTTTTTTGGCGGCGGAGATGCCTGTGATCCAGTCGAGCACGATCATGAAGAAGAGGACGATGAGGATGTCTTGGCGGTTTGTGCCGTATAGATAGTGAAAGGCGGGCGACACGATGGCACCTGCTGTGGTCGCCCAGGCGTTTGCTGGGGTTGGTATGTTTTCCAAGCTTTGAATAAACTTCATCTGGTCATCCTCCTCACCCCCCTGGGGGCAAAAAATAGAGGAGCCGCGTTAGCAGCTCCCCATGTAAAAACGCCCTCTCCATTTCGGAAAAGGCGCTCTATGCGCTTTGGTGTGGTTGTGTCATGATCTGTGTTTTTTCTGGTTCAGTGATGTGCTTCTTAGTGACGGCAATGGTCAATTCTACCTCTGTCCAAGCTCCATCTTCCCAGCGCATCAGACAATAGTTGTACAGTTTGCTTGTCATCAAAATATCCTCCTTATTTCAGTAATAGCGCGTCAAGTGCATCTTGAGTAATTTTCAATTGCTCTCGTAAAGAAGCTACCGTTGCAGCATTCGCTAAGTGTCCATCAATGTCACGCATCAGTTCCTCGTACTTCTCAGCATCCGTCTTTATCCGAGGTTTGATCTCGTAAGTAAAGATTGTCCCATCATAGTATGTGTAGACCATTTCACCTTCGGATACCTCCGGCTGCGGCACATCGTCTACAATATACAAACGGTTTCCTTCTGGCTTCAAATGTTCTTCAATTTTAGCTGTGTCTGCAACAGGCAACCATGCTATTACCATGTTTGTTTCTTCCATTACATAAAGTAATTGTTTCATATTCATCCTCCTTTTATTTGATGAAATACCCTACTTCACCTGTGTATTTGTATAACGTAGTTCCAGCTATACATACAGCAGCTTCGTTATAATGTGGTTCTCCATTCGGGCCACTCACTATTTCCACAACATTTTGTTTAAATGACCAATGCTCTACATTTTTAACACTGGCATTTACAACAAGCCCATTATTTTTCAAAATAGTGTTTGGTGTACTACTTACGCCGATAGTATCGCCAATGTAGCCGTCATACAAATCACGTAAATATAGAGCAGGCCTTCCCCTGTATGCTTCTGCTGTAGACCTGCTCAAATAACGATAATTGACTAAAGACCCGCCTGTTTGGTCTACGTAAGTTTGTAAACCGTAATCCTCAGTGACTCCTGGCTCTATGACAAGGACGGAGTTACTCGTAAGGCTTGAGTAATATCTAGAAGGTACACCATAATAGCCATCAAACGTAGTGACATCACTGGCACCTGAGGTAATTCCAAAGTGTGTGCGTCTTCCTCTATTGTACTTTGTACCTGCAACTACTCCCATTTCACATGGTGCATACCAAATCGTAGATCCATATGTTGAGTCTGGATAGTCAGGGTTACTAAATACTGTGTCGTTCTCTATTACTCTCTTCAGTGATACGGTTGGCGTTGCTCCTAATTTACCCTTATCAAACGTCAGTGAAATATGAGGAAACTTTTCCGTTGTACTTTTTGTAGACCAGGTAGTCAGCCATAAATAAATGGCACTATTGTACCCAGTCACTCCAATGTAATCCCATCCACCATTGTCAATGTTTGAGTTAGTGTAAATAAGATGGATTTTGCCATTAGTCATGTCAACAACGTAAAGACGTCCCGTTCTTGTTGCTCTTTCGAAAGTTGAAAAATACACCCAGTCTACTTCCATGCTTGCCGAATCAGTAGCCATTTTGCAAGCTGTATATGACCCGGTGTATTTACCTGCGATATTTACACTACGTACAATTGCTCCCGATTGGTTCACTTCAACGAGTGTGTCATTCGCCAAGAAAACCACGATACGAAGTGTTGGATCATGAGTTCGCTTGCCTTCATCAACGATCCACATTCCACGGGCCGGAGAACCTAATGATAATAAGGGAGCGACCTCAGTCACTTGATATGTCGACACCTTTGATTTTTGAATTAATCCCCCTTTTGAATACCCCGCTTTCACTACCCCTGATCCATTATGGTATCCAGCAGGTATCGCTTGATCGGTTTCACTTGGCGTAATGGTAATGGCACCTTTGTTTGGCATGGTCCCAGTCCTCAGAGTACCATCAGAGTTGGAAAAGGTGACTCCCTGGAGTACCTGACTTTCAACTGCATTTCCTTGCCCCTTGATAATACTTTTGACACCATCTGCAAGCTGTTGAAACGTATGAGGAGAAGTTCCTGGCACCGTTCCCCCCTTGGCGGTAATGGCGGATTTAATCTGGTTTTTCCCATTACCGACAGACGTGAAAAGCTCGGCAAGTGCTCCCTCCACATTGGTAGCTGTGAAGTTGTTGGCTGCGTCTGCTATTTCGATGTTGGCTGCTGCTTTATAAAAGCTGCTTTCTTTACCGCCCAGTGTTCCTGCATCACCCGTGATGCTAAAAGCTCCTTTACCTTGGGCATCCAACCGAGGTATTTTGTTTGCTCCACTTCTAGCAACTTCTGTCTGTTTGACAAACATATCCTTTGATACGATGTTTCTACCGTCAATCGAAGTAATGATAGAACTCGCATCGGTGACAAAATACCACAGTTTGCATTTAGAATCGGCAGTCTCCTGAGAAGTTGTGTTTTTCACCACTCCATCAGAATCTAGATAAATGTATTGACCTTGTGTAGGATTAAGCTTGGTGCTACCCGCGTTTACTTCAAAGCGCACACCATTTACATAAGCCACACCAGATGTCCAATAAGCTGTTAGACCTGATTCACTTACGGTAAATTTTAATCCCGATATTACCGGACTGCCAATTACTGTTTGGGCCAAGACTTCGGTAAGTACATGAGCGTCAGCAATACCCTGCTCCATTTTATTCATCCGTGACGCCGTTACCTTTGTTCCCTGTTGTACAACTTCGCCTGTAACAGGGTCAACAATATGGTCAACCCATCCCGTCTTCTGATATGCCACCCTATACCACCTTCACTTCCAGAGAAAATTCAAAAGCGATCAACAGCCCACTGTCACCCTTTATCACTTGCATGTTTTTAATAGCTAGCGCATTACCCCCATTGTCCACTAAAACCGCCGACTGAATCTGGCCCTGTGCCTCCACATCATCTAAGTAGATATATTTGGTTACTTTGAAGCCATTTTTAATTGTTTTGTAGATCGGATAGGATCGTAGCGTACCGTCTACGTTAATCAATGCCCCTTTAATCTGATTACTTAAATCATCTCGTAACAATTCTAGTAACCGATTTTGGATGATAGCCAAGCTTTACACCTCCCCTTCTGGATACATCATGTTTGTTATTGGAAAGTTCACCGCATGAAAGCGAGTAGCCTCAGCAACCTGCACCGTTTCTCGGAAAATGCGTCCTTCCATATCGTCTTCAGGATAGAACATTCCACAGATTTGATATTCAACCTCAATAAACCGAGTTGGAGCTGAAATAAGGATATCCTCACCTCTGCTGATAACTGCCACCCTGCTACTATTGACATGCAAAGGCCGTATCCACTCAAAATCCTTGGACAACCTAACAGCATTAACTGGTTGTTCCGCTGAGAATTCGAAAACGATCTCCTTATTCGGGAAGTCCTCTGTTACTCTCTCTAGCTCTCCAGCAGCTTGCCCCATTGCTTCTAGTACAGGTAAAGTAAATGGTGACCTAGCCCAATGCTTTCTTTGAATGTTTTTACGTCGCTCTTCAATGGACTGCAATTGCTTACTGCCAAAGTAGATCCAATCCCAGACATCCAGCCCCCAAGTAGCTGACCATGGGCTAAACTGCTGTAGGATGTCCTCACGCTGCAAATCGAAAGCATCTACAACTGTCTCTGCACCTTCAAAGTGATATTCCGCCACTTCATTCTCGTACCATTGCGGCGGCAGCATCCGCCGATAGCGTTCTGGAATCATGTTGTCACCGCCATGGTTAGAGTCGATACAGAGTCAGCAGGAACCGTTAAATTCAATTCCGCGCCGTTTAAGGTGTAGCCCGTGAAATCTATTACTCCATCCACGAAAAAGAGCGCTCCGATCTGCTGGTACACAATCTGAGAACGCCCTTTTAGGTAGGTTTTGATTTGTGTAGTAATTTGGTCTTTGACCTTCTCGAATTCCGCATCTGGTTGCAAAGCAAGTTTTACAGCGATAGTCACCGGATACACTTTCGCGGGTAATACCTGCAAGTCATGCAAGGCCCTTCGTTTGTCTTCCAGTTTCGTCCGTACACTCGTTGCCAGTTCCTGCCCCGCAGGGTTGCCTATCAGGTCTGTGATATACACGTCGATAGATAGGTCATGCCGCGCCTTCTCAATAGCAACTGCTCCTCCTACCCCATCTACATTTCGCGCCCACCGCTCGTAATCTTGGCGTCTGCCGTCTCCTTCTTCTGTGCGGGCTCGATCAATGAGGCGTTGTCGGTAAGCATCGTCTGTCTCTCCCTCATTGCGAGATAAGCCGAAGAATACGCCCGTAGCATCCAGAAATTCCCCGTCTGCCCAGGGTAGAAACCGTTGGAGAAAGCCGTACTCAAATAACTGCTGCTGATCGCTGATTTCCTCTGCGATCGGATAGCCGAGGTCATAAAAGATTTCTCCCTCTTCCGTCGCTGGTGGCGTCTCTCCACGCTTTTGCGCTATCAGGGCCATCCGATTTGCCATCCGCTGATAAATCTGATCCGGGGTTTCCCTGAGAATCGGCATTTCTGGTTTGTCTAACGTTGCCATGTATTCACCTCCGTCCTAGTTGTCCCTCTCATGCCCTCAATTTCGAGCGAAAAAATGACCCCATTGTTCTCAAACCGAATGTCTACCACTTCCGCACGTTCTATCTCACTGTGAGCCTCTAGCGCCTCTTGTGCTTGCGTCTTAATTGCTGGCAATGAAATGCCCGAGCGCATCCTTCCAGCATCGTATAGAAAGTCTACGCCGTATCGTTCCGAGTAAATCTCATACCGGAAACGACGCGTATTCAGGATTTTCTTTGCTGTCTCTTCCAGGTACTCCGCATAGGTAGTCGTCCGCAAATAACGACCATCCAGCCCTTGCATGAATTGTTTTGTAGTCCAGTCGAATTTGTATGTCCATGGAATGGGATTATCTTGAGATTGAACCAGTTGTGTTTCGTCTCCGTTCAGCTCTGGAAACATCATTCCACCACCCCAAGCAGGAGGTATTGTTCGTTGTTGCAACGCAACAGAGCTACTTTTTTACCCACATCTTCCGGCAACAATCGGGCAGAACGCAGTACAGACAGCTCATACGGCTCCAAGGGTGTTGGGTCCTCGTCGAGCTTTACAGACAAGGGCGACAGCGACAAAAGCTTGCCAAACTCCCCTTGCGTATTCTCAATGCCGTCCTGCGCATGCCCGCGCAGTTTTGCGATAACCGAATGCATCTCTTACGTCCTCCTTTCCAATTGAAGATCCATTGTGTATTGTCCGCCCTGCCAGCGTGCTTGGCAGTTGGTGACGATCCAATCTGTGATGGTTTTATTGTCTTTTTCCATGATCTTGATGAGCCAGCCCGCACGTAGCCTCGCCGCATTCTCATCTTCGTGCCTGACCGAAATGGAGCGTGTCTTGGGGATTTTGGACAACTCTGCAAGCTGCTTGGCTGCCATTCCTGCTACGTTTTTGTCCTCGCCTGCGTCGATGACTTTTTGCATGCGTCCGATTTGTTTGACCAGGCTATCATTTGATTTCGTTGCACTGCTCACGACCCGATCATCTCGGTAGCGCTCTACTGTCACAACGGTGTAAACATCCTCGATACTTTCTCCCGTCGAACTGCTTGCGAGTAAACTAGCCTTGAACATCGGGATAATACTGTTTTTCCCCTCGGGCAGTACCGTCAGCTTATCGCGCTGATACTGCACGAAATAGCGGATGCCTGTCTTTTCGTAAGCTTGCTCTGTCAGCGAAGTAAAGAGAGACGTATATGATTGGGACGAGATTCTCTCTTTGACCGTAAAGCCGAACGCCGAGCAGCTAAAGTTGATACCTGCCGACTTGATAATTCGTGCAAGCTCTGTCCCTGCATCCCCGTCCAGCTTGAGTCTGGAGATTTCATTTTTTTGCAAATACCAGCCCAACTCGTATGCTGTTGCGGATAGATCGCCTGTCCGATCATCCCGGTCAAAACGAACGAGCGGGCCATGGAAAAGCTGCTGAGACTCTTTTAGCTCTGTCCCCGAAAAGAGCATCAAAAAACCCGCCGATTGCAGCGGCGGGCCTTCCTTGATTCTCACATCACAGTTTTGAGCAATTTGTCCCCTGGCCGAGGACCAGGAAAGCTCGGTAACGGCTGGGGTCAGGTCATAGCGGGTCTGTTCTTTTCCGTAAATGACTTTCATTTCGTCTGCCCTCCGTTACATTCTGTTTTCTCTTTCTAGCTTTTCGTGAATCTCTCTTTTCCTGTCTTCCAACTTTTTGCTGTCTATGCGTGGAGCCGCTTGCTGCTTCTTCGTCTTCTTTGCTACCTTCCCGCTCGTGTTCGGGCGAGCTGGCTGCTGTTTCGTAATGACCGCCCCTGGGGATAGAAGCTGTGTCTGATTGCTCCACGTAATAAATTCGTCTTTGACAAACAGCGGCAGCTCAATCGAGCCGTGAAAATCGACGTTTTTTCCTTGGAATTTTCCGTCGCATGGCCCGATGAGCACATTCCACGCCAGATCAAGCTCGTCTATAGTCAAAAGTGCTTCAGAGCCCGTTAAGCGATCCAATCCAGCAAGCCACTGTCTGGGTCCTTGATAGCCCTGTACCTCGACATAGGGAGCCGTACTGTCTCCGGGTAAGATGAAGTCAAAGGAGATGGACTTTGGACGTCTGGAAGAGATGCGGTTGCCGGACAATAATGTAATCGAAGTGGTGCTTTCGATGTCGTTGCCATAGCCGCGAAACTGGATTTCCGCAGGTGTAACCGGAAACGTCAGCCTGTATTTGCCTTGAAGGCGGATCATGTGGTTACCCCTCCCCTCGTCTCTAGTGCATCCAGCAGAGAACGTTCGATGATGTCTTTGATGCGTTGGGCAACAGACGGGTCATTAAGCATATTCAGCATGGTCGGGATATCCTGTAGTACGCCTTGAACGTGTAAAGGTATCGAAATTTGCGGAATCGTAATCGAAACTGGCTGGGGTTTTTCTTGTAAACTGCTAACTGGCGACTGATTTGGAATAGGAGGTCCCGCTTGAGGTGTTGGTTGAATAGTCGCAGACTCTGAAGAAGGCTTGTCCTGCCACCACGACTTGACTCCATCGTATAGGGCACCGCCCGCAAACGATCCTCCCATACCACCAATAAACCCGCCCACAATACCGCCGATTGCAGTACCAACGCCAGGTAAAATTGAACCAATCGCTGCTCCAGTGGCCGCTCCCGCTACAGCTCCGCCCCAGCCGCCAAGTGACTCTGCTCCAACTTTTGCTGCAGTATCCAGCTTGTTCTCTGATTCTGCAATTTCTTTAACACCTAGTAAACTTCCAAGAAGAGGTATCCTCTTGAATCCCCCTTTGAACATGCTTTTCCAGGCGCCTTTATTGGCAGCTTTCCCATTCTCTGCATGATTGCCGCCACTATCTGGTCCAGCTTGGTTACCTGCCGGAGACGTAGCTGGGGCGCTGTTCTTGCCTTTTTCTTCTGTTTTGGCTGTTTCCCGTTGGGAACCACCAATAAGAGTATCTGGTGTGTGCCCTGCTGCAGAAGCAGTTGGAGAAGCGTTTCGGCGCTTGCCGTTAGCTTTGGTCCCTTCTCTTAGTGCACCCCCAGTATCCGAACTAGGCTTATTGCCTCCTTGAGAGCTACCTGAAGCACCTTTTTTCTTAGATTTAAAAGAAGGTCTCAGTGTCGTCTTGCCATCACAACAGCAGCAGCCTTTGTTCCCACCAGCTCCCAAATTGCCTTTATTAGGGGCAAGCGATGAGTTCTCGCTAGAAGCAGCTTTCTCTTTTTTTCTGCCAAAAAAATCTCGTGTTGTGGTCAACAGACCTTTCATTGACGTAATTGTACTGGCAAGCATGACACCAAGCGTAGAAAATGCTGCAAAAGCACCGCCTACATAAACGGCAGCGAGTCTTGCCTCTGGGGACCAAGTGTTAAACCAGTTAAAGAATCCCGCAGTCACATCCGAAATCGTTACAGCTACTCCCGATAAATCACTAGCAATCTGCGTGACAGCTTCCATTGCTGCATTTTTCGCTGTATTTTGCGCTTGCATCATCTTCATGAACTCATTCTTATTGACAGCGGCATCATAAGCCAACTGCGCCTCGGATGCATTCACTTTCGAACCAGTTTCACCTGTAGCAATTTTCTTGATTTCTTCCAAGCTGGACGATAATTGCACCCCGCCACTACCTACTAAAGCCGTCATTATATCTTGTTGTTTAGTTGGATTTTTCGGATCGTTCTTCATCAAATATGTGGACATCAGTACCTTTGCCAAGGCGATGTTCTGGGCATCTTTATCTCCTGACTGAAGAACTGTAATTAACCTTTTCACTTCTTCAGACTGGAACTGGCTAGTCAATGCGCCGTTAGCGGTTAACTGTTTTAATGCCCCTTCACGCAGAATACTAAATGACTTTGTATCATTCAAAACCTTCCCCATGGCCTCAAAACTAGTCGCCATTTGTTCAGGTGTTTTGAGGAAATTGCCTTTTTGAGCATTCAGTTCCGCCATCGCCTCTACGAACTTGAGGTTGACACTCGCCCCACCATTATTGCTCATATGCTGAAGCGCATTCGCCAATTTTGTTGCATCTTGTGTTTGAGTAGATGCCCCCATCGCCGCCATCATCTTCACGGTGTCCTCTGGAGCAAATTTGGTCGTAACATTGAGCAGTGCTGCTTGCTTGGCGTATTGTGCACCATTGTCTGCATTAGCCAGCTCACCTTTGGAAATAAGATCCATTGCCTTTGAAAGGCTCATGTATGGATTGAGCGTGGTCATTTGTTTTGCAGTCTCTTCAAATTCCCTGATTTCATTTTCGGATTTCCCGCTGGCAGCATACAACGCACGCTCTCTTGCAACTAACTTCGCTTCGTCTGTTACTGACGCCATGCTAGCTCCCAAGGCTACCCCAGTAACCAAACCTCCAAGCCCGACAAGTTCCTTTTTCACTTCGCCCAGCTTGCTCATCATGTCCTTGAACTCGATTTTCGGCTTCGCCGTCACCTTGTCCAGCTTGCTTGTTTCCTCACGTAGCTTCCGTATGTCCTGCTGCATCTGGGACATACCATCGGAGAACTCTCTCGCCATCTTTTGCATCTCTTTACTGGTTTCGCCCATGGCCTTCGTGAGCTTTTCAGTCTCTTTGACCATATTGGTCATTTCCTGACGAGCTGCTTTTAATTTCGCTTTTTCAGTTGCCATTCTTTCACCCCCTGTCCTCCCCTGATGTCTCTCTCCACCTAGGAAAACCCGAAAAGAGCCGGGAGACCTACCCCCCAGCCCTTTCCTCGTCCTCTGCTTCAATCATCTGACAAGCAAAAATAAACAGCTTCTGCTTGTACAAATCGACTTCGTACTCGAGTAGATCCGACGGGCGGCCTCTGCCTTTTAGAAAAGCGCGGCAAATATGCCAGGCCTCTCCGTCAGATCGGATTAGTTTTTTGCTTCTTCAATGGCTTCTTCTTCCGTCTGGGTCGCGTTGACTTCACGGACCGCATTGAGCAGCTTGGTGTAGCCTTCCGGATTGTCGCGGAAAATTTTCTCGACGAGCTCGTACTTGGTGCCTACCTTGTACGCTTTTTTGAGCTCTTCCTGATTCCAAGGAAAATCGTGCTCGGTGGCTTTCACCAATCGCGCATCGTTGTACAAGAACCAATCCGTTTTCTCGCCTTTGTCAGCCATGCGTTCGCAATCTCGTAGCTCGGACAAATTCAGTTGGCGAACCTTCCACTCGTCACCATCGATGGTTACGGTGATTTCTCTTCGCGGAGCTTGTTCATTGGCTTTGGCCAAAAATTTCTCGAGTTTGTTTTTGTTCATTTTCAAGCACTCTCCTATTCGGTGTAGATTGGCAATTCATCGAGGTAATCCGGCTTTTCGATGGACATCCCTTTCAGGTCATATGTCGCGTGGTCGTTGCCGTCTGCTTTGGCTTCCCACAGCGTAATTTCTTCTGGATTCAGTACGATATTGGAAATGCGGACGCGCTCGGAGTTGCCCGCTTCCTTGTCCAGCGTCTCGCCGATCAGGAATGGGAGGACTGGGGTCTTGCCTTGCGTCAATTGCTCGACGCAGTAGTATTTCAGCGCAGCGTTGGTTGCGGTAATTTTCAATGTCACTTCTACATGCCAGTCGTTGACGGTCTGGATTTTTCCTTTTTGCAGGCGATTCGTGTCGCCGTACTCTACCTTGAGCACCATTTTTCCTTCCAAGGTACCGAAGATCGGGTCTCCGTTTTCATCGTAAATTTGGCAGTTCTTCAATTTAATATCACGTGCAATAGCCAATTACAGCACCTCCCAGTCAATGTCAAAGTATTCGATGGCATCAAGCGGCTTCGCAGACAAGAGGAAGCCACGGCGATCCCCCATGCCGTTCTTTTTATCCGTAAATGTCCAGCCCGTATCAATCGCGCCCTGCTGCTCGCGGACGGTCATGTACGCATTGACGGCAGAGACAAACACCGCGCCGCCCAAATCGTTGTTGGCGAGCTTGCCTTTGTATTTCTTGCCGACTTGGCTGATGTCGTTGACGATCTGATCCAGCGTCATGCTCACACGGATTTTTCCGTAGTCCTCGCGCTCATGCGTACCCAGAACAGCCAGCGTATTGACGGCGCTCTCGATGATGTACACATCTCCGTCGCGGGTTGCGATCAGCGTACCGGAGCCGAGCGCACTCAAAATATCAGTGTGGCCCCAATCCTTGAGCGCTTTTTTCAATGGAACAACGACGGCCGTCAGCGATTCATGCGCAGGTGTCGCGGCGATCATACCCGCTACCCATGCGGCCCACTCCAGGCTGCCGTATACTTTTCCGTTGTTGTGCTGACCAGCGATAGCACTGTTCACGACAAAACGGGCATTTTGCGCCACTGAGCGCTCGATGTGCTTCGCCATGTTCTCGTCGTCCGCCGCTTTGCCGCCAATTACCAGCGTGCTAAGCTTCTTGTTTTGTGTGCGACGATCGCTCATGAATTGCTTCGCTGCCGCTTGTACAGCCGCATCGTCAAAAGGCAGATACATCGTGTCAAAATCAGCACCGGACACGGCCATGAACAGCTTAGTCGAGTCGGCTGGGGTAAGCGCTACTGTGCCGCTTTTTGCTCCTGTCAGCGCTGTTTCTGGCACGATTGTAACGGCAGTCTCACCCAGCTTTTTCACACGCACATAGCTGGATTGGCTCGTTTTCGCTGTCAGCTCATTCGCATCCGCAAACGAAAACTTCTCGGTTTGCAGCGGGCCTGTTACCTGGAGTTCCTTCTTGCCTGGCTCGGACGTCGAGGCTGTGATCGCAACCTTTAGCTCGTTACCTACCAAACCTGGATACAGAGCCTCGACTCTGATTGCATCGGCTTGCTCGTACGCTGCTTTTGTCGCTGTGCCATTCGTCATGCGATACGCGAGAATCGTCGCGCCGCCTTCTGCTGCCAGCTCCACGGTATCTACCTTGCCAAACGTGTGGGCCATTCGCTCCTCAAAGCTCCCCAGCTTGACGAGCTCATCTGGCGCGCCCCACTCTGCTTGATACGGCACCAGTACGACACCGTTTTTCGGCACTACACGTTCTTTTGCTTTTGCGATCAGTTCGACCGTTACACCCGGACGTTCACGTTGAATGGTCATGCTTACACCCCGCCTTTGTATTTGGTCAGTCGGCTCTTCACTTGTCCTTCTGCCAGTAGTTGATCATCTGCTTCAGAAAAAAGAGCACCTGCTACCTCGAACCCTTCGGCTCCAAGGTAAGCGGCGCTCTTGATCCACTCTTGTTTGGTTTGCACAAGCTCTGGCGCATGTGCTTGTTGTTCTTTTCGTGCCACTATGATCGGGCCCCCTCTACATCAAATTCATTGATTTTTTCTGTGGCTGCTCTCTGCACCGCCACGTTGTAGGTGAACTGGAACGCGATTTCCGTCCGGTCCTTTTTATCCCGCCAAATACGCAAGGTGGAGCTGTCGATCTCGATAAACAATCCAGATGTCTTGCCTTGATAACTGAACTGCCTTTGGCGAAGAAGCTCACGCAGCGGCTCAGCTGAAAGCGGCTGATAGACACCTGCTACCTTTGGATAGTGGAGGACGATGGCTGCTTCTGAGACCACCTGATAGGAAGTGAGGCTTCTTCCTTCTTCACGGACCCCTTGCGTCAAAAGAAACGCGATAGGCGGCTGGAATCGCTGCGCCATCCAGTCGTCCACGTTCACAACAGTAGATAGCTCTGGATACGCTTCCTTCACCAGTTCACTGAGAACAGCTAGCTCACGATCCATCCAGCTTCCACCTCCCACACTTGCGGTATTCTCTTCTGTCTTCGTCACATGTCTCTTCCCCCCGCTATTTCACTTCATTTGGCAAGGTATCCACGGCAAATACCCGCCGAGCAGGGAGCGAGTAGTCTTTGGCTTTGAACTCGCAACATCGTGTGGCGCCAATCGCCGTTTTCCCCGCTCGCCGGACATTTGAGTCTTCGGCGTACATAAAAAGCCACCCGACAGCTTCATCGGATGGCTCGTATCTCTCTTACTTGTTTCGCTTGACTCAAGTATAACCGATTCGGAGGAAAAACCGGGAAAATGACCCGATGTGTCAGGAAGTGTCAACCTTTGTCAACCTCAAGCATGCTTGTGAAAATGAAAAGAAGCTGTCATCATCAGACAGCTTCTCATGTATTAAGCCGGGTTCTGTTTTTCATCATCCAGTCTGCTGAGCCTGATCGCCATACATCGCCCATGCCATCTTCATCACGGCGCTGCGCTTGATTTCATAATACCGCTGTCTGGACACACCGATTTCTTTGGCAATCAGGTTGTTCTTGTCGCCATCCAGCAAAGCTTCGACCACCAAGCGTTCCTGCTCACCCGGAATCGTCTCAACCGCTTTATTGATCCGCTCAATTTTATCCTGCAAATTTTGCAGCCTCTTCCATTTTCGCTCCCGGCGTGCAACCTCCGCATGTGTCCGATCACCCGTGGTTCCCTTTCCTTTTGGCATACCCGAATCCAATCCGTATTGTGCGACCATTCCTTCCCCCGCCTCACGCAAAAAACGCTGGATGCGCACAATCTCGATCTGCATGTAATTGTAGTCGCGGATTTCTTCCTCGGCTTTTTGTAAAAAATCTACAATGGGGGCTTGCTCACTCAACCGGACGAAGCCTTCTTTTCTAGCGGATACTGTCTTTTGCTGCCCCTTTGCCTCATGATCCTGCATGTACTTGTCCCACTCCGGGCAAGAATCGATTTTTCCCAC
The DNA here is from genome assembly GCF_003013445.1 of Brevibacillus sp. NRRL NRS-603. NCBI lineage: Bacteria > Bacillati > Bacillota > Bacilli > Caryophanales > Paenibacillaceae > Brevibacillus > Brevibacillus sp. NRRL NRS-603. The sequence goes on along the minus strand of NZ_PXZN01000045.1, from coordinate 34,620 downwards.
GTGCTTATCATGAACCTGGCAATGTGCTTTCTTTCCCCAGCACGTTGCCGGACACACCTCGCAAACTGCTTCCATGAAAACATCTTTGCTGATCAAGGCACTATTCCCCCTCGGTCATATATATGAAGTCCGCAAAATAATTTAACGATTTTCGTTGACTCTTGCGTCTTTTCTTAATCTTTGAGACAAACCAATCTGTCCGATAATGACTCCGACCAATAAAACAGCTGCTCCGATTAATGCTGCTTCTATCATTTCGTACGTATCTCCTTTGCATCATCATTTTCTTGTATAATGAAAGGGGGCAAAGAGGATACTCACCAGTTGTATTCTTTGCCCCAAGCATTCAATGGGGATTCCGATCGTCAGTCGGAGTCTCCTTTTTTTGTTCCAGCTGCTCTTTCTTTTTCTCTTTGTTTGCTTTTAATTGCAGGTTGAACAGATTATTAATCCGAATCTGCAAATCTACCTGCTTAAACGTGACGATTAAAGCAAGGAAGCACACGACAACCGCGAGAACCTGAACGTAATCAATCGTCATCATAGCATCACTTCTCCACTGCGGATGGCTTCGAGCATCGCGGTTTTCATTTCTTGCATGCTCTCTTCGCGAGGTAGTTTGATAAAGGAAGCAAGGTACTCCATGTCAGGAAGCAGAAAGTCGAGGATCGTCAGTACCGCCCGATTATCCCCTGACTGTGCTTTTTGGAGGGTCAGGCTGAACGAGTCAGCTTCTCGGCCAATTGGCGCAAATATTTGTTTTTGCATTTACTCACTCCTTGTCTGGTCATATTCAGTTTTTGGGCTACCTGTTCTTCTGTCATTCCTTGAATAACGACATGCTTGATAATGATCCGAGCTTTTTCTGGGAGTTGCATTAACACCTCCTGAACATACAGGTCCGACAGTTTGTCCTCGATCGCTTCCGTTCCCCGCATCCCCTCTTTGATCACCGTCTCCCTGTACAAACGCTTCTTGGCGGCGTATTGCAATCGCCAAGCAATCCTCTTGAGCACTTTTCTGCAATGCTCTTTCAACTGCTCATCTGTCACTTGCTTCACCTTCTGTCTTTTTCATCCCAGATAGGAACATTCGTTCTCTTTGTAGTACAAGTATCTCATACTACACTGATAAGTTCAAGTTCTTTCTACCAGATTTTTGGAGATGATTTTTACCGGTTGAACCTCTACATACACTACAAAAAAGACATTAAAAAAGCACGATCCCAAATGGAAATCGTGCCTGTATAGAAGTACGGAAGCATCCTTTCACAACTGCTGTCCCTACTACATAAAAGTACATAATTCTCATACTTTTTTAAGTTTTATCTGCCCTTCACGCAAGAAATACCTTACATGAAGAAAAACCTATAAAAAAAGCAAGCCCCCTTCGCATTCCCAGCAGAAGAGCTAGCTTGCTTTTCTATTCTTCGCACCCTTTTAATCCCAAATATTCGGACGTTCAACCCCCATCGTTCTCATATAATCCAGCAGCTGGCCGGTATGTACCGACTCATGATAGGCGATTCGCAGCAGCATGTCTCCAAGTGTACGGACATATCCTACATCGGATCGATCGATGCGGACACTCTCCAAATCGCTCTTGGACAGCCCTCTGACGAAGCGGAGAAACTCTTCTCGATACGGCTTCGCAAAGGCCACATCTTCTTCTACGCTCGAAAACTCTTTAGTTTCATACGGATTGGGGATGTCAGACAAGGCGGAGCTTCCCCGCTGGATCAAAATCTGGTGATACAAAAACTCACCCTCAATGACATGGCGAATCATTTCTCCGCACGTAAACGCTCTATCGTCAGGCTTCCAGTTAAGCATTTCTGTAGGGATTGCCTTCCACACCTTGATGCTCCTACGTCTTACTTCCTCAAGGTTTAAGATTAAGAGATCATTTTCGTTCATGCCATTCTCCCCTCTCCGTAAGCTCGTCCTAGTTTTTTTGATAGAGATCACATGTCGCTACGTGATCATTGACCATGCCGACTGCTTGCATAAAGGCGTAGCAAATTGTTGAACCGACAAACGTAAAACCGCGCTTTTTCAGGTCCTTGCTCATTTTGTCGCTAATTTCGGTAGAAGCAGGCACATCCTTCATTTCCTGAAAATGATTATGGATCGGCTTCCCTCCTACAAACGACCAAAGATAGCTGCTAAAGGACCCAAACTCCTCCACAACCCGCAAATACGCGTGGGCATTCTTCACGACGCCGCGAATCTTCAGCCTGTTTCGAACGATGCCTTCGTCTGTCAGCAATTGCTCGATTTTGGTTTCATCGTATTGAACGATTTTCTCCGCTTCAAAGTTATCAAACGCTCTTCGATAATTTTCCCGCTTCTTCAGGATCGTGTACCAGCTCAGTCCAGCCTGTGCGCCTTCCAAATTCAAATATTCAAAGAGCAACCGATCTTCATAGACAGGAACTCCCCACTCGTGATCGTGATAATCCATATAAATAGGGTCCTGATTCACCCAACCGCACCGATTCATGAAAAAGAAACCTCCTCTACGAATACGAACATATATTCTTATATAAAGAATATACAATCATTGGGTATTCTGCAAGTTTTTCTTCACAAAAAAGACCTCATCCATCTGAGGTCTCCTTGCAATCAAGCTGTTAAAATAATTGGCTTCCCCTTCGTTACAACGATGGTATGCTCGTATTGAGCTACGTAACTCTTATCAGGCGTAATGAGCGCCCAACCATCCCTGCCATCATCCACATATTCCGTTCCCGTTGAAATGAATGTTTCAACTGCCAACACGAGACCTTCTGTGAGCAAGCGTCTATCCTTTTTGTCATAGTAATTCAAAATGTAAGCAGGCTCTTCATGCAGGCTTTTGCCGATGCCATGGCCCGTAAGGTTTTTGACCACTGTAAAGCCCTTTTTCCTAGCCTCCTGGTGAACAATGCGACCAATCTGACTCAGCTTCGATCCCGCCTTTGCCGCATCCAATGCCTTGTACAACGACTCCTCTGCGCATTCGCATAAGGATTGCTTCACAGGCTCGCCTTCCCCTACCACGATTGAAGCACCTGTATCGGCAAAATATCCATCCAGCTCCGCCGAGACATCAATATTGATGATATCGCCATTTTGCAAAACTGTATCATCAGGGATGCCGTGCGCAACAATGTGATTAACACTGATGCATGTATGCCCTGGAAAATCATACGTGATTTTCGGTGCAGAACGCGCTCCGTACTTCGCCAAGATCTCTCCGCCAATCCGGTCGAGTTCTTTTGTTGTCACGCCTGCCCGCACTGCTTTTATCATCGCCTCTCTTGCTTCTGCCACAATGCTACCGATCCGCTTCAAACAAATCAAATCATGTTCATTTTGAATCGACATATGTTCCCCTCCTGTCTACGAATGTAATTGTTCACCTTTTCGCTTCCTACATTGGAACATTTTTCATCGCCAATCGCAACCCGCAGAAAAACAAAGGACCCCAGAAGCACCCTCTGCGGCTCTTATCTTACGAAGCTAGGCGCTCATGGTCTTCGTCACCCGTCGCTTTACCCCAGCCTCTCTACCAAAAACCAAACGACATTGGAAATGAGTAAAGACTGTCCGATTCCAAAACTAAACCCTGTGAAAAATCGCAGCTTGTTATTGCTTGTTCGCCACTTCCATTGTTGGGTAAAGCCATCAATGAGCATGGGCAATAAAAGCAGTCCAATGAAATAGTAAGGGGTCACGATATGCATCCCTGCCAAAACAGGCGCCGGCAGGTATCCAGCTAGGATCGCAACGCATCTCGCACATAGCGGCATTTTCTTACCACCGATAGAAAAGGAACGATCTGCTCGTCTATGACAAGGAATCCACTGCGTAATGATCTTCATCCACTCCCTCAATGTGAGCAATCTGGCTTGCAATCGCAATCTGGCATATCGCAATCCGGACAATCAACGGGAAGATGGCTGCAATCTGGCGAGCAATTGTTACGCTTTTTCCTGTTTGTCGAATAATAGAGGATCATGCTAATCAAAACAAGAAGACCAAGTATGAGCAAGACTCCTCCTGTAACATAATCCCCTTGATACAGAAATACGCCTCCCGCTATCCATGCGATCATACAAAGCGTTAATCCAACAAAAAACAGATACACCCTCTCCCTTCCCTTCTTTCTACGCGAAAGAGTATCTGCAGTTTCACCGTGCGTTACGATCGGGGTAAAGTCATCGACCCGGCTGATTTGTTATGGCGTCCACATATTTATACCGCTCTGCACGTGCGTATGTAAGCCGATAAACGGGGATCGGAACAGGAGCTTTTTCCCTCCTATTTGTATCTCTGTCCTCAACCTGCACATACTCCAGTTCCACATCAAATAGGCGTAAGAAACTCTCCGCGGCTTCCCGAGCAGACACACAAGAAACTGGATCGGGAAGCTCCTTGTTTTTGCGTACATCATGCTTGTAAAAACCCGTTACCTGGCCTGTCCAAGGATTCACTTTTACGTTGTAGACTCGATTGGTGAGAACAATCCCTTGTCTTCGCTCATAGAAGTAATAGGTATTTCCGGTACCGCGCAAATAACAAAGCTCGTAATAGTGAAGCTCAGCAATTCCACGCTCCATGTATTTCTCCAAAAAGCGCATTGCGATTTGCAAAGCATCGTGGAATGAAAGGCGTGGCGTTTCATATTCCATTTTTTGATTAACCGTAAAGGCAAGTAACTCGTTGGTCGCTCGATTGAGTGTAACACATACAAAATCAGGATCGTAAATGGTTTCAGCGTCCTCATCTTCCGGTAAAGGCCAGTAATAATGGATAGTAGGAGGCCACTCAGGGTCTGACGCAGCGTCAACAAATCTGAAAGATCCACTCCTTGGATAGAAAGTTAATCCATCCTCATTGGGAGTCACGACTGTCGCTCTTTCAATCTCTGTGTGAGTTACATCTATTTGAAAATGTTCCTTCAACCACAGCTCGATCTCCTGAATGTCTGTGAAAAAAATAGATTCCCCTTTAGGAACTACGGGAATAACCTCGGAGTGGTTTTCTACAAGTCGTCTGCCCCCTATGACTGTCTTTGCTGGTTGTCCTGTCTCCGCATGAATGACTGCATAGTCTAGCGGTACCCCATCAGGAATGTACTTGAGCTGCCCTTCCTCCTGTTCATCGTATATGAGCATCATGTTGTTCTGAAATAAAGCTAGGTATGCTTGTTTCGCCTCATCCTTTGTTATGATTTGCGGCTTAGTCGGTTTATTTTTTCGATCAAAATCATGAAATCCGCGGTAATAGATGCCTACTAAATTTCCGAACTCGTCTAAAGCTATCCGTAAATATACTCCTGATAGCAGAATCCCATGAAAAAAATATCGATAGTACAGCTCCCATTGTTTTTTCCCACGATACTCTCTCAGATTCGCTGTATGATCGCTCACCATCTCTTTCAAATGAACCCCGTATAATTTTTCCGCCACTTCTTTTGCTCGCTTTGTTGCTGACTCGGCATCGACCCTCTCACCAAAAGCAATCGACTCTTGGTATGTTCTATCTAAGTCGAACTCCATCACATATCCCGTTTCTTTGTCTATTTCCAGTTCTGTATCATCATGACCTAATTTTATCTCCCAAGTTCTCCAGTTATCGCGCGTTTTAATTCGCTGCTGAGACAATTCAAGCATATCAGGAAACAAACCAAACCATCTCTCCATCGTCTCCCGAACTGCTTCTGTCGGATATATATTCATCACTTTCCCTCCCGAACGAAAAAACCGTCAATGCAGACACTGACGGCTTCTCTATTTGCATGCGAAATTCTAATCATCATCACCATCATCAAGGTCATCCTCGTCATCGTCATCATCATCGGTAGAGCTATTGTCGATCGTGGTCGTCGAAAGCACTTTTCCGGTAATAGCATGAATGCGTACGTCTACTGTTTGGGAGTCTTTTTCCGTGATCACCCGATAGACTGCTCCGCTCTTTGTCTCGATTAAATCAACATCATCGATCTTGCCGCCACTTGTTCTTTCCGTCGCAATTTGTTTCGCTTGCTGTTCGGTAATTTTAGTTTGTGGCTGCGCTGGTTGATTCGAGCTTTGATTCGGCTTAGGCTGTTGCTGTGTTTGGGGTTGTTTTGCAGCTGGGTTAGTTGCGTTGCCTGAAGCATCCTTCCCGCCATTATTCGGTTTCGGTGCTATGCTGGCTGTCGGATTTGAACCCGGCTGCGTTGGATTCGTTGCTGCTTCATTTGCCTTCGGCTGCGCAGTGGCTGCGGCCAAGGAGAGCTCTTTCAATTCAACAATTTCCCCCGTATGTGCATCCACCATCACACTATACGTTCCGCGTTCATTGAGGAGTTGGAGATTGTAAATGCTGTTTTCTCCTACATCTGTCATGGAAATCGATTCAATCTTCCCCGGGTAGCGGGCCGCCACGATCTGTTTGACTTCCTCCGCTGATAATGACTGCAAATTCATGCTCGCGAAGATCCGTTGCACACCAAATGACGTCGTGACCAACAGAAAGCTTGCCAGTAGCCCTATTTTCCATTTTTTATTCATACGTACCTCCTGCTATTTCTTAGCCAGCCCTGGTAAAAAAACGGTCACGAGCGTCCATTTCCCTTCCTCGCTATCCAGTGCAATATCGCCTTGATGGGCATCGACGATCTGTTTGGCAATGGAAAGACCGAGTCCTACTCCCCCTGTTTCGCGGCTGCGGGCTTTGTCTACACGGAAGAAACGATCAAAAACATGCTGCAAGTCTTCCTTGGGAATCCCCATTCCATAGTCCTTCACTGAGAAAAATGGACGGTCCTCTTGAATCCCCACCTCAAGCTCGATTTCATTTGAGCTGTATTTCATCGCATTGTCGAGTAAAACGACGAGCACTTGTTTTAGTTTTTGTTCATCGGCCATCACAGGAACCGATTCGTGGTTTGCACCCAGTTGGAGGGATCTGCCATACGCATTGGTCAATTGCGCAATGGTCGTTTGGCACATCGGGATCAAATCGATTTCTTTAACATCCAGATTCCATTCCGCGCTATTGTTTGCCAGAAGGAGCATTTGATTGGTCATATCCTTCATCCGCACGGCTTCCGAATAGATCGCTTCCACCGACTCTGCCAGAACCTCCGGCTTTTTCGTCCCCCAACGCTTCAATAGCCTCGCATAGCTTTCTACTACGGTCAGCGGCGTTTTCAATTCATGGGAAGCATCCGAGACGAACTGCTGCTGCTTCTCGAAGTTCTGCTGCAATAAATCCATCATCTTGTTAAAGGTACTTGCTAATGCGTGCAATTCATCCTTGGATGTGTGCTCAAGCGGTATTTTCTTAAAAATACTGCGCGCTTGAATGTCTTCCATCGTTTGTATCATTGAGTTGACTGGTCGCAAAATCAGATTGCTCAACATGCGTCCTGCAAAAAAAGCAGGAATCAGCACGAACAGCGAAGCAAATAACAGCACGTTTTGCAGCAGGCTCAAATTTTTTTGCAAACCCGCAATCCTTTCAATAACTTCTAGCGTGACAATTTTTCCATTCGTCCAAATGATTGGGACCTTGACGTACGCGTATTTCGCTCCGCTGACATCGAAGACACCGTCACTCGCACTTCTATCAAAGATCGGCTTCGGTGCCGGGATTGGCTGCGTGCTGTCTACTTCCTGCGTGACGATAGCCCGTGATTGCTGATCGATAATCCGGATCATCCCGTTTGCCGGCAAATACGGCTGCAAGAGCGTAGCAGGGTCAAAATTTTCCACACCGATCTGATTGAGTCCACTCTGAATGTGCAGAACCTCTCGTTGCAGACGATCCAGCTCTCCGTCTGTTGTCACTTTGTAGAACATGAAGTAAATGAAGCTGTTGACCATGAGCAACAGAAGCAAGAGTGCGACCGTGGAGAACAAATGAATTTTATTTTTGATTTTCATATTCTACCCCTTCAGCATATAACCAACGCCTCGTACTGTATGCAAAAGCGGGGTTTCATACCCTTGGTCCACCTTTTTACGCAAGTAACGGATATACACGTCAACGACATTTGTGTCTCCGAAATAATCAAATCCCCATACGTGTGTAAGAATCTGTTCACGATTCAGAACTTGGTTTTTATTCTGCATCAGATAAAGCAACAAATCGAATTCACGCGGCGTCAGCTCGATCTGACTGGAACCTCTCGTCACTTCCCGCGATTTTTCATCCAGGCTTAAATCTGCTACTTCTACTTTGGAGCTGGTTTCCACTTGCCTCGTCATTTGAGACAAGCGGAGGCAGGAACGGATGCGCGCCAACAGCTCTTCGATTTCAAAAGGCTTCGTGATGTAGTCGTTTGCGCCTTGATCGAGTCCATTTACTTTGTCCACGACAGCATTCCGGGCCGTCAACAAAATGACTGGTGTCGCGGAGTCCTTTACCCGAATCCGACGAAGCACCTCTATGCCTGACAAGCCTGGCAGCAGTACATCGAGCAAAATCAAGTTCCATCCGCCTTGATTGTACTGTTCCAGCGCCTCGAGCCCTGTTTTGGCGATCTCGCTTTCGTACCCTTCGTATTCCAGCTCTAATTGAATCACACGAGCAATTTTCTCTTCATCTTCCACAATTAATATTCGCTCCGACATGTAATCCTCCTAAGCCTTGCTCCATTATCCAGATGAGTTTAGCAAATATTGGCTGTGGTTCAAAGAGTAATCCGTACGAAAGATATAACTTTTTACTTATATCGATAACCCTACCCACTGCCAATACGCGTAATAAAAGACGATCATGAGGATCGCGTGGGCTGCCCCTGCATACAAGCTCAACCGCAGCAAATCCTTAGGCAAAAAGGTCTCTTTGCCGCTCTCCTGGAACATAAGCAATGCTTTGGAGCTGACAGGGAAGGTCAGGCAGTAATTCATGCCAACCATCCCTAAGAACAGCACAGTCACTTCATTTAAGTCAAGGCTGCTCGCAAAGTAGAGAAGCGGCGGAACAAGAATGACAGCTCTCGTTGTATGCGATGTAATGTACAGATGGGAGGTCAGCGTCAGCAAAGTAATAACCACAACGATCAGAAGGGATGATTCCCCTTCCAGCTGCTCGGTGATCGTGAACAGCTTCCCCATGATCCACTCTGCCGCGCCGCTCTCCGACAACGACTTTCCAATTGCAATGGCTGCCCCTACAAACAGAATCAGGTTCCACGAGACAGACTGAACGCCATCCTTCCATTTCATGACGCCCACATTGGGAAGTGTCAAAAGAAAGGCGCCGACAACTGTCGTAGTAGCAATCTCGATTCCGTGAAAACGCTCTGTCAGCCAGAAAATGACCATCGCCCCGATCACAGCAACCGTATATTTTTCGTTGCGGGACAAGGTCAGGGAGAGCTTTTTACTCGCGAGCGGGCGTTGCATCTCTTCTTTGGTGAGAAATAGCCCCAGAACAATCCGGCAAGTCACGATGCTGGCCACTATCCCAAACGGCAGTCCCCACAACAGCCACTCTGCGAAGCTAATCCCTTCCCCATTGAACTCCTTCAGCATATCGAGTGCGATAAAATGGGAGCCCGCTCCGATCATGGTGGAGCTCGTCGATACTAAAATAATCGTCGGAATCAGGATTGCCATGGCTTTCGTGATTTGCTTGTTCCCGATTTCGGAGGTCAGCGAGTGAAAAACAGGCAGCAGCACCGCTGCGCGTCCAGAAGTAGACGGTATAAAGAATGCGAGAAATTGAACGACGACCGTCAAGAGCCAAAACAAGCTTTTGACATTCTTTGCGCGGTTCACAATCAGATCTGTGAGTTTGCCTGCCAAGCCGGTCACTTGAAGAGCACCGCCCAGAATGAAAGAGCCAATCATTAACCAAATGACATCGGAGGCGAGCGAGTCGAACAAAATTTCCTGGTCAGCCGTTCCTGTCACGACGAGGAGCAATACGGAGCCAACGGCTACATAGGCGGAGTTCAGCGAGGTGGTCGTCCACAGGATCACAGCGACACAGAAGCAGAACAAGCTCCATTTGGCTTCCAATGTCAGGGAAGACGGCAGCATGAGCAGCAATTCAACGAACATAATCAGAACGATCGGAAGGACCCAGGCAGGTCTTTCCTTTGCGATAATCTGTGCAATCACGATACTTGCTCCTTCTCCATTAAACGATTTGCGAGCTGTAGGCCTACCATGATGGTCCTCATGGAGCTTTCCGAGCAATCGGTCAGCCACTTCTGCGCATGCATGAACGCTTCCTCCAACGTAGACGGCATTGGCAAAATACTCGTGTACGCATCAATTCCGTGCTCATAATTGAGTCGGGCACCTTTGCCAACAGTCCCCACCAAAGCCACTACAGGCAAGGCATGCTTCTTCGCCCGCTTCGCCACTTCCACTGGAATTTTTCCTCGCGGTGTTTGAAAATCAATGCTTCCTTCCGCCGTAAACACAAGGTCTGTCTCTTGAAGCATCCGATCCAAATCAATGTACTTCATGATAATGTCGTAGCGCGGATACAGATTCGCACCGGTCAGAGCATGCAGTCCGGCACCCAAGCCACCCGAAGCACCACTGCCCGGCATGTCTCTGACGTCGATCCCGAAATCCCGCTCGATGATAGACGCGAATTGTTCGAGTGCTTTTTCCAACTCAACGACCTGCTCGGGCGTCGCACCCTTTTGCGGGCCAAACACGCGAGCGACTCCGTTTTCCCCACACAGCTTGTTAAACCAGTTGCAAGCCACATCGATTTGCACCTGCTTGAGTCTTTTGTCCATGCCGGAAACGTCGATTTCCGTTACTTTTGCCAGCGAGATTCCGCCTTCAATACGGATTTCTTGACCGCTTGCATCCAAAAATTTCGCGCCCAGTGCTTGCGCCATGCCTGCCCCGCCATCGGAAGTACCGGAATCGCCGCAGCCTAGCAAAATACGATCTGCCCCCATGTCCAGCGCAGCTTTGATCAATTCACCGACGCCGTGTGTCGTCGTTTTGCGCGGGTCTCGCAAGCTTCTTGGAACCAGTCGCAGCCCGGCTGCTGCCGCCATCTCAATCACAGCCGTTTGACCTGTCGTCTCTGATCCGAACATCCCGAAATGGGAAGGAACCTTTTCTCCTACGGGGCCTGTTACTTCCTTATCGATAATCGAGCCATTCGAAATTTTCACAATCGCTTTTGTAAAGCCTTCTCCTCCGTCTACCATCGGCAGTGTCTGTACTTGGGAGAGCGGAAGTACGCGCAGAATTCCTTCTTTCATGCATTCAGCTGCTTGCTCGGCATCTAAGCTTTCCTTAAAGCCCGAAGGCACAACGAGTATACGCATAAAAACAACATCCCTTCTCTTTATTTGAAGTTGCTTTCGCATTTGTCTCACTTGAGTAAGACCAATACTAAGCTTCAAAAAAGAGAAGGGAATAATAGGAAGATGAGAAGTTGATGAGAGAAAAGCAAGAAGAACGTTACGATTCTAAGCGTTTCGTTTTCTGCGCAGTTGATAGTAGGTCACAGCTAGGGCAAGCGCCAAAACTGTCCCCTTAATAATATCGTAAGCGTAATACGGCAGATTGAGCATCGTCATGCCATTGAGCAGCACCCCGATCAGAATAGCTCCCACAAATGTACCAAATACGTTTGGCTTTCCTGCACCGAAAACGGAGAAGCCTACGAAAGCAGCCGCTACTGCATCCATCAGCATGGAGCCGCCACTGCTCACCTGCCCGGTACCGATTCGTGCTGCCAAAAGCATCCCGCCCAAGCCTGCAAAAAGAGCAGAAAGCACATAAGCCAGGGTACGATAGCGATTCACAGGAATCCCCGAAAGACGGGCTGCTTCCAGGTTGCCGCCTGTCATGTACAGCATCCGCCCCTGTCTCGTATAGGTCAAGTACACATGCGTGATCGCGACAAGTAAAAAGGTCAGGATAACGGGAACTGGTACGGAAAGAATTTCTCCTTGGCCCAGCCACAGGAACCATTCCTGGAATTTTCCCGGAGCCTGCGAGCCGTCCTGCATCGGCATGTTTGCGTAGATCGAGTAGCCTTGGGAATACGTCATATGAATGCCGTTTACGATGTAGAGCATCGCCAGAGTAGCCAGTAAATCAGGAATGCGGATTTTCACGACCAAGAAGGCGTTGACCAACCCAACGAGCAAGCTGAGTACAATCGGAACCACCAGTGTCGTGAAGACTCCTTGTTCGTACCAAACCATCATCGAAGCAGAAACGACCGTGGTTAATGAAACCGTCGATCCTACAGACAGGTCAAAGCCTCCGACAATCAGCGAGAACGTAACGCCAATCGCGACAAATGTCACAATCGAGATGGAGCGAAGAATGTCCGTCAAGTTGTCGTACGTGAAGAAATACGGGTTGGTCAAACTGAATAACAACATGACAATAACGATAACTGCAACCGTTCCGTATTTGTAAACAAAATCAAATAAGCTAAACTTTTTATCTGCCACGTTACTCACCTCCGCTTGCATAGTACATAATGAGCTCTTGTGTTGCTTCCCCGCGACTCAATTCCTTCACAATCTTGCCCTCGAACATAACGAGAATCCGGTCTGCGATTCCGATGACCTCCTGAAACTCACAGGAAAAATACAGGACGCCTTTTTTCTGCTCGGCAAGATTTCCGATCAGGCGGTAAATATCGCTTTTCGCGCCGATATCCACCCCTTTTGTCGGCTCATCAAACATAAAGAGATGAGCGTTCGTATCCAGCCATTTGCCGATCGCGACTTTTTGCTGGTTTCCTCCGCTGAGGAAACCGACCAGCTGCTTGATATCGGCTGTTTTTACACCAAGGCGCTGCACCAGCTCTCTTGCGTTAGCCGCTTCCGCCCCTCTTTTGATAAAACCGAGCCAGGATTTCTTTTTCAACGAGGCGACAGACAGATTGTTCTGCACGGACTCCTCTACGAAAATGCCTTCCTTGCGCCTTTCCTCTGGGACGAGCACGATTCCCGCATCTACGGCGTCCTTTGGAGAGCGCAGTTGGACATGTGTTCCATGCAATCGAACGGCTCCAGCCTTTGCCTCATCCGCACCGAAGAGCAATCGGGCGAGTTCAGTCTTCCCTGCCCCGACTAGACCGACGACACCCACGATTTCTCCCTCGCGAACCTTCAGGTCGACTCCCGTTACTTTGCCGCCAGCCACACCTGACGCCTCAAAAATCGTTTCGCCAATCGGCACTGCAAGCTTTGGGAACTCCTCGTCAAAGCTTTTGCCCAGCATGTTCGCAATCACTTCGTCCATATTGGTCTTTGCCGTCTCTGTGGTCACAACATGCTGTCCATCGCGCATGATGGTGATCCGATCACAGATTTCAAAGATTTCCGGCAGGCGGTGGGAGATATAAATGATCCCAACTCCAGCTTTTTTCAGCTGCGCAATGATTTGAAATAGCCGCTCGCTCTCCTTCGTGCTCAACGGCGCTGTCGGTTCGTCGAAAATGACGTACTTCGCCTTTTGAACAGTAGCCCGTGCAATCAAAATCAATTGCTTTTCCGACAGCGTACATTCTTCGACGAGCATCCGCACTGGAATGGAAAAGCCGAAGTTTTTTAATATCTGCTCCGTTTCGTTGTACAAGCTCTGCCAGTTGATCAGTCCCTTTGTTTTCGCCTGGACGAGCTGGTCCGCCAAAATGTTTTCGGCGACGCTCAAATACGGGATCAAGGCGGTGTCCACTTCCTGATATACACATTGAATGCCCTGTGCTTTGGCGTCCTGCGGAGATTGAATCGACACAGCCTGTCCATCGATGGTGATCGTACCGCCATCTGCCTGATACGCTCCCGTGAGGATTTTCATCAGGGTACTCTTTCCCGCGCCATTGGCTCCGAGCAATGCGTGAACCTCTCCTGCGCGCACCTCAAAATCGACGGATCGCAGGGCAGGAACCCCAGAAAACTGTTTCGTCATCCCTTTCATCTGCAATGTGGACATGTTTCACACCTCCTGTTTACCTGCGTGTTCCCACCTCTATAAGGAAAAATCCCGTTGATGGATACGAATCAACGGGAAAAGCCAATTTGGTTCTTACTTGCCCCACTCTTGTACGTATTGGGACAGGTCGCCCATCGTTACTTTTTTATCCTTCGGCAGGTCTTCCTGTTTCACCAGCACTGGGTTCAGCTTCACGTTGTCTGGCACTTGCTCGCCTTTGATTTTTTGGAACACAGTTTGGGCATGGATGCGTCCGATATTGGATGGGTCTACCGCTGCCGTCGCTGCCCACGGAGAGTTTTCCGCCTGGATCATTTGCAGATCCTCATCACTCAAATCGATGGAGTATACTTTGATTTCCGTACGTCCTGCTTGCTGGATGGCACGTGTTGCGCCTTTGGCAAATTCATCCCAAGCCGCCCATACCGCTGTGATGTCACCTTTGTTCGGATACTTTTTCAAGATCGCTTCCATCTGCGTCTGTGTATCGAGTGCCGTATTGTTGGTAGCAGAACCGAATGCCGCAATCTCTTTCAAGTCCGGGTATTTCTTCTGGAAAGCTTCATACGTCACTTGACGTTTTTCCATTGGCGCAAAGCCAGCTACCCAAATTTTCACAATATTGCCTTTGCCATTTGTATCCGCCGCCAGCTTCTCCAGGCTCAGCTCTGCCAACTTGTTGTCATCCTGCGCCACAACTGGCACACCTGGAATGTTGATGTCTGTATCAAACAAGACAACCGGGATTTTTTTATCCACGGCCTTTTGCGTGCCCTGCTGTAACGCTTCTGCCGTACCATGGTCGATTAGAATGCCATCAAACTTTTGGTTCACAGCTGCATCGAGGTTGGATGACATTTTTGCCAGATCGGTATCTGCGTTGAATACAGTCAACTCGCCGCCGTTTTTCTCTACCTCTGTCTTCACTCCATTGATATATTGGGCGGAGAACGTCCCTACGTTTTGACGCATGATCAGTGCGATTCTCTTCGCCTTCTCTCCCGAAGCACCGCCGTTTGTGCTGCCTGTTCCGGTTGTTGCCCCGCTGCCGCATGCCGTCACAAGAACAGATGCTGCCAAAACAAGTGATGTGATCAGACCGAGTTTCTTTTTCATTGAGATGTTCCCCCTTTTTCTTTTTACTTCCTGAACCTTCTGCGTTTGAAGCGCTCCCGCTATTTCTTCCGAAGCGAACAGTCTTCACTCACTGCGGGGCATATGCCGAAGAGTAGACTGGAAATGCGCTTCTTCCCCACGACACCTACGCAAAAAATCCTCTTTCACAGAGAAAGAGGACAAAAATCGACAAGATTCTCGCCTCTTATCTGTCAGGTAATCTACCTGTTGGAGTTAGCACCTTGGCTCGAAAGAACACATTCTCTCGTGCTAGGTTGCCGGGCTTCATAGGGCCATTCCCTCAGCCTTCTCTTGATAAGAGTAGTTTCTATTTTCAAAACGTTTGTATAAGTATATACAGAATATAATCTGGCAATTACCTATCTGTCAACTAGGTTTACCGAAAGAATTTTCTTGATAAATATTCCAGTTTCTTCTGTAGCATCGAGAGGGATTTTGTTGTGTCTTGTCGAATTATCGTAGATTGATACAAGCCTAGCAAATATTTGCGATGGGGATGCTACATGAGTCTATTAAAAGAAGTCATTCTTCAATGGTTTTTTGCCATTATCCCGTTTGTGTTTTTCAACATTTATTACCGTGACAAAATGAGGAACTACAGCCGTTCCTTTATTGCCATTACCAGCTCAGCCTGCATGTTTCTCGCGATGACCTTCGCCCCGAGTGTCATGAATGGCATGTTTTTTGATATCCGACATGTCATCATTCTTTTCGGACTGGTTTATGGCGGAATCGAGATTGCCATGCTCCTTCTGATTGAAGCCTTGGTTTATCGGTACTACCTAGGTGGAGAAGGGACATGGGTTGCCATGCTGATCCTTACAGTCAATTTTGTCATATCACTCTTTTTGTATCGACACTACAAAGCCAGTTATCGGAAAACACTGTATCTTTTTATGACGAGTGCGATTTTTTCTACGGTTGCTTTAGGGACTACTTATTACTTTTTTCCCACCTATGTAACTCAACACCTCGTTTACTACACCATAGCGATTCCTATTCAAAACTTTTTCGGCCTCTGGTTATTAATGTCGCTTTTCAGCAAATGCGTTTCGGATAAGGAGCTGTTTATCCGCCACGCGCAAAACGAAAAAATCCAGACGATGAGCCATGTTGCTGCATCGCTCGCACATGAGGTTCGCAATCCGCTGACAGCAGTCAAAGGCTTCTTGAAATTAATACAGGAATGCCCGGAAAATTTGGTAAAAGTCGATCAATACATTCGTATCAGTCTCGATGAAATTCAACGGACAGAAGCCATCTTGACCGAGTACCTTGCGATTTCCAAGCCGCTCAAGGAACGACATGAGATTATCAATGTGAGCGAGCATCTGCATGCTATCCGCGAAGTGATGCTCCCCTTTGCGAATATGCATAACGTGGAGCTTACACTGCAAGACTTTGAGAGACCTGTGACGATCAAGGCCAATCCAGACGAGTTCAAGCAAGTTCTTGTGAATTTCATCAAAAATGCCATCGAGGCGTGTTCAGATATTTCGGACGGAAAAGTCTCTCTGGACTTGCTCATCGAGCGAAACAAAGCCCTGTTAGTTATTAAGGATAACGGTGTCGGCATGGATGCAGGACAGATCAGCCGCCTCGGAACGATTTATTTTTCTACGAAAACAACTGGGACCGGTCTTGGATTGACATATTCCTATCATGTCATCCATGCGATTGGCGGAACGGTCAATGTAACCAGCAAACCACGAGTAGGAACCAAGTTCACCATTATGCTTCCGTATAAGGCACAGTAGCTGCATGCAGGTTTTGCAGAGGGACTGTGCCTTTTTCCATTCGATCGCTAATGATGCAAATGACGGGCGGTTGCCCTTCCCCTCACGCTTTACTATGCAATTTCTGGGAAGGCATTATGCAAAACGAAACACCAGGAGTCTCCCCCTGGTGTCTCTCTTTATTCGTATGGCAGCCATTCTCCTGTAATGGCATCTACATCCCCGTTGCTTTTCAATATCTCTGCCGAATAGACCAAGTTTGGTTGCTCTTGAATCCTATTGTTTTCAAGCGGGAATACATAACGGGGACTAAACGATTTATGTTGGAGATAAACCCGCACCGCCGCTTCCGCTGAAATCACCTTGGACGCATCCAGGAAGGTCTCCTGCTCATGAGGGAATGTCAAAGTGGCCCCGATAATTTCACCTGTCTGCCCGTCAAACGTGATCTTGTAAAACTGCTCCGGCACCATTACGCCGTTTACTTCTCGGACAAATTTCAATTCAACCTGTCTACCCATCACATAAATTTGCTCCTGCATCCGAACAGTCTTCACCCGTGAATCCAAATACGGCTCCAAAAACAAGATCGCTCGCTCCTGCAATTCTGTGATGGTAAGTGTCGGATCACCTTCTCGCAGCTCCGGATAAGATATCTTGAACGCTGCTGCCCGATTGTTGACAGTAGTCAGCTGCATGAATCGCTCGCCTTTTTTGGCCTGGTATTCCCGTTCGTTGTCTCCCATCATATAATCGGGCACATTACTCCCGGTAAATGTGAAGCCCTCCACCTTCTGACCGAAGAACTCCATGGCGGCCGCAGCCTCTTTTTCCGATGTAACCATTGTCTTCTTGCCTCCGGGCTTGACGGCAATACTGTCGCGAAACGACTCCCCGCGCCACAAGGTCGTTTTCACTTCCTTGCCAGTACGAGCGTCAAGATACCCGGAGAAGTTTTCCCTATAACGAAGAACGTAGTCCACATCCTTCTTCCCGACTCTCTGATACGTCAGTTGCATGACTTCCGCAAGTCCGCTCTCCGCTTTCTTCGGTGAAGGCAGCTCAGCTATTGGAGGAAACCGCCCAATGTCCAGGTTCATTCCCGTTGAATCCCCTGAATTGATGTAGCGAATATGCCCGGCATCGCTCATGCCGATCACATAATTGTCTCCTTCTACCTGCACGTCATTCACGTAGCGTTGCAATCGCACGGCTTCATGCGAAACGGTATCTGCTCCCTCTTGCCCATCTACTTGTTCGACCCGATACTGTTCCAGATTTTTGCCCAGAAACGGTTCCATAAATGCCTTCGCCTGTCGCTCTATTCTCTCCTTGGAAGGCTCTCCTTCGACTTTCTCTTGCCCTGGAATCTTTTCCAGGTCGAACCCGAGCAAGAGTCCGCTTTTGGCGTCCAATTTCGCTCTGGCATATAGAGACACTTCTGTTCGATCTTTGTTGCTGAACGTGCGAAAATCTATGTTGTACACCTCGCGAGGAGCTTTGGTTACGTAGACCCTCTTTTCCGCTTCCCGAAAAGGAGGATATTTCTCGTACAGCTTTTCCAACGTTCTAATCGCCGCTTGGCTTAGCTCTCTTTCTGTTATTTCTGTCGATGAGAAGGAGCGGGGTACCAGATGCGCTTGTGATTCAAACCGAGATTGCTTGAATATCTCCGGGGTCACCCCCATCATCCATACTGCTGCTGCCACCGTTGCAGCGGAAACTGTCCATGTCGCCAGCTTGAGAACGATTCTTTTCGGTCGATTCGTTTTGGTGCGCGCCCGTTGCACCAGCTTTGCTTCCAGCGCTTCTACGAATTCGCTCCTTGGTTCCGCATCCTTTGACCGAGAAAGAGCCGCGAAGAATTGCTCGTCATTTGGAGTATTCATTGGCCAACCCTCCTATCCAATCGACATGCAAAACTTTTTTGAGTTCTTTTGTTGCCCGATGAAAATCTACGCGGACCTTGGCTTCGCTTGTCCCGAGGATTTCTGCCGTTTCCCGAATACTATAGGCCTTGATGCCACGCAAAATCAGTACATTCCGATGATGCGGCTTCATTTTCTGCATCGCCTGCTCAATTTCCAGCTGTTCTTCCTTGGAAGCCAGCTCCGCTTCCGGCCTTCCCAGAAGAGAAGGCAGCCCTTTTAACAAATCCATGCCAAAAAGCGTTTGCACCCGCCTCTTCCGGTAATCATCGATGGCGACATGCTTGGCAATATGCAAAATCCATGTCTTCACACTGGAACGCTCTTCATATCTGGCCAAAGCGTCCAAGACCCGGATAAACACTTCCTGTGTCAAATCCTCCGCATGCTCACGCTTCCCCGTAAAGTAGTAGAGATATTGATAGACATCACGGTAATGCTCGCGATAGATCGCTTTAATCCGCGCTTCGTAATCGACTGTGTCCTGCACTGGATTTCCTCTCCCTGCTCCCTACTTGATAAATTGACCTGTAACCGCGTCAACCTTTCCGTTTCTTTCTTTCGGCTCATAAACAAGGACAGGTGTTCCCTGGTACCGTCCGTTAAGGGAAGGAAACACGTAGCGCAGTGTAAGCGGATTAGCTTTCAACAATGCTTGTACGGCTTGCTCGGGCCCTACGACATTTGAGGCATCATCATAGGATAATTTACCGGTAGTTACTGGTAAACTGGCAGATACAATGTCTCCCGTATGCATGTCAACTTTTACTGAATAGCCCTGTCCCTCAACCTTAATCCCTTGGTGTACAGGGGAAAATAGAAACGTTTGCTTGCCTGCTTCTCTGTTAATCGTTTGTGGTACCAGCTCCATTTGTGGTACCAGCTCCGTTACCTCTGCGTCTACAAACGGTTGCAGAAACACCACTGCTTTTTCCTCAGCAGCTGCCTCTGTAATCACTTTCTGCTTTGGTGGGTTTTCAAGTACATGGAAGTACGCAATCTGATCATCCACTGTCCTCACTGAGAACTTTTTGTTTCCAACCACGGCATCATACTCCTTTTCCCCTTCGAGAACTGGCGCACCTTTGGTTAGTTTAAACTCAATTCCTTCAGGCAATGGAATAAAAGTGGAGAGTGCGGTGGCTATCTCCTCATTTGTTTTGGCGAAGACCCGCTGGTTGCCAGGCGTTATCGGGATTGGTTTCCCGTACTTATTTTTCTTGGTCCATCCGGACTCTACCTCGGCTCCTGATCGTGCATCCAGATATCCGGAAAAATTCAGGCTGTAGACTGGGCGGAAGCCAGCACTTATGTCTCTTGCTTTTTGCTCATAGCTAAGGTGGAGCATGTCTTCTAATTGTTTGCCGAATTCGTCTGGATTCTTAACCCCTGACGGAGCGGCGAATTTACTTGCGTCCATCTGCAATCCTGTTGTGTTTCCTGCGTTTATATAGTCTAGCTCGCCTACTCCATTGATCCCTACTACGTAAAGATCGTCTTTTACCGGAATCTGATTCACAACCCGAACGAAACGCACATTTGCCACGGCTTCTGCACCCTCACCATCAACTGTTACCTCGTCTATTTGGTATTGCTTGATGGCGTCACCGATGAAATCCTTCAGAATACTCGGCGCTTTTTCTTTTCCCATCGCTTCCGTAGGACGTGCAGTCGGTTTCTTTTTGGGAATGTCGTGTGCAGAGAAGAATAACAGCATACCGTTGTTTGCATCGATTTTGGCATCCGCATACAGGGATACTTCCGTCCGCTCCTTGTTGCTGAAGATGCGGAATTGGATGTGGAAGACATCTCGCTCCTGAGTGTTACGCGAAATGGTTTTTTCCGCATTTTTTAATTCCGGGTAGTGTTTGTTCAGCCTATCTACGGTTTTTTGGGCTAATTTGCTCAATTGGGGTTGTGTCGATTTGACTGCCGCGGCTTGTACAGTTACTTGTGGTTGCGCAACCCACAATGGGCTTGAGAAGAGCAAAGCAGCAGCTCCTACTGTGATCATCAGCTTTTTGGTTGCGTATGGTTTCATTTTGAATTTCCTCCTGGCTTCCTCTTTTTTTTTACGTTCATAGCCCAATAGTCGAAAGCAAAAGGGAAATGTTACAAGGAAATCAAAATAAAAAAAGGCCAGTCAAGCCTTTGACAGGCCGCCTAGCCGTTGCGAGGTTTTGGAAGCGACATCCTTGACCCGTTCAATCAAATACTGGAGTCGCTCCTCCTTCAAATCATACGTGACAATTCCAATGCTTAACGCCCCGATTACCTTTTGATTGTAGTCTATCACCGGCGCTGCGACAGAGGCCGTGTTTTCCGTCCGCTCCGCAAAGCTGACCGCATGACCAGCAGCTCTGATCTCCTGGAGCTTCTCCATAAAAGCAGGCACCTGCTCTTCATCCACGAGCTGGACTACGGTTTGTCTCGCTTCTTCCACAGGCATATGGGCCAGCACGACTTTATTGGCCGCACCGATATGCATTGGAATCCGCAAGCCCAACTGATCATAGATGCGGATATTATGCTGACTGTCTACACGTTCGACGACAATGGATTCGAGTCCGCTAGGCTGACTGAAATAAACACTTTCGTTCACTTCTCTGGCGAGCTCCTCGATCATCGGCTTGATCACCTTCCGATAATCGATCCGATCGAGCACCCGCAAGCCGAACTCCATCCATTTAATCCCCAACGTATATTGCTTGGTCGCAGCATCCTGTTCTACCAGTCCATGCTTCATCAACGTGTACAACAGCCGATAAATGGTGCTGACCGGGAGCTGGCATTCCTTCGCTAAATCATTGATCGTCCACCATTTTCTATGTTCATCCGACGAAAGTGCCGTTGCAATCGCCATCGCTCGATCAAACGATTGAATCACGGTCATCCCCCCTTTTCTATCTATCTTCTCATATGAAACTATGTTAAACCATTTGCTTTAATTTTGTGAATCGCAAAAAAACTCCGGTGAGGAATCACAGATTGACAGTCAGAAAACAGAATGTGTAAACTAATGATGAACATTTCGAAATATGAATAATATTCTGCAATGTGGAAAAAGGGAGGCAACTATGTTCCAAGGCAGCCAATCCATGGTCAAAAAGATGAAAACCGTTATCATCAAGCATCCCCATCAAGCATTTATCAGTCAAGAACATCTCGATCAATCGTGGAAAACCTTCAACTATACAGACCGCCCTGACTGGGACCGCGCTCTGCATGAATACGCCAAATTCGAATCGATCTTGCGCCAGCATGTAGAAAACGTCCTGCACTTGCCACAATCCGATAAAACCGGACTGGATTCCATTTACGCCCATGACCCGGTGAAATTTACTTCCAAAGGGGCAATCATTCTCAAATCTGGCAAGGAGCTCCGTCAGGGAGAAGCCGAAGTATACAAAGCCTTTTTAGAAGAAAATAATATTCCGATCCTGGGACAGCTCACAGGCGATGCTTTGTCAGATGGCGGCGACCTCGTCTGGCTGGATGACAAAACGCTCGCGATCGGCCTTGGCTTCCGCACGAACAAAGCGGCTATCGCTCAAATTACGGAAATGGTCAAGGATTTCACGGATGAAATCATCGTGGTACAGCTCCCGTATGATCGCGGTCCTGCGGAATGTCTGCATCTGATGTCGATTATCAGCATGGTCGATCATGATTTGGCAGTCGTCTACTCCAAGCTGATGCCTGTATTTTTCCGTCAACTGCTTATTGACAGAGGCATTCAGTTAATCGAGGTACCGGATCATGAGTACGAGAATCTCGGCAGCAATGTTCTCGCCCTCGCGCCGCGTGTATGCATGGTCGTGGCAGGCAACCCGATTACGAAGCAACGCCTTCTCGACGCAGGTGCGACTGTGTACGAGTATGAGGGCGAGGAGATTTCTTATAAGGGAACAGGTGGCCCTACTTGCCTGACAAGCCCGGTGGAACGAATATAGCCGTTTAGATACTGTACCCCCATTGTTAGACCATGAACAATGGGAGGTGCAGTTTTTTATGACCAAAAAGTTTCCTTAAGCAAAAACTTTGTTGCCTAGGAAAGAATCTTACCTTAAACTAAAATCATGAAGATTTTGACTACGTGCACTTTTTTTACCTTCATTTTTGCCCTAGGCCAACAGTTTGTCCTTAACGAAAAAAGGAGAGTGAACATCATGTCATCTACCAGCGTTCCTTTGTCTGATGCCTTGATTGGTAGCCACATCTGTCTGGATCGGATTGACGTTCAGGGGATACTGCGCAGGCGATTACTGGATCTCGGCTTCGTCCCCGGCAACATCGTGGAAGTCATGCAAAAAAGTCCGCTAGGCGACCCCATTGCCTTTCGGGTAAATAACACGATCATCGCCCTGCGCAAAGAAGAGAGCTCTCTCATATTCGGGGAGTACGTGGGGAGTGAAGAAAGGTGAATTCCTACACGATTGCCTTGGCAGGAAATCCGAATACCGGTAAGAGTACATTATTCAACACATTGACGGGACTGCGCCAACATACAGGAAACTGGGCAGGAAAGACAGTTGTAATGGCTGAGGGAGAATTCTCTCGAGGAAATACGACTTTTCGGATCATCGATTTGCCAGGTACGTATTCCTTGTATTCCAACTCGGCGGATGAAGAAGTGGCGCGAGATTACATTATCTTCGAGCAGCCTGATGTCACCATTGTGGTACTGGATGCCACTTCATTGGAACGGAATCTCAATTTGGCCTTGCAGGTGTTGGAAATGACTCCCCGCGTTGTTGTATGCGTCAATTTGATCGATGAGGCGAAAAGGCTTGGCATTCGTATTGATCTGGAAAAAATCTCGCAAAGATTAGGTGTTCCCTGTATCGCCATTTCCGCCAGAAATCAAATCGGGATTGAGAATTTGCTCGATCAGGTGGAAAAGGTAGCGAACGGAACAATCGTACCCAATCCTGTACAGATAACCTACAGGGAACAGATTGAATCAAAGCTGGCACAGTTGGAGCCCTTAATCGAGAAAACCTTGGGTAGCCGTTTTCCGACAAGATGGATCGCTCTGCGGTTGCTGGATGGCGATGAGAGTTTGTTGAAAACCTTGCGGGAGCGAATGCAAGAGCCAGCTGAGTCTTTCGGGGAGGAGCGCTTGACCCATGGCCAAACCGTTTGCCACTAATCCGCCCGATCCACTGGATGCGCTTCTTTCCGTGGCCCGTGCCTCAGTGGAAGGAAGTGAGATTCGGGACACGATTGTGAGTGACATTTACCTCACCAGTCGGAGCATCTGTAAGGAAGCCGTGACCTACGAAAACAAGCAAAAGCTGTCTAGCGCATACAAGCTCGATAAAATTGTGACGTCAAAAATATGGGGCTACCCCATCATGCTGGCGATTTTAGGCGCGGTATTCTGGATCACGATCGCAGGTGCCAATGTTCCATCCGGAATGCTTGCCGACATGTTCGGTGTAGTCGAGGGTTATCTAACTGCTGGCTTTCAAGCTGTACACGCACCTAATTGGCTGCACGGGATTCTGGTTCTCGGGTTCTTTCGCGGTACCTCATGGGTTGTCAGCGTCATGCTGCCTCCGATGGCTATCTTTTTCCCAGTCTTTTCCTTGCTCGAGAACTTCGGATATTTGCCGCGTGTCGCGTTCAACATGGATCGTCTGTTTAAAAACGCTGGCGGGCACGGCAAACAGGCATTAACGATGTCGATGGGGTTTGGCTGTAATGCGGCAGCCATCCTTTCCACCCGGATTATCGAATCTCCCCGGGAGCGAATGCTGGCGATTCTGACCAACAATTTCGTCCCGTGCAATGGTCGCTGGCCCACATTGATTTTATTGTCTTCGCTATTTATGGCGACAAGCGCGACAAGTGGATGGCAATCTCTGACTACTGCTCTCATTGTAATGGGTATGGTTATTTTTGGAATCGCTATCACTCTTACGGTTTCCTGGATACTATCCAAAACAGCCTTGCGCGGGGTACCGACACACTATACGTTGGAACTGCCCCCTTATCGCCGTCCGCAGATTTGGAAAACGATCCTGATCGCAAGCAAAGACAAATCGTGGAGCGTGCTGAAAAGAGCCGTCATTGTGGCCGCCCCTGCCGGTATCATCACTTGGGTATTGGGCAATATCTATGTCGGTGGGGATAGCATCCTCGCCCATATGGCTGCCTTTTTTGATCCGTTTGCGCAAATCATTGGGCTCGATGGCTATATTCTCATGGCTTTTATTCTCGGTTTGCCCGCGAATGAAATTGTGCTGCCGATCCTTCTGATGGGGTACATGTCCTCCGGTGCTATGGTTGATGTGGAAGGCATCGACAACATCAAGGATGTCTTCTTGCAGCACGGGTGGACTTGGTTGACAGCACTCAATATGATGTTGTTCTCTCTGCTTCATTACCCTTGCGGCACAACCTTGTTCAATATTTACAAGGAAACGAAAAGTGTAAAATGGACGGTGCTTTCTGCACTCATTCCGCTAGCCATTGCGGTCGGAGTAACGTTCTTGACTGCCCAGGTGGCAAGAGCACTCGGTTGGGTGTAAAAAAACAGCAAAAAGCCTTTGCACAATACCAGACTTCCTGGTACGTACAAAGGCTTTTTTGTGACTGTTCCCGTTGATTCTATTTATTTCGTAATAGGTATTACCCCTTTTAGGGGGAATCTCTCAAACTCCAGACCGCTCATTTCCAGCTGATACGTATCCTGTTTGGGTACCTCGAAAGTAAGTGAAACGGTCTCCAGGTTCTCTGCGATAATAAAATCCTTGTAATACTGACCTTCTACACGCAGATTAATCTCCTCTGGTCCTTCGTTCGGGATGACGATGAAAAGCTTGCCTTTGTCGTAATACACCTTTTCGATGTTCAGCTTATTCTTTTTGCCAAATGGAATGCTTTGCGGGTATTTGGCATTCCGATCCAGCACGATGTTTTCTTTAATGGACTTATTCGCAGATACCTCGTTGAATCGAAGCTCAAGTTTTTCCGGTACGTCTTCAAAGAAGAGAGATGGGAAAAACTGCATGGTATACTTGTCGCTGCCCTGAACCCCGGTAGCATCGCCACCTCGAACCCGCTCCAGATTCTCATTGATTCGGTCATCTATTGCCGGATATTCCTTTCCCTTCCCATCTACCAGCTTCACATTCTCCAAGCGATACAGCTCGAATCCATCCTGCAAAGCAGCTTCCAGCTCCGCTTCCATCACCGTCGGAGAGGCTATGATCTGATTTACTTTCAGCCTCGTCAACAGGCTGTCTGATTCTAGCACAGCCTCTACTTCTGCATCCGGTCGGATTGCTTTTTCTGCTACAGTGACGGACCTTGGCAGAGGCAGCAACAGTTCGGCTACCACTTCATCAGCTTCTTTCTTGCGCATATCTACAATTTGCACAGGCAGAACGGGCTTCGTCTGATTCATGAACTCACGCATTTTTTTCTCGTCAATTCGGAAATTCGGTGTGATGATAAGATAATGCACACCATCGATTAATTGAAAATCCTTAGAAGCATGACCTCTTTCTGAAAGCTCCCCCAAATCTACACGAAGACTCCCATAAAGCATATCGCTTCTTTTCGATTCATCCGGAATTCGCGCAATCTCCTCCATTTTTTCACCGGAGATTAACAGCGTAAACGTAATCCGTCTATGATCGACCATGGCATCCCTGATCTGATAAACAAAACCGTCCTTCTCCAATTTCACCTCAGGCAGAATCGGATAGCCGTTCTTCAAAGCATGCATGAAACCTTCGTCGGGTGTGATCCATTCAAATACTTCCTGGCCTCGCTCTGCACCAGTCAGTCCCCACAAGCTTCCATCGAAGGGCTGAACAATCTGAAAGAAAAGGGTAGCAGCAACTGCCACTCCGGCTGCCCAAGAGGTTACCTGCCAGCGACGGCGACGCTTCTCACGCTGAATTTTTGTGAGTACCTCTTGCTCGAATTTTTCCAAATGAAACGGATATTTTTCACGAACGGATTGCTTTGCTGACTCGCTCCATTCCCTCCACATGCGATCGTCGCTCATCCTTTTACCTCCTTCGACATGGTCTCCTTCAATTGCTTTCTGGCTCGATGCAAACGCGTACGGACGACCTCCTGTGAAACCGATAGAATATCCGCCACTTCCGCAATCGACAGGTCTTCGTAATAATGTAGGAGGATAACCTGCCTGTACTTGGGTGCGAGGGATTGAATGTATGTGACGATCTCTTCCCGCTTCACCCGGTTCAATATCTCTTCCTCTACCTGATTGTTTGCCTGCCGATCCATCAGATTACCCAAATGATCATCCATCGTCGGAAAAATGTTGCGGAACGACCACGACCGAAAATGCTTTTTGCTCTCATTCATCGCGATCTTGAAGAGCCAATGCTTGATCTCTCCGTCCCCGCGGAACTGATCAAGATGTCGATACGCTTGGATAAACACGTTTTGGGTAATATCGTCCGCCAAAGCATGATTTTTTACCGTGAGGCTTACCAGATGAAAAATCTTCTCCCCGTATTGCTGCATCAGCCATTTCAGTCTGGCTTCCCGTGTAACCTCCAGACTTGCTGGCATTGTTTCTGCTTCGTTCAACCCGTTCACCTCATCCGTTGATTGCTTGCTATTGGGTATGATTCGTCTCACGGCAAAAAGGTGACAGAAAAAGAAAAAAAAAAACGCTGTGGCTTCCACAACGATTCCTTTATAAGGCATGCTGCATCCAAATATTCGGCTCGATATATACCACTTCGTCCTTTTCCACGTCAACCTGCACCGGAACTAATGCGTCTGGAACAATGTACGATCCAGACTCGGGAAATTTCATGCCTGTCCAGCTTTCCCAATCAGTCAGACTTCCTCTGATCAGCATGGATTCCGGCGCCACCTGCATGATCGTCGCTCCCAGCTTCCAATGCGTGCGCACCCACGGATCAAACGGAGCGTCATCGGTCGTTTTCCACTGAACATACTTGTCCATTGGCGTGAGCGGGTACTTGTGCTTGAGCGATGGACGTACAGGTGCCACCAAGTGCACCAAGCCATTTTCCTTGGCGATATCCTTCATCGCCGTAACCATCTGCTTGCTCAGACCGAGTCCACGATACTGGGGATCGATGGAGATGGAGAGTGCCGATAACGCGTTTGGCTGTTTTTCTTGGCGGTAGTCTTCAATCCCTTGCAGAAAGACATCATCCCAGCCTTTTGGCAACCCTTCCGCAGTGCCATCCCAATAAAATGGAATCGCATTTCCTACAGCCATCACCTTGTCGGTCTCGTCCGTCAGCATGAACTGATAAGGAGAGAACCAGTCATACAGATGACCGTAATATTCGTTAGCAACTTCATCATTCAGCATGAAGGCAGACCAGCTTGCTTCGATTAGTTCATCAGCCTGATCGTTTAGATCTAATCTTTGTGCGAAAGTGTAGATGTTGTATGACACGCTTGGAATCCTCCTTCGAACCCAGATGTCTATCTCTCCACTTATTCCCTATTCGATTTTCCTCGACATTTTCCTCTTGCGGTGTGTCACACAATCGCCCCCTCTCTCGTTATAGGGTCAAAACAAACGAGGAGCTGATTGGCATGAAAGAACAAACATGCGTGATTGTCGGAGGCGGGTACGCAGGTATCCACGCACTAAAAGCCGTTCGCGAGACGTGCAAAGGACATCCGATCCGCTTCATCTTAATCGATAAAGAGCCTCATCACCTGCGTAAAGTCCTGTTGTTCAAACCAGCTGCTACCAAAACAGACATCTCCATTCCGTTAAAAACTCTGTTTCCAGAGGGCGTTGAATTCGTGCAGGGTACAGTCACGTTGATCAAAGGGAAGGATAAAACTATCTTCTTCCTGAACAAAAACGGTCAAGAACAGGCGTTTCCCTACGACCTTCTCATCCTGGCAATAGGAAGCGTTATTCGCCAACCGGAGCCAGAACAAGGCGGCATCGCTTTGACGGGCGTCGAGGCGGCTGAGGCTGTTCGAGATAAGTGGCTTGCAAATATGCGCCAAGCTGTCCATGAAAAGCAGCCATCCGAACGAGAGCGATTGTTGACGATCGCCGTTGCGGGAGCAGGCATCAGCGGGATCGAGACCGCTGCGGAGCTGGCTTTTGCCATGCGAGCGGAAGCGAAGAACCTCGGCATTCATCCTGATGAAGTCCGGGTCTATCTCATCAACGCACAAAACCGTTTGTTTATGGAAGGTTCCGCCAAAATGGGGCGCAAGCTGGAGAGTGCACTCACGGATGGCGGCGTAACCATTCTGCATGGTCAAAAGGCCCTTCATGAGCGGGCCGGAATGCTGACGCTAGCCAGTGGTCGCAAGCTTGCTGTCGGGCTGTGCGTCTGGTCGCTTGGCTTGCAGCCCAATCCCGCATTGCGCAGCATGGGCTTGCCACTGACCACATACGGACAGGTGGTCGTCGATGAATCCTATCGTGTAGCGGGTACACCGGGGGTATACAGTATTGGCGATTGTGCACGCATCGTAGATCCAGCAAGCGGGCAAGCAGACACGATGACCTGCAAGGAAGCCTCTGGACAGGCGATACGCTTGGGCAAAATTGTTCTAGCCGATTTGGACGGTACACCTGCCCCCGCACACAAAAGCTACATGGACTTTTACTGCGTCGGACTCGGCCCAGAACGCGGAATGGTTTGGACGAGAAAATGGGGACTCGATATCATTTTGACAGGGAAATTAGGGTGGAAGCTTCGCCAGTTCACCTGGAACATTGCCAGCATGATAAAATAGGAAAAAATAAGGACGTAAGAAGACTAGAGGAAGTGACACAGCCATGGAAGCTCTGTACAAACAATATAAAGGGCTCATGTTCCGCCTCGCCTATCAGATGCTCGGCTCGGCCACGGATGCGGAGGATATCGTGCAGGACGTATTCGTGAAGGCCCATGATGTCTCGCTGGAACAGATGGCCGAACCGAAGGCCTACCTGTGTAAAATGACCACAAACCGCTGTCTCGATTTGTTAAAATCGGCCCGCAAAAAACGGGAGCTGTATACTGGCCCATGGCTGCCAGAGCCCATCTCTACCCCTGATGCAGACAGCTATGATTCTGTCATTACCAAAGATTTGCTCTCCTACGCCATGCTCGTTTTGTTGGAACGGCTGTCTCCTTCAGAACGAGCGGTGTTCGTCCTGCGAGAAGCTTTTAACTTCCAATATGACGAGATTGCCGAGTTGGTTGGAAAAACCGAAGCGAATTGCCGCAAGATTGTTAGTCGAGCCAAAAAGAAAATGGGGATTGACTCAGCGGAACCTCATCTCACCCCAGACAAAGAGCTCGGCGAGGAATGGGTCAACCGTTTTCTGTCTGCGCTGGAGCGCGGAAATGTCGAGAAATTGCTCACTCTGCTTGCTACAGATGCGGTATTGCTCTCCGACGGCGGCGGCAAGGTCACCGCAGCCCTGCATCCGATCTTATCTGGAGAACGCGTGGCTTCCTTCTTGCTCGGCTTGATGCGCAGCTTCTCGAAGCGATCAGATTTTTCTGTAGAGCTCGCACTTTTAAACAACCAGACCGGATTTGTGATTAGACTGGACGGCAGAATTGACACCGTTGTGTTTTTGCATATTGAACACGGAGTTATTCGTAACCTCTATTTTGTCAGAAATCCTGATAAATTAAGATTCATAGAGCCGTAGTCGGCTCCTAGCGTAGAACGCAAAACCCTCTTTCCTATTTTCGTGAAAGAGGGTTTGATTTCGCGTCATGAACATTCTAAAAAAGTGTGGTCAAAATAAGTTTTAAAATTCGGGTACAAAAAGACAAGTGACTCTTTCAGTTTGTTCCGATCCATATTTTCTTCATCTATTTCAAACAAAACTTCATGGTCAATTTCATAGATTCCACACTTCTCTTCATCCGGGCTTTCTTGTAAATCGATACATCGTAGTTTTCCGTACTCTGTATCCCATGAAAAAGGAAGGTAGCCTAATTTGCAAAGCAATGGGTTGTACATATCCTTAATACGATCAAAAGGCTCATCGATCCCTTGTTCAGGAATGAGGTCGAAATAATGATGGCAAGTAGAAATGAAGGCTTTATACCATTCCGGAAATTTCAGCCCAAATTCTTCCTCGAGCGCAGCCACATCCTCCTGACTCACGATAGAAGGAACCAGCTTCCATCTGGACCATTCTTCATCGACATCCGCTACCTTCATGGAATCAGGGACCTCTGGCCGCATCCATCTACAAAAACCTTCCTCTGTCACTTGATTATATCGCTCGTAGTAAGCTTCAAAACCATTCTTGATATACTCTTTTTTATCCATTTGTTTAGCCTCCTCTTCCCTTTCCCCTATAGGAAGTCAGTTCCTCCATAATCGCTTCGTTTCCACGAGTACTTCATCCTGAAATTCCATTTTGTAAATATCAGGCTTGGACGTCGTCAATAAAAAATCCAAGTCGTACTGGCTGTCAAAGTCCCCCATCATCAATGTCATAACGGCACCATGTGTTCCGATTGCAACTTTCTGCCCTCTGTATTGCTCTAAAATGTTTCGGAACGTTCTTACCACGCGATTCCGACAAGTTGTGATGGACTCTCCTTCAGGTAAAGAAAAGTCTGGCTCAGTAAACATCTTCTTTACTAATGGATACAATTCGCTATCGGCCACGATTTGATTGTTTCCGATAAAAACGAGTTCTCTCAGCTCTTCTAAAACGACGATCTCTTTCCCGGCGGACTGAGCTAATTTTTCTATTGTTGCCATTGCCCTTTTATACGGACTTGAAATGAACGCATCGATCCGCTCATCTTTCAACAATTGAGTAATGATACGGGCATCTGACCTACCTTTTTCAGTCAGTCCTCGTGTTCTTTCATCCCCCTCCGTTTTTGGTGATTCTCCGTGCCTGACCATGTAAATAAAGGTTTTCATACAACCCTCCGTGGAAACTTTTTATTTTCCGCCCTACATCCTTCCTGCAAATATATTACAACAAAACCCCCTTTCCGTTTTACCAGAAAAGGGGGACTCTCTTAGATTTTGAACCGATGCACGATCTCTTCCATCGTCTGCGTCAAGCCGACATTCCGCCCTGAAATAGCCGCGACCTGTTGGTTGTTATCCGCAATAATCCGAGATTGCTCTGTGATCGCCTCTACACTGTGTGCACTTTTCTCCATAGAGTTCGTCACTTGCTCCACGACAGAAACCACACTGCTGATTGTAGAATTCAACTCTTCAAAAGACGCATTGAATTCTGCCAGCAACGTATGGAAACGGTGTGCATCCAAATTGTACTTCTCTGATGTTTCCATCATGCTGTCATAGTCAGGACTGACCTGCGTGTCAATGAAGTCTAATGCGCTCGATGAGTTGGCTGCCAAATTGTCTACGGATTCGCCCGTGACCTGGATAATGCGTTGAATATCAATCACGACCTCAAAAGATTGCGTCGCCAGTCTGCGTATCTCATCCGCTACGACCGAAAACCCTCTACCACTATCTCCCGCACGTGCAGCTTCAATCGCCGCATTTAATGCCAACAGATTCGTTTGCTCAGAGATCGTGAGTATCGCCTCTGCCAACAGGTTGATTTTTTCCATCGATTCCTTCGAGTCAGTGATCGCTATTTCCGTTTGCGCCTTTACATTCATATAGAGCTCTGTCGTCATTTTATCCGCAGCCAATGCATGTTCCCGCAAAGCAGTTGCTCGCGAGCTGACATCCTGCGCGTGTAACGGCCTGTCCATTTCTGCTTATGTCAGGAGTCTTCGTGTATTCTTTACGCAAAACCCTCTTTACCATATCAAGCAAACTAGATTGGTCGTGCTTGTAATAGTAATCCGAATGCAACACTGCAAATATATCAATATCAGCCTCCTTTAAAGGTGCTATCATAGTACTTCTTTTATAAGAGCCTGAAAGAAACGAATTGACAACGTTCAATTCTCGTTCTTAAACAGATCGAACAGATTTTTGTCCTTTGTGATACACTTCCTTCTTGAAGATCTGTTATTTCTCAATTTGCTTTAAATTGGTTAAATGAGGCGACAATTGTCGTTGCGATTAATATGTATCCTCCCTCTATAGTCCCAATATTTTTATTATAACGGTACCGGACCGAATGGTACCAAAACACTGGAAATATCAGTTCATAGACTCTGTCGAAATCGTCTCGCATTCATTGAATAATGCAAAATTCTGAAAACAGTTGTTCAAAGCTGTTCGCAATTGCTTTGTTGGCTTTATGTGGTTCTCGTACCAGATGTTTTTAACAACGAGCGTCCCGGCTTTTCGTTCCACGATTACCTCAGCTCGTCCGATGAAGCTCTCTCCATACAATAGAGGCAGCACATAATAGCCGTATTTCCGTTTGATTGCAGGCGTGTAAATCTCCCAAGTATAATTGAAGCCAAACAATTCGTTGATCAGCTTTCTGTCCCATATCAAATTGTCCAGCGGAGCAATCAGCTCGCAGCGTAATTTCGGCGCCGGATTTTGCAGGACGGCTTCAATAAGGGGCAAATCCTCCGTGCGACAGTATAGCATATCCTTCATTTGTTCTACGGTAACAGCAACAATACGATCTTCGTGTAACAGTTGGCGGAAAACCTCGTTGCGCTGCTCCGCTTTCAATCCCCATATATTCAGCCAGGCATCGGATGCGCGATTCCATAAAAGGCCAACAGCGCCGATTCGACGTAGTACCCGCCACTTGTGATGCTCAAGCTCGTCCTCCAGCGGCTCCGGAGCATTCAGCAGTTTTGGCGGTATGTACTTCCCGGCAATATCGTAATATTTACGCGTTCCTTTTTTATGATGGATAATCAACTCGCCTGTCGAGTACATCTGCTCTAGCACCGATCGGGATATATTGTTTCCGCTGCTCCAGTGGATAGCCGATTGCCAAGTGAAATCTCCATCCAATTTTAGTTCATCCGAACTTAGCGTACCGTGATTTTGGATATGAGTCCGTACTTGCTCTGTCAAAACCTCCATTTCGGGATAGCGCTTGGCATGTTGTCGGGCGGCTTGCCTGTATCGCTCAAAATACGGCCAGTCCTCGACAGGGATAATAGCCAGATTCTTGTCGGGATAATCGATCAGGAATCTATCTTGATACAGCAACTCGTCGAGCATATTCTTGGTGAATCCTTTGATTCGCGACTGAAGAACCAGTTCGGCGTTTTTTCCACAAACATCGATGGGATCATATTGAATACAGCCGACCTGCCGCACAAAATCCATTACGCCCTGCTTTCCGGTAAATTGATATTCGCCCAACAGCCCGTGCTTCAATAACAGAAATTGCCGTGCTTGGCGATTCGTCAATTGGATCATGTACGCGTCGG
The DNA here is from genome assembly GCF_003013445.1 of Brevibacillus sp. NRRL NRS-603. NCBI lineage: Bacteria > Bacillati > Bacillota > Bacilli > Caryophanales > Paenibacillaceae > Brevibacillus > Brevibacillus sp. NRRL NRS-603. The sequence goes on along the minus strand of NZ_PXZN01000045.1, from coordinate 584 downwards.
CTCCTTAACGAAACAAACGGGAGCCCCTTGCACATGATGATGGATGGCGAGGTTGTTTATTACAATAAAATTATGATTTGCTTCTTGCCATAATGGCGGTATCCATTGGGGAGCTTCAGGAGCGAACCCCTTTCCTAATTTTCCAATAATCGAAAATTGCTCTTTTTCAACGATTTCAACCACGCCTATTCCCCCTATCTGTAGGAAAATACACAAAATACAAACGTATGTTCCTGTTATATTCTACCATTGTCGGAAGTATAAAAACAAGAACTACTGAAAAATAACTGCCCAAAAAGACTGGCCGCCAGTCTAACTCTTTATTTCTCAGTCTAGTACTTTATTTTTAGGTCTAATACTTTATTTTACAGTCTACAACTTATTTTTCGAGGGCTGCAAAATTTCCAATCGAAAAACCGCGTTAGATCAACAACTCCAGTCTAAAACATTATTTTCTCCTGACATAAGGCTTTCTTTTTCTCGAACATCTTTTCCTATCAAAAAAAGCCATTCCTCAAAGGAATGGCTTCTTCATTATTCATTCAAAACCGGATCTGCATGATTAGTTGCTAAGTGTGTGGATA
>NZ_PXZN01000042.1:0-5670 GCF_003013445.1 Brevibacillus sp. NRRL NRS-603 | reverse complement strand
CGATAGATATCTATCGGGCAAAACGTGCTGAGATCGTAATGCCAGCTTCTAACAAAGCTTCTCGGATGCTCTGCGCGAATTCCAACGCATGGGCACCGTCGCCGTGAATACAAATGGAATCGGCCCGCATCGGGATATTCACGCCTTGCTGGGTCAGGACGCGTCCCTCGCTTATCATACGAATGACTTGTTGAATGGATTGCTGTTGGTCCGTAATCAGCGCATTCGGTTGACTGCGTGGCGTCAGCGTGCCATCCTGCTGATACGTACGGTCGGCAAATACTTCGTGCGCCGTAGCTAGTCCGATTTTTTCGCCAGCACGCGTCAATTCGCTCCCCGCCAAGCCATACAACACCAGTTCCGGATTTACTTTGTATATGGCTAACGCGATAGACTCAGCCAGAGCGGGTCTTGTGGCTGCCATATTGTACAAGGCCCCATGTGGCTTCACATGATGCATAACGCCCCCTTCCGCCCGTACAAACGCTTGAAGGGCACCGATTTGGTACACGACTAGATCGTATGCCTCTTCAGGAGAAACTTCCATGTTGCGGCGACCGAAGCCGACCAGATCGGCGAATCCGGGATGGGCACCGATTGCCACACCTGCCTCTAAAGCCATTTGCACTGTTTTTCTCATCGTCGCAGGATCGCCAGCATGGAAACCACATGCGACATTTGCAGAGGTGATATAGGACAAAATTTCTTGATCGTTGCCCAACTGATAGGCGCCAAAGCTCTCTCCCAGATCACAGTTTAGATCTACTGTTTTCATCTTTTTACCTCCATCCCACGGTTACTTCTATACCAAGCTTGATCGCCTTCATCAATGAATCCCTCTCGATAAGCGCCTTTTGAGCATCACGCAGAGAAATTTCTTGAAAGTGAATCTTTTCGCCTGGCCGCAACTGGGCGACGATCGGCAAATCTATCGTTGGCACATAGCCTATCTTCGGATAACCTCCAATCGTTTGTCTGTCTGCCATCAGGATAATAGGTTGACCGTTTGGCGGTACCTGTATCGTACCAATGGTGACCGCAGCCGAGATCAGTTCCATTGATTGCGTAAGTTCGAGCGCCGGTCCTGTTAAGCGATACCCCATCCTGTCTGATTGAGTAGACACTTGAAAGGTTTGTTCGAAAAAGCTTTGACGACTCTCTTCCGAAAAATCTGCGAATTGCTCGCCTAGTATCACCCGTACAACCGCTTCTTCATTTTTTACAAACGTACTAGAAGGAATAAACCAATTCGCCTGGTAGAAGGGAGCCGCTCCTGCCTTTTTTTCCAATTGGTTAGCGAGAAATTGGCTGAATGAACCTGGAGGGCTTTGAACTAGCTTATCTCCTGCCGCAAGCATTCTACCCGCAAAGCCTCCGAAGCTTCCACGGAGATTCGTACTACGACTTCCCATCACAAGTGGCACATCCCATCCACCTGCGACTGCGAGATAGGCGCGACAGCCTTCCTGGGCAAGGCCAAACTTCAAGATGCTTCCACTCCTGATCCAGATTGCTCGATTGGGCAGGACGGATCTATCATTGATCGTGACTTTGAAGTCACCACCACAAATGGCTATTAGCATGTCCTTATGAAACAACAAGCTTGGACCTCTCATCGTCAGCTCCAGAACCGCATCCGTTTGTTGATTGCCAACTATCATGTTCGCAATCTGTACAGCTTGCTTGTCCATCCCCCCACTGACACTGACCCCATACTGCTGAAAGCCAAATCTACCTGTATCTTGAACAGTCGTGCAAAGTCCTGGCGTAATCACCTCTACACTCACTTAGTACACCTTCTCCCCGTTATCGTATTCCCGCTCGGAGATAGGACGGAAGCGAACTTTATCACCAGCGCACAAGAGACTTGGAGAACTTTCACCTGCCTGAAATAAGCTCAATGGTGTTCTTCCGATAATTTGCCACCCACCTGGGCTCTCTATCGAATAAATACCTGTTTGCAATCCTCCGATTCCTACACTCCCCTTCGGAATAGATAGTCGTGGCGAGGAACGTCGCGGCGTGGCCAGTCGCTCATCCATTCCACCCAGATACGGAAAGCCGGGAGCAAATCCGATCATGTACACCAGGTACTCTGTTGTCGAATGGATCGAAATCACTTCCTCTATACTAAGACCATTTTGTTCGGCAACAACTTCTAGATCCGGCCCAAAGCTCCCACCATAACAAACCGGGATTTCTACCAGTCTGTACTCTTTCGAGTGAGTATTGGAGATTTGCTGCGACATTTGCTCAAGAATAGCAACAGCACGATCGTATGGCAAAATATCATCAAGTGGATCGAAAAGAGTAATCGGATCGTAATAGACTGTAACAGTCGTAAAGCCAGGTACAGATTCGATCATCCCGGGGAAAGGATGCTCCTGTAGGTATTCTGAGAATTGGATGACCTTCTCATGAGTCTGTTGATCGATAACCTCTCCTAGTTTGACCATGACACCCGAGTCCCCAAGAGGAGAGAATTCATATCTAGGCAACGGTTTTCCCTCCATTTTCGAATATCGGCACTGCCATATGAATGGAAGGGAGGAGGGCTTCTTCTCCTCCTGCTCAGCTAATTTGTCCGCCTTCCATGACAATATCTCGATCATGAGATATGGTCGTCTCGATTGCCAATCGCAAGCCTTTTACAATTGTTTCTAACGCCATGCTTGGCTGCCCTGCTTGCCTTGCTGCCTGTTCAGGCAAATAAGGGATATGGATGAACCCGCCGCGTATAGAAGCTTTTTTCTCAGCAAGGTAATGCATCAATCCATAAAAAAGATGGTTGCACACATATGTACCCGCCGTCTGCGATATGGAAGCCGGAATTCCTTGTTGTTTTAACTCGTGTACAATCGCTTTGATTGGCAATGTAGACCAGTAGCCAGTAGGACCATTTTCCCTGATCGGTGTATCAATCGGCTGATTTCCTTCATTATCCGGGATTCGAGCATCATTGATGTTAATCGCTACACGCTCAATCGCAATATCTCCTCGTCCACCTGCTTGTCCGATACATAACACGATGTCCGGATTCGTTTCATCTATCGCTGTGTACAGATGTTCAATAGATTTTTCAAAAACCGTAGGAATTTGGCGCAGCTCTACTTTATACAAATCAGACTTAATTTTTCCCAGCTCTTTTACCGATTCCCAAGCAGGGTTAACCATTTCTCCACCAAAAGGATCAAACCCTGTTACTAAAATGGTCTTCATAATTGCCTCCTCCGATCCGCATCGGTCTCATTCGTGTGAGTCGAATATGGTCTTGTCTATACTGTCGCGAAACACGCCGTGGGCTGGATATCACACACTCCATGACAGCACGATTGAAAACCTTATGGGTTTCTATGCAATCTCGCAATGCTCCTCCCGCGACCGTCTCATCAGCCGCTTCCGTTATTAAATCAAGCGTCACCCATTCAGGAAAACGAGAGAGTAAGGAAGGAGAGGTTCTGTTCGGCTTTGTAGGCCAACGATAAAACAAGAAATCTTGATCAGTAGGCAATGGGAAAATGGCGGGCTCCCAATTATGTCCATACCGAATGTAGCGCTCGATAAAGCGTTTATTTTTGTTCCACATACGCGGATGATGTCTCAGCCCTTCCTCGGCTGCCTTTTGAATTGTATCAAGAGCGATAGCATGATGAGGATAGTCAGATCGCTCCATCTCGCGGCCAATTCCGTAAAAGAGTGAGATTGGCATCCAATAGGATACAGGGAATCTTGGCGGGCTATTGTACCCTGCGAATGGTTGTGTCCATTCATGCGAAGGGATTCCGTGATCATCAATGATCACATCCGGCAACCAGCGATAAAACAGATGGGGAACTACCCGCGATTCGCCAAAGACACTCGGCTGAAAACGGTGATTGGTATATTCTAATCCAACGGCATTATAACGGGCAGCATGATGCTTCCAAAATGGATTATCTTTGACGAGCTCTTGATGAAGTGCGACCCCATCCGGATTCGCAAATGGAATCACGACCAGATTGAAACGAGTAAGCCAATCCATTTTTTCGGTTATGAGCTCTGCCACCAGCTCACGTGCAGCAGGCATACTGGAAACCTCGTTTGGATGATGTCCGGTTTCGAGCAAAATGGTTGGTTTATACAGAGATAGCTTGTGAGTTGATACGTATGTGGAAATCTGGGGTGCTGTTACTTCCACTGCAAAAATCGGCCTTCCTTCAAACGATTTCTCTACTTCCCAGATATGCACAGAGGGATGAGTAGCCAGCTCTGCCCATTCGCCCATATCTGGATGATGGCTTCGGTGTAGAAAAGGAAGCTTCCGTTCTTCGATGCTGGTACTCTTTTCGTTCGTTCTCAGGATGCGTGCTTTTACAGGAGCAGATTGCTCTGCCTCGAAGTATAAATGAGTCGTTTTGATAGAGAAAGCTGGCTCCTCTTTATATTCTTTTACGCGAATGGTTGCCACTGGAGAGCTTGCCGGTTTGACCTTTACAAATGGTCGCACCGCCCCAGGAGAATTCCACGCCACTCCCGTTTTTCTTTCACCCAAATACGCATAGTAGTCCAGCGTATAAAAATAAATATCTTCGTGCAACGCTTCTAACGACGATATTGTTTCTTCGTCTATGTCTAGCCGTTCTTCCTGTTCACTCATAGTGACGGTTACCTCTATCGAATGAAAGAGCGGAATGTTTCCTTGATACGGTTCATTTTGTTTACATAACAACCCTTCTGTCAACTCAGGTAAAAATTGCTGCGTATAGAATTGCCAAAACCTCTCTCGATCCGTAGGAACCAAGAATTGTTCTTTCGTTGTTCCATAGGAGAAGAAGAGTCCTGACGTAGTTGGATAAGCTCGACTTTGCTCGTCGGCATACGGCACTGTGGATACAGGAACATCCAAATTCCATGTACCTAAGTGCTCCATCCCGCTCCCCCAAGCCTCGACTTGGTAAGTAGTCGGTAGGTTCTCATCCATCACGAATGATACTTGCGACAAGGACAAGCCCAATTCTTTTTCCAACAACTGATCAACCGGGTATAATTCTTGAAGCCAACGATGAGAAAGCTCCATCCCGCCTTCTCTTTCTTCTCGTTGGAAAGAGATTAATATTCGTTCTATTCGTTCCCCTGTACGTACAAGAGACGGCAAAATCGTTTCTTTTATCCAGCACAAACCTGGTTTAAAAGCAGAGTGAATATGCACCGTACTATCGTTATCCGGAAGCAGCTCCGTGATTGCGCTCTTCCAGCATCGCTCCAACGCACGTCGAATCTCTTTTGGTTCTGACAAAAACGCGATGACCGTAAGCGGAGAAGATAAGCACCCTGCCGTTTCCTTTTGACTAACAATCGCGATCAACTGCTCATGAAACAACTGTTCTATCTCATTTCGCTCGCCCTGGTCTTTCCATGTTTTCTCTATAAATAAGGGGAATTCCTTCACTTTTGGCTCGTCTGATTCTTCCCATGCACCAAAAGTCCCCCCGAGTCGGTGCGAAGTGGCAGTCCCAAGATAATCAAGTGCCGCAATAATCGCTTGTCCTCCCCCTGAAAGCTGGATGACTCTTGTTGTCTTTTCTTTAGGGTCCGGGATTACTTCGACCACGCCACTTGCTAGAGGTGCTTCACCATTCATTTGTAAGGAAAAGGTGAGCTCCGCAATTCGATTTGCTTCTCCTGTAAGCG
>NZ_PXZN01000041.1:0-4186 GCF_003013445.1 Brevibacillus sp. NRRL NRS-603 | reverse complement strand
GCAGGCCAAAGGACAAACTGTAATCCGTGATGCCGAAGAGCTAAAAGTAAAAGAGACGGACCGTATTGCCACGGTGGTGAGTCAACTGTCCAAATTCGGCGCTAGGCTGACACCTACTGATGACGGAATGATCATCGAAGGGAAGACGGGATTGACAGGGGCTGTCATCGATAGCATGGGGGATCACCGAATTGGCATGGCGATGGCGATCGCAGGTCTCGTTGCCAAGGGGGAGACGACAATCGAAAATGATGATGCGATTGATGTATCGTTCCCTGGCTTCCATGACTTGCTTGTGAAAATCAGCCAATAATGGAAGAATGGAAGAGAAGTCTGTTCCTATATAGGGTAGCAGGCTTCTTTTTTTGTGGGAGGACAAAGCGTTCCGAATTTTAGCAAAAATGATTTGACAAGCGCTTACATTCCGTTTATTATAAAACTACAGTATGGTTTCTCTCCACTCCTATCCAATATAAGAAAGCACGTGTGTGCTACCGTCGTTTGAATGCGCTTACATCAACGGCGGTCTTTTTTTGTTTAAAAGCGGTTTGGCTCAAATGAGTACTTTTTCCCCTTTTTGTGCATATGCTCGTACAAGGGTAGTGTGTGCAAGAGAAGTGGGAGGGGGACGAGCTATGCTGGAGCAAGGGATGGTCATACGCGGGGGAACGATTGTCACAGCACGGGGAATGAAAGAGGCAGATATTTGGATCCGTCATGGGAAAATTGTTCGAATTGCTAAAGATACCCTGACGAAAAACCCCTTCAACGATTTATATGAAGAAATAGATGCTAGCGGTATGTATCTTTTGCCCGGTTTTGTCGCACTCCTGACACATTCGTTGTATAAAATCAAAGATGTAGATGTTTATATAGAAGCCATGCGAAATCTCATCAGCTCGGGATGTACAAGCCTGGTGGACGTCTTCCGGCCAGAGCGATGGATGAGCAGACCGCAAATTCACTATCAACAAACCCAGCATTTCAACAGTTTGTTGGATTATGTTTGGCATGTAGAAATCGATGTCGCCGATCTTCACGGTGACCGCTTAGCGGATTGGATGAGCCATGGCTATTCTTCGTTTCATGTCACGATTCGAAATCCAGAAGAAATTTCCACAATAAAATGGGAAACGCTTTTGCAACTTCATACGTCTAAACATACGATCCTGCACATGCAGGTGCAAAATGACCCGTTTTTAAAAAAAGAACAACGGGAACTCATTCGACAGATTTGGATGGAGGCTACCCGTTATTGGCGGTTGCGTACTGTCATTACAGATGCTCAAGCGGCCTTTCATTTTGAAGAAAATGACCCGTACCTGCATATCTTTCGTTTGCCGGCTGAAGTGACGGATCAAGGTCTTCGTCAATTGCATCGTCAATGGTTTGGGAGCTGGCAAGTAGCGTCTCCGATTCACGATGTGCGGATTGATACACGAAAGAGCTGGTGTACGCCTGAAGAATTGCTTTGCTTAGTAGTCAGGCTCGCTTCGACAAATGTTGCAAAAGCAATTGGACTGTATCCGCGAAAAGGAAGCTTGACAACTGGCGCAGACGCTGATATCGTTTTCCTGAAAAAGGAAAACTGGTTGACAAAGAATGATCTTTCCACTATTCTCAATTTTAGTGAAATGCATCTTCCAACATCTGTTATGTCGAACGGTAAATGGATATATCGAAATATGCGATTTATCCCTTTGGTTGGTATGGGTAAGTGCTTATTCGACACGAAGCCCTACGCTTATGTCATATAACCCCGGTTTGGGGNNTCCAGTAGACAGACGAGAAAAAGAATCGTAAGGTCGCGCAACTTTTTACATCCCCAGCAGTCTAATTATGCAAAAGGCCGCTGAGGGATCGGAATCGCAAGGAGGTAATCTCTGATCATGACCGATTCCCAGCTTATCCGAGAGATTAAAGAAGGTAATCTGGAATGCTATGCTGAACTGATTCGTCGATATGAAAAAAAGATCCTCTCATTTGTCACTCATCTTTTGCGTCAGGCACATTTAGAGCATATAGCGGAGGATATATGTCAGGAGACGTTTTACAAGGCGTATAAGAGCATTCATTCTTTCCGAGATGTAGAAGCTACATTCTCCACCTGGCTCTATACGATTGCACGCAACTCCGTACTCAGTGAATTGCGCAAGAGCCGCAATTCTGACGTGTATCTGGATGATACGTTGCAAGTGCCTATGGCATCTCCCAAGACATTGCCTGAGCAAGTTTTGCTCCGGAATGAACGGGAGAGCATGGTAAGACTGGCAATCAACAGCTTGCCAGAGAAGCAACGCTCAGCGCTGATATTACGCGAGTACGAACAAATGGATTACACAGAAATCGCTACAATTCTGGATTTAACAGTGAGCTCTGTGAAGTCTCTACTGTTTCGAGCGCGGCAAAGTATTCGTGGACAGTTGGAAAACTACATCCTGGACCCTCATTTGGATGAAGCTGAAGGGATGAATCGATGATGAGATGTGAAGAAGTCCAGGAAATTCTGCCTGAATACGCCGAAAATCTGTTGCCTGAGGTGACCCAACGCCGGGTTGATCACCATATGGCAGCATGCTATGCCTGTCGTTCCGACTATGAGATTTGGTCGGACAGTGGTGAGTGGATGGAAATGGATAAAGAAGAATACCATTCTGTAACTCCATCTCGTTCCATTGTAGACGCGGTGATGGCCCGTATTTTATCGGAAGAGCAGTGGGCGATCCCAATTGGCAGAAAGATTTTCAGTGTGACAGCGAGAATGCGACGCATGGCTGCGAGTGTTGCTGTTTTGTTGCTGATGGTCTTTTCGTTCACTTTATATGTGAATACCAGTACCACGGAGCATGCGAATTCGCTTGTGATTAACGGAGAAGTTATGGAGATTAACACGCCAAAAGCGCAAGTTATTTCTTCTTCCATGCAAACAGATGACGGTACATATGTGGTAGAGGCTCAGGCATATACGTCGCAAGAAGATTCGCTGGAACATGCTACTGCTTCGATCGTACCGCTCGATGGGAAGCCGACTTCTACTGATTTAGCCAAACCGAATTACAGCATTGTACTTAGTATTTTTGGAATCCTTATTACTGTTCTTACAATGAGCTGGCTAACGCGAGCATAATGGTATATGATCAAGAGTAAAAGAAAAGACCGTCTTCGGACGGTCTTTTGTGGCTATTTTATTAGAGTGGTTGTTCAACAAACGTGTAGAGCAACAGGGCCACGCAAAATACATATGAGGTGAAAGAAATGCCGAAAAAGTGGCTGTATGTCATAGACGAAGCGATCAAGCGGATTGAAAACGATGAAGTGGAGTTGGGCTTGACCGCTCTGCAAAAGGTTCAAGAGCATGGAAAAGATTTGCCGGATGTCATGATGTATTTGGCAGAGGTCTGGTATCGACTCGGTCATTTGGAAGAGGCGAGTCAGTTGCTGACAGATGTCATGGCCAAAAATCCGCAAATGGAGTCCTTTTTGCGCAGAGAATGCCAGCTGCTACTAGCGGAGATTGCTTTGGATTCCAGTGATTTTGAGACGGCGCAGCATCTTCTCTATGAATGTAAAGAATCTGGCTTTGAAAGCATCCAGCTTGACTTGTTGCTAGCGGATCTGTATTCACTCCAAGATTTAGATGAAGTGGCGGTCAAGTATTTGGAGCAAGCAAGACTGAAGGAGCCAGACAACCAGGATATTATGGCAGCACTGGGTAACTTGTATTTCCGTATTGGAGAAGACGAGAAAGCAATGAAGCTCCTCGAACAAGCAGGGGATGAAAGTCTGTCTATGCTTTTGACAAAGGGCCGCTCGTACGCACAAAGCGGTCAATTCGAACAGGCCTACCAGGTATTCCGTCAGGCACTGGTCATGGATCGTTCGCCAGAAGTACTCTACGGATGTGCACTGATGGCATTCCACGTAGGACGACTGGATGAAGCAGCAGAATTGGTCAGCAGTTTGCAAGCGGTTGACGAGGAGTATGTGTCAGCTTATCCATTAGCTGCAGATGTGAATCTTTCGATGGGGAAAACAGAAGCGGCTATTGAGGCGCTGAAGCAATATGTATCGTTGTCGGGTTTCGATTTGGATCAGATCCGCAGGCTGATTGCCCTTTTGACTCAAGCCGGGCGCTATGAGGAAGCGAAGGAATACCAACAGCTTCACGACCAGTGGGACCATGAAT
>NZ_PXZN01000040.1:0-58824 GCF_003013445.1 Brevibacillus sp. NRRL NRS-603 | reverse complement strand
CCGCTTCCCCCAGCACGAGTGCTCCCACGATGGAAATTGCGGACCCGACCGCCCTCGGCATGCGTACTCCTGCCTCTCGCAGTATTTCAAAAGTAAACTCCATTAGCATCGCCTCTACTGCAGCAGGGAATGGCACTCCTTCACGTTGGGCAGCAATGCTCATGATCAGATTCGTTTGCAGCATTTCCTGATGAAAGGTGGTAATGGCAACATAAATGGATGGACCAAGCAAAGCGACAAAGAAAGAAATAAGCCGCAAAATACGCAGGATCCCAAAATCTGCACGCATGTAATAGTCCTCTGGGGACTGGAAGAATTGGACAAAGACAGCTGGTACCAACAAGACAATCGGTGTACCGTCCACCAGAATGGCGACGCGCCCTTCCAGTAGCCCAGCTGCAACCGAGTCTGGACGCTCTGTATTGTAAACCGTCGGAAACGGAGTAAAGGTATGATCCTGAATCAATTCCTCGATGTTACCGCTCTCCAAAATACCGTCGATCTTGATTTGCCCAAGCCGCTCTCTCACTTCTGTCACTACGCTGTCCTGCACGACTCCTTTTATATACATTATCGCGACTTTGGTTTGAGTCATCTCCCCAACCTGCACGGTCTCCAACCATAGATTGCGATTATTGATCCGTCGGCGCACCAATGCCGTATTGGTCCGGAGGTTTTCCGAAAACGCTTCTCTAGAGCCGCGGACCACTGTCTGCACGGAAGGCTCTTGTACCCCACGATCTTCCCACTGCTTCGTATTGATGATAAAGCCGTATGTATATCCCTCTACCAGCATGACGGTATCCCCGGTCAGTATCGCATCATACAAATGGTCAAAGTCATATACCTCTTCCACTCCGCCCATCGTCAGCAGGAAATCCTTCATTAGCAGCAACGGCTCTACTTCCCGCTCGGCCTCTGTAGGGATAACCGTTTTTCTTGCATGGATCATGAGAGACTCCAGGAAGCTGCTAATCATATTTTTATCAACCAGACCCTCGGTGTACAAAATCCCCACCAGTAACTGATCGACTGCTTCCAGACGTACTTGCCGCGTCACGAGATCCGTGCTGTTGCCCAGCTCTTTCTTCACCTTTTCCAGATTTTCGTCCAACGAGCAATGAAAAAGCGCAGGTTGTTTTTCTGTATCCATCATTTCGAATCACTCTTTTTCCAGTTCGGGATATGTTTACTATCCCTCATGGCTCCGGGGTCTATGCTGACGCAAAAAAGCCCCCTATTCAAGGAGGCTTTAAATCTGAACATGCTAGTCAACTGTCACCATTGTTATGGCAAACGATATACGGCAAATGGTTCCCCGTATCGATACGTGTCACTCAATCGATCCAGCTCTGCCAAGGTTGCTTCATCCAGTGTCACCGCTGCACTTTGCAAATTATCCGTAAGCTGCCCTACACTGGTCGCGCCCACGATCACCGAAGAGACAGCCGGTTTGTGCATGAGCCAAGCCAAAGACAGCACACTGGAGGATACACCAAGCTCCGCCGCTACCTGAGTGATCTTGCGTCCAAACTCCAGCTTGTCTTCACTTAACAACCGGACGAAGCGCGGCTCCTTGTCCGCCCGCGAACCAGCTGGAGTCTGTTCTGCGGAGGTATATTTACCTGTCAAAATTCCGCCAGCAAGCGGGAAGTACGGAATGATCCCCACCCCCTGGTCAAGACAAAGCGGTACGAGTTCGCGCTCCGGTGTCCGATCTGCCAACGAGTAGCTCACCTGCGTCGATACATATCGATTCAGCCCTTCCCGCTGACTGATGCCAATTGCCTTCATCAACTCCCAAGCCGCATAGTTGGAAGCCCCGATGTAACGCACCTTCCCGGATCGAACCATGTCATCAAGTGCACGGAGTGTTTCTTCCAAAGGCGTCTCTGGATCAAATGTATGAATTTGATATAAGTCCACATAATCGGTGCGCAAACGCTTCAAGCTGTTCTCCAGCTCCAGCATTAAGTGGTAACGCGATGAGCCTCTCTGATTCGGTCCTTCACCTTTTACCAAACCAGCCTTCGTCGCCAAAACGACGTCGTGCCGCTTCCCTTCAAGCGCCAGCCCGATGATTCGCTCCGATTCTGTTTGCGTGTAAATATTCGCCGTATCAATAAAGGTAATCCCGTTTTCGATTGCGGTATGAATGATGCTGACTGACGTTTGCTCATCCGCACGCCCTCCGAATGAGTTCGTGCCTAATCCCAATGCTGATACCTTCAATCCACTGCCACCGAGTCGGTAGTATTTCATATTGTGATCGACCTCTTTTCATAATAGGAGTGCTCCTACATTATCTCCTATTTGGGTGGGGATTGAAAAATAAGATTAGGATAGTTTATTTTTCGAAATATTCTGTATTTTTTTCATAGTTCTTGATACACACATTTGGGATACATTTAAAAAATCCGCTGTTTGCGTCTGATTGTAGCCTGCCATCCTTAGTTGCAGAACTTGCCACTCTTTTGATGAGATTTGATTTTGCAGTTGCGCAAGCAAAGCAGTAACATACAGCTTGTCCAGCACGTACTCTTCCACGTCTCGTCCTTCGTCCTTCAAGACATCCATAGCGGTGGCAGCTTCATGGCTCGAAGAGGATGCCTTCAAGTATGGCTCTTGTAAATACTTCACAGGTCTCCCGACATCCAGCGCTTTTTTGATCTGTTCCACATTTTCACCCAACAGTACGGACAATTCTTCAATTGTAGGAAGATATCCGAGGTCTGCTTCTATTTTACTGATGTGATGGAGAATCGTTGTTGCCGTTCTAGTCGGCCGTACAATATTTCCGCTATCTCGCAAAAAGCAGTTGATCTCCCTCACAATCGTTATGACTGCAAAGGACGAAAACTTCACGCCTCTTGCTATATCAAAGGCTTTGATTGCCTTGATGATTCCCATTCTCCCCAATTGCAAGATATCCGCTTTTTCCAAACAATATTGCTTCACTAATGTCTCCGGCTTTCCGATATATTTGTGCACGGAATGCCAAATGAGCTCTTCATTTGCGAGTATAACTTCACCAAGATACTCACTGTCTTCCTTGCAGCGGCGAATATTTTCCATGTTATACAAGGAATATTGTTCTTTTTTCTTGCCTAACCTCTGCTTTACGAACATGGCATGCTCACTCATAATACCTCCTCCCAGCCTATCTTTATGATTCTCTTAATAAGCCGTTCATTTTTTTGTAATGGGTCATGACTTTTGTATAGTAGCCATCGTGATATCGTTTTCGGTCGACATTTCCCTCGCCTTGGTTATAGGCGATGATACTTAAACGAAGATTTCCATATTTCTTTTGCAAGAGATCCAAATACTTGATGCCTGTTTGTAGATTGATCACTGGATCAAACAGGTCATCAGGGTGAACTCCCAGCCAGCTTCCTGTGCGCGGCATGATTTGTAGTAATCCTCTTGCCCCCTTGCCGGAGATCGCGTCGTGCTGAAAACGGCTTTCCTGCCAGATCATCGCCATGATCAAAACCGGATCTATTTCGTATTGCTTGGATAGTCTAAAAATCGTTTCTGTATATAGCTCGACTGTAGCTGTATCAAGTCTCGGTGCAACCTGTGTGATTACGTTTGAAAGCTCCTTTTTTCTATGCAACTGCCTATCGGTGTCCCTGGCCAGTTTCACCACAGGATGAACTTCTGACAGTCCCTTTTCTACGGCTGGCAGTACAGCATTTGCGGGAATGAACACTGCGGCAACAATACCGATTAATTTTGTTAGCACGTAACTCGCTTTTTAAGATGTAGCTGATGGACTGCTTGCAGAATGTTTTTCTGCATTCTCTCCACTCCAATGGCCGTATCCAGCGTATAAACCGATCGGCGCGAAGCATCAGCAAGGGAAAGATAGGCTTCCTGCACCTTTTGGAGCATGGCATGATTCGCATCTACTTCGGTTCGCAGAAAAAAGGTTGCATCAGGTCGCTTTGCCAAATCACTCATCGTGGCATACCAGGAAAGAGGAGTATCTTTTATATAGAAGTAGTAATAATTGGACAGTTCGTAATGATCAATGATGATAAAATCAATGTTATCCTTCGAAATCCTCGCCATTTCTCGCTGATAGTCCAGAAAATCCGCTTCAAAAAGCTTACCTACCGCTTTCTCATCCAGCTCAATTTCGCAGCGAAGCCACATGCCAATGACCGCTCCGATTGGGGTATCTAAACGTGGAAACGATACTCTTTTCACTTTATATCCGAGGCATCGCAAATTTTCTTCCAGTAACGCCGCTTGGGCTTCCTTTGCGTTGGCGTCAATTCCTTCGAAGGCGACAATCGTAGGTTGTCTCATGGCGCTACATCGTCTCCTCTTTTGTCGAGATTTCCTCTGCTGCTTCACGGAGCTTTTTCTCTGCTTCAAGCTCAGCAGCCTGAGTAGCCAAATGATCTGCCAGCATTTGCTCGAATTCTTCCTTTGTAATCTCGTAAATCTCGGAATGAAGTCGGTTCACTGTGTATCCCATACCGTCTGTCAGCAAAAAGTTTGTATAGGTCAATGGCTCCTCACGAAACTCCTGCTTTTCGTAATCGAAGGCAATGACTGCTTTTTCAATGCCCGCTACGCAACCGCCGAACCAAATATTTACCTCTTCTTCTCCACCTTCGGCTGTAGGCGTTGTATGCATATTGGTCGGAACGTGTACATATTTCCCAATGACCTGATGGGAGAGCTCCTCGGTCAATTCCTCATTCATCTTTTTCAACAAAACTGCCATGCTGGATCATTCCTTTTCATCGATTATTTGTGTATGTTCACAGCTCACCGTACTGCTTCAAAATCGCCTTGATGATTTGACACACTCTTTCCTTGCTGATATTGAATCTCTGGCCAATTTCCTCGTGGTAATAGCCTTCGCTTCTCATCTGGAGAATCAGTTTGTCTCGCGTGGACAGCTTCATATACTCCATGATGTCGATCATCATTTCTACTTCCTCATATCGAAACTCCTCAATCGGAGCAGCAATACGGCTGATCATCGTTTCCTCTTCATTCTCATCTCCATCAGAAACAAGAACTGCATTACTGTTTGTCAGGTTTTTTTGCGTGCCGGCTTTTCGCAAGCAGTCGCGAATTTTATTCGTAATCACATGATCGACAAAGGTAGTCACTCTGGCTTTTTCCTGGTCGTAATCCTTCATCGTGCGATATACCTTTAAGAGAACCTCCTGAACGACATCATCATGAGTCATTCCAGCAAACGTCATTCCGGTCAGCTTGGCTTCACAGTTTTCCTTTGCCTTCTGCAAAAAATCATCGACTTTCCCTGCGAAAAATAACTCGTCCATTTGGTGAAGTTGATCTGTCATGAACTTCATCCCCTCCTCATGCTCCTATTCACAGTTGCTCTATCACACTAGGTAATTGGAGGAGGGTTTTAGCAACCAGCTTTCAAAATTTTTTTCGGACAAGTTTGCAAGGTACCAGCGGTGAATACTTTTCCATTCAAAATCTTCCATGAAGCACACTGACGCTTGATGTACCATTGGCAATCGCGGCAAATGTCATGAACCACACAACCACAAGTCATAGGCACGACATCCTGTTCCTTTGCTGACAACACGATGTCATTGACCGTTATTTTCTTTTGGCAGGCTTTTTCATAATCACATCCCTGACAGGCCATGCTACCCACCGATCCTGACGATCCCAATTCCTTTTAGGGACTCAGGATTCACTTGAACATGCTCACGAAAGAACTCTTCCAAAACGGCTATGGGGGTGTCTTGGGTCGACGTATATTTCATGACCTGCACCTGCTCTCCATCTGCCGAAAAACTAATCTGATATAACATGGTTTCTCCCCTCCTTTTGCCTCTTGTCGAATCTATACGAAGCGATTTGCGATGAATTAAGCGGATTTTGAAAATAAATAAAAAAACCAGCCGTTTATTCCAGCTGGTCCTCTACATATAATTCCTCTATCATTTCCTCTGTGATAGTCATCTTCCCAAATTCCTGACAAACCTTTTGAAGTCCAAGCAGCAAGGAATCATTTTCTGTGAAAACCTCGTTCAGATCCATTCCCAGCATGCCAAGCGCGTCACTGAGCTCCTCCCATCCTTCACGATCGATATCCTCTCCTAGTAGAAATTCAGCTAGTGCAGCAATAATTACGACATACAATACGGCTTTTTTGGAATCTCTCATTCTTATCCCCTCTATTCTTCTTGTTTGAAATAGAATAGACAGTTTGGAATGAGTTTTCCCCCTTTAAAAAGAAAAAGCCCGCTGTGGACGGGCTTACTTTACATCTGAAATGATTTTTTGAATCAAGCTTTCATCAATCAAATGGCTGGCTACTGTCAATGCCTTTGCCATTCGTTCCTTATCTCCATCCAAAACCTCGTGGATAATGTGACGCACAGTTTCTTCATTCAGCATGAAGTTCTTGGCCATCGCCATAATCCCGACAACGGCTTCATGATCTTCAAGCGCCTTCGCAGAAACTTTTTCCTTCGTTTGTTGAATGATGATTTGTATCCTATCACTTCGCAATGTTATGACCTCCTGGCTTATTTACGACGAATATGTATTCCAAGGGAGACTTCTTCCCCATCTGTCTAACCTATGAACGTAGAAGGAGCACCTTTTGTTCCAAAAAATCTCAGCTAAAGGGGGTGAATCATTCGTGGTTGTCGATCTCTATCATCATCTTTATGAATTACTTTCTTCGGATAGCCAGTTGCTCGGATTACTCGGCATTGCTCCAGAAGACAAGGACTCCCTATCCAAGCAGATTATCAAGCAAAGAAAGCTCGCTCCGCTATCTGATGTTGCGAAGCCTCTCCTTTCCTTCTACGCAACTTCCGGAAAGCGCGACACCGATAATCCCCTCCTTCTCACCAGCTTTTTCCGATTGGATGTGATCACGCCTGGTGATATCGAGCTGGCGCATCAAATCGCGAACCATCTTTTCCATCTATTAGACGGCAAAAGCTTATCGATGAATGGAATAGAAGGTTTGGACACCTATATTGTCTCCCAGCAGGAATCCGATACAGGCCATTCCTCAGCGTACTGTTTCACACTGGTTGCGAAGTTTACTTTGCAAGTTTGTTAGACATTTCAAAACCCCGTCTATCCTATGACAAGCTGATCGCGGTTCCCTTTTCACACGATTCAGCAACAGCACCCAAATTCCCTATTTAGAAGGAGTGGCTTTCATTGTCTAAAAAAATGATTATCAAAGGTGTCGGTCAATTTCTTGCCAAACGCGCTTCCAAAGATGGAAATGGCGTCGAAGTCATTACGCTTGGTAATATGCAGGACCTGAAAATTGACATGAATGTTGAAATGGAGGATATCTTTGGCGGCGATGGACTCTTCGCCATTGACACTCTCGTCAAATCCAAAAGCATTGAGATTACCGCAACGGATGCCAAATTTGATCTGGCCGCGCTTGAGCTCATGATGGGCTCCAAGCTGCAAGAGCAAAAGAGCGACTATGTGTATGTTCTGGGTGAGCAAAAATCAGTCACTGCTGGCAGCCTGGATCGCACAGCATCTACTGGTAGTGACGCTGGTGTTTGTGAAGTCGAGTTTGGCGGCAAGCTCTTCAACGGAGGCGGATTTGCTGTTCGACTGAAAAATAGCAATCGTCTGTTGAAGCAAGTAAACCTGAGCACGTCTGCTGCTCCAAAAGCGGACGAATTCATGGTGGATACATTCAAGGATGGCAGTGAAAACAAAACGCGTCTCATCTTCTCTCCAGCCCTGCTCAATGAAGATGTAGTCTTCAACTATCAGCGAATCGAAACCGTAGACGTGGTAGACATTTTGATGGATGAAGTGCCTTTCCCGGTTCATGTCGTCCATCACGGCTCTTTCCTGCAAAAGGACGGAACCTATGCAGGCATTGAAACAGAGCTGTTCTCCTGCATGGCAAAAGGCAGCTTCTCGATCGATGCGGCACGCTCTACAGCCAGCACTTCCGCTATTTCCTTGTCCGTTATTGATCCAGAGCGAGCAGATGGCAAGCTAGGCAGTGTGAAACGCTTCGTATCGGCCAAAAAAGTGTAACTCTTTAGAGGTTAAGCAGGCTGAGTGGAGAGCCCGTGCTCTTCGCTCTTGCCTTGCTTTTTTCAAAGGGAATAACTTACAACGAATCATAGCGAACGACAACTCATTTTAGCAAGTAGATATATTTAACAAATACAATCTAGCATTGTTCAAGGAGGGATTCTTCCGTGCTAAACCACCAAGTAGATCTGGAAAAAAAACACGCAGAGATGATGAACCAAGAAGCTGTAGAGCGTATCAAAAAACAGCAGGAGGCTGATCTGGTAGAGGCTATTTTCTTTGAAGATGATAGTGAAATCATGCTGCGTGACGGCAAAACCTACCGTATTCCGCCTGTGACCTTAAAAGACGCCCGCATCCTGATGAAAAAGCTAGGAACCATCCATATCGACGCGATCATTCTCAATTTTCTCCCCTATGAAAACAAGGAAGAAGACCTATTCGATATCCTGCTTCTGGGCTTTCGCAACTACCCTACAGTTACTCGTGAGTACTTGGATGAACATTGTGATTTGGAGACGGCCAAAAAGCTTATTAACATTCTCATTGGTCTAAACGGCTTAAAAAAGTAGAGAGTGGCGAGGGTGACAGTTCCACCATTCGCGATACGGAATCTGGTGAGCCACTTGATTGGGGCGATCTATTTTTTCATCTCCATAAGGACTGTGGTTTGAAGAAATGGGATATTTGGGAGTACACCCTTCCCCAAGTAGCAGAATTAATGAAGAGAGTAAACAAATACATTCAATTTGAGGTAGAGACACGCATGGGATTTCCTTTCTTGAGAAGAAAGGGTACGAATTCTGCTGCCAGTTCTCCCCATGCATCCAGTTCGCAAGACTATCAGGAAATTTCCGAAGACGATATTGCCGTACTTGGCAAAGTGTTAGGTGGTCTATAACCCGTTTCTGTCTATTCTAAGACCAGAACGGGATTTTTCTTTTGAGGAAGGTGATATTCATGGAAGCTCAACGTTTGACCGATGCCCTCCGCTCTATAACGAGTGCTGCACGGAGTGTTGTAGAGCATTCGGCATCCCCATTTCGAGCCGAGCAAGCTACCCCATTTTTTCAAGCAATGAATCAGCAACTGTATGAATTACGCCAGATGATACGCGACATTGAGTCGAAGCCGCTCAGCTTTTCCCGTAAGTATGAGTCTCAGCCTGGTTCCCATGCTGCTCCTGCTTCCCGGCTATCCGTAAGCACTGGCGCCATTTCCCCGTTCCGCTTTGCTACTATTGCTGATGCTCCCATTAAAAGAACAGAAAAGTTCTACGGCAAAAGAAGCAACCTTCACCCAAAAGCATGGGAAGAGGCTGCCGTAGATATGTTGCAAAACATGATGAGCAGCGGCCTTCACACGCTTATCACCTCGATGGATATCGAAAATTGGGAGTCAGCGAAATCTTTGAACCGCATGATAAAAAAAGCAGAGCGCAATTTTTTGTTCAAAGATACAAACATGATGGATTTGGCACATGCACGCGTTTCAGGACAAACGACGGATCAAAAACAAGTGGAAGAAGTAGCACTTGCCTTGCGCGAATACTTGCGATCAGGAGTCAAACAAGACCTGCGGGATATCGCGCTAACACATGCCGTCAGCCTTGAAGAAGTAACCAGAGCCTACTATACGTCTTCTCGCCAATCAAATGACCCGCATGCAACGGTAGCCGATATTCGGGAGAGAGCAGCTCTGTTACTAGATGACCCTCTTGCTCCTCAAAACCAGATGCAAACTATCTGGCAAGTAGCCTCCCTTGAAGCATTCGATATGTTTAAAAATCAGCCCGGTAGCTTTCCCACGCTTTTGGTGCACCTGCTTCAGCGCATGAGAGAAAGCCAGAGCCAATTATCGCTAGCTGTTCGTCTGTTGAGAAATGCTGCGGATCAATACGGCGGAAAAGCCGCCTACGTCAAAGCCCGGCGTAATCTTCATGAGGGAAGTGAGCAGCGAAGACAAGAGCGTGTTACCACACTGCTTCGTCAATCCTCTTCTCCCTTTACACAAGAAGCACTGGAGATCCAGTCCTGGCAATTGCAAAATCTGTCTTCCTATCAGGCAGCCCGCACTCGATTGATTCGCAACAGGTTGGAACAGAAAAAGGTACAAGAGCTGTATCCTCACAATGATCGATTGCTAAAGGCATTGATTGCGGAAGAGAAAAAGCTGCTGAAACAGTTGCATCTGCTCTGGCTGAAGATGCGAGATGTAGAGCGTCAGGCACATTTGCTCACAAGTCGAATCCTTTTGGTCCAGCGCGCACTTGGTGGTTTGCAGAACACGATTACCACCTTGATTCCTGCCGTCTCCTCGCTGGATGAGAGACTGCGTGCCCTCTCTGATACGTCCGTTGCTACTGATGAGCAAATCAAGAACATGACCAGTGACTTAAAACAGCAGGAAAAACAGCTTCAGAAAACACGAGAAGCCTTGAAGGATTTGACAGAAGCACTGTCGACGGCTGTACCCAAACCTCCGACTGCCGCAGCGGGTCCTCAAGCTGCTTCCTCAGCTCCAGCCGCCAGCAGTTCATCCTCTACTGCTAGCAGACTCGCTCCTGTTGCTGCTCTCGCTTTTGAGGAGTTCTCGGGGGATTTCAAGACGAAGATACGAGAAAAGTTCTTGAAAGGAAAAAAGAAGGACGACAAGAAAGAATCTGACGAAACGGCGGAAGGTACGGATGAGTCGGGCTCCACACGGGAAATCCAAACGCGAGAGAGAGCAAACCGAGATTCAACGCCTCCCGATAATACACCCGAGAGAGTACCACTATGGCGAAAAGGATTAAAAAACGCCGGGAAATTGTTAAAAGGTGCAGGTCTCATAGGCGTTGGCATCACGGCGCTAAATTTTGTGGATAGTCTTAACAAAGATTGGCTGCAACCTATGTTTATGTCCGATTCCCAGAGACAAAGCAGAGTGTTGGAAAATCAAAAAGGCCTCGTGGATGACTTCGTGAGTATTGACAAAATGCCTCCTGGTTTAAAGCATGCTTTTTTTGCATCGACATTTCTTACAGGTCTTGGAGATGGTTTGATCAACTTCATGGGTGGCACTGCTCCTTCATGGGGCGATTACTATAACGCTTTCGAAGCTGCTTACAAATATGATGGCAAAGACCTCAAAAATGAGTTAAATAAAACCTTCCAGCCAGACAGCAAGGAAGCTGACCTCGAACTCGAAAAACTCAAAGCAAAATATAAAAAAGACGATGAAAAAGAAAAGTACTCTCGGTTTATTGATATTGATGGAGACGGCTCCAAGCTGAACAATACCGCCGTTCCTTCATGGGATGAAGTCAAAACACTTGACCTTGGCAAGGAAGTAGTTGGTTATAATCTGGAATTACTCGACTTAAAGGACGCGATCCTTGAAGCCAATTTTAAGAAAAAAAAGGCTGAGCTATTGGCTCAGGGCAAAACGGAAGATTCACCAGAAATGCGAGCTATCAGGGAAGAGTACTACTCTGGTAAAGGGGAAAATAATAAAACATCCCGTTCTAAACTTGACAAGCTCACATCGAACATCCCCGACAATACTGATGCCAAACTAGTAGGACAATTAGCACTCGCGGGCTTAGACGCTTCTCATGCACAAAATAATCTTGATAAAATCAACGAAAACGCTAGCGCCGAAATTGAATCTGCGATGAGCAAAGTAAGCTCTGACCTGGCAAATAAAGAGCATCAGTATTACATTGACCGAAGCGAAGCACTCTTAGCTGGTCACAGTCCCAATTCTGAATTCATTAAGAAACTCGGGGAAAAATATTTACGCAGTACTATTGAGTCGTTAGATGCAGGGAATTCTGACATGGATCGTCTTTTGGCCGAGTACCAAAACAACGAGACATTCAAAAATAGCATTGAGGACTTTAAAAAAGGCCTCGAAAAAGCCAAGTACGACAATCTCGTATCTCTGCATATGTCCAAGCAGTCTACCAAAGGAACCTTCAACATGCCCGACGGCTTACAGCCGCTGACCTACTGGGGCATGCAAACAGCCAATGGAACACACAGCACCTACGACTTTACCTATGGCGGCGACAGCAATGTGAACATTACCATCGCCAACATGAGCGGAACGGAAGCTGACCTCCAACGCCTCGGCTCGACCGTCAGCGAAGCCGTTCGCAATACACAAGCAAGCCTTTCTACTGAATTAAGCCAACAAGTCCGCTCTGGAATCGCCACGAGCTACACGAGATTGTAAGGAGGTACAGAAATGACCCAACAATACGCCTTTGGCACTGCCAATCAGCGCTACAAAAAAAAGCTGTTCCTTGATACTGGCTTTGAGTTTATCGAAGTAAACGCCCGTCTCATCGAGCCCTATTCTCCGCCAAGCCCCCAGCCTTCCTTGCGCGAAATCAAAATCATCAACGCTCCCTCGCACATCCACCACTCCGGTTTTAGCAGCTACCAGTGTTCATTGACCTTGCTTTTTCCAGACAAGGAATCGTATAACCAGTACTTGAGCTACGCAGGCTGGACCCATAAGTTTTACGATGAAAAGGGAAGCATTTTTCTGGGGAGCGCAGAATCTATTACCCCTCAAGTACTTGAGGCAGGACGGCGCTACAGCGTAACCGTCGATCTGATCCTCATCAAAAAAGACTCAATTGAGCGCGAATCACGCTTTCAGTTTCAAGATATTGAAGGACATTGGGCTCAGAAAAACATCGAGGAAATGGCCGATCTTGGACTAATCACGGTTATTACCCGAGATGGGAAGCCCGTCATTTACTTCCGCCCCAATGATTTCGTGACCCGTGCCGAATTTATTGCTTTTTTAAATCGGACAAGGCGGCTGGTAGAGCGGATGATTCGGGAATAGCTGAGGCTGTTCCGGGTTTCTGTCTACTCTATATAGGAGGTGATGAAAATGATCAGCTGGGCTGATGTGAATGAAAAAGATTGGTTTTTTAATGAAGTAATGGAAGCCAGCAATTATTTGATGGCCGACGGAGAACCGTTCATTCAAGGAATTGCTTATGGCTCCTTTGAAAGCAATGCTCCTTACCTGTATGAGGAGCAAAAGGGCTCTACCGGACAAAAAGTATTTACGCTCGCAGCCAAATTGACACCGGGTGCAGATAACCCCCTCTTTGTCTATATTGACGGCACGCAAACCCTGTTCAAAGAAATTCGGCCGAATCAAACTGACCCGAACAAAACGGACGTCGAGCTGTATTACGCACCATCTGCCAACTCGGTTGTCGCTTTTTCCAGCTTCGGCAAGCCTGCCTTGGATCGTTTTGGCAAACCGATTCCCCCCAACTCCTCTTCCTTTGCTTACCCGAACAAACGCCTCGATAACGGAGACACGTATTTCTACAATCCGTTCAGCCGCCAATTCAACGAGTATTTGTACGCATATGGTCGCTCCTTGAAGCGAATTGATGTGCCAGAAGAGGAATGGAAATCGACACCTGCCCAAGACCTTGCCAAAAAATATATCGGACTCAAGCAAGACGTCTACATGGTCAGTCCTGCTCCGGGTGCAACGATTTATCTTCCTTACAATCTAAACGGCGTACAGGTGCGCTTCATCTACAATAGCTACGAAAACGGCGCTCTGTTTATGCGAGGTGGATATTTTTCGGTGAAAAGTCCTGGCGTATGGAGAAACGATCGCTTCTTTCCCAATGCCTACATCAATCGGGCAGAGGCTTTTCTGCTCATTGATCGGCTTCGGCGCTCTTTTTACCAACGCTTTACCGATTCACAGCCTCCCACACAGCGGTTGGATGAATCCCATACGGCATACGAGGGGCAACGTGTTTTTCGTCTGAACGGTACCTATCCTGCGGGTAAAAAGCTGCTTGCCGTCAAAGTGGATGAAAAAGTAGTGAACAGTTCCGACTATCAAGAATTTGATGATCATACGGTACTGTTCAACATGCCGCTTGAGGCGGGCAAAAACGTTCATTTCCTCTATGTCAAAGAGACGAGCACCCGCTTTGAAGATGTCGGGCGCGAAAAATATATGTACAACAGCAACACCGGGGAAAAAATTGCGCTAAACGGCGGGATGACAGGCAGCAAGCCTTCATGGTGGGCCCCATCCGTCCTTTCTATGGAAGACGAGCGGTTTGGCAACGGAGATTACCTGGTCGAAGGCATTGCGATCAACAATTTTGCCGATGGAGCGGCTGTCGTCAACCACATGTACGAGGTATCGTCATCCAACGCGGAAGAGAAAGAAAAATGGTTCATGCCTTACTCGCTGCTTACCCGGGCACAGGCCGTCTCTTTTTTGAATCGCTTTCGAAAATGGTCCCTGGAACGGTTTAAATAGGAGGTGCTTTCATGCAAACGATGTCCAATGAGCTGCGGAGAATTCTTTCCGAAAGACTCAAACTGGGAGAATTGTCAAAGCCCGCGTGCCGCGTCGAGATAGATCGACTCATCTTCGTGCCGGGCCGTACCGAAGAACTCGATTTCATTATGAGTGATCCGCGGGAAGAGAAAACATTGACCCGCACCATCATTCAAGATGGTTCAGGAGAAGGCGGAACTGCTCTATCCAAGATTTCTTTTGTCTTTCCCGTAGAGGGCAAAAGCATCCGAGATATTACCGCCTATATGGGCGACAATCGCAACCACCAAGGGATCGATATCGCTTGTCCGGTCGGTACACCTATCAAAGCGACCTGGGCTGGCAAGGTAAGAAAAGTGAGTGTGTCTGAGAAATATAGAAGCTACGGCTTTCACGTAGAAATTCAGCATGCGGATGGCATGTGGACCCGCTACGCCCATATGAGCGAAATCCACGTCAAAACAGGGGATTATGTCACGCAGGGCACCACAATCGGAAAAAGCGGCAATACAGGCGATGTCCGCTCTGCCGGGGTTAAGACCATGGGCACCTATGACGATCCCAATTCCCCCCGTTCAAAAGGAAGGGGTGCTCATCTGCACTTTGAGGTCTGGAACGGACAAGCCGTCATCGATCCGTTTCCTTATATGAATGGCTCGAAGCATCTGTTCGCCGCCTCTTCCAATAACGGCGCAGGTGTCACAACCGATGCCACCTATGTTGGAACGCCAGGAGCAACTCTTTTTGATGAACGCTTTACCAATAATACGTGGCACACAAAATCTGTCTACAAAGTAGACGAGCTAACCAAAAAGCTATCCATGATCGAGAGAAGCTCGACGGAGCATAGCAACCTCACCTTTACCTTTGATCCCAAAGGGTACAAGACCGTCTTCCCATCCCCTACTGTAACAACAGGCATGAATCTCAAGCTGACCTCCGTTCACCCCGGCATTTTTAGCATGGGGTTCTCCACCAACTTCGGTGAAGGTGCCGGCGAGCTGCGCGTTTTTTTCAATGGAAAAATGCAAATCAAGGTCAACAAATTCTCTGGGACAGAAAACGTTGAGATTCGTGATATTCCCTTTCCCAATGGCGAAACGGAAATCCGCATCGAGCTGTTCTGGAATGGAAAACAAGTCAATCGCTTTTCCCTCCAATACATTCAGATCAAGGAATTGCAAGGGCGACCCGATCTGTACGGGAACAAAGATAAAGTCGATCCGACAATACAGCAGGAGTTTTTTGAGGAACGGGAAATTACGAGCACCTTCATGCCTGGTCAGCCCCGAAAAGTATCGCTTCAGGTCGGAAAGTTTGTCTATATGGACACCCTTACTCTGGACAATATTAACCATATCGAAATAGACAACCAGTTTGAAATGGAATCATGTGAGGCACGAATCACGATTTCAAACCCGGGCGGCTACTACAGCCCGGACTATAATCCGTTTTACTTTCCCGAAACCTACAAGGAAACCCCTTGGTCTTATTTTGTGAACGGATTCCATGTCGGTGTCCTCTCTGAAAATACTCCTGTTCGGATTTACATGGGTTACGGTCTGAATTTGATGCGAGTATTTACTGGGTTGATCGACAAGCTCGATTTGAATGGCGAGGAATCGACCATGACCATTTACTGCCGCGATATGTATAAAAAGATTTTGAACAAGGTCATTACCGAGGACAAGCAATATCCCCCAGACATCGGACATTCTGCCGCGCAAGATACCAATGTTTTTTCCTCGATGTCTCGTCGGGACAAAATCATCTCGATGGCCAAAAAGCATGCCAAGCAGCAGGGGCCAGAGCTCGATTATAAATTTCTGCTAGCCATTGCGGAGCACGAAACCAAAATGGGGACGTTGGGGAAAGGTCTGCCTCCAGGAGACTTCATTCTCGGGTATGGATGCTATACCGGTGAAAAATGCGATCCGCAATACCAAGGGATCGAACGACAGCTCTATCGCGGAGCCGTTCGCTATCGGGAAGCCATGGCGAGCAAAGGGTGGCGCTTCCAATCTGTCGACGACGTCAAATATTTTTGGCAAGGAGGAGATAAAGGAGCCTATCAATGGGCGAGCGATACGAATTGGTATAACAGCGTGTGGCAAATCTATCAAAAGTTCCGTTCCAGCTCGGAGTTTGATTCGATTCCTGAGTGGGAGGGTACCGCACCTGTCCCAACCGAACCAACTGCCAAAGCCGCCTACCTCAAATCAGCCATCGTACAAGACTTGATCGCCCATGCAGGAATGTATGGCTGGCGCAGCAATCCGCAAGACATTTACTACCCCTATGCCATCGTACAAGAGACGAGCTATACCCATGCGACACAGGCAACAGGCAAGGTTTTCAAAGCTGTACCGGATAAAGAAGGTGAATTCGTAGAAGTCGATGCCGAATCCATTTTGACCCCAAAAGGCTGGAAAAATCCTTTTATTGAGCCGCCCGGACGCAAATTCGAATCGTATCAATACAAAGTGGGAGAAGCCATCGCGGAAATCATGAAAGATACGGATTTCCGTTCCTATTGTGACCGTTACGGTACGTATCGCTTGGAAGAGATTGATATGAATCGGCCGATTGTGGCTACTTTTACGGAGCACGACAATTTGATCACGATTCATAAGACGATCGATTTTTCCCGTGGCAGGAGCCACCTTGTCATTTTGGACGAAGAAAATAAGGCTGGTCATTTCGTAGACACGGAGATTTTGATGGAGCTAAAAGGCGAGGTCCGCACAGGCGTGAGGCACGTTCCTTCTGCGAAGACAGACGAATGGAAGCGACTGGCCGCGCGAAGAACGTTTTTTGATATAAAACGCTTGTGCCGTACGCTGCAAATTTCCATCCCTGGCAACCCTGCCTTGGATGTTCTCGATCGTATTTACATTATCGACTCTAATACAACCACCCGCGAAGCGTATACGATCAAAGGAATCCGTACGATGTTTGATGCGCAGAACGGCTATATGCAAATCCTCGATTTATTTTGGAGCAACAACGAGGGGGCGATTGTGTAATGGCCGGGATTGCGAATGATTATTTGATTTATCCGATTCTCGATTTGATCCGTGATGAAGTCCACCGTATCACGACAGTCACAGCAGACCCGTTCGCCGAGGAACCCTCTGTTCGTTTGATCCGGGAGCATCCCCTCGATCCGGAAAAGGTCACGGGTGCCAAGCTGTTCTACGAGTCTGGCTACATGCTGGATATTTCCCTCACGTTTGGCTCTACAGACACTACCACCTTCCCCCTTGAAGTCGATCAGCTCCATCCAGACTGGGAGTACTATTCTCTATGGCGCTTGACCTCGGTTACCGCTGCGGGCTACGCACCTGACGGAAAAACGGTAGGATCTTACTTGATCCGTCTACTCTATGATACGAGGGGCCTCTTAACTGGCACCGATGTCCTTCGTATAGAGAAAGAGAGGTGAGTACAAGTGGGCTTCTCCGTTGTTTATTCGGGCGGGGGCGTGATCGACAAGGTACGTGAGCTCCCCTACCCGCACTTTTCCAAATTTACCGAGCCCTTCATTCGCGGACGCATGATTGATGTGACTGCGTCCAAGCAAGTCTTTTCCGATACCTATGCCCTTCCCTATCCGACAGAATTTTTATCCGTGGCGTTTGCTACCAATAACTACTGCGTCGGCGATTACTGGGAGCTGAGTCTGGACGGCGTGAAGGTCTGTGAGACGATTTATACCAAAGAGCTCCCGGAGTCAGTCTCGATGGGAAACAGCTTTGGGATCGTCTATCCGTTGAAGCCAAATGCGCAGGTCCGCTTTGACTTCCACAACATTTCAGGTACGGAAAAGAAAGTTTGGTACAATGTGAAATTTTTACGCAAGAAACTGTAAAGGAGGCGTATGGATGCCTAGTAAACAAGTAGCTTGGATCGAGGGCGAGATCACAGCCGATTTGCTCATCAACAAGCTGGCTGATGAAATCGTCAATGCCAAAATCCCGGATACGAAGAACCGATGGGAAAAGGTGTTTGAGGTTAATGAAGATAAGTGGGTTACGTATACGAAGACGACTGTTGCGAATACGCAAGGGACGTACAAGCATACGGATGGGAAGACTTATCAGGTTTATAAGTTACCAGATTTGCGGGAGTTGACTGCTAATGATGGTGTTCGTCTCGTCGATGCAGACGGATATGTCTATGAAACGATTAATTCCAACAATACAAAATCAGGTAAAAAAATTCAGGTCATGCAGTTCACCTACAAGGATGATACAGGAAAAGATTATACCCTCTCTATTCCTGGGCTCTTAGTAATTAATGTAGATGATCCTGATCCTAAAAATACAGTTGGCAAGAAATGCCTCGCCCTTCAACAAGGAAAGTATGAATTAGATGGTCAAACCTTTACCGATGGCAATGAGTGGAACGAATATCAAGTGATCACACAAGTTCCATCTGACTGGAATGATGTTTTGGCAAAAGGAAAGTGGACTGCTTACTATGCATCTGGCGGTACCTGGACTAATATCATTCCCCCTTCCTACAAATTCGGAATGGTCAAATACATTGCCAACCCCGTCCATCACTACGACCGCACTGTCGTTCTAAAAGCAGTTCCTGACGTACCTACAGGCCAAACGCCTAACGATTATTTCGTCATGCTGAAGCATCCCATCCAGCAGTACAACTACTTGGATGTGTTATACGGCAAAGGCTTCACAGGCAAAAATCCGGTTGGAAACTCTGCCGATACCTACCAGCTTGCCTGCGACAAGAGCACCGTCATCCCCGGCAAAGTCCCGGTCGTCCTCGACCAAAAACAGGCCGAACTTCAATACAACAAATGGAACAATCCTGACGACACCGACAAATACACCCCGCCTCTCGAAGCATGGGCACTCGATTACGATGACAAGGTCGAAATCAAAAGCCCTTCCTCCCACTTTTTCTACGGCGCTGACTCTGTCGTCTCTTGGGTACCAAACAAGAAACGTCGCCCAGACTATTGGGTCGAATACAACCTCTCCGTCAGCAATGATCGCGTAGCAATCGTAATTGAGGGCGATCCTTCGCCTGATATGGATGCCTACTACAGCAGCTTTGCTTATATCGGAAAAACCATTCCTTTTGCTGACTATGACCACAAAGGCAATTTCGGAATTACAGTCGGCATGGGCGATTTGACAAAGGAAAAATCAGGCTTCCTTCCAGCCGACATCAAGCAGGACACCAATCCTAACTATTCGGGCTGGGGACGGTATACCTCGAACGGCATGTACTCCTTCTCCATGCTGCAAACCCGAAGCTCCGTCTACTTCCAAGCGTACTACCCTGCCTTCATTACCCAGCTCCCCAAATACGATGGAGTGGGCACAATCCCTCCTGAGCTGTCCAAAATGGTACTGGAAGCAAACGGCTTCCAAAGCTCGAAATGGACGAAGAAATATCATGCATCGCCGATCTATCTGGTACACCAGTTCGAAGGCTATCGTGGCTACCTCGACAGCGTCGTAGCAGTCGAGGACCATAATCTGATCAACAAGGACGAGCTCGTCGTAGATACAGAGGAACCAAAAGATCCGAAGAACCCCGCTGCTGGAACTTGGACAGAGGTATACAAGTTCTTCCGAATTAATACCCCTGTTAATTTCTTCAAGTACTCCCCCAACCCTACCGATTGCACCATCGCCATCTTAAAAGAAGTATATTAAAGGAGGATTTTCACATGGCCAATTTTAAATACATTGAAAAAATCACCACTTCTAAAGAGCTCCTGGATACGATTAAATCCGAAATTGAACAACTTACTAACTATCCGCATAATGCCTCTGCTGGTGAAACACAGGAGAAATCGACCTGGACGGTCATTACAGATCTCACCAAAAAAGATTCCGCTTCCGGCAAAACCTCCGAGCTTGTCCTGAAGGGCATCTCCAATATTAACAACGTGACCAAAGAGTTTTATGTCAAATTCGTCAACCCAGGCTTCACTAACCCTAAGGAACACAGCTCCTTGACGGTTCAAGTTTTGGAAGGATACAACTCGACTGCCAAAACCTTCGCAACCGAAGGACATCCAGTCAATTTCGAATGGGCTGACGAGAAATTCGTCGTAAATGGCAAACCGACAGATCGAACGATTGATAAACCTGTCTACCTGTACATGAACGTGATGAATAATCGCCTTTCTCTTGTAGCTGTTGGCGATCCGGCTGTTCACTTTGAAGATTATCGCAAAAGCTTCCTGTACGTAGGCGCACTTAAGCCGTTCAAGTACAACATGGATGATGTGGCTGGAAACATCATGCTGACGGCTGGAGCTGTCGCTACAGAACCTGCTGCTCCAATCGCCCCACACGATTATGGTCAATACACCTCTTTCGGCAACAACACCTTGCAAATGCTCGCGACAAAATCCGGCATTCGCTTCCAAAAACACTATCCTGCCTTCATTACTCAAGCTCCACAGCCGGGCAAGGCGTATTCCGATAGCAAGCTCGGGGACACGGGTCTTCTTCTGGAGCCACAAGGCTTTAACGCATCTGCTTGGACACGTCGCTACCATTTGAGCCCGATTTATGTCGTACACGGATATGATGGATACCGCGGCAGCTTGGATGCATGCATTGCTGTTTCGAAAAACAACATTCTCCACTTGGATGAATTGATCATTGATGTCGATCCGAGCGACACGACCAAGAAACACAAGCAGGAAGTTTACCGCTATTTCGACCACAATACCGAGCAGAATTTCATGAACTACTCCGCCAACGTAAAAATGGGGGTTGCTTTCCTGAAGGAAGTTCGCTACTAAAAGAAGTCCCTCTAAAACCGTATAGCTAGCAAAAGGGGGAAAACTAGAACGCATCTCTGGTGTTCCCCCTTCTTTTTGGGAGGTGAACCATTTGACCGGGATTTCTTCTCTAACAGCCTATCAATTCAGACTTGCAGACCACTACGCTTCTATTCGCAACTATATCGGAAAAGTAACTTTCACGACTTCTCCCTCCCGTAAGTACTCCTTCGTCTATATTCCCTACGGGCAAAGTGCCAGTATGGTCATGCTGGATTATTTGCTCGCGAATCGGAAATCATTTGCCGCTGACCTTCAAGATTCTTTGCAGGATATGATCCGGAATGAGACTAGCATGGCCAATCCCATGGAGCTGGTCGTGGTTTCCGATCGCTCGCCGTTTAAAGAGAGCTTGCTTCAGGACGATGCCTTGGACGCTGACCGGATCATTAAGCAACCGCTACAAGTCATTCGCCATGTTCATTTATCAGATCGGATTAAGGCAGCCGGAATGGCTAAGCTCAACCCTGCCCAAATGTCCGTGCGTGTGAATAAGGATGAGCTGCATATTGATTTGCCGCCAGCATCGGCAAGCCGTTCCATTTTTGCAGATGCGACCGTCAGGAAAGATCACTCTAGCGCAACACGGACTGAACGATTCGCCGGGAAAAAGATAGACGAGTGGTTCACAGGAGAGCGTACTTCCACTTTCGCTTTATTCGTCAACACCGAAAGAAGCTTGGCTGAGCGAAAGTTTTGGGCTTCTCTCTTTGTGCAGATGGAAAGAGAAAACGCAACCAGATCAATCACTCACAACCTATCTATTGAGAACAGCCGATCTCTTTCCAACCGCGATAACAGACATACCATGTTTACGGATTGGTCTCATTCCATTGGCGAGCGCCATTTTACCTTCGATATGATCCGACATTTCGTGAAAGCCTTCCACCGGATTAAAACAAAGCCGACGAAGGTGCTTCGCGACATGGACTGGGCTTACCTTAAAGCCCGTCAATATGACGCCTTGCTGCACTTCCTTCACCATGCAAGCAGGATCGCTACGCAAGATTTATCGATCCATCGAGCTTATACAGGTTTTCGAACCATGCATCAAGATGGTTCCCTTTTACAGAATCGCGACTGGGGCTATCGAGATTTTACTCGTCCTCTCTCTCTAGATTCCTATTCACAAACAGCCTTCCGTCCGTTCCAGAATGA
Organism: Brevibacillus sp. NRRL NRS-603; assembly: GCF_003013445.1. NCBI lineage: Bacteria > Bacillati > Bacillota > Bacilli > Caryophanales > Paenibacillaceae > Brevibacillus > Brevibacillus sp. NRRL NRS-603. The sequence goes on along the minus strand of NZ_PXZN01000040.1, from coordinate 36,458 downwards.
CTTGTACATTAATCGCTCTCGACTCCATGCTTTTCGTCCCTATCAATCACCGGGCACACTCATGACGGAATATACAATCGGGAATCGAGACGTGGTTTCGGAGTTCGCTATTCTCTTGTCACAACTTTCTGGAACCCGTTTGATTCAAACTGATGCTTCACTTTTGACGCATCTTGAACAAGCCACTCGACAAAACAGACACCATCTGTTTATCCCAAATCCCCTCTCTGATTCTCGGCGCGAAAAAGTCAATCTACTCTGGGTTCCCCAACATTTTGAGCTCGGAAAGAAACACCTTTCCCGCCCCACTTCCATTATGACGGATGACCTTCGCGCAAATCGCCAGCTCGTACATGCAGCTCATCTTTGGGAAAAGGAACGCGCGATCGATCTTAGTGGGGGCAAAGCACCTAAGCCATCCTTTTATCAGGATGAGAATGACATTTTCGCCAATCTGGAAAATGTACGCCCAAGTCTCCTGGCAGAGGATATGATCTTCGCGACCATCTTACGATTACTGCCCGCTCATCTTTTGGAAGACATCCTCGCTTCCAAGGAATTTCCTTCCCACCTGATGGACGACATGATTTTTGCCTCGCGCCTGACAGACGGCCAAAGCATTCTGGAGGCACTCATGGAATGGGCGCTGACCAACAAGACTTTCGATGCTTATGTAGATGAGGAATTTTTGGAGGGTGTGCGAACGCGGGTTCAGGCATTGATCGAATCTGAGGTCATTTTCAGTAAAACGTTGCAAGACAAAGCCGGCATTCTTTCCTTTGATACATCGGAATCCGCCCGCCCGAATGAGGTTCTCTCGCATCTGGAGGAGGACAGTGTTGCAGGAAACCGGGAAGTATTACTCTCTTCCACGGTTGAAGGGGTCGAAATCACTAGTCAAATGGAGGCAGCCCCTTCATCCATTACAGAGGCACTTGTCGGCGAAGATGTATTCCGCCCAGCCGAGCTGCAAATTGAGCATCCTTTTGGTTACGTGGAACCTGATCCGTCCTTTTTGTTCGAAGAGCATACAGCCCGTAAATCCGCTCACGCCAGCGATCTTGACGAGTTGCCAGTCACCGCACTACTACGCAGCAGAATCACGGAATTGTGCAGCGGCTATCTCTTCGCTACCTCCCCGCATGAACGAGCCAGTTATCTCGTCGATTTATACGATGTGGCAGAAAAAAGCGCGCGTGATGGAGAGCTCCAAGACGATGAATGGCGAAAGTATGCCAAGCTCGCGCTGGAACAAACGGTATTGCATGAGCAATTGATTGCCTATCAGCCGGAAGCAGCAGCTCATCTGATCGAATCCATCCTCAGTTACAAACAACCGGATCAAGCTGTTATCAACGCAGATTGGGTCGCTTCCAACCAAGAGCGCGCTACCTCGCTGCTCACCCAAATCATGGGTAAAAAAGAACTCGCAGACGCCGTCATCCTGGAATACTTGGCTAGCCAATTGGATCATAGAAAAGGTCATATCGAGAAACCATTACTTTCTGTTCGCGACTACAAGAAAGCCTGGGCAGATCGTATAGAAGAAATAGGACAAGGTTTGGTCTACGACTACTCCAACGATGTACTCGAAGCTGAGCACGATCCCGAGCATTGGTCAGGTGGTTTTTCTGTTCCAGAAGCATACGATCCCCACGATCCATTCAATGCGTACTATCCATGGACCACGGATATGAACGCACTCGCGATGGGGCAAGACAACTGGACTCGTTTTGGCTCTGGCACTTGGGAGCATAATCGCGACCAAGGCACTTTTACCCATACCAAGGGCTCTAGTGGCATGAGCGGCTACATTCGAAATGACTTTACTTATTCAGACTATCAGTTTGAGGTCGATTTCAAAGTCGATGAGCCCGCAGATGGGGACAGCGCTGGCATCGTGTTCAAATATCACAACGACCAGAACTACTGGATGTTCGTCGTCAGTGACGGGAGCGCCAGCGGTATGCCGCGGCCCATGCAGCTTTTTAAGGTAGAGAATGGCAGATCAACCATGTACTCTACCCCGATGAACCCGCTTGCCTGGGAAAAAGAGAAATGGTACACGCTGCGTGTTTGGGTTACGGGAAACCGCATCCGCGTCTGGGTAGATCATAACCTGCAATACGATTTTACCGATTAGAGGTGATCATTTTGGGTCATACGTTTGGCATTTTTTCTAAATCAGTGGGCAACGTCACATTCGGAAAAATGCGCTCCTCATTAGTAGAGGGCGCATTCCACCCGAATCACCCGGACAATCCGGACAGCCCCAATCGTCCTCGTGCAGAGGATCGTTACGCTGGGTATCAGAATCCGCTGTTGGGCGATCCCGGCAAGGGTCAGATTGGTCGTTGGCAGACGGTCAATCTCGATTCTCTCGAAAGCATGATCGATCAGATGATTGAACAATTTGTCCGGGACAAAAATTGGTATGCCAAGGTTCGTTGCCGCGAAGCGCTTTGGAACATGTACCGTCGCCTGGAATGGTGGGTCAACCAGCAAATCGATCCGCAAAAAAACGACTACCAGCGCGCCTTGCTCATGGTACGCGATTGCATTTACAAAATCCTGAAAAACGCTGAGCAGCCGGATGGAACCCATCAAAATGTTTCGCTGCCAGTTTGTCCGGCTCCTTATTATCATCACTTTAGCGGCTACTATCTCAATCATTACGATGCCATCGATAAAGAAGTCCCTACATTTGATATGCGGACTCTCCCGCTGTCCGATAAGTTTCACGGCTTGTTCCGCTATGTCTCCTCGACGGAAGATCAGGAATGGAAGATGGTTCACTCCGTCGGCTCCAATGAGATGGCGGGGAGTGAAAACATCATGAAGCTGGATGTGACCACTCTCAAGCACGGTAATTCCAGCAAAGTGACTTTTCAATGGCGCTTTAAAAAGCAAGGCTTTATTCGTTTCAAGTACATGGCTAGCACCGCCCCTGGCGATGGGTTGCTGTTTTTTATCAACAACAATCAGGTTGGCGGGGAATGGAATCAGAACAGCAGCTGGCAAGAAGCGAAGTTTCACGTCAAGCCGGGGCAGACTTATAAGTTTGATTGGTTTGTGCGTCGGATGAGTGATCGGCGGTTTGGGAAAAATGCGGTTTATGTTAAAGATGTGGAGTGCGTTGAGGTGGTGCAGAGCTTGGATGAGCAGACACCGCCGGATGTGGATACATTGGGGAATAAGGCTTTTGCTGATCCCAAATGGGAATGGCTGACCAGTTCAAATAAAAGCATCATGACAACTTACTATAACGGTGAAGTGACCGAGGATATCAATGGGAGAGAAATCTCCATCTCACTAGACAACGAATGTGACGGTGTTTTTTCTTGGAGTCATAAAATGGAGAGAGTAACTCCACCCTATCAATTTGATGTTAATACCTTTTTTGATGACACTTTTCAGCAAAACGTTATGCATGGTAGCGGCCTGCACGGAAGTCACGCCTCTTCTCATCACGGCCCTCCATGGTCACTAGATCCCTACGAACACTATTCTGAAACCAAATCTGGTGATGCTAACATTACTTACGCTGTTCACGTAGGAGATAAGACCACGGTCGACGTAAAGGGCGAAGTAGAAATAATCTGCCCCCCTCTGGCGATCGATCATTACAATCCACAAGTTATCTCAGATTTGGACGCAGATAAAGCACACTTCTCTTTTTCCGGCGTAAATGTTTGGAAAAGATGGTCTCATCCCGATTTCAATACGCAAGCATTGGTAATGCAAGACCCCATACGCCAAGGTACTGGCGATGCATCCACTACCGTTACTCTTTTTGACGATGGCTGGTTTGAATTTGATTATGCTTGTGATTTTCGCCCTTCTGAAATACTTGAGGTGCTGGTAGACGGGGAGCAGGTGCTTGTGTCAGCCTCTACCACAGAGGTCCAATCGGCAAAAATCACTCTTACCAAAGGCACTCATACGATTACTTTTCGAGTGACAGACAGTTATACGGAAGAGCCTTTTCGATCTGAAAAGGACACAGACTTTGATTACGATGATGATTCCGAAAAAATACGTGGCCGCTTCGGAAGCTATATTTCTGTAGATCGCCCTAATGATTGGGACTACAACCGCACTAAAAAGATGGCAACTACAACCGAGAATCGAGCAGAAATAGATTATCAAGTGAAACTGAACCCTGGTGCTTCACTGAATTTTACAGAGAAGGTTTTACTGGAGCCCGCCATTGATTTAACAGACTTTGACCCGGATCGTTCCAAATACGTTTGTGTCTTTTCAGAGGACTTCAATTCAGGTGACGAACATTGGAGTAGAGACATAGATGTCAGGGATAACTGGAAATGGGTAGACATTTACCAGCTCTATCATCCTGAATCAAATACTGGAGATATTGATGATGGTGTTCTGATGGTCAAGGATCAGGATGGAACCACAAACCGCGTTTATTTGCGTGATATTGAGTTGAAGAATCCTGGCTTTGTTCGCTTTGAATATGGAGGAAAGTACAGTCGTTATGAATCGTTGAAGCTATATGATAACGGCAAACTGATTTGGGAAGGAAACGAAAATCACGAAGCAGCCGTAGGTCTTTATCGGGAAGTGCTCCTCTCAGCAGGAAATCATTCCTTGAAATGGGTTTACGAGGATTTAGAAGAAATCGAGGTAGAGGTAGGTTCTGGTTCGGGGTCTGGAGGTAGTGGTTCAGGAGGCATTGACGGCTCCGAAGAACTTACCCCAGAGGAAGGGGGCCAAAAATGTTACAAGGCTGGGATTAAGACTCATGACATCGATTATTCCCTTTACGATAGTGGATTACCTAGTAGTATCACAGGAAGAATGTTTTATAAGGGACATGAGCAATCAAAAAATCGTGGAAGCGTGACTCGGGAAGTGACTGCTCCTAGTTTTGCCTCTTATACCTATTCCGAGAAGCTTAAAGTTTTTGGAGGAACAGACATACCGGGTGCTTCTCCTTCAAAGGCTGTTCTGGATACTAGTAGATTAGGTAAAAACAACTCCAAAATGATAAACGGTTATCCCGTTTTATTTACAGATTCAATCCACCCCAGTGATAAATTTAAACACACTATCACCTTTACTGGCGGCGGTTTTATGACATTTCGCTTTCAATGCGCTTCACTCTTTAGGGGAAGATATAGCCTGCGGAGTGGAAGAACTCCCACTTACGAACATGACGGCTATCGTGCATCCTTTGAGATGCGATTATCTTCTAGTCTAACAGATGACGGTGAGATAATATGGGACACTACCAAAAATGAAGGAAGCTCTCGAAATTATCAAAACATAGATTGGTCAAAATCTACTCCAGTTACCGCGTACGCCAAAGGAGAAAAAACAGTCGGAAAATGGTATTTGCATCTAATCATCTACGATAATTACGGAGACCACGACACCGTAGACTATGATTTGCAATATGTTGCTATCAAAAACCTAGAGATTACTACCACTAAAAACTCTAACGGTGGAATGGATATATATGATACGACACAAGTAAAAATGGAAGTTATCGATAAATCCACAGGAAAATCTATAGGTAAACCATACCCAGCCTACTATAACAGTATGAGCCCATACAACCTAACAGAGAGAGAGCATCCTATACAGCTAATCATTCCACCAGGTAAAACCTATCAAATCCGATATACACTTGTAAAAGGCCCTGGAACCAAAGGCGGATTACACGGTAATGGCGGATCATTTCGATTGTCTGAAGGAAAATTCAAAGAGAAATGGGAAGATTATTGTCACGACTCCAACGGACATTACTACCCCAAAAAAGAAACCCCTTATACCGGAACTCCCCCAACCCCACCTGCTACAGAATGGGTAATCCCTCCCGACTCATGGTGCTGGTTAGATGCCATCGAAATATGGGAAAGCCCTGATCCAGTTCGTTTATGCAAAGACACGAGATTACGTGTCAGAGTCTACGACGAGGATTCCGACGAATTGATCTCCGAGGATGAATACGATGGTGATGACGAGCAATTAATCGAAGTTGCATTAAACAACAATACGCCAGAAGCAAAAAGGTACAGAGTAAATTACCGATTTTTAACGAAATGCGACGACATGGTTTCCCTATCGGACGCACATGTGCAATTGGAAGACGTGAAGCCTCTCCAAAAGTCATCCTGTACCGTCCTTGGGTTCAAGGTTACCGAAAACACGGCTATTTGGATGGGTGGATGCAACGGGAGCAAGATGCATTTGAACGTGTATGGACAAAACGGAGCATTGATTCATTCACAAGCCTTCCTGGAAGAAGGCAAGCAATCCTTTAGCCTCGCTTCTCTCCTACCTACCCCTTCCCCTTCCTATCGCTTTGAATTCATCACTGAGCAAAAAGGCACAACCAGCGCCGTCACTGGCAAAGAATACAAAACAACATTCCGAATAAGGGATTTCAAAGCTATTGAAACATGGGAGCTGATTCCCGAACCCTTCAACTCCAAACTCGAATTTTATATCGACAACGTATTAATGGACACTTTCACGCAACAAGGCGGCTTCTATGATCACTACTACCCGGTCGAAGCAGGCAAACATACGTATAAGTGGAAATTCATCGCGCAAAGTAGCGGACAAGTCTGGGATGGTTGCGAAGTAGACTACATCAAACTAACCAACTGGATCTGCGACAAGGTCCTCGTCACCCCCTACTGCGATCCCGGCAGCGGAGACAAATGCGTCGAAGCACTGATCAAATGCTTGCTCGCGATCTGGAAACAACGCCCTGAGGCATGTGTGATTGGCAAACGAATATGGCTATTTACGTAAGGAGGTACTTCTATGAGTGTAGTTTCTCGGCGTAAATCGGGGTTTCTCTTCGAGGATTCTTTCGATTCTCTTACCCTCGATTCTAAGTGGAACATGACACCAAATGATTCTTCAAGGTGGTCGCTATCAGACGCACCAGGCTCGCTCCGTTTAAAAGGCGGAGCCGAGCCGCTTCAACTCTTTTTAGACACACTTACACCCGTGAAACAATTCGTCCTCGATATGAAAAATTCATACAATCCGAAAGCTTCCGGAAGTACAGGCGGATTGACTGTCTTCATTAACCACAATGACTTTTTCCACGTCGAAGAATACTACGATGCATCGCAAGGCACTGCGAAAACCTTCCCCTGGCTTCGATTAATACGCGACTACAATACCTACACCGCTTATTGGTCCGAGGACGGAGCCATCTGGCACATCATCGGTTCGGAGGAATTCAATCGCCTCGCTCCCAAAATCGGTATCTTTCTCAGTAGCAGCGCTACAGACGACTATCTGGATATGGAACACGTCCGCGTTTTCTCCCTCCCCACTCTCACTGTCTCAAACCTCTCCCCCGGCACACGGGTGGAGCTGCTCGATTCCACAGGAGCCGTTGTCGACTCCAAAACGTGTCGGACAAGCCAAACCTCCATTCAATTTGACATGATCCAGTATCCTATTCCTTTCACTGGCTCCCTCCGTTTTGCGGAAGCAGACGGAAAAACAACGATTAGCTCCAGCGACCAGATGGAAATGTGGGGCGGAGACGAATACGACTTTTCTCCCTCTCTTACCCTCTTTTTTATCGATGGCGAAGGAAATGAGGTCCACCTCCAAGACAACACGGAGGAGTTTCTCGGTCATATGCTCCAAGGCCAATATAGGGAAGTGAAAATGATCGCCCGAAATACGATGCATCATGGGACTTTTACGAGTATCCAAGGGGTCCTCACCTCCTATGCAGGTACCGATCAGTACAAGCGGCTAATAGATGTCGCTACAGACAAAAATGGCGTGCCTGGTACGTGGGGCGATTCTTTCACCCTGCCGGATACCGCCGCAGGGAATGAACAAGTTTTCTGGACGCGGATTTCCCGTGAAACCGATCCAGCACTCGTAGATAAAACGACGCATGTCCATTTTGGTCTCAATTTGTCCGCCGTTTATACCAAATAAATCGAAAAGGAGCTGAATGTATGTCGGTCAGAATCACCCGAACAGGCACCGAAGTCGTCCTGGATCATAATGAGTTAGCCAACAAGGGTAAACGTACCCACGCCGAAATCGACTCCTACCTCCAGGAGCTGGATGATGCCAGAGGGAATAAACCGAGCTTACAGGATAAATTCCGTGAGCTAAAAGACAAAGACGATGAACAGGATCGTCAGCTTGATACCGTGAAAGGTGCTGTTTCTACCTTTCAAGCGGGGCTGAATACGTTATCGTCAACCGTCAGTGCGGCAGAAGCGAAAAATCAGACACAAGATCTCCGTCTTTCGCAAGTCGAGCAAAAAAACGCACAGCAGGACCAAGCCATTTTGAAGCTGCAAAGCGATGTATCGTCTAACCCGAACGCCGAGGTGGTCGCTGCACGCAGGGATCGGGATGGGAGGACCTTTCCCAGTCTAAAAGCTCGGTTGGATGATATGCAGGGAAAAATTGGTTCTGGGGGTGGCGGGGGAAACAATGGGGGAGCCTCAAGCAGCTCCTTTGATTTACAGACCCCAATCAATATTTTGCTGAATACCTTCCGTGATGCGGAAACACATAACAGACCCGCCTATCGTCAAAACAACATGTATGTTGATGTATTTAGTGATTCCTCAGGAATTGATATCGAAAAGTCATCTTCTTTTGCCATTATAAATGGTACTGTCTCACCCGGACTTCATGATACAAACATCATCATGTCCAGTCCAACTGAACCTGCCCCTTATCACGTAACCTCGTCTAGTGAAACGTCTGGTTACCCTGGATGGAAGGGAATCAACGGAAATGTAACTGATTCCTATTATTCAGATGGAGCGACTCCTCCGGCAGAAGGTCATTGGTGGCAAATTGACTTTTTCGTCCCTAAAATTATTACTAAGCTCGCAATCCGAGCTCTTGGAATCTCAAGTGGGCAATACGGTCTTGCCACGTTTACTCTGCAAGGTTCACAAGACAATACGAATTGGACAGATTTATACGTAGGATCTCATGCAAACACAGGTTCAGAGTTAGAACACAGCTTTACGAATACCTCTGCATACCGCTATTACCGCCTGGCCAAGCTTCGCAGTTATCGTAGTACAAACCCGATAATTTATGCCGGCTGGCACGAGATTAAATTCTATGAAATTATTGACGCTGTTACCCTAGTCACTAAGGCAGTTAATGTTGGCAGCTCTCCAAATAAGATTATTACAACTGCGGAGTATACTGACGCGGTCACCTTCGATCTGACCCTTGATGGAATAACTTGGGTACACAACATCGATTTAAACAAGCTGCTCGATACCTCTTCACTAAAAGGTACAAACCTCCAATTACGAGCTAACATTCCAGCTACAGGCAGTTTGAAATCGTTAGGATTTACTTGGTATGACGATAGCATGCTTGTTGAGATGCCAGGTAAAGAAGGGGGAGGCGGGGATCGTAGCAGCACCAAACCGTTAGTTGACGTTGTTGCCGCTACGAATATTTTGCGTAATGCTTATCGCACTTTAGAAGGTATGAATCAGGGAGCGTCGGTTCGGCATAATTTGTATGCAGATGCATTTGTAGATTCATCTGGAGTCGATGTCTCTAAGTCAGAAGCATTTCAAATACGAAATGGACAGTTTACTAAAACTGCTGGGGTACCTTTCAACTGGAAGGATCTGGATGTTCAAACCGCTTCATCTTCTGGAGACTGGTATAATAGTAGCACTAGCTTTAGACCTTACAAATCAAATAGTGCGACCCCAACCTATGCCGTTGAAAAAATCGCTGACGATAATGCTATTGCAACACCAGGTGGATATACTGATTACTGGCTTCAAAACGGTACAACTGCTGACTTATTCATGAAATGGGTAACACCTGTAGAAATATATAAAATCATTCTTTGGATGAATGGTAGTTTAGGACAAAACGGACACGATTATTGCGATCATCAAATTTTCGTCAAAAATCCATCAACAAGTAAATGGGAAGCAGTTACGCCAAGAATTAATCTCGCTTCAAAGAACGATAAAGGAGTACATGGTGACGGTTCATGGCACTACCCTGTCAACTTGGGCTACCTCATTAATGAAGTCAAAGTAACTGTCTGGAATAAAAGTTCATATATGACCGTCACTGAAGTACAAATACTGCAAGCATCTGATGAAAATCCTGTAATGGTTTCCAAGCCGATTCCATTGGCAAAAGCTCCGACCCATCTTGTGCTGGATGCAGAGTATGAGGGCAATCTCAGTATTGATTTGTCACTCGATGGAGGAACCACGTTCACAGCTGGTGTTCCTTTGAATCAGCTGGTTGACTTAAGCACTTTCCTACCAGGTAATTCTCTTGTCATACGCGCCAACCTTAGTGATAAAGCAGTCCTCAACAGCATTGGCTGCATTTGGTATGACAAAGACACTCTCCCCACTTATACAGATACGGTAGGCGGTAGCACTGGAGGTAACGTACCTGGCAACGCTGTTCCAATGATTCAAGTAGAAAAGTATGGGGTTACCGCCTCTCCTACTTCTCCCTCAGAAGTAAATATCACCATCCCCTACACTTCTGACTTCAAATTACCCCCTATCGAAGTTTTGAAATTTGCCCCCGGTGAACACAATTACTCTCTCGAGATTGCATCCTTTTCTAGTAACGAGGAATCTAACTTTGTGCATGATAATTATATGGAACTGGATGGTACGTTAAGGCTTAAAACCGACTACTCAATTGAATTAACAGAAGACGTAGTCCTCCCATCTGGTAATAGTGTGTACTCATTCCCCCTTGATGTAAATCAATTTTCGTATATAGAGAAAATCAAGTTGAATTGAATATGACTGCGATTAGAGATCAAGTTAGTACTACGAAAAGTTCAATGAATTGTTGAGGTGAAAAAATGCCCATTCCAGCAACAACCGGACAAAAAAGAACAAATGTTTCAGACATGCAGATTGGTGATTATATCATTTGTGAATATTGGCAAAATAAAGCAGGTTCAACTGGAAGTCTTAGCTTACTTGGCACAGCAACTCGTGGCGAAATTCCAGTGATAGGAATGACAGCAACACCAACCAGTGGAAATGGTGGAACATTTTATTTTATTAAAGTAGATAAAGGACTGTTAATAGGCGACCGAGTTGTAAACCACTCCATTTCTTGGGAAGCTGTAAATACAGGGGGATTTATCCAAGGGCGCCCTTGGGATAACGGAAATATCATTCCTGTAATGACAGGAGATGCAACTCCTAGTGGAGTAGCAAGCGCAAGTAGTGGAACAACTAATTACCCTTGGTATGCTTTTAACGGGGACACAACAAATTACTGGTATTCTACAGGTATTCCAACAATTACATCACCAGAATGGATCGCTTATGAATTCCCTGAACCAAAAATAGTAAAGAGATATGATATTCTTTCCTATACATCTGGAGACGGAGGAAGACCAAGGGACTGGACTTTTGAAGGCACCAATGATGGAGTCAACTGGGATGTGCTAGATCGGAGGTCAAATAATACTTGGACAGACAAAATTGAAATTATCATTGATAACAACACTCCTTACAAAAAATATAGGGTCCATGTTACAGACAGAGTAGGCTCCAATACTTATGTCCGCATTGGAGACATCCGAATGTATGAAGTGGCAGGTATTATGCGGAGCTTAACAGGCGGAGTTGCTTATGCAGATGCAAATGGAGACCGTGCTTTGACGAATCAGGGATACAACGCTTGGCCCACCAATAATGAATGGGATAAGTATATTTTAAACTTTCCGCAAGATAAAATTCAGCAAGGAAAAGGAATTGGTGATGTATTTAATCATCAAACAACAACTGTGAATTGGTGTCAGGATACACCCGTCATTGGGATGACTAAACCCAGCGCAGGAACTCCTAATCTATCGAGTAATATTGAACGCATCCATAGAAACGGTACAATTCTTGATTGGTCTGAATCCAGTTGGGGAACGATTTACAATGGCACTTCTCAAGGTTTTCGACCAGTGTTTGAATATAGGGAGGTGTAATACATGGCTACAGTTGGAGATCAATTAACTGCACCAGAGGTCGGATGGAAGCGATATGATAACACTTATCCGTCTATTGCGTATAATGGAACATGGGCGAAAAGAACAGGATATGCTGGTAGTTATGAATTAACAGATACCTACACTTCAACAGCAGGAGACACGGCAACATTTGACTTTGTAGGAACAAAAATCCGTATCATATCTTTTTTCTGGAACAATTTCACGGCAGATGCGAAGATCACGATTGATGGGGTCGCACATACATTTAGTGAAAGAAGTGCTTCAAATACCCCACAAGTCATCGTATTTGAAAAAATGGGATTGTCTAAAGGCAAGCACCGTGTTGAGCTGAAATTGAATTCTGGGACAGATTATCTTGGAATTGATGCAATTGATATTGATGATACAGGGTCTATTGAATTTCCTATCGGCGTTCAATTAACTGCCCCAGCTCAAGGGTGGAAAAGATATGATGATACCCATCCAGCAATCAAATTTACTGGAACTGGATGGACTGCGGCCGCCACTAATAAATACACACCCGATATTGCTGCAACAGTTAGTTTCCACTTCACTGGAACTAAGATACGTTTCATACATCGGACATATTCAAACCACAGATCATGCGTAGTGACAATTGATGGTGTTAGTGAAACTTATGCTACAGCTCAATACGGGGATAATACCCAAATTTTTGCCTATGAAAAAACAGGATTAGAAAATAAAAGGCATGAAGTGGTAATGTCATTTTTAAATGATAATACCTATAGTAATGACTTTGACTCTATTGATATTGATGCTAGTGGCAGACTTTTGTATCCAGATGAAGTGACAAATACTAGAGATTTAACTGTTGGAAAACGAATTCGTTTTAACTATCTAGCATCTGCTGGTATCTTTGGAACGTTATCTATTGGAAAAGAATTAGGAGAATTTCTTCCTGTAATTCCTGCTTCCAATAATACTTCGAACGGCGACGGATACTTCATCATGCTTGGCACAGATCATAAAGGTGACAAGCTTCTCTTGGCTGACCGCAATATTCAAAATCTGTCATGGGATGTCATAAATAGGTATGGGATTGCAAGCGGAAGTGGGCTTCCGATAACCGCGATGCACACTATTCCCTTCTTGTCTGGGTATTCGTCTTCAGCATGCGTAGTCTCTGCATCAACAGAGTATGATCAGATAAGTTATAATGCTTGGAAAGCTTTTGACGGATCAGACATAACCTATTGGACAAGCACTTCTGCAACTGAAATAACGGAATCTATTTTAAGCATCATATACTCAACTCCGACAAAAATAACCTCTTATTATCTGCATGCTAAATATAGTCCAAAGCGATGGGTCTTAGAAGCTTCTAATGATGGGTTCACTTGGGATATACTTCATAGTGGTGAAGAATTAACTAGCTGGCATGATAGCAAAAAATCTTTCACATTCAATAATACTAAGGACTATACAAGGTATCGAATCAAAACATTGGAAAGACATGTTTGGAATGGACTATACTACAATGGATTTTATTCTGTTCAATTGTTCACTGCTCCCGAACACGCAATGGTGTTACGGTTGCCAACAGGCGGTATCAGTGCTTCAGATAAAGACAACGAATGGGATAAATACATTACCGATGACCAAATCTGGAATAATGTAAATCACGGTTCATGGACTAGTACTACTGATCAATCCAATTCTAAGGCCCGCGTGATACGAGGTTATAACGGTCTCAAAAACTGGACATCTGGTTCAACAGATCTTACAACTCCTGGCCGCGGCTTCCGTCCGGTTCTTCTAATTGAGTCAGTAGACAATAATAGATTCCTCATACTAGACGGCACAGATATTAAAACGTACACTTCTTCCGGCTGGGAAACCGTTGGTACTACTCCCCCCACAGACGATATGTTTCTAAATAAAGGCATGCTCGACCTCTCTACATGCGCCCCATACTTGAACGCTTTAATAGACAAATCCAACATCAAAATCCTTGTTTCGAAACCTAAAAGAGAACCCACGGTTGCTCACCTTACTGGAGTTCCTGTACCAAGGATCGTAAAAATGAAAAATGATGTAAGCTTTCTCAACACATCAAAAATCAACTCTTTAACCTTATCAGGTACAGAGAAAGGCGTCCTAAGGATTGCAATAAGTACAGACAGTGGAACAACATGGGAAGCAAAACAAAATGACGGCTCGTGGACAACAGTTGATGTTACTAACAACAGTGATTTCAAAGCAAAAGCAATGACAATAGACGATTTCAACAGCATCTCTGAATGGGACGAAAAGATTGGCCAAGCGAGAAACTTGCGATTCGCATTCTACTTCGAACAGTCATCATCCACTGATGAAACAAGTCTAGACTCTCTTACCATGGATGTAGACTTACTAGATTCCTGGGACATGGCGATGCCCGGAGTCGATTACAAATACGGGTATAACCGAAATACCAATCTGCGAGTCCTTTTACTCTCAGATGGAGATTACAAAATAAACGTAGGCTCTAGCGGTAGCAGTAGCTCCACGATCAATGAGGTAGATGGAGGTACATTCTAATGACACTACCAATCAAACTAAAACGCGGTCTAAAAGCGAATCTCCCCTCCGCTGCATCAGCGGGGGAACCCCTTTTCACCACAGATACAAAAGAATTATTTATCGGCACAGGTGATGGGATCTCAGCTATTGGAACCGATCCAACTCTGGTGGAAAGAGTGGGCAAACTAGAGAAATATCGCAGTTCTATATCTCGGACCTATACGGAAACATTTGCTTCACCAAAAGTTGACATTGAGAAAACTACTGCATGGTATTCAACCAACGGTGTACGCACCTCTAAAATTCCCTCCATTACAGAGAATTTCACAGATTTGAGCGCTGTTGATCAAATCAATTCCTACGGAGTTACCTTCGACACTGAAAACGGATTGGTTAGACTGAGCAACACCCTTGAAGGAGTCGTTGTGTCTTCTGCTCTGCCAGTAGTAGAAGTGGATAAACTTACTGTTCAATCAGACTATACGCTTCCTAACGCATTAGGCGTCATCTCTACCAAAAAAGTAACCGGGGAAAGGGCGTCAAAAGAATCTCACCTAGAACCAACTATTTTAGTTGACCGTTTAAACAGGACTTGGGTTATCAGTTCTGTTTACCGTGAAGGAATTTATGCGGTTGTAACCAATCCAGACGATTCCGTTGCCTTTGAAGGGTATTTGCATTCGTACAGTGGAACTGGTTACTATGTAGCCACTAGCATTACGAATGCAGTAGTTGATCATAACAACAATGTCTGGATAGCAGCAGCCTTAACAAGCATGCCAGGGTTAATCATTTCAATTAAGCCTGATTTTCAACCCTTTTTAACTCCCATTTCAGTAAAAGGAAACACCACCATTAACTCCTACACTCCATTTTTAAAACTCCATGTCGATAAAAACAACCGAATCTGGTACTCGTGGGGGTATTCAACTAATCTCTATTACGGGTGCTTTAATCCAGATGGTACCTTTTTCATCCCTACTACTTCACAAGCTTTTACCCCATCTACGACAGTTGACAATGCTGTAATGGTAGAAGATCGTACAAAAGGCTATGTTTGTTTCATTATGCGAGGTTACAGCAGTAACACGGTAAGAGCTCTTCGATTAAATTATGATGGAACAAACCCGACCCATTTCTCTTCGATCGGTAAAGCAGCAAATAAATGGTTAAACGCAACCCATTGTGAATCAACAGGTATTACAACTATCTTATGCGTTGATAACAATGCTCCCGTTGTACACCGCCTAAACTTGTCAACAGGAGCATCCACCACTTTTTCTTTGACAGGATTCATGGCCATCGATCATTCTTTACCGATTGGATTTGTGTTACAAGACAAAATTATGCGGGTGTTTTATCATCAACAAACGGTTGGTTCTACCCGTCTTATCTCTATTGATCTCGCTACTTTATCAGTAGTGGAACCGGACACACTCATTCAAAGCGGGACCAATACTACAAGAGTATCTGGCTGTATTGATGAAGAAGGAAGATTAACTATTGTCTTAAATTCGACCGAGTATTCTTCAAGCAACTATAGCCTGATAAAAATGTTTCGTTACGATACTGTACCTACCTCTGTAACTTTCCAGATTTCCCCTGACGGTGCATCGTGGTTCCCCCTATCCCTCGGTGAGGAGCTCACCCTTCCTAATAAAACAGACAAGTTAATCATGAAGATAAAGATGCAGTCACCAAATTACGGGATTTCCCCCACAATTAGAAGTTATCGTATTTCATTAGGCGGAACGGCAGGAGAAATCACACAAACGTATACTTCATCAACCTTACCATCCGTTACCCCTATTTCTCGTGTTACACTTACTGCCAATCAAATTCTCGATGGCGGAGAAATCCTCTGGGAAGTAAGCAACAATGGTGGCGGGTCTTGGCAATCTGCTGAGTTGGGTCAAGAAGTCGAATTTGCCAATCCAATCAACAGTGATCTGCGAGTCCGTGCGACTCTCCATTCTCCAGCTAGTGAATCAAGCACCCCGTCTATCCGAGATTTCACTGTAACAAGTGCCAATTTATTATTGAACCCCTCCATAGCAGACTCCAACCTCCCTCAACGAGTCATCGATCTTGAAACGAATCTACTAAAAACAAATTTCCAGCTAATCACTTACATGAATGCAACAAAATATGGATTAAAAAACATGGTTATCGATACTTTCACAGATTTATCTGGAGTAGATATCCCGAATAGCCAAGCTGTCTATGACCATACTCAAAAAAAATTTACGACTGGAATCGTAGATATTGTACCGCCAATGACTGCTAACGATGCCCCCGCCCCTTTTATTGTGAGTGCAGACAGTGTTACTGGTGGAGCTGTGTTTCACATGTTCGACCGCAACGTTGCAAGTGGCTGGAGTACAACTGCCGGTGGACATCATTGGATCAAAATCTTTCTGGATAATCCCGCTCAGATTGTCGACCGATATCTTTTATCTGGAGGCGCAAAATACGCTCCTACTAGCTGGCAATTGCAAGGCTCCAATAATAATACGACTTGGGATACACTCCATTCCGTCTCCGGTTATGTTTGGACTCGGTATGAAGGTAATGAATTTACCATTCCTACTGAGAACATCAAACCTTATCAATACTATCAATTTTACTCTACCTCCTCTCAATACGGGTCTGGAGTAACCCAAATACAAGAATTACGATTACAAAAGGCCGTAGACCAAAATCATCTACAATCAAAACCTGAGAACACTTCTACTCCGCCAAATAAAATTGTGATTGTCGGAGATGAGACGGTTAATGGTGGAAGCATCAAATACCAGGCATCTCGAGATGGTGGAAACACTTGGTCAGACGTTCCTGCACAAATGTTAACGGATATTTCCAGCCAACCCGTCGGAACACAACTCGTCGTAAAAGCAATCATCACAGGGAATGCAGAGCTCAATGCGTGGGGTTACTACTATGAGTAGGACAGATTAGCTCATACAAGCCGCGACTGCCATACTAAAGGAAAGGAAATGGAGGATTTTCATGACACTACCAATCAAACTCAAACGCGGTCTAAAAGCAAATCTCCCCTCCGCTGCATCAGCGGGGGAGCCTCTTTTTACAACCGATACCCATGAGCTTTTTGTCGGAACAGGTGAAAGTGTAGTCCCAATCGCTGCATCTGATCCCACTCTTGCAAATCGAGTAGAAGAACTTGAAATGCACAGAAGTACTGTCTCCAGCACCTTCTCTGAAGAATTTGATACATTAACTTATGTCGACTCTGAAAAGACAACAGCTGGAGTTGTAAGGGGAAGAGTAACTCCTACGGTTACCCCTGACTTCACTGAAGACTTCAGTACCACAGACTATTTTGACGCATCGAATTCTTTAGGCGTCACAGTAGATAAAACCAACCGTCTGATCAAGAATTCAGCTGGGATTAAAAACGGTATTTTTTATGCCAAGCCGATTACCATCCCTAACACAAGTAAAGTAACCATTAACGCTGTAGTTAACGAACCTAGTGCATACGCATTCTCAAAAGCAACTCGCTTTTCTTATTCCGGAAGTGTCTTTTCACAACCGATGGGCTTTACAGACCGCACGAATCGGACTTGGAAGGTAGCGCTTGTCAATGGTAAGGGTATTTATGCAAAAGTAACAAATCCTGATGGTAGCCTGGCTTTTGAAGGAACCATCTTGCCATTTACGGGAAATACTCATACTCTTCCTTTTCAATCGATCGATTATGTTGTCGACTACAACAATCGTGTTTGGTTCTCCATCTCACACGCATCCTTAGACGGTGTTATTGGTAGCGTGAATAGCGACGGTACAACATTCAAGGATTGGTACCCCTTTTATTTAGGAGCATATACGGTACTCGCAACTTCATTAACGGTAGATAGTCAAAACAGAATTTGGGTATTTCATTCAGTTGACGCCTTTACACGATTTCACG
The DNA here is from genome assembly GCF_003013445.1 of Brevibacillus sp. NRRL NRS-603. Classification (NCBI taxonomy): domain Bacteria; kingdom Bacillati; phylum Bacillota; class Bacilli; order Caryophanales; family Paenibacillaceae; genus Brevibacillus; species Brevibacillus sp. NRRL NRS-603. Next base: position 17,994 of record NZ_PXZN01000040.1, on the reverse strand, counting down.
TTTTTAACAGTGATGGTTCTTTAGTTAAGGATTTGACTAATATCCTTAGTTCTGGGACTACGAGTTACTTACACTCAACCTATGACCCTTTAAGAAATCAAATTGCTGTAGCTGTAATAAATTCAAATGCATTCAAAGTAATCCTACTTGATAGTGCATTTCGCATTGTTCGAAATGTAAACATAACTGTGGGCGGGGGACATGACGGCTCATTGGACATGATGTACGACTCGGATCTAGATAGATACATCGCTATACAAACGATTTATACGAGCGCAACGACATCCTACACAGTTAAACTCTATTCTCTTCACCCTGAAACACTTGCTCAAACCAATTTAGTCGCAAACATTAACGCAAATTGGGTTTCCAGACTAGTTGCTGACGGTTCAAATTACCATTTTGTGTACTCCTCAAATGTAGAGCTAAACAAATTTTACCTCGCCACATTCAAAGGTGCCGATTTATCCGTCGTCGATTTTTCTGTAATGGTCTCTACCTACGCCGGAAAACATTTTCCCTTTAAAGATAGTAACGGAGTTCTTCGTTCGTTATCGTTAACTTCTAGATACGAAACAAACCAAGCCATTGACGAATACAGTTTTGGGGCATCCAAAGCTACCGTTACTTTAGAGGTAACAAACAACAACGGACTAGAGTGGAGAAATGCTATTCCCGGCGAAGAGATTACATTCCAAACCCCCTCTACTTCCCTACTTCTACGAGCCAGATTAGACTCACCTACTGAAAACCTCTCTCCCGAACTGTATGGTTATCGTGTAATTACAGGTAGTCTTTCAGGGGAAGTCATCCAAGAGTTTGTAAGCACCAAGCTCCCTTCCGTATCTCCCATTGCCCATGCCTCGCTTACCGCTGACCAAACCCTTCAAGAAGGCTCGATTGACTGGTATCTGTCCAACGACGGCGGCGCTACTTGGGAATCAGCAACCCTTGGGCGCAAACATTCCTTTAAGAACCCACTTTATGCAGATTTGCGGGTAAAAGCAGTTATTACCTCGCCCTCTGGCTCCGTGAAATCCCCTGCAATCTCCGGCTACACCCTTACGAGCTCCAACCTGTTACTCACCCCAGCCAAAACAGGAACCAACCTAACCGCCACCATGTCCGCCGATCAAACCCTAACCGCAGCAGATACCTTCACCAAAATTAATTTCAATCAAACCACCCATGACGCCCTCCAAGAATTCGATAAAAGCCAAAGCCGCTTTGTAGCAAAAGCACCAGGCGACTACTTAATCATCGGCTCGGCACGCATTAAAAGTCCAACCACTTCACCCAACGGACTGCATCTAGAAATCCGAATCAATGGTGAACTCCATAAAGTACTCAGCAGCATCGTCTCCTATTCCAACCATGCCTGGTGTTTAAACGGCTCAAGCATCGTCACCCTTCAACCCGGCGACTATGTAGAGCTTTTCGGCTACTCCTTTTTTGCCAATGGCGTCATAGAAGCCATCCCCACCTATTCTTACTTCCAAATCAAGCAGTTGTGGTAGTATTTTCACCCAAAACACCGTGAGAATTTCCTCAAACTGTCTACTCTATATATAGACCTCACAAGAGAAAGCAGGTGAACAAACGGATGATCCAAACATTACTCAACTCTTCCACCCTCCCCTTGGTAGTATCCAGTGTGCTGACGGCAATCGTTACGTATCTGGTTGCTCGCCACAACAACAAGAAAGAGTTGATGATTACAGACAGGCAACAAATCTCGCAGGAGAACCAGCAAATTCGCCAGGAGCTTCGTCAGGAAATGGACAAGCTCCGGGAAGAACTCCATGTTTGGCGCAACCGTTGCATGGAGCTTGAAACCATCGTGCAGGAGTGGCGAGATAAATACACAACGCTGGTAGTAGAGAGGCAACAGCTGGAGTTTCGTGTAAAAGAGCTGGAGACCGAACTCAAAACGTACATGCAAGCGAGGATTTCCTAGACGTTGCCGATCCAGCCGTACCTCCTCCACAAAGGGGCATCTACGAAGGTGACACCTACCTGCCTTGGGGCGAGATCTCGCCTCGCGAACTAACTCCCTTCCTCATGACGGCCGGATATTTTCCCCGAAGTACGCCCCGCCCTACTTGCAAAAGGAGGAACAACCTTGATTGACATTGACCAATTCATTCACAGCCTGAGTCTGCTTACTTTTATGGCGATCTTGATTGAAGCCGTAACCGAAATTTTAAAGAATGCCTTCCCCGTACTAAAAGATCGCTCCACGTACATCCTCTCCATCCTCATCGGCATTTCGCTCTCCCTCGCTTTTCAAGTCAACCCCTTTGGTCTTGAGGGCAGCGGCTACTACGTTTCTGCCGTGCTGGCTGGTATCCTCACCAGCCGCGGAGCGAACTACCTTAATAGCTTTGTGAAAAAGCTAAATACATCCTCGAAACAATAACCTCTCCTTGTCCGCACAAAAAGGCACCTGGCCTGATGCAACCATCTTACGCATCAGGCAGGTGCTTTTTTTCTCTTATTTCGACTTGAAAAAAGTAGCTACTATCATGATTTTCAATATCCCTAAGCAAATTGAAAACAATAAATTCCCTAATAAAGGTAATTTTGTAACAATATTGACATAAACAAATACTTATATGTCCCTAAATTAAGTGTAATATATTTCCAGGTGCACCTATTTTACAAATATATACAAAAACATTAAGTTCCTGTGACATTGAAAAAATTTTAGTATATAGGACTAGGAGGAAAATATGAAGCTTAAAAAGAGTTTTTTCACAATCTTATCTGCCTTACTACTCTCAACAGCTGTGATTCCTTCAACGTATGCTTCTGCTCAAATTGCTAAATCACAGGATGTGGTTATTCAACATGCTCAAGATAATAAACAAGATCAAGTAAAACAGCTAACTTCGGAAGAACAAGGCAAAGCAAAAGATGAAATAAAGGAAGAAGCTGCTGTTGTTCCAGTGATCGGTATCATTATTAGAGCTGGAGTAATCGCTTGGAAGGGATACAAAACTTATGAAAGAGTTTCTGAAGCTTATGTAGAAAATGCCATTGAAGATCATTACGGTTTAAAAAGTTCGAGATCAAGCACTACACTAATGGAATATCAAGTTGGAAGTGAAGTTTTTGAATTGAAATTTGGTACATCTAAATGGGGATTGGAACATATTTTGGGTAAACATCATCCTAAATACTATTACGGTATCGATTTTGGTAAAAAGAACAGCATGTTTGAACCAAACATCGGTATTGAAGATATTGAAAATATGATTACGGTAATTTCTTTTCAAAACAACAATGACGATAAAATTGAAAAAGCTTTGAAAAATGGGAAACGTGCAACTGTGTATGGAAGTTGGTTGGGCGAAGAATACACCTTGGTTATCGAAGATGGAAAAGTAATTACGCTTTATCCTGACGGCTGGAACATGGTAGAGTACGAATAGGAAGAATCTGTTAGCAAACATCCGGCTTCACTGTCAAAAGTGAGGCGGGATGTTTGGTTTTACGCAAAGAAGAATTTTACCAAGAGGAGTATGCTTATGTTTAAGATCAATACATATTTGCTTAGACCACATAAGGAACTCGTCACAAAATTCCCCGATATGCACATGCATAAAGTAATTGCTCTATACCCAGATGACTGTTATATCAATATCCAAGATTCATCCCAGATGGAAAATTTCAAGCATAATATTGAAGAAGACTATAATGAATACTGTGTCACCATATCATTCAATGAATTAAATGTTGTATCCTTTGACTTTTGCGGTGTAGAACTCTGGTATTCATATATTCACCTGATGAATGACTATGTTCAACACGGGTCTGCGGTAGAACCGTATGGAATTGATCCGATTGAGTTTGTTTTGGAAACTCTCGATTCGAATTTGGTGCAATTTTCTATTAGATATACGAACGACAATACCCTCATCGCACAGGCAAATTTACCGAAAAAAGAGTTTCTTTCTGCTTTACTCGATGGAGCAAAAGCATACTATGCATTGATGTTAAAGTATCAGCCGAATTATGCGCGCCAGTATAAAAGAATTGCTGGCTTGATAAATAATATTGAGAGCGCTGTTATTTAATCAGGATTCGTAAGCGTATTTGTTTTATAGGAAAAGCACCTGCCACGATGCAATGTCACACGCATCAGGCAGGTGCCTCTTCTCTTTTTTCTCTTGCTTCTCTCTATACTTCCTCTATCAACCGCGCCAACAGCGTAGCACGCGTCGATATTTCTCCCAGTTCAATCCATTCATCCGGCGAGTGGGCGTAGCCACCCTTTACACCAAGTCCATCCAGCGTCGGTACTCCGCAAGCAGCAGCAAAATTGCCGTCGCTGACTCCACCTGTACCTGACTCTTCCAAAGCCATCCCTAGTTCATTGATGCTAATCGATTGTGCAAGGGAAAATAATTTGCCCGTCTCTTCGGTTCGCTCCATCGGCGGTCGGCGAATGCCACCCTTTACGCTGATGTTTGTACCGGCAAGCACTGGCGTGAGTTCGCTCATTACCTTCTCAATGCGTAGTGCCTCTTCCATCGAGATAAATCTCACGTCTACTTCTGCTTCTGCCGAGTCGGCTACGACATTGGAGCCAATCCCACCCTTGATGACGCCCACATTGACCGTCGTTCCCTTCTCGTAATCGGTCAAGGCGTGTAGAAATTGCACCTGTCTCGCCAGCTCTTCAATAGCAGAGACACCTTTTTGATGATCGACGCCCGCGTGTGAGGAAATACCACTGACTGCCAAGGTAAAATGGGCGCTTCCCTTCCGCCACGTCTTGAGTGCGCCGCTCGGTTCGGTTGGCGGCTCCAACACAAAGCTTGCCACCGAACGCGCAGCTTCTTCTTCTACCAGTCGGCGAGAAGTCGGGCTGCCGATCTCCTCGTCACTGTTTAGTAGAAGCACAATTTTTTTATCTGCAGGCAGGCGATCCAGCTTCACCAATGCCCGCATGGCAAACATTGCTTGCAAAACGCCCGCTTTCATATCATATACGCCCGGTCCGTACGCTTTCTCATCCCGGATCGCAAACGGTCGGCGAGCCGCCTCGCCTTCTAGCCATACGGTATCGTAATGACCGATGATGAGGATTTGTTTTTCCCCGTTGCCCAGCGTACAACGCACCTGATCGCCATACGTCTTATTCGGGATCAGCTCTGCTACTCCCCCTGTCAGCCGTTGAAACTGCAGAGCGAACCAGCCCGCCATGCGGTCGCCCAGCTGTTTGTCACGAGAAGGCGAGTCCATGTTGACTGCCTCTTCGAGTAGCTGTAGATAGTGGGGCATATTTTCTTGTACATAAGTGTGGATTGACATAGTGCCTCTTCCTTAGTGAGATTGTGAATTGAGTCCGAACAGGCGCTCTAGTCCGTACACTTTTTCCAACAAGACGATGAACACCAGACTCAGCAGGATGACCACCGAGGATATCGAAGCCACCAACGGGTCAAGTGTTTCCTGCATATAGGTGAAAATCGCGAGTGGCAGCGTCGTCGTATCCGGTGCCACCAAGAACAAGGAAACCGTCACATTGTCAAACGACGTCAAGAACGAAAAGATCATCCCCGACACGATGGCCGGACGCAACAGTGGCAACGTAATATCCCAGAACACCCGAAACGGATGGGCACCCAGCATGTATCCCGCTTTTTCCAATGTATAATCGAACGAGCTAAGCCCTGTGAGCACCAGCCTAACGACATACGGAATCGAGATCAGCATGTGCGCCAGCAAAAGTCCTGTAAACGTCCCCGCGATACCAATTCGCGTGAAAAACAGCAGTGCGGAAATCCCGATAATGAGCGAAGGAACGGTAAGCGGTGAAAGCATCAGTGCGTTGATGATGCCGCTCCCACGAAACTTGTATTTGGACAGCGCGAATGCAGCCAATGTTCCTAAGAAAGTCGCCAAAATCGCCGTCACTGTAGCTAGCTTCAGACTGATCCACAGCGAATCGATGAACTCCGGCCGATCCAAAATCATTTCATACCACTGCCACGAAAACCCTTCGGGCGGAAAAGCGAGGTATCCGGCTGCCGTAAAGGAGCTCGGGATAATGACCAGAAACGGCAGATTGACCAAAACAAGCACAAAGAACGTGATGAGTCCGAGTACGTTTATTTTTTTCATGACGCAAACACCTCTTTATACCGCTTGGTTTCAATCAGCTTTGTATACAACGTCACCAATAGAATCGTGCTGCCCAAGAGCAGGAAGGCAAGTGCCGCACCCAAAGGCCAGTTCAGTGTTGCCATGATTTGCTCATAGGCAATGACCGGCAAGACCTTCACGGACGTGCCGCCCATTAAGGCAGGCGTCACAAAGGCACTCATCGACAAGCTGAACACCAGTGTCGTACCAGCAATAATCCCCGGTAAGCACAAGGGCAGAGTCACACTGAAAAATGTACGTATGCGGGAAGCTCCCAAAATCGATGCCGCCTTACTCAAGGACGGATCGATGGCATACAAGCTGGTTGCAATCGCCAGAACCATGTAAGCAATAAAGGAATCCGTCAGACCGATCACAATACCCAGCTCGTTGTACAGCAGTCGCAATGGTTGATCGATCAAACCCAGACTGGTCAACGTTTCATTGATCCATCCTTTTTCCCCCAAAACCACTACCCAACCGAAGTTGCGAATAACAACACTGATAAGATGAGGGGCCAGAATGAGCATCGTGACGATTCCACGCATTTTCCCTGTAGCCTGCGCCATGTACATCGCTACAGGAAACCCGAGCAAGAGGCTTACCAGAACCGTCCAGAGACTCACGCGAATCGTCCGCCAAAGAATCTCCAAGTAGTACGGATCTTGTATAAATAATGAATAATTGTGCAAAGAGAACGCCTGATTCTCATCCTGAAAGCTGAGTAAAAGCATCATCAGCATCGGGAGGATGAATACGCCAAGCAGCAAAATCATCGCAGGTGCTGTCAACAATGTAACCGAGAGACGCTTGCTCATCCGTCATCCCCTTCCTGCGGGCATGACCAATACGTCGTCCGCGTTCCATTGACAGTAAACCGTCTGCCCTTCTTGGCGGTCCACCGAACTATCAGTCATTTGGACTTTTACCGAGAGCGTATGCACCCCGACCTTGACCTCACATTCTGTGTACGAGCCTAGGAAGGAGGCAAGCTGCAAATTTCCTTTTACCCGATTCGCTTCCTCACTGACTATTGTATCGGTCAGCTTGATTTTCTCTGGTCGGATAAAAATGATCACTTTTTCATGGAGTGCCACAGTTCGCTGTTGCTTTGCCGCCTTTACGAGCATTCCACCAGTCGTCCTCAGCGTGAGTACATCCCCGTCCATTCCGATGACTTCCCCTTCCAAACGGTTCGTCTTACCGATGAAGGTATGCACGAATTCGGAAGCGGGTTGATTGTATATCTCCAGCGGCGTACCGATTTGCTCCACGAATCCGTGATTCATGACCACGATGCGATCAGAGAGTGCTAACGCCTCTTCCTGGTCATGTGTAACGAAAATGGTCGTAACACCGATTTCGTGATGTAAGCGCTTTAACTCATCGCGCAGCTCTTCACGAAGTTTGGCATCCAGGTTACTGAGCGGCTCATCCAACAGCAAGAGTGACGGCTCAATGACGAGCGCACGTGCAATCGCAATCCGCTGACGTTGTCCGCCAGAGAGCTGTTTTGGGTAGCGGTCTGCTACGTTTGGCAGTTTGACCAGCCCAAGTACACGATTCACACGCTCTTGCATTTCTTGCTTGTTCACTTTGCGCAATTTCAAGCCGTAGGCGATGTTTTCCGCCACAGTCATATGCGGGAACAGCGAGTACGTCTGAAACACCATGCCCAGTTCCCGTTTGTACGGAGGCACGCCATTCATTCGCTGTCCTTTAATCAAAAGGTCTCCGCCATCCGGGTCCAAAAATCCGGCAATCATATTCAAGGTCGTGGTCTTACCGCAACCAGATGGGCCGAGAAACGAGATGAACTCGCCTTGCTCCACCTGCAGGTTGAAGTTTTGAACCACGACATTGCTTTGAAATTTTTTCATGATGCCGCGCAGTTCAACGTCAATCACCTTGGTCACGTGAATACCTACTTTCCTGTTTTAGGTGCGATTTCTTTGTTAAAGCGATCCAGCCAAGCAGATGTTTCCTTGCTCACAACGCTATAGTCGAAGTTAACAACCTTTGTACGATCGAATTCCAATGTTTTCGCTACATCGTCTGGCAGCTTTACAGATGTTGCCGGATTGTAGTACAGCTTCGTTGCGTACATCGTTTGAATCTCATCTGTCAAAAGGAAATCGACGAATGCTTTTGCCGCTTTTGGACTCTTCGAACCTTTTACCAGCGTAGCTACGTTCGGTACGATGTTTCCGCCCTCTTCAGGGAAAACGAACTCCAATGGTACGCCCGCTTCTTTTTGTGTCAAGCTGCGCGCCATTGTCCAAGTAGTGTACGCTGCGCTCTTGTTTTGCAGATTTTGCTGAAGCTGTGCTGCACTCTTCGCAAAGGTCGGCATGTATCCTGCAATCGTTTCCATTTGTTTGAAGCCTTGTTCGATGTCTTTCTCAGACCCGCCATTTGCGTACGCCAGCATGATCATCGCTGAACGTCCGAAGTTGCTCGCTACGTCTGTCATCGTGATGTAGCCTTTCACTTCAGGCTTGGCCAGATCATTCCAGGACTTCGGTACAGGCAAGCCTTTTTCTTTTACCAGGTCCGCATTGTAGGAAATCCCCATCGGCGTGAAGTTTACAACTACACCGCTATCCTCCGTCACTCGCAAATCTTGCGGTACGTTTTTCATGTTTGGGATATCTGTTGCGGATACCGTTTCCCACAAGCCTTCTTGACGTCCCTTCTCTTGTTCGCCGCCTTCAACGATTGTCAGGTCGATTTGCGGAGCATTTTTCTGTGCCTTAACCTTCGCTACGATCTCTGTAGAAACACCAGAAACATAGGTCAGCTTTACATTCGGATACTTCTCGTTAAACTTCTTGAACACTTCATCCTTCATCATCTTTTCAACGGTCGCGCCGTTTCCTGCCACTACCAGTGTGTCTTCCAGCTGAGCTTGTGCTTCGGTGCCGCTATTGTTGCCAGCAGCCGGCGCAGGAGCGGATGTTTGCGGCGTGGAGGAGCCACATCCAGCCAGCAAGGAACCAGTTAAAGCGAAAATGGACAAGACGGATAATGCCTTTTTCTTCATGTAAGTTCGACCCCCGATTGTCTGTTTTGTTCACAAATAGAGAACAACGTTTCCTATTTGGGAACGATAATGTTATACTAGCATAAAGATACTGACTATTCAAGGTAGTCTTACTAGAGCATCATTGCCCCAATTACAGGCTTGCCAGCATTCTTTCTAATGGTAAAATTACTTCAATCGAGACTCTTCTTTTAGAGGGGCTACTGTACGTTAAAGGAGACGTTTGTATGGACCAAGTATTGTCTTCTGTTCGAAATGGCTGTCGGCTGTTAAAAATATTTCTCGATTCCCCAAAGGAACTCGGGGTAACTGAGCTCAGCAAAAAGCTCCAGCTATCCAAGGGAGCCGTTCACAAGCTCCTGTCCACGCTGGAATCTGAAGGCTTTATCCGCCAAAATGAAAAAACCAAGCAGTATACGCTTGGCTACACGCTTTTGGAGCTGGGCACTAAGGTGCTCACAAATCACGATATCGTTGATTTTTCCAAACCGTTCTTAGAACAGCTTGTCTCACGGACAAACGAATTGGCGGTCTTATGTGTACAAGATTCCAAGGACGCTATTTATGTAGCCAAAGAGGATTCGCTTCATCCCATTCGCTTTACCGTAGAATCCTTCCGGCGTTTTCCTCTTTACTCAACCTCCGCTGCAAGGGTTTTGCTTGCGTATCAGCCAGAGGAGTTTCAGGATGAGATTTTGCAGGAGCATCCGCTGAAAAGTTACACACCTCATTCGTACACGTCGGTTGAGGAAATCAAAGAGGACTTGGTGACAATCCGTAAGCGAGGCTATGAAATCAGCTCGAATCGACGCAATACAGGTGTGACCGGAATCGCTGCACCGATTTTTGATTCAACTGGACACGTCACTGCATCCGTCAGTGTCATCGGTCCCTCTGATCGCGTGATGCCAAAACAAGAAGAGATTTTACAAGAAACGCTAGCGACGGTACGTGCGATGTCGGCACAGCTAGGGTATCGAATGTCTTGAAATTAGTTTAAGATGTCATGAAAAAACCTCCTGTTGATCAGTCTGCTCTGATGACAGGAGGCTTCTGTTTTTGCAATTTTTTCATCTTAAGGAGAAACGGTTTCGTTCGTTTTCCGTCCTACTAATTGTGAATCGTATTACGTGTAAACAGAAAGGAAATGACACCCTATGCGGAAAACATATTTGCTGCTTTCTTCTTTGTTATTCTGTGCTTTGTTTGTTACTGAAGCTCATGCAGCTTCACAGCAAGGAACGGTTGCACCTGTTCCTCCCCAAGTATTCGTTCCAACAAGTAGCAAGGATAAACAAGGAAATACCCTTGAAAAATCAATGGCCTATGTGAAAACGTTACAAGTGAAAAACGGAAAACTAATCGTCTCGCTTGACTACGTTCAATGGTTTTTCGGTGAGGCAGCAGTAAAAGCTTATCGCCAAGATCATCCGTTGGAAAAAGAAGACTATCCAATGCCATATTACATTCGTAATAGCAGTCCTAAAATCAGAACGTTTGAAGTTTCTCCGAAGGCTTCGTTTACACTTCAAACCAACTCTACACAAGGTGAGAATTTCCATTGGAATGAAGCAGTAAACACCGATACTTTTAAAAAGTTTGTGCTTTCCAAGGGAATTCCTTATCAGATACCGTTCCACGTTGAAGTAAAGAATGGAATCATCACAAAAGTTACAGAACAGTACGTCCCTTAATTATTTGCAGCACTCCCTTTTTGGGATGCTGCTTTTCATTTACCCGATCCCTTGGATTGGGTTTTTATTTTCCCATTCCACCTCATCTGTTTACACATTGTGATAGCCAATGCGCTCCCCCTCTATGCCTTGCCTATATCCTTGTGCAAATAAGGCTCCCACGCACATTTCAACAAACGAATGCCAGCCTCAATCTCCTCGATGGTCTGCCCCCCGAACCCAAACTGAAAAGCCGGCAGTCCATTTTCCTGCGGATGAATCCATTTATGTGCGGTTGGATAGACACGAACGCCTGATGCAGCCGCAATTTGCCTCAATTGCTGCGGAGTGCTCTCACTTTTCACTTCTACCGTCACAGACAGCCCGGCATCCTGACCCTTAATCCGGATATAGGCCCCAAAGTGTTCCTGCAAGCACTGAAGCAGCGCCCCATGCTTTTTACGGTAAAGCGTCCGCATCTTGCGAATATGCCGCTCCCAATCGCCATTTTTCATGAACAGGGCTAACGTCTCCTGATGAATACGCGATGCCGACTGATCAAAGTCAGCCATTTTCTCCTGATATACCGCCAATAACGCTTGCGGCAAAACCATATAGCTCATCCGAATCGACGGCAGCAACGCCTTGGAGAACGTCCCCAAGTAAATGACACGCCCCCGCGTATCCAGCCCTTGAAGGGAAGGAATCGGCTTGCCATGATAGCGAAACTCACCATCGTAGTCATCCTCCATGATGTAGCTCCCCGTCTGATTCGCCCAGTGCAGCAGCTTTAGCCGTTTGGCATACGGCATGACGATTCCGGATGGGTCCTGATGAGACGGTGTGATATAAACCAGCTGCGCTCCACTCTCACTGAGTGCCTCCACATCAATCCCATCGTCTTCCAGTTTGATCGGGCGTACATCATAGCCCAAATGGGAAAACACTGCACGAACACCGTGATAGCCCGGCTCCTCCATCGCAACTGCCTGTCCCCGTGTTCCGAATAAAAACCCCAATAAGCTGATTAACACCTGTGTTCCCGCACCGATCACGATTTGTTCCGGCGTAGCTTGTACACCCCGAGCTCGTCCGAGATAGCGTGCGAGTTCCTCCCGCAGCTGCGGCTCGCCTTGTTGGTCGCCGTAGTAGAGCACATGCTTGTTTTCTTCCTGCATGCATTGGTTGGTGTACTTGCGCCAACGGTCAAAAGGAAAATGCTCGGCATCTACGCGCGCTTGGTGAAAATCATATTGGATCGGAACTGCTGAGGACGTAGGCGGAGGTGTTTGGACGTAAGCCGTTTTAGCTGGTTGCTGCCCTTTCCCTGTAGGTGCAGGCACTGGCCCATCCCAGTCCACATCGACCACATAAAATCCGCTACGCTCCCGACTCTCAATGTAGCCTTCTGCCATTAGCTGGTGATAGGCGCTCTCGACGGTCGTTTTACTCATTTGCAAAAATCCGCTCAATGCCCGAACAGAAGGCAGACGCGTTCCAGAGATTAAGCGCCTCCCTTGAATTTCTGTACAAAAATAGCGATAAAGCTGTAAATAGAGAGGCTCGCTCCCTTCTACAAAGCGGGGACTAATATCTAGCAAGCTTCTTCCTCCTCGCTGACCAAATGAAAAACCGACGGAGACAAAATCCCCATCGGTACCCACGTTTCTATTACGCTAATATTACGCCAAATACGCCTCTCTTACCTGCGGATTCATCAATAATGTCTGGGCGTCGTCTTGCAAAATAATTTCGCCCGTCTGAATCACATAACCGCGATGGGCGACAGACAGCGCTTGATTCGCATTTTGCTCGACCAAGAGAATCGTCATGCCTTCCTTGTTCAGCTCCGTAACAATGTCAAAAATCTGCTCCACCAAAATCGGCGCCAATCCCATCGACGGTTCATCGAGCATGAGAATTTTTGGCTTCATCATCAGTCCGCGAGCAATCGCCAGCATTTGCTGCTCTCCACCGGACATCGTGCCACCTTTTTGACTAATCCGTTCCTTCAGTCGTGGAAAGTAAGCAAAAGCTCGCTCGATTCCTTCCTCAATCACCTTTTTATCCGATACACTGAAGGCACCCATCTCCAAATTTTCGCGTACGGTCAGCTTTGGGAAAATACGGCGGCCTTCCGGGACGTGAGCGATTCCTGCTAAGGCAATATCATGTGTACGCATCTGCGTAATGTCTTTGCCATTAAAGATGACTTTTCCTTCTTTGGCGCGGGTCTGCCCACATATCGTTTTCAACGTGGTCGATTTACCTGCCCCGTTGGAACCGATCAGCGTCACCACTTCGCCCTCGTTTACCGTTATGCTCAATCCTTTTAATGCGTGGATGCCGCCGTAATACGTATGAACGTTAGTCAGCTCTAACAATGCCATCGATTTTCCTCCTTCTACGACACGTCCGACGCACTTTTTCCGAGATAGGCCTCAATGACGTTAGGGTTGTTGCGGATTTGTTCGGGTGTTCCTTCTGCAATTTTTCTCCCGTAATCCAGCACGTGAATGTATTCGCTAAGTCCCATGACCAGCTTCATATCATGCTCGATCAAGATAATCGTCAAATCGAGCTCTTTTTTCAGCCGACGAATAAAATCTGTCATCTCAACCGTTTCGCGAGGGTTCATCCCTGCCGCCGGTTCATCGAGCAAAATAATTTGCGGATTTGTCGCCATCGCCCGAGCAATTTCCAATCGTCGTTGCAACCCGTAAGGCAGACTCCCTGCTGCTTCATTGGCAATATGCGCGATTCCGACATACTCCATGAGCTGATAAGCCTCGACGCGCGTCCGCTCTTCCTCCTGGCGTACACGTTTGGAGTTGAACAGGATTCCGAGAATTCCGGCGGATAAGCGGCTATGCACACCTACCATGACATTTTCCAATGCCGTCATTTCCTTGAACAGACGAATGTTTTGAAAGGTGCGGGTGATACCGCGACTCGCGATCTGATCGGGACGAAGCTTCTTGATGCTCTTGCCATTCAGGAGAATTTCTCCCTCGTCTGGCTCGTAAAATCCGGTAATCATATTGAAAAAAGTCGTTTTTCCGGCTCCATTCGGACCGATTACCGCTGTAATGCTTCCTTTTTCAATGTCAATCGAGACGTCTTGATTGGCTACCAAGCCACCAAAGCGCTTCGTTAAATTTTTTGCCTCTAACAATGCCATGCTCATTTCCCTCCTCGTCCGCTACGACTGTTTTCCAGAAGTCAATTGGGACAGTCTGCCGAGAATCCCCAGCTTTTCTTTGCCAAACTCGCTCTTTTTGATCGCATCGAGATCGTTTTTCTTCCGTTTGGCCGGAATCAATCCGTTAGGGCGATACAAGGCTACGAGAATGAGCATAATTCCGAAAATGAGTCGCTGGAACTTGGATGGGTCCAGCTGGTTCGGCAAACTGATGATTCCTGAATTTTGCAGACCGTGCAGGAAGTTGGAGAACTCTTTTAAGAGCTGTACCTGCAGGATTGTAACAAAAGCGGCTCCAAGCACGACGCCTGGAATGCTGCCACTCCCCCCCAGAATAACCATGACCAATATCCCGATCGATTCCATCAGCGTAAAGGAAGTCGGATCGATAAACGTCTGCTTGGCCGCAAAGATAACACCGACGACACCAGCGAAGGAGGCACCCAATGCGAATGCAGCCAGCTTGGTATTCAACAAGGAAATCCCCATAGACTGGGCAGCCAGCTCATCCTCACGTACGGCAATCCATGCACGTCCCAAACGGGAATGCTCAAAGCGTATATTCGCCAAAACGATAAAGGCAATCACAAACAACACGATGAAGTAAAAGTAAAACGGCGTCCCCATCTTGATCCCAAATAGCTCAGGAGACGGAATCGGCGTAATTCCCTGCGGACCGTTGGTGATGTTGATGGGCTTGTCCAGGTTGTTGAAGACAATACGAATGATTTCACCGAAGCCCAAGGTCACGATCGCGAGGTAATCCCCTTTTACTCTGAGAACTGGCAATCCTAGCAATATTCCGAAAACGGCAGCCACAATCAAGCCGACTATGAGAAATGGCCAAAACCACTCACCGGAGAGCGGGAACAGATTCCCTGCAATAAACTCATTCGCTTGCGAGGTCGAGAAAATCGCGTACGCATAAGCCCCAGCTGCAAAAAACGCGACGTAACCCAAGTCAAGCAGACCAGCAAAGCCTACTACGATATTCAAGCCCAAAGCCATCGCTACGTAGATGCCTACCTGTGAAGCTACCTCCATGTAGTATCGGTTTTCACCGGCTACCAACGGAATGATCAGGAGGAGAACGATAGCACCAATCGCCATTTTGATCGACTTGGAGGTATTGGTGTAATAGACAAGCACAATGGAAGAAAGAATGCCGAGAAATGCGATAACCGATTTATCCATAAGGTATAATGCGGCAGAAAAAGCAACAATCCAGATCAGCGTGAATACGAGCGGAATGCCTTTGAATGATTTCCAAGCGAAATTTGCCATTTATTTCACCTACACTTTCTCTTTTACAGCTTCGCCAAACAGTCCTTCCGGCTTGAAGAGAAGCACGAGAATTAAAATACTGAACGCAAACACGTCTTTGTACTCTGCACCAAAGGCTCCGTTGGTCAAAGGCCCCATAAAGGCACCGGACAAGGATTCCAGAAGACCGAGGAGTACGCCACCGATCATCGCACCACGCAGGTTCCCAATCCCGCCGAGTACGGCAGCTGTAAATGCTTTTAGACCGAGGATAAAACCGATATACGGATCGATCGTCCCGTAGTTTTGCGCAAACAGAACGCCTGTCGCGCCCCCCAGGCTGGAGCCAATCAAAAACGTAAGCATGATTACTTTGTTTACATTTATGGTCATCAGCGAAGCCGTACTCTGATCTTGTGCAACGGCTCGCATGGCGATTCCCCACTTTGTTTTATTCACAAACAATGTCAACGCAATCATCATGACGATCGCAATTACAATTACGATCAATCCTTTTGTTGGAATCGTAGCAATACTTCCTAATGGAATCGAGCCTGTAAAAAGAGCAGGACTGTTCAAATAAAACTCATTGCGAGCCAGTGCTTCTGTAAAACGCACGAGGTCTTGCAGCAAAAATGATACGCCAATCGCCGAAATCAACGGCACAAGACGAGGTGCTCCGCGCAATGGTCGATAGGCAATCCTCTCAATCCCTACCCCCAAGGCTCCAGTTAATACCATGGCAATTATGAGTGTTATGAAAAGTGCGACAAATGGATTCATACCTTCAAGTGCCCCTAGCGCATCAGAGATCAATAATACCTCTGTACCGATAAAGGCTCCGACCATGAAAATGTCTCCATGGGCAAAGTTGATAATTTCCAAAATCCCGTAAACCATTGTGTAGCCTAAAGCCACGACTGCGTACATAAATCCAAGTGTCAATCCGTCAACCAACACCTGAGGCAAAATATTGATCATGCTTTCCCATCCCTCATTTCCCTTGTAGACTTGTACAAATTTTCTGCATTCGTTTCGTTGACTGGACTTTTTTTCTCGTGGAAAAGGGGCCAACACCGGCGTGCAGCCCCCTATCCTGGTATGAGGCATGGGAGTGTGTGCGCGTTGTGTGGTGTGATTACTCGGCCTTGCCTACGAAAATGGATTTGTCCTTGTCAAACTTGTAAATGAATACATCTGCATTTGTGTTGTCACCTTTTTCATCAAAGGTAACCTTGGTGAATTGACCCTGAAAATCTTTGGTTTTGTGGACTGCATCGAGGACTTGCTCGCGGGTTGGTTTTTTGCCTCCGTTCGCTTTGGCAGCCTCCAAGACACCATTGAGGATGACGTTCATAGAGTCGAAACCATAGACGGAATAGGTTTCCAGAGGCTTGTTTGTGGCTTTCTTGTACTCTTCAGCCCATTTCTTGCCCTCTTCGGTTTGCGTTACGTCTCCTGCTACTGACGTAAAGACTACCCCTTCGACAGCATCACCGGCTATTTTTATCATATCAGAAGAATCCAAGCCGTCGCCACCCATAAAATAACCCTTAAATCCCTTTTCACGAGCTTGCTTGATCAAAATTCCACCTTCTGGATAGAGACCGCCGAAAAAGATGATGTCCGGGTTTTTCACCGTTACCTGGTTAAGCACCGCGCTGTAGTCCTTTTCGCCTTGGGTAATGCCCTCGAAGCCCAGGATTTGGACCCCGTCCTTTTCGAATTGCATCTTCACTTGATCGCTCAGACCTTGGCCGTATGCTGTCTTATCATGGATAATATAGGCCGTTTTTACACCAAGTGTATTTTTTGCATAAAGAGCAGCCTTTGGTCCTTGTGCGTCATCGCGTGCACAGATTCGATGGACGGTTTTCTTGCCTTCCTCCGTGAGCTTCACCCCTGTATTTGCCGGGGATACCATGACCAGCTTGCCTTCCTCGTACTTTACAGACGATGGAATTGCAACCCCTGTGTTATAATGCCCAACTACACCGTACACATCGGGATCAGAGATAAGCATCTCCGCATTGGATACCCCAATTTTCGGGTCGCCTTGATCGTCCTGAGGGAATAGCTGGAGATCAAAGCCAAGTGCTTTAAATTCTTCCTTGCGCTGTTCGAGAGCGTAACCAGCGCCCGTCTTAATCGCATCTCCGATAGCAGAATTGCTCCCGGACAGAGGGGATTGTGTGGCAATTTTGATGAGGCCACCCTCGGTCGTTCCTCCACCACTGTTGCCTGGAGCTGGCTGACTTTGCCCCCCGCTTGCGTTACTTCCGCCGCTTGAATTACTGCTTCCTGCGCAACCTGTTAATGCCATACTCGCAGCCAATACCGCAGATAAAACCCCGACATAAGAGTGCTTTTTCATTCAGAATGAATCCCCCTTTTATCATTCTTTGTTCTTGTTTCCCAGTCCATCTACCTTGCTTGCCAGGTTGCGACTTTCCAAAACGATGACTCTTCGGGGATAAAGATAGATAAGGCTTGGTTGTCTTTATTTTAAAATAAATCTGATAATTTACAAGAAGTAAAATATATTTTAAAAACATATATCATTGATTTACAAACAAAAAAAAAAACACTCCCTTAAGGTAGAGGAAGTGCCGGAACGACGATTTGTCCGCTCTTCACGTCGACAATCCCTGTTGCCGTTA
>NZ_PXZN01000004.1:0-133522 GCF_003013445.1 Brevibacillus sp. NRRL NRS-603 | reverse complement strand
GTTCTCTTCGACTCTGACACCCCCGCAATGGGGATTCACTGTCCGTCTCCATTTCAAAAAGGGGACCGTCGAGCCAAAGCCACCCTACGGGCGGACGTTTCTCAAGGAAGAAGTGTTCGACAAGCGTGGTCCCCTTTTTGAGGTTCCGACTGGGTGGGGGTTGTCAAGGTCTCCGAGCCCTGCGCTTTTTCTTCTCACCAGCTTTCGGTGGTTCATCGAAACCTTCTAAATACTTATCAAATCATAAGTACAAAAAAACCTCCACGCTCTCAAGTAGGCCTGTACCTTACTTGCGAACGCGGAGGTTTTTTATTCTTTTTGCCGCCCGACGCTCTTGTATACGCGTTCTGGACGACCGACGACACCGTACGATAGGTCTGCGATGGCGTCTCCTTTGGCTACCAAATATTCGAGGTATCGCCTTGCTGTTGAACGGCTAATGCCTGTTTCTTTGCTGACCAAATCCGTCGTGGCCTCCTGGGTCTGCATGAGAAAGCCAGAAATTTTGTCCAGCGTGATTTGATCAATTCCTTTGACTGCCCTTGTCTCGGTTGTCTTTTTTTGGCCAGTCCGGGAAATAAGCTCATCGATTTGGGCTTGGCTGATCTGATCAGTGTCTTTTTTCCAATCACTCACCTTTTGCCTGAACTCCTGATAATTCCGTAACGTTTGTTGCAGGCGCGCAAAGATAAGCGGTTTGGTAATAAAATCGAATACGCCATAGCGGATCGCCTCTACAACCGCATCTACTTCTTTGGCAGCTGTCAGCATGATGACATCCGTTGTAGGGAACTGCTCCTTTATGATCGACAAAAAATCGAGGCCGTCCATATCCGGAAAATAAATGTCGAGCAACACGAGATCAGGTTGCAAAACTTCCATTTGGTCCTTGGCCTCTTGCCCATTCGTGGCAATGCCAATCACCTCGTATCCCTCTACTTTTTCCACGAAGCGTCGGTTTACCTCTGCGATTCTCAGGTCGTCTTCAATAATGAGTACCCGTATCATCTAGTACGGCCTCCTTCCGTTCTGCCGTGCGTGCATCCTTTGGGATCGTCACAGTAAAAATCGTTCCGCCTGCCGGATTCCCCGTATGCGTAATATTGCCGTGTACATGTAAAACAGCTTGCTTGACTAAGTGCAGACCGTAGCCATGATTCGGCTGTTGCTTGGTAGAGAAGCCCAGCTCAAAGATGCGTTCAGCATTTTCTTCGGAGATGCCTGGCCCCAGATCCTCTACTTCTATGAGCAAGACCTCTTCCATATTGAGCAAAAAGATCGTGATTTCCGGTGCAATTGCACCTGGAGCTTTTACAGCGTCCATCGCATTATCTATCAAATTGCCGAGAATGACAATTAGCTGTGAGCGATCAATCGAGGCAGGAATGTCACGGAAGTTGCTTTCCGGATCTATTTTTAATTCCACTTTGCGTTCGTTGGCTTGATTCAGCTTCCCGAGCAACAAGCCACCTATCAGTGGGTCCGGAACTTCTTGCATAATAAACGTCGTATTGTGGACATGCACATTCAGCTCAGAAGAAATCGTTTCAATGGCTTCCTGATACGATTCAAGCTGGATGAGTCCTGATATGAGATGCAGTTTGTTAGAATACTCGTGCGTCTGGGAACGAAGGACTTCCGCATACTCCTTCACACGTGACAGCTCCTGTGTGACCTCGAACAGCTCGGACCGATTGCGAAAGCTCGCTACCGCGCCCATAACATGACGCTCCTTATCCATAATCGGGACCCGGTTCACGACTAATACATGCTCGTCCACATTCGTTTCGCGGTCAAATTCGGCTTTCCCAGTCTCAATCACCTCATGAAGGCCTAGTGAACGCACCAGCTCGTCCTGCTTGTCCATGATCCTGTCTTTATCCTTCGCTTGCCCCAGCATCTGGAGGGCAGTCTGATTCGCGAGCGTGATCGCTCCTTCCTTATTGACCGCCACAATGCCTTCGCGAATCGATTCCAGCACGGCTTGATTTTCCTGATACAATCGCCCGATTTGTTCAGGCTCCAAACCAAATATGGTTTTCTTTACATTCTGTGAAAGAATGAGCGTAGCCACCACACCCAAGAGCAAGGTGACGATACCGATGACGAAGATTCGATTGCGATACGATTCGATCGTTTCATTAATATCCTCAAATAAAAACCCGACGGAAACGACCCCCATCACCTTTCCTTCCGCATCATAGATCGGTGTTTTTCCTCTGAGTCCGGGGCCAAGCGAACCGACTGTCTCAGAGATGATGGATTCCCCCTCAAATACTGCCTCATTGTCGCCTCCCACCATCTTTTTGCCAATCTGCTCTGGGTCAGGATGGGAATAGCGGATGCTTTGCAAATTTCCTACAGTTATAAAAGCCGCATTCGTGTCCACGCGTATTTTTTCCACGATTGGATTAATAATCTTGGCGGGATCTTCTGCGTCAAACGCCTGTTTGATCTCAGACATCTGCGCAACGGTCTTGGCGGTATGCAGTGCACGCGTCCCAATCTCATCCTCCAATACGCCCGCCAGCATCTGTTCAAACATCGTACCGAGTATGACAATCACACCAAAAAGGAGCGAGCAAATAATCAACATCAGCTTGCTGTGAAAACGCACATCGTTCCCTCCTCTGCTTCTCATTGTATCTCATTTCGCGCGATGACGAAAAAGAGGCCATGAGCAGGCCTCTTTTTTATTTCTTCCTTCTTATAGTTTGACTAGAATGAGATGACTCCGGTAAGAAGAGCAAGCGCAATCATTACGATCGATGTTCCAAACGCCCATTTCAGGACGAATTTTTGGGTTTCCGCGTAATCGACTCCAACCATTCCGATCAACAGGTACTGTGCAGCAAACAACGGGCTGAGTACATGTAGCGGTTGACCCAGGATGGAAGCGCGACCAATTTCCGCCGGATCGATTCCGTAAGCGGCTGCTGCATTCGCCAGGATTGGAACGATTCCGAAGTAATACGCATCGTTCGACATGAAATACGTGAATGGCATGCTTGTCAGCGCTACGAGTAGAGGCATATGGGAACCAAGCGAATCCGGAATCCAGGAAACGAGTGTGCTCGCCATCGCATCGATCATTTTCGTTTCAGTCAGGATGCCTGTAAAGATTCCCGCAGCGAAAACCATGGACACGGTAGCCAGTGCGTTAGCTGCGTGGGCTGCAATCCGCTCTTTCTGATCTTGCATTTTCGGGTAGTTCATAAACAAGGCAATGGCAAAAGCAAGCATAAACATCGTCGGCAGTGGCAAGAAGCTCGTAACCAGACCGACCATCAGGGCTACGGTCAACAACAGATTGAACCAGATCAGGCGCGGACGTTTCAGAGCAGCAGACTCATCTGTCGCCGCAACTTCTTGTCCTGCAAGCGATTTCAAATCTTCATCTGGTATCTCCATAATCCCCAGACGCTTACGCTCTTGTTTGCCCAAAATACAGGCTACGATCATCACCCAAGCAATTCCGCCAATCATCACAGGAATAACAGGGACAAAAATCTCGGAAACATCCATATGGAGTACACTCATGACACGTGCTGTCGGTCCACCCCATGGCGTCATGTTCATGACACCAAGTGCGAGCATCGGCATGACTGCCAAAATCATCGGTTTAATTCCCAGCTTGCGATACAAAGGCAGCATCGCGGTAACGGTAATCATATAAGTCGTTGTTCCATCTCCATCCAGTGCGACCAAGGTAGCGAGAATGGCTGTACCTACAATCACCTTTAGTGGGTCACCCTTTACCATTTTCACGATTTTCTTAATTAATGGATCAAACAGACCTGCATCCATCATGACTCCAAAGTACAGAATGGCGAACAACAGCATAATGCCCGTAGGCGCAATTTTCTTGATGCCTGCAAGCATCATATCGCCAATTTCTGAACCAAATCCGCTAATCAACGCAAAAACAACAGGAACAACAATCAAAGCAACCAATGCCGAAAGCCGTCTCGACATAATCAAGTACATGAAAACAGCTACCATTAGAAATCCGAGTAATGCCAGCATACGCTAGTTCCCCCTTGCAAGAATGCGCTTACAATGATGTTGCAGCAACCATGAAGAATGCGCTTTCATATTGTGCTGTCATTATAACAATGTTCGTAAAAATCCGAATAGAATATGCGCATAAACTGTTTTAACCGCATTTCTTCTATTAACGTCATAAAAATCAAGGGAGAAAAGAAAAAGAACGGCACGAATCAGCCGTTCTCTTGTTTTTCTTATACATCTCTCTTTTGAAACACCCGAATGGACAGCCCCAACGCCACGATACCATAGAGAATGGAGTAGATGAGCATGGTAGTACTCGGAGGAGAAGTCGTACCGAAAATTCCTTGCGAAGCAAAGGACAGCGGATCGTCAGCTGTATCAAATAGTGAGATCGTCATTTGCCTAAATAGCGAATCGGTTGGAAATACCAGACTGGAAATAATCCCGATGTTTGTGAGTGAGCTGTTGCTAAAGGCAACACCGAGCTGCTCGATAAAGCCACCAATGAAGCTGATCCCGTACAGAATGATCAGGATAATCCCGCCCGTTACTGTTGTAGTCATACTGCTCAAGAGCATGGCTACACAGACAAGAATGATCGGCATACCTACGAAGAAAGCTGCTGCTTTCAGGATTTGGTCTCCTCCTACCTGAACAGCCAGCGCACCTCCGCCCACCCATTGGTTGATCGCCAAAAGTCCGAAGAACATCAGGAGTCCGTACAGCCCCAACATACTTGCCAATCCGAAAAATTTCCCCAATACATATTTGTAGCGAGGCAGTGCGCGGGCCAGCCACGTGTCGATTTGGTGGCTCTCAATTTCAGATGCGATGCTCCCGACACTGCTCAAAATCGCCAAGAGTGCCGTAATGACGGAGCCAAAGTACAAGCCCATCCCCAAGAGCTGCGTGGAAAAGAAGTTTTTTTGCATCAAAGCTTCTGGACCTAAGTCCCCGAACGAATCCTTCATCTCCTTGACGGCATAGCCTGTGGCAAGTCCAAACAGCAGCAGAAAGGCCAGCGACATGATCAGCGTAATCGTGAAAATACGCTTGGAGATCATTTCTCTATACGTGATTTTGATGATCGGCCACATGTCGTTCCCCCTCCTTTTTCTGCACCCAGTAGAGGAATACATCTTCCAGTGAATGCTGCTTGCGGACGACTTCATGCACTCCAGCCCCTGAAGCAATCAACTGTTGCAACAGAGCCGGTACCCGATTGTCCTGATCCAGCGTCATTAACCATGTATTACGGTTTTCCTCTTGTCTTACGAGACGACTCTCTGTGACGAAGGAAGGAAGCTCGTTAGGAAAGCCTGCGCTGTCCTTGTCCACTGTCAATTCAATTTGTGGTTGGACGGTGCTCAACTTGCGCCAGTCGCCTTGCACGACCAGCTCACTGCGGTGAATGATCCCGACGTAGTTGCATACGCTCTCCATTTCACTCAATAGATGACTGTTGAGAAAAACGGTCTTTCCTTGGTCACGCAGCCGCGCGATTAGCTCACGCACTTCTTTTCGCCCGATTGGGTCCAGTGCGGAGGTCGGCTCATCGAGAAAGATCAGCTCTGGATCGGATAAGAGGGCGCAGGCAATCCCGATACGCTGCTGCATGCCTTTGGAAAAGCCCCGGATGCGTTCACGCTCGCGTCCAGCCATTCCGACCAGCTCAACGACATTTTTTATCACGGATTTGCTCTCGCGATGTGTTAATCCACACACCTCGGCATGATGCTCCAAGAGCTGCTGACCCGTCAACCAATCCGGATAGCGGAACAGCTCTGGCAAGTATCCTACCTTTTTTCGCGATTCTACACTGCCAATCGGCTGCCCAAGCATGACCGCTTTGCCATTCGTTGGGTGCAATAACCCAAGCATCGTCCTGACAAAGGTACTTTTACCCGCTCCATTTTGACCGAGGAAACCAAATACGGAGCCGCGCGGTACTTGTAGCGTAATATTTTTGCAGCCGGCTTTACCGTTATATTGCTTGGTCAACTCCCAGGTCTCTATCACATAATCTGACATCGCTTACCTCACTTTCCCCATTGCAAACGGGACAAAGCAGAGCCCTCCTTTTTCAGGAAAACTCTGCCAACGCCCCACTATTTGATTACTTATTTCAGCTGATTTGCAAAATCCAACAGCTCATCCGCGTTCTTTTCGAAGCCTTCCAGCATGTGAATCTGTCCATCCTGCTGCCACATCAGATGCGCGTCGTATTTACCTGTGATCAGCATTCCGTTTTGACCGTTCACTTTTACTTCCTTCATCTTGCTCTCGCCGTCTGCCATGTATGGCACAGGGAGAGTATGCTGCCAGTCTTCGATGCTAATCATCTGCCTTTTCACTTGATCTGGAATGAACGGCAGGGCCAAGAGTGTCTCGCGAAGCTGTGCCAGATCGACTCCCTCTGGTGCGCTTAGCTCAGGAGCGCCTACGACAAAGTAGCTAATATTATCTTTTCCGACAAGCATCCTGACCTGCTGCATCTGTGGAATCTTCAAGGAGAAGCGCTTGCCACTCAGTTTTTCATCAAAGCGCTCCTCTACCTGCAATTGCGCCAGTAGCTTGTTTGCACGATCGGCATCGATCTCCATGTGCATGGTAAAAGGAGATTGGATGTCTACACTATCCACCGTGACGTCCTTCGGCAGCTGTGGCAGCTTCACGCCAGCCTTTTCAGCGGATTCCTTGTTGTTGTAATAGTAGCTTCTTTCCTCAAGTTTCTCTTTATCGTTTTTATCCATCCAGATTTTTCCGATCCCAGGCAGTTCCGTCTCGCCCCAATTGCCGTTTGCGATCCATTGTTCCAGCTCTTGCATATCTTCTTGCGTCACTTTGACGAATTCAACTTTATCCATGCGGAAAATGGACAGAAAATCGTTCGCTGCTGCTTGTACTTGGGGGAAAGACAGGGACACAGCCAATACTGCTGCTGCCGAAGCACCTGTCACCCATCTTTTTGTTTGCTTGTTCATCTGACTCCAGCTCCTTCTGATTGTTGCTCGATTGGTTATCGCTTGTCGATCTTGTGCATTTGTGTTCGTCGGTTTCTCGATTGTTTGCGAAAATCGCTGCCACGCTGCTTCCGTATTGACCCTCACATCGTTTGTCTCGGAAAAAGCATGCTCCATCTTCTCACGCGCCCAGCTATCCAACGCGGATAATTCATCTAGCTGTGTACGGCAGGTTTCACAGTACTCCAGATGAAGCAGGAATTGCTCACTTTCTTTTGAGCTGCACTCACCGTCCAAGAACGCCTGGACAAAGCCTTTATCGGCACATTTCATTCCTCTTCCCCCCTCATCCGGCCATAGATGGTACGAAATTTACTTTTCGCTCTCGCGAGAAGTGTTCCCACCGAGCTGATCTGCGTGTCAGTCGCTTTCGCCAACTCCGCATAAGGAAATCCGGAATATTTCATGACCAGCAAGGTCCGTTCCCGCTCGTCTAGCTCCTCTAGCACATCGCGGACGATACTCTGGGACTCTTTTGCAAGCCACATCTCTTCTGTAGAAGGACTGACGTGTTCTTGCTCGGATGCACTTCGCTCTTGTCTTGCGTACCTGCGTTTTTCTGAACGAAGATAATTGTACGCTGCGTAGAGTGCGGACTTGGACAGCCATGCCGGGATATGTTCGATCACCGAGCGATCCGTATGGTAAAAGGAGAGAAATACATCCTGGGCAATATCTTCTGCCGTTTGTTGATCTTTCACAATTCGCATGATCTGTCGGACCACAAACGGATAATAGGTCGTAAACAATTGTTGAAAGGAATCTGTATGATCCTCTACTCGAGCATGGTTCATCACCAGGTTTGCTTGCACCTCCACTGGAATTCCTCCTTCCTGCGTGCGCCATTGACAAATGCCTCTACTGCTTCGTTCATCTAATAGAAACCGCCAAGGCGATTTTTGTGACAGGAAGAATGAAAATTATTTTTCATCTAAAAATAGATCGGGCTTCTCCAGGAAACGGCGCGTCAATTGATAGTGCTCCGTATCGCGATAATTCACCTCATGTACCGGCGATTCATCAAAATTGAGGATAGTCGCCCCGGGATAGCCCAATAGAATCGGCGAGTGCGTCGCAATGATAAATTGTGCTCCTTCTTCCACCAAATCGCGCATCACGTACAAAAAAGCGATTTGACGTTTCGGTGAAAGAGCAGCCTCGGGCTCATCCAGCAGATAGATTCCCCTGCCGTTGAAGCGATTGGCAAACAGCGCGAAAAATGATTCTCCGTGCGACTGATCATGCAGCGAGCGACCGCCGTAGTTTTTATAGCTTTCAGAGCCCATTTGATCGATATGGCTGGCAAACTGATAGAAGCTCTCAGCCCGCAAAAAAAAGCCATTCGTTATTTTGGGCAGCCAGGAAAGACGTATGTAGTCACCCAGACTCGCCTCCGAGCGATGCACTTCATAAAAGTTATTCCGCGATCCGCCAGCCGTATGGAAACCACATTGATAGGCAACAGCCTCAAGCAACGTAGATTTACCTGAGCCATTCTCTCCTACAAAAAAAGTGACGCTGCTCGCAAGCTCGATCGCTTCCAGCTTACGCAAGGAGGGCAGGTGAAACGGATATTCTTTCGTGTTCGGAAAATCCTCTCTCAACAGCTTGATCGTTCGTAAATAAACCATTTTTGACCTCCACTCTCATTATTTTCCCGACTCCCGCCGATACATCCTTATAAGGGCGCCTTTTTGAACGCTCATTTATTTGGGGGAGAAGTATCCGTGGACAAGGTTTCCTTTCTTCAGGAAAAAAGTACATTTCATATGAAATATCCGGATCAGAGCGACCTCGCCTTTTACCGGTGGTATACGACGCAGTATCCTAACGAAGCCATCGGCTGGTTTCACCTTGGCCAAGAACGAGAAGCACAAGGAAACCGGGAACAGGCTCTCGAAGCGTACAGGCGTGGCCTGGTATCCAAGCAAGGCTCGTATTACAACGAGACGCGTGACGCTTATCAACGATTGCTGCGGGAGCGACAACGCAATTCCTTGGGCAATCGAACGCGTTTACTCTTGGCTTCGCTTTTGTTTCTCTATTTTCAATTCGCTTTTTCGCCCGAACCGTTGAGGGATGCGTCCTCCAAGACAATGCCGGAGGCTGTCAAACAGCCCGTACCGACACCTGATCAAGCGCAGCCACATGTAGAGGTCATTGCAGTCCCT
This sequence comes from Brevibacillus sp. NRRL NRS-603, assembly GCF_003013445.1. Taxonomy (NCBI): domain Bacteria; kingdom Bacillati; phylum Bacillota; class Bacilli; order Caryophanales; family Paenibacillaceae; genus Brevibacillus; species Brevibacillus sp. NRRL NRS-603. The sequence continues at coordinate 124,317 of NZ_PXZN01000004.1, read as the reverse complement.
CCTACACTCAGTGCGCGTGAGCTATCTGAACAGGTCCGGCGCTATGTAGAGTCCCGGCGTCCTGCTCTGACGCAGCCTTTTACGGTGATGGTTGTCCCAGAAGTACCTGGTTCGCCGTTGTTCCGTCCCTTGCTGTTTTATCAGCCGCGTGAAGTCCGAGGCATCTTGCGTTACAATCCGACAAGTCGGACTGTTCTCAGTGAAAAATGGTGGGATAAACCTGTGCAGTTCGAACGAGAACCGGCACTTGCCACAAGTAAGGCAGAACTCACGGATGAGCAGCTAACCCTCCAGCATGTACTGATCTTGCGAAACGCCTTGTATCGCTATTATCAGCAAACGGGTACGTTGCCTGCCCAGCTGTCTGATCTGGCTGGCGCTTATCCAGGCAATTATTTGCCGCAAATTCCAGTACCGCCAAAGAGACTTTTGTTAAAAAGCTATCCGTATCATCCCAAAGCCTTCTTGCCAGGGTCCGCATGGGACAGCTTGCGCAATGTGCTGCCGCTTCCCGGCTATCCGGAGCCCGTGGCTCCTTTCGAACCGTTACAGCTTCACTTGACTACCTCGACACATACGATGAAGCTCATCAGCGGGTCCCATCTGGTACGCAGCTATCCCGTCGCCATAGGCAAAAACGGTTCTACACCCGAAGGCTACTATACCATTCAGAAAAAAATCAATCAGCCCCGCGGACATGACAATATTTATGGAACGAGGGGCATGGTCTTTCAGGAGAACGGGTACGCCCTCCACGGGACAAACCATCCCGAGAGCATCGGCTCATCTGTTTCGCTCGGATGTGTTCGCTTGTACAATGCCGCTGTAGAAGAACTGTACACCTTTGTTTCATTAGGGACAGAATTCATTATCTCGAATGCCCCGTCCTCTGCCCAGCCTTGGAGCAACCCAGCTCCATTCGTTCTCCCTGCTGGTCCTGAGGAAGAGACGCCAAAAGTCATTTACAATTGGCTCCATTGATTTTTTAGGCTCCATAAAGAAAAGACGTGCGTAACGCCATCCCGTTACGTGCTGATTTTTACCAGACGCTTGTCAAACGAAAAAAAGCCCCTTCTATCCCTTAAAAAACAAAGGGTAGAAAGGGCTTTTCTTCCTATTAATGGGGGATTACTCTGCTTTCACGATAACTTTGTACGGAATCGTCGTATTATTTGTGTTGTAGACTAACAGGAAATATTTCCCTGGTTTTGCCTCAAATTCTCCCGTCAGTTTCTTACCTGCGTTTTCGGGGTAGGCAAAATACGTTTCGAGATCATCTTCATGAAACACCACCCAGTTTAAGCCTTCGTCCTTCTCGCTACTTACCGTAACTTGAACGATCCCTTCCTCTTCAACCTGAATGATGTACGTGTCCTTGACATCTGTACGATCGGTTTGACCACTTAGCTCTTCGCCAAACTGTAGCGCATTAGCATCATCGAATGAATTGTTCGGCTCCGTTTCGGTTGGTTCTGTATCTTCTTCTGGCAATTCCGCAGTTACTTTGTATGGAATGGTTTCACCGTTAAAGTTGTACACGGACAAATAATAGGTACCCGGAGTTGCTTCAAAATCACCGGAGAGCGTTTTTCCTGAGGTTTTGGGGTAAGCGAGATAATTATTCAGATCATCCTCGTGGTGGACGACCCAGTTCAAACCAGTATCATGCTCACTTGTTACGTTGATTTTCACTGTTCCTTTCCCCAATACGTTCAAGGCAAAAATGTCCTTGTCGTCTTGTTTGCTTGTTTGACCATTCAACACCACATTGCTTTTCAATGGATTTGCCTCTGAAAAGCTGTTGTTTGGCTCCTGCTCCTTTTCCCCGATTTCTCCACCCTGCTCCTCGATCGTGATCGTCATCGATTTCGAAGTAACCGCTCCTCTGTTATCCGTTACTCGCAGCTTCACCGTATATTCTCCCTGATTTTCGTAGACATGCGCAGGATTGGCATCACTGCTGCTTGTGCCGTCTCCAAATTCCCATAGATAGGATACGATGCTGCCATCTGGATCGGAGCTTCCATTACTGCTGAATGCAACCTTCTCGTTTACTGCCGCTTTTGACGGTCCGTTCATGACAATAACAGGCGGCTGGTTCTCACCATCTCCCTGTTCTGGAAGAACCCCGTGGAACGTGACATCATATTCAAACTGATTGGACGCATTAACTCTGTAGTTGGTAAAGTAGGCGGTTACGGTTTTGTAGCCGTTCCATGGATGAGAAGTCAGTGCGGTTAGAAACTCGTCTGTTATGCGGCTCATCGTTTCCCAATCGTGCTTCTCCCCTTGTGCCTGCGTACCCGTGTACGTCCCTGTTAACGTAAAGGTTTGGAAGAACTCTGAATCGTGCTTGTTTGTAGACACATTTTGCAATCCAGTAACCTCTTCCATTTCCCGGAAAATTTCTGTACTTGCTTTGGGGTCTGGCGTAACCAGATAATCATCCGACACCAGCGGCACTGTCAGATCCGGATAGCTGTCTACCAGCGATTCCATTGTACGGCGGTAATCCCGATTTAGCTCGGAATCATTACTGAGCGTACGGATTAACTGGTCATAACCATTCACGTTATTGGCCTCTATGTAATCCATGATATCGTCCAGCTTGTTCCAGTCCTCTTTCATCATGTGATACTGCAAGGCGTATGAATACGTATAAAAGTCCCATGTGCCGTAGCGTGCGTGCAAAGTTTGAGACGCCGTATACCAGTTGTCCTGTCCAAAACGAATGAGATTGCCGACCATAGATTTTCGCGGCAGAACACCTGTTGTTCGCGTGGAGCCTGCAAAGAGTTCTGCTCCTCCTTCTTCAAACCACGACAGTCTCTCGTCTCTGTAAATCGGGCCTTCATTCCACAAGCCAGGTATAGCATAGCGCCCTTGCAAATAGTGCGTGAATTCATGGCGGAACAGCTCTTCTAGTGTATATGTGCTCTGCTGCGGTGTTCGTTCGTAGGTGAAGAAAGTTCCCTTCCCCTCGATATACATGCCCCCGTTGTCCGTTTCGTAGCCATACAGGGGGTTGTTCATCTTGTACTCTGAAGGACTATTATAAAGAACAATAGTCAAAATATCGTCGGGGTTCCCCTCTTCCATCGGTTCATCTCGTCCTGCCATCCGATGAAACTGAGCTTTTACTTCTTTTGCCGCCCAATATAACCGTTTCACTTTTTCTTCTGTGACATCTCCGCCTGTTTTCATGACAATGCTTCCGTCATCAAACGTATATTCTTTGGGCAAATACTTTTCTAAAGCATCCTCACGAATCTTGTTGAACTGGATGTCCTTTCCGTTAGCGTCTTTTCCGCCATAGACCGTCTGGATGAGCTTCGCTGCCTGCATATACTGAAGTCCCACATACGGATAAAGCTTCAACGCTTCTGTGAGGACCTCGTTGCCCTTATTCGGATTGGAATGGTATTCTCCCAAATACGCACTGTGATAAAAACCATTGTCGAGGACCCATTCTTTCGCTTCATCTGTATCGCCATGCAAGGCGAGGTTTCCTAACTCGTTCAGATACGTATCGATTTTGCCGTAAAACTCCTGCTTCTTGGTTGGTTCATCCACTCTCCACATCAGAATATAGCTAAACTGGCTCATGATACGGAAAACAGCATCTCCCGCACTCCGTTGCGCAATGAAAGTATCCATTTCTTCTTCGTATTGACGGATGATTGGGGCCGCTTTCTCCACAAGGGAAGCGCTTACAAAAGTGTTTCCGATAAGTCCGCCAAATGCACCTACCACCTCATTTTGAGCATCTGTCCCTAATTTGAAATTCGGATTTTCTGCAATGGCTTGCAGAGCAGGGAACACTTTTTGATGCTCGCTTCTCTGATTGAGATAGGATAATTCCTGATGGTAGTAGCCGAGGTAATATCCAGAGCGAAGAACCTCAACCAAGGTGTCAATTCCTTTGGAATCGCTGCTGGAGTATTGTGTGCCCCTGACCTGCAATGCATCAATGATGGCCTGAACGCGCTGGCGATCGTTGTAAAAGGCATACGAATCGGGAGTAAAATCAAATAGTTCAGGAATCTGCTCCCAGTTTACCGTCACCAACACATTGACTAATTCGTCGTAGCTGAGCTTGTTCAAATCGGACATCGTGTACTTTTCGGCATTTGCCTTCATGCTCCGCTGCTGTTCGTTAGAAGACTCTTGCTCCTCTACACTCCAGGTCGGCTCCACTCGATGCGAATATTCTCCTGCTTCGTCAATGGATTGATGCTGAAACGAGGTGACTGGGTCCAGCTTTTTCTCCACATATTTTCCAGAAGGCGGAACGTTTTGGCTCCCATCCCTACCGACCGCACTCGAATAATCCTTGGCTGCCAAGGCTTGGACAGGACTCCCAACCGTCCCCAATAGAAATGATGTCGAGAGAAGGACACCAGCCACCATGCGGCCTGAGTGTACCGTGCGACTCTTTTTCTTCATGAATGAGCAAACCTCCCTTGAATGGTAACCGTATTTTCATTTGTTGCGAGGACGCCGTACTTCGTTTTGTGCAGCTTCACCTTCTCTCCATTTGGAATGAAGTAAAGTACACACTATTAGAATTGCAAGTATGGTGCCAATACATATAACCAAAAAGAAGAATAAGAATGTATACATTTATTAACATAAATACATAAACATGTATAAAACATTAGACACGGACACTTTCATAAATGAGTCTTGCTTACGAACGCAAAAAAGCGCGTTCCCGCAATGGGAACGCGCCATGTTTTTACGATCACATTTATTTTTCTTCTTCCAATTCCCTCATCGATTCTTCTTGTTCTTCTTCTGAGTTCCAATAATCGAGCACTTTTCCTTGGAGAACCTTGCCTTGAATGAATTCTACCTGCTGCTCACTGAAATCCTCTGTCCACTCAATACCCAATTGTTCAGCTAGACGTACGATGGTCAACAGTTCTGACCAAGCCACGTAACGTTTGTACCAGAAGAACTGTGGCTGCTCGTTCATGTATGGGTAAAGATCATCGAAATCGGTGTGTTTACAGTCAAGTGCTCGCTCAAAATTCACCTTGGTTTGGCGTAACTGTTCTTTGAAAAATGTGGGTAGATCCCTTTGTGCGTAGCTAGACATGGACTGTCCCCCCTGTCTCCCGATTTAATGGTATTGTACCACGTGAAAGAAGTTGTGCAAATAGTCGAATCGGTTTTGAATCGTTCTTGCTGGGCTAATCTTTAGCCGTTTGAAGCATCTGGGAACTGGTTCTGCCCTTCCTCTTGTGGAGGTGGCGGTAATTGAATTTCATTGGAGGAACCATTTGTTTGACCAGGATCTGGATTCATGATATCCGGTGGAACCTCACCTGTTCCCGGATTTGGCGATTGACCACCATCTCCATTATTTGTATGCTCACCAGTTCCTCCGGTACCTTGGTCAGGTGGAATTTCACCATTGCCATTCTCAGTACCATTTGGATTTTGTCCCTGATCGCTGCCTTCCTCGTTATGACCTGGATCTTGATTAATCAGATTCTCCAGCTTCTTGGAGTCGATTGGGACTGTTTTTGAAGGTGTGCCTTCCTCGCCTTGTGCATTTCGTGGAACGACTTGATATTGATACTGTTTCGGACTATCCAGCACATCTACATAAGAGGTTTCCTTCATACCCGCAGAGATGAGTTGTCTTTCACCGTTTTCGCTAATGCGGTAAAGATCGTACGTATCGCCGTCAGAGCCACCAATCCAGCTAAGCACGACCATCAATTTATTCGTACTTGTGTCCAATGACATGTCTGCAGCCAATTGGATTTCCGGTTTAACTTCCTCTTGTTTATGTTGTACGACGCCTTCTGGTCGCACGAAATCCGAAGACGGCACCCCTTTTAAGGCTGTTGCCAGCACTTTGGAGAACATTTGCGCCGTCATGCTACTTCCTTGGTGCATCAAATGCTGTTTATCCTCTGGATCGAAGCCCATCCAGACTGCACCGACGTATTCCGGTGTATAGCCTACAAACCAAGCATCCTTGTTTGCTTTGCTATCTCCCGCAATCGATTGCGTCGTTCCTGTTTTACCAGCAACGTGACGGCCAGAGATCCGTGCCGCCTTCCCTGTACCTTCCTGAACCGCTCTCTCCAGCATCGTATGAACTTCCCAAGCTGCTTCCGGCTTCAATGCCTCTTTTTGTTGCGGCTTATATTCGCGTACAACACCCTCTGCCTTGTTCTCGACCTTAGTAATCGAGTGCGCCTCGGACACTACCCCTCCATTTACAAAAGGAGTATACGCCTGAGCTATTTCCAGCGGAGAAATACCTACATCCAATCCCCCAAGGGCAATGGCCAGGTTTCGGTCCTTCGGAGTCAGCTCAATGCCGACTGTCTTGAGGTATGCCAAGCTTTCTGACACACCAATTTCATTTAACAGCCAAACAGGCGGGATGTTTGCAGAGTCGATCATCGCCCGGCTCATACTTACTGTTTCAGTGTAGCGGTTATTATAGTTGCGCGGCTCATAGCCGTTGAAGCTCTGCCTTTTGTTGCTCAGCTGCGAATTCGCGTTCCATTTGTTGATATCTTTATTGATTGCTGGAGCGAACACAGCAATCGGCTTAAAGCTGGAGCCCGGTTGACGCTTCATGTCTGTCGCATAGTTAAAGCCTTTTGGCGCATAGTTGCGTCCGCCCATCATCCCGGCAATTCCGCCCGTTTTCGCGTCGATGACAATCATCGATGATTCTACACCGCGCTTGGCGCCGTCTTTCGGGAAGTTTTTGGCATTGGCATATTCCTCTACCATGGCATCCTGTACTTTCGGATCGAAGGTCGTGTAAATGTTCCAGCCTCCGCGGTACAGTTCTTCTTCTGTTACACCGAACTTGGCTTCGGATTCTTCTACCATATTGTCAAAAAACGCGCGATAGCCCTTTTTCAAGCTCGCACCCGCCACTTCATGCGGTTTGGTCGGCAATGCCTCTGCTTGAGCTGCGTTTTTTTGCTCATCGGTAATAATTCCTTGCTCATACATCAGACGAATGACGGTGTCTCGACGCAGTTTCGCTTTTTCTGGATTGTTAAAAGGTGAATAAGTGGTCGGTGCTTTTGGAATGGCCGCCAGCATCGCTGCTTCAGCAATGGTAAAATTATCATCGCTTACCGACTTGCCGAAGTAATACCGGGCAGCATCCTCAACCCCGAATTCCCCTTCACCCAAATACACGCGATTTAAGTACATCTCCAAAATTTGATCCTTGGAATACTTGCGCTCCAAGCCAATCGCAATACTCATTTCTTTTGTTTTGCGCCAGAATGTTTGATCTAGGGTGAGAAAGACGTTTCTTGCCAGCTGTTGGGTAATCGTACTTCCCCCTTCAGCCAGCGATCCTTTTTTGATGTCATTGACTATGGCGCCACCGATCCGAACCATATCAACGCCTTTGTGTTCGTAAAAACGCTTATCCTCAACCGCGAGGAAAGCATTAATCAAAACTTTTGGCATTTCATTAATCGGCTTGTATTCCCGGTTCTTTTGACGAATCAAGCTCGTCATCTCTACTCCGTTTTTGTCGTATATGACCGTTGGTTCTGCTTTCAAGTCCTGTAATTTCTGTACGTTTTCCTCAATCATCCGGTCTCCCGCATACAACAGGGCGAAGTAGCCCCCAATCACACTAAGGAAAAGGAAAATTGCAAACGATACGGCAATCATCAGCAAGTTGTTCTTTTTCTTCTTGACTTTCTTCTTGGCCTTTGCTGCCATTATTTACCTCCTGGTTTTCTCTCTCCCCCACATCTTATATAGACGGTACGATTTCAAAAAAGTTTCTGTTTTGGATTGTAGTCTATCATTCCATATTGAAGCTCTTTTGTCACTGGAAAAGCCTATCTCCTGAAACGGAAGATAGGCTTTTCTAAAAGGTTTACGATTTTATTTCAGCAATTTTTCTGCTTCAGCCACGATATTTTCTACCGTGAATCCGTATTCCTTCATGATTCGTTCACCTGGTGCAGATGCGCCGAATTGATCGATTGCGATGACCGTACCGTTATCGCCAGCGTAACGCTCCCAGCCCATTGGAGAGCCCATTTCTACCGCCACACGTGCTTTTACAGACGGCGGAATCACAGCGTCGCGATACTCTTTCGGTTGACGCTCGAACAGGTTCCAGCTCGGCATGGAAACAACGCGTGTTTCAATACCTTTCGCGAGGAGTTGCTCACGCGCCTGCATCACGAGGGATACTTCAGATCCAGTTGCGAGCAGGATGAGCTGCGGGTTGCCGCTTGGCGCGTCCGCGAGAACATACGCACCTTTGCTCACGCCTTCTGCCGCTTTCTCGATAGTCTCTGGCAGGACTGGCAAGTTTTGACGAGTCAGTACCAGTACAACTGGCTCATCTGTACGGGATACAGCATATTTCCAAGCCTCGTTCGTCTCCACTGCATCAGACGGACGAAGAATGGTCAAGCCAGGCATCGCACGCAAGGAAGCGAGCTGCTCAATCGGCTCATGCGTCGGTCCGTCTTCACCAACTGCGATCGAGTCATGTGTAAACACATAGACAACTGGCTGCTTCATCAGTGCAGAGAGACGAATCGCCGGACGCAAGTAGTCGGAGAACACGAAGAACGTACCGCCGTATACTTTTACGCCACCGTGGAGAGCCATACCGTTGAGGGCAGCACCCATCGCGAATTCGCGAACACCAAACCAAATGTTGCGGCCATCGTAAGAACCTGGCAGGAAGTTGCCCGCTTCTTTAATCACCGTGTTGTTGGAATGTGCTAAGTCAGCAGAGCCACCCAGGAAGAATGGAACGCTGTTTGCCAATGCATTGATCGCATTACCTGAAGCAACGCGCGTCGCCAGCTTTGCACCAGCTTCATACGTCGGCATATGGTTGTCCCAACCAGTAGGAAGATGACCTTCCTGTGCAGTCGTAAATTGCAGCGCCAGTTCCGGATACGCTTTTGCGTAAGCAGCAAACAGATCGCGCCAAGCAGCTTCTGCTTTTTCACCGGCATCAGCCAAGCCTGCATAGAAATCCGTCACTTCTTGTGGTACGTGGAACTCACTTTCATGGTGCCACTCGTAGTTTGCTTTTGTCAGCTTCACTTCGTCTTTTCCAAGCGGAGCGCCGTGAGAAGAGCTGGAGCCGCCTTTGTTCGGGCTTCCGTATCCAATGACGGTTTTTACTTCGATCAAGGTAGGACGATCCAAATCTTTTTTCGCTTCTGCGATAGCCGCGTCAATAGCAGCCAGATCATTGCCATCTTCTACGCGAATGTATTGCCAACCATACGCTTGGTAGCGACCCGCTACGTTTTCAGAGAAGGAACGGGAAAGCTCGCCATCCAGAGAGATATCGTTCGAATCGTAGAGCACGATCATTTTACCTAGTTTCAGGTGAGCAGCCAGGGAAGAAGCTTCGCTGGATACACCCTCCATCAGGTCACCGTCGCCGCAGATTACGTATGTGTAATGGTCAACGATGTCAAAATTGTCGCGGTTGTAAACAGCTGCCATGTGCTTTTCAGCCATCGCCATACCGACAGCCATCGCGATCCCTTGTCCCAATGGACCTGTTGTCGCGTCAACACCCGCCGTGTGCCCAAACTCAGGGTGACCAGGCGTTTTGCTGCCCCATTGACGGAAGTTATGTAAGTCTTCCAGTGAAACATCGTATTTCATCAGATGCAACATCGAGTATAATAGCATAGAGCCATGTCCTGCTGAGAGGACAAAACGGTCACGGTCAATCCATTTTGGATTGCTCGGATTTACTTTCATAAAGCGGCTCCACAGTACATGTGCCATAGGGGCTGCACCCATCGGCATTCCCGGGTGACCGGAATTGGCCTTCTCGATGGCATCAATCGCCAGCGTGCGGATGGTATTAATGGATAGCTGATCAACAGACGTATGCTGAGTCATCTCGCAAAATCCTCCCTGCGTTTTCTAGAAATTACTACCGAGAATCTGGTAAAAACACACTGTGCCATTATAGCATAGTTCCCATTCATAATCATGTTCGCTTTGCATGAATTAAGGAGGTCTTTTTCAATGGATTGGCTGTATCTTACTATCGGGATCGTTTTAGGTGTTGCTGGGATTGGCATGCTGCTTTTAGCCATGACGAGTTCGCCTATTTTGAAAAAGAACAGACTGGAGCGCCGGAGACAGGCTGCCGAGAATCATCGCCCGGAAGAATATCATTAAATAGAGGGGAATTCGCATGCAGAAAGACCGCTTCGCGATGCAGGTAGCCGTTCACCTTTTCCTGGTAAAGGAGGCGCAAGTCTTGTTATTACGCCGCTACAATACCGGCTACGAAGACGGCAATTACAGTGTTCCCGCTGGACATCTGGACGGGAATGAAGAAGTAAAGACAGCCGCGATCCGCGAGGCCAAAGAAGAATGCGGAATTGACATCGATCCAGCGAGCTTGGAGATGGTAGGTGTCATGCATCGTCGCTCCAATGATGAGCGCATCGATTTTTTTGTCGCTGCTACAAAATGGCGCGGACAAATTATCAATGCCGAGCCGAATAAATGCGATGAGCTCGTATGGGTGGACATGGATAAATTACCCCCGAATGTCATTCCTTATGTGAGACAGGCTCTCTCGAACTTTAGACGAAAGCAGTGGTTTGACAGCTTTGGCTGGGAGCCTGCATTCGAGTGGAAGAAATCATAAAAGCAACCAATCCGCCAAACGCCTTGTGCTCGCTTTGGCAGTTGGTTGCTTTTTTTCATTGCCCATCGCCGTATTTGGTGATTTATCCCGTCATTACCAAATGTAAACTAATTTTTCTCTGCCATCCGAAAAGCTCGCGGATAGTAGACGCCGAAGCTCAGGAATTCATATCGATTACGAAACAGGTGGTTGCTTATTCGTTCGAGGTTCTTTCATTCCACCAAAACGCTGCAACTGGCGAATCAAGAGGAACGAACACCCTGCGAAACAAACAATCATCAACGTAATTTTGCTATATTGATAAACGCCCGCAACCAATATTTCCAGTTGATCAGAGAACCAATAGCCTGCCACAAAGTAGTGCAAGGTCCAAACAATACTGCTTGGTAAAAAGTATAGAAGGAACTGCCGAAACGGCATTCGGCTGGCACCAGCAAGGATCGGCACGATATGACGAATAATCGGAAGAAAGATACCAAAAGCAAGCAGCCAGCCCATTGACCCGCGCAATGCCGACAGCAAGTCACCCAAGCCCGACTTCCGGGTCATCGAGCCAAATGCCTTCGCGCCCAGCAAGTACCCCGCGCAAGAAACGGTAAAAAAAACGGGGTATATGACAGTAAATGCTGTAAAAAAATCCGCTCCTGTATTGGCAATCTGCGCCCCCATGGTCATGACTGTAATCTCATCAGGAATGAATTTTCCCAGCATGCCTGTAACCATCTCCCAGAATAGCTCGTAATACCCTGTAAACTCCACCTGTGCCGCCTCCTTTCTCTCTGCACTCTATCCTAACGGGTAAACCTTTCAAAAGAAGACAGAAATCCTTAAGAAAAGGATAAGTATTTCTGAAGAATTTCTTACAAAATAGAATTCGAGATTCCAAAACAAAAAAACGTGTTCACCAACTACCGCTTACACACGGCTTGGCAAACACGTTCTCTCTCTATTCTCTTCCCTCAGCCTTACGCTTGCTGCGCAGCGCTGACATGGCTTCAATGAACTCTTCCTTGTCAATGACATTCAGCTCATATAGCTCCCGAATTTCATCTTCTATCAACAGCAAATCCCCTTCAGGATCACCTGTATAAATAACCAATCCGAAACGGTGCAGAAACGCCTTCAAATCGAATTCATTCGGGTTTATTTTCAATGAGCTCCCTCCAGATCGATTTCCATCCTTGCGAGGACGGCATCGTAATCAAACTCGACAGCAAAGCCGGTAATGACGATGATCTTCGCGTGTGGATACGCTTCTTGCCACGCCTCCTCCTCTTCCGGTTTCAATCCGACGATATACAAAGGGTCCGCGGACAGCTGCGGGTGTTCTTGACACAGGCGTAAAAACTCCTTGCATCTCTCTTGTTCGACAGCCGCGTTCAGAACGAGGACAGCTCGCTCAACTTCTCCGGACTCTCTTTGTTTAGCCAGCAGCTCAAACGTTTTGACTGAAGGCACAATGGCATTGATCTCAGGAAAACGATCGAGCACTTCATCCAGCCAATCATCTTCATGCCAGGCCAGGTAGTAAAGCATCGCAGTAGACATGTAACAAACACCTCATGGATATATACTTGACAATATAAGTAGCCATTCTTATTTCTTTTCTATTATAGCACGTCTCGCTATAACTGCCCACGTTGCTGGCTTGACTTCGCCTTTTCCTTCACGTAAGGTGGAAAAAGCAAACAATCCGCTTGAATAGATTTTTGTGCGAAAAGAGGTAGACTTGTAGTGAATAAGAAGCACCTTGCCCTCTTGTTCTTTATTGCTTTTTTCATCATGCTCGGTTTTGGCATCATTATCCCCATTCTTCCCTTTTTCGCGGAGAAATTGGGTGCGACTTCGTTTCAAATCGGCATGCTTTTTGCCAGCTACAATATTATGCAGCTGGTGTTTGCACCGATTTGGGGAGCACTTTCAGACAGAATCGGGCGAAAGCCACTCATCTCATTCGGGCTGTTCGGCTTTTCCATTACCTTTATCCTGTTTGGACTCGCTGACAGTTATAATGAAATGCTCCTGTATCGCATTTTGGGTGGAATCGTCTCGGCTGCCGCATTGCCAACCGTAACAGCTATGGTAGCGGATCTCTTCCCTTCAGAAGAACGGGCAAAAGGGATGGGGGTCATTGGCGCCGGGATTGGACTTAGCTTTGTCTTCGGTCCGGTAATTGGTGGACTGCTCAGTGAATTCGGCTTTGCCGTTCCCTTCTACGCTTCGGGTATTGTGGCGTTGCTTACGTTTTTCCTGATCCTGTTTGCCTTGCCAGAGAGCTTGCCGAAAGAAAAACGGGCGAATCTGCAAAAAGAACAGCGACAAAATCCGCTTGTCTCTTTGTTCGGTTCCATGTCCTTGCTGTACGGTATTTTGTTCACCGTCTCCTTTGCTTTTTCCGGACTGGAAACGACCTTTGCCCTGTACATAAGTGATTTGTACGGTTTTACCTCCAAAGACCTCGGCTATATGTTTCTCGTCATGGGCTTGATCGCTGCCGCTGTACAAGGCGGGCTGATCGGAAGAATGGTCAAGCAGCTAGGGGAAGCAAGTGTCCTCGTCATTGGGATGATTCTTTACGGCATTGGATTTTTCGCCATTCCGCTGTCGGGTAGCTTTTGGGTGCTGGCGCTGATCCTTTCATTATTCGGAGCGGGACAAGGAATGATCAGAGCGACAGCCACAGCAATGATCACTCAAAGGACGACGCAAGGCCAAGGCGTGACGAGTGGAGCAATCAGCTCAATGGACAGCCTTGGACGCATCTTGGGTCCATTAGCTGGTGGAGCGGTTTACCAAGTCTCCCACAGCGGTCCATTCTTCCTCGGAGGAGTCTTGATGGTATTGCTCCTCCTCTGGTTCGTCAGCAGCTATCGTCGCCTGCCAGAACCAAGCACACAAGCGCAATCGTAAGCCATACAAAAAGGAAGCACCGCCAGCATCAACACTTTGCTGACGGTGCTCTTTTTATGGCAACCTACTGTTCCTGTAGCTCCATCCACGCCGAAAAGGTTACCTCTATCTCCTGCTGCACCTGATCGATCGCTTGTTGCCAAGCTACTAACTGCTCGTAATCGGACCCTTCACTTTGCAGCAAGGCCGTCAGTTCACCTTTTTTCCCTTCCAATGATGCTATTTTTTGTTCAAGCTCTGCCAGCTTGTATGGATTCGGACGTTTGGCAGTCGCATTCGTCGCGGCCGTCTCTTGTACTTGCTTGACTGTTGGCTGCTTTTGCTTTATTTCCTCCGGCTTACTGGCACGAGCAGCGATCCGCTGTTTTTGCTTTTCCCTTGCTTCCTCATAGGAACCCACATCGTGAACCAGCCGCTTATTTTCTACCCAAAATACACCATCCACCATCTTTTGCAGGAAATAGCGATCATGCGAGATGATGAACAACGACCCGTGAAAATCTGCCAATGCTTCCTCCAATGTTTCTCGCGCTTCAATATCCAGATGGTTGGTCGGTTCGTCCAGAATGAGCAGGTTGATTTCCTGATGCATCATTTGGGCCAAGCGCAGTCGCATCCGCTCTCCGCCGCTCAACTGCCCGATGCGCTTGAAAACTTGTTCGCCGTAAAACATAAACCGTGCCAACAAGTGTCGTGCTTCCGGCTCTGTCACTCTGGCTACTTCACGAAAAACGTCAATCAGCCGCTGGTTTTGGTCCCCTTCCAAAGCTTGCTGAGACAAGTAGCCTACCTTTACGCTGCTGCCAATTTTGAGAGTACCTGCATCTGGCTCAACCTCTCCCAGCAGCATGCGAATCAGCGTAGATTTACCGCAGCCATTTGGTCCAAGCAGCGCTTTTCGCTCCCCGTAGCGCAATAAAAAGCTGGCGTCCGCAAACAATTGTTTTCCGCCAAATGTTTTCTGTACCCCCGTCGCTTTCAGCACATCTTGCCCGCTTCGGTCGGTTTTCATAAATTGCAAGCCCATGCGATCCGCTTCCATTTTCGGTCGCTCGATACGCTCAATCCGCGCCAGCGCTTTTTCCATGCTTTTTGCCCTTCGGTGAAAAGCCTCGTTCGGCGGATTGGAGCGATTGCCCCACTCCTTGAGCCGTTTGATCGTTTCTTTCATTTTCTTGATTTGCTTCTGCTGTTCCTGATAAGCGGCAAACTGGCGCAGCAAGCGCTCTTCACGCTCCGTGGCGAACGCACTGTAATTGCCAATATAAAATTCGGCTTCTCCTCCGTCTACATGATAGACAGACGTGACGACCGCATCCAAAAAATAACGGTCATGGGAGATGATCAGGATCGTGCCCTGATAATTTTTTAAAAACTCCTCTAGCCACTCCATCGACTCCACATCCAAATGGTTGGTCGGCTCATCCAGAAGCAGAACATCGCTTTGTTGGCAGAGCAGCTTTGCAAGTCCAGCCTTCGTCTTTTCCCCACCGCTGAGCTGGGCAAATGGTGTCGCTAACAGCTCAGAACTAACTCCCAAGCCCTGTGTCACCTGAGTCATTTTCGTCTCCCACTGATAGCCATCCAGTTGTTCAAATTCATCCTGCAGCTTTTGATAGCGCAGCATGAGGCGGTTTAGCTCTTGTTCATTTTCGTAAAGCAATCCCATCTGCTGCTCGAGCTCGCGCATCTGCTCCTGGAGCCTGATAACATCCGTAAAAGCGCTGGCTACAACATCCGCCCCCGTCCACTCAGCCGGATACTGCGGCGTTTGCGGCAGGTACGCCCATATCGTTCCTTTTGCCCGAAAAAGCTCACCAGAATCGGGGCTTTCGATACCTGCCAGCAGCTTGAACAACGTGGTTTTGCCTGCTCCATTCGGTCCGACAATCCCGACACGTTCTCCTGCCTTGATTTCCAATGTGATATCTTGTAATACCGGATCTGCTCCGTACGATTTCTGCAATTGCTGTGTCGCGACAATAATCATGATTGTTTCCTCCTCGGAATGTTGGTAACGGTTCAAAATAATGGATTCCCTGGTGGCCCCGGCACAGTTTTGAGACCACACCGTACGTGCGAGTGGACGCAAAAAAGCCGCAGGCCATTACCTGCGGCATCGTAAAAGGGACCGACCTTACGTCAGTTACCCATTATTGACAAGAACAAACCGCCCCTGATCGATGCATGGTACGCCTATGGAAACTCCGTTCAGTTGTATGCGCAAAAAAGGACAGACTGGTCCCGTTGAATGCAAAATCATGCGTCATACTAGAAGTTTCTACCACAAACCATGCTTGCAGAGTTCCGAACACGTACACACACCTCCATTTCTCAAGGGATAGGAAATCACAACCATATCTTACATCAGGAGTCACACAAAAACAAGAGGGCCTGCTACGTGCTCCCCACTAGCAGGCCCTGTACGCCGTTTCTTATCGACTTCCGTTGCCCTCTGCGTCAAACAGCGGCTTCTTCGTCTCTGCATCCAGAAAGGAAATCGTCGTGTAAGGTGGCAGCTTTACTTTTGCCGCCAAATACGGATAGGAAATCACTTGCGGGTACATTTTACCTGGATCAGGCAGTGTTTGTTTGACATATACAAAAACCTGCTCCAAGCTCTGCTCGACTTTGGTTACTTGCAGTCCGTAGCCAGGATTCGGTGAGGGCCCACGTGCGATGACGTAAAGATCCCCCTGCTTGTGAATGCCTTGCTGTTCTTTTACCGAGTCAATAAACGCACGTTCCTGTTCTGTCAGCTTATCGGCATCGACTAGCGTAAAAACACTCTCTTCCCCAGCCATCACAATTTCCACCGCCTTTTTCTCGGCATTCCACGTGATTTGATGTCCGGCCTGCTCCGCCATCCATCTCAATGGCACATACACTTGCTTGTCACGCACGATTGCGCCCTGCCCATCTTGCAGCCACTTGCCATTCAACGCTACTTTTCCTGTAGCGAGTTCAAACGTCAGCGTCCCTTTTGCCAGCTTCATTTCTCCATTCGTTGCATCCTGTTTCCAAGTGCCTTCTAAAATCCGGCTCGCATCCTCGGCAGATACATAGGTGCGCTGCTGGACGAGAAGCGGTGCTTTTGCCAAGGAGGATTGTTCTCCGTTTACCAGTACCGCAGTTGTCGCTGTTTGTGCTGTGCTAGCCCCTGCCTGCACTGGGTAAGCCGCCACTATTTGGAGTGTCAGGGCAACAGCCAGAATCGATTTGCCTTTCATTGTTGTTCCTCCATCCCTAATCATCATTTTCATCATTCATTACTTGTTAGACATAGGTTTCCTCTGATTCGTTTCACTATGACTGAGATTCGCGAGAGATTAGTGCAAGAGCCAATTTCCCATGACGAGAATAACCGGGATGGACAAGAGCGCCAGCAAGGTGGAACAAACCGTCGTCATGGCACCCATCTCCTCATCCGCCGCATAGCGCCCGAACAGGATCGAGGCCAATGTCAGGGTGGGCATTGCTACTTGCACAAGGGATACGCTGACGATATCGCTGTCGATTGAAAAAACGGACAAAAGAAACGCCGTCATCAGCGGAAAAACAACTAATTTAAACGCGAGTGGCATACTCAAAAGCTTCAAGGATACTTGCGGTTTGTTGCGCAAAAACATAGGCAAGAGCATACCAATGTACATCATGGCTAATGGAGAGGCGAGCTTGGACAGCGTTCCAAACAGCTGCTTCACAGGCTGAGGCGGCACAAACCCGATGATAGCAGAACCGAGTCCAAATACGATCGCAATCATCGGAATGTTGATGAGTGTTTTGAGCCCTTTCAAGGAAAAGCTTCCTTTTTCCTGGAGCATCATCACACCCACTGTCCATAGCACAACATCTACACCTGCATCGAAAATAGCAGCCAAGAGCGCCCCTTTTGGCCCAAACAATGCCGCACAAAGCGGCAAACCGATGAAGCCTGTATTCCCCAAGCCAGACAGGAGTGCAATCTCCCGACGTTTTTTCACAGGAAGCGGTAGTGCGCGTGCACCTAACCAGCCGATGAAAATGCCCAGGCAGTTTAGGATAATCGAAATGAAGAATATTGCAAAAATTTGGTATAAAATTTGTTGATCAATGGTTGTCTGAAAAATCCCGTCTAAAATAATGCACGGCATGGCAACGTTTACAATAATCGTGATGACGAGTTGGCGAGAGTCCGCAGTCAAGGGTTGCCGGTAGCCGATTAAGCTACCGATCCCAATGATGACGGCCATGATGAGGATGGACTGCTGCAACGTTTGTAGTTCCATGCTGCCCTCCTGCCTACATTTCTACCGGAAGCCATTCGAGTTCGGTCGGCTCCCCTTTTTCACACGTTCGTAGCAAATCGCCGCACAAAGGAACAACCTGCTCAAGCGGAACACACCAGGAAAGGGGAAAGGCAACCTCACTACCCTCGATGACGATCGTGGACATCACCGCCGATTGCTTGTCTGCCGCAAGGACAAAGTGCTGCTCCGCCGGCTCGTGTTCTTTCCATTGCACCAATACTTTGCCGTTGTTCCCGCCTGCTACAACCAAATCGACATGGTCTCCATACGCTGCGTGAACCAATGTCCGCGTTACCCCATCCAATTGGGCGATTTCCTTCAGCACTTCATGCCAAGCTACATGCTTTTGTTCCATTCCACTTCCATCTGTATACATACGCCAGTCGTTTAACATGTTGATTGACTCCTTTTGTCGGTGCGCTCTCTTATGAAGAACAAGCACGTCATTGCTTGTAGGCCTTTCAATTCGTACTAATTGTACGCTTCTTGACGAGGAACCTCAACCACTACTTATGCGCCAAGTTTTCGTCTCATGCACATAGCTACCGCAGGAATAGAGAATCCTTAAAAGAGATAACAAGTGTAAACGTTACTGTTGTGGTGGGAGGAAACAGGAGAAAACGCTCAGCTTCTTGTCCCACCCGCTGTGGGATTCACTGCCCGCCTCCATGCAAAAAGCGAAACCGCGTCCAAAGTGGTCATTCCAGGCTGTGATTCAGAGGTGGACGCTTAAAGGCGTGTTTCGCTTTTTGCATTCCGTCTCGGTCGGTGTACCAAAGATCTTCGCTTTTTTCTCCTGTTTCCTCTACGAGCTGTCCGTGTTTACTCCGCTTTTTAAAGCTTTGAAAGAACGAAGGAATGTCAGCAGTTACGACAGAGAAGAATATTTCCAGACGTAGCGACTTGTGGAGTCCTACTTAGCGGAGAAGGGATTTGCGGGCAAAAGAAACGCAACGTGCCCCTACGTCGAAGCGGCTACCACTTTTGCGTTTCCCCGCAAATCCCTTCGGAGCGGGCAGTCCCCTCCCTCAGCAGGACGGAGCCTGGAGCCTAGACTGGAAATATTCTTCTCCTCACGGCAGCTGTATAGACCTCAATCCATAGTAATCAAATAGGTTTTAACAATTTAAACATTGACAAAGCCATGAACGACCACTACTATGAATCCATGAAATCCGATTAACATAAAGGGGATTACAACATGAAAAAAGTCATTCTGTCTACCTTACTATCTTGTCTGCTACTGGGAATGGTTGGCTGCAGCACTTCCGGTTCTCCTTCTCAGCCGAATAATACGACTCCGTCTGCTGATCAAGCAGCTTCGCAAAATTTGCTGGAAAAAGTAAAAGCCGAGAAGAAACTCGTCGTTGGTACGGAAGGTACATACTCTCCGTTTACGTACCATGATCAGTCGGGCAAATTGACCGGCTATGATGTGGAGGTTGTCACGGAAGTTGCCAAGCGACTCGGTGTAGAGCCTGTGTTCCAAGAAACCCAGTGGGATGCCATGTTTGCGGGACTCGACTCCAAGCGCTTTGACGTCATTGCCAATCAGGTAGGAATCCGTCCTGATCGTCAGGAAAAGTACGATTTCTCCAAGCCATATACGATTTCTCGCGCGGTTTTGGTCACGCACAAGGACAACGAAACTGTCAAAGATTTCAAAGATATTAAAGGCTTGAAAGCCGGACAATCCATGACCAGCAACTACGCTGATCTCGCACGCTCCCATGAAGCAGAAATTGTCGGTGTAGACAACTTCAATCAAGCGATTGACCTGATCGCGCAAAAACGCGTGGACGTCGTGATTAATGATAATTTGTCGGTGCTTGATTTCCTGAAGCAAAAGCCGGATACGCCAATCAAAGTCGTGGCAAAAAATACTGAGGGCCAACCAACCGCTTTCATGTTCCGTAAAGGAAGCACAGAACTGACTGACGCGATTAACAAGGTGCTCGATGAGATGCAACAGGACGGCACCCTTTCCAAAATTTCCGTCAAATGGTTCGGCGAGGATATCACGAAGTAATACTTACTCATGAAGAAAACCTTTATCGCGGAAAACTCGTTGACAAAATTGTCTGTCCCTTTTAGTATGTTCCTATTCAAATTCACATCGGTTTAGTGGGGGTTAATTTATGAAAAAACTATTATTTTCCCTTCTCGCTTCCACTCTGTTAGTCGCATTGGCAGGTTGCGGGTCGTCTTCAACGGGACAGCCACCGCAAAATAATGCCGCCGCTCCTGCCCCAACAGAAGAGAAAACAGAACAAAACTTGTTGGAAAAAGTAAAAGCTAACGGTAAAATTCTGATCGGAACCGAGGGCACATACGCGCCGTTTACGTTCCACGATCAGTCTGGCAAGCTGACGGGCTATGATGTGGAGGTCGTGACAGAGGTAGCGAAGCGCATCGGTGTAGAGCCTGTGTTTCAAGAAACACAATGGGATGCGATGTTCGCTGGACTTGACTCCAAGCGCTTTGATGTCGTAGCGAATCAGGTGGGCATTCGCCCTGATCGTCAGGAAAAATACGATTTCTCCAATCCATATACTGTATCCACAGCGGTCCTTGTCACCCATAAAGACAACACGACCGTAAAAGGCTTCGAGGATATTAAAGGGCTGAAAGCAGCGCAAACATTGACGAGCAACCTCACCGATATCGCGAAGAAAAACGGAGCGGAAATCGTCGGTGTGGAAGGCTTTAACCAAGCGATTGACCTGCTTGTTTCCAAGCGTGTAGACATAACGATCAACGATGGAATTTCCCTGTTGGACTTCATGAAGCAAAAGCCTGATGTTCCTATCAAAATCATCGCAAAAGATCCGAACGTAGCGAAAAACGGCTTCCTCTTCCGCAAGGGCAGCACAGAGCTGGTTGATGCATTCAACAAAGCACTGGATGACATGGCGAAAGATGGCACCCTCGCAAAAATATCAGAGAAATGGTTTGGTGCAGATGTCTCTAAATAGCTTCTTTGAAAACCCAGAACGCCTGAACCGATGGATCGATATCGCGCAAAGCTCCTTTCTTCCTCTGTTGAAAGGAGCCTTGCTCTATTCTTTAACAATCGCCATCGCTGCCTTTTTCATTGGTCTGATCCTTGCCGTTCTCACTGCGCTGGCACGACTATCCGGCATTAAGCCGCTGATTGCCATCGCCCGCTTTTATGTATCGATCATTCGCGGTACTCCGTTATTGGTCCAATTGTTCATCATTTTTTATGGCTTGCCGAGCATCGGCTTGATGATCGATCCGATACCGTCGGCAATCATCGGCTTCTCTCTCAGCGTCGGCGCCTACTCCTCCGAGGTCGTACGTGCCGCAATCTTGTCCATTCACAAAGGACAATGGGAAGCAGCTTACTCTCTGGGGATGACCTACTGGCAAGCACTGCGCAGAGTCGTACTCCCTCAGGCAGCTCGCGTCTCCATTCCTCCTTTGTCCAACTCGTTTATTAGTTTGGTCAAGGATACTTCGCTGGCTTCGGTCGTCCTGGTACCGGAGATGTTTCGCAAAGCCCAAGAAGTCGTCGCTGCGACATATGAGCCGCTGCTCGTTTACGTGGAAGCAGCCCTTATTTACTGGGTGATTTGCTTTGTACTCTCCATTATCCAGGATCGCATCGAAAACAAGCTGGACCGTTATGTCTAAAAAGCAGGTGAAAAACGTATGATTACGATCACGGATGTGCATAAACAATTTAACACCTTACATGTGCTCAAAGGCATTTCCCTCTCGGTGGAAAAAGGAAAGGTAGTCGTTATCATCGGCCCTTCTGGCTCCGGGAAAACAACCTTGCTTCGCTGCCTGAATGCACTTGAGGTTCCGACCAGCGGCAGCGTCCAGATCGGTGATGTCAAGCTGGATTTTTCCAAAAAGGTAGAGAGAACGAGTATTCCGAAGCTGCGAAAGCAAACCGGGATGGTGTTCCAAAACTACAATCTGTTCCCGCACATGACAGCCGTTGAAAATGTGATGGAGGGGCCTGTCACTGTCAAAAAAGAAGACAAAGAAAAAGCACGTGCGAAAGCCGCTGCTCTCCTGACAAAAGTAGGGCTCGGTGACAAGCTGGATCATTACCCTGCACAGTTGTCTGGCGGACAACAGCAGCGTGTAGGGATTGCTCGGGCACTGGCGATGGACCCGCAAGTCATGCTATTTGACGAGCCTACCTCCGCTCTCGACCCGGAGCTCGTTGGCGAAGTGTTGAAGGTGATGAAGGAGCTTGCGCAGGAAGGAATGACGATGATCGTGGTCACGCACGAGATGGGGTTCGCCCGGGAAGTTGCCGACGAGGTTATTTTCATGGACCAAGGCATCATCGTGGAACGAGATACACCTTCCCATTTGTTCGCAAAGCCGCGCGAAGAACGCACACGTCAGTTTTTGCAGCATTTGAAGTAGGGATCAGAAAAAAAGACTCTGTCTCTTGTATAAGAGCACAGAGTCTTTTCTCTACTATGAAGCCTTAATCATCAAGGAAGGCAATTACGAGAAAAATGATGATGAGAATCCAAAGGAAACCGCCCCCAAAAAAGCCACCGCGATTGCAACCCATAATCTTCCTCTCCTCTCATTGGGATCAGATGGAAGCACCGATCTGCTGGCAAGGATCGGTACTCCATTCAGCTTATGACAACCGCATCTCTCCTGTATGGATGCCTGTCTATCCCAACGATTAAAAAGAAAAAACGGGTGCTTGCCCTCCGCCTCTATACCAAACCTAAAATTAACAAATGTTTCATGTTCTCTCTACTCTTCCTTAACATCAGACAACTATCATGAATGTGTCAGACCCTACGATGGACATTACGTCCTCCATTTCCGCCCGAATAGCCCCCTTCTACATCGGGCGGGCTTTTTTTCTTTGCCGCAAACCTATAAAATATGGATAAATAGACCATTTTAGCGGAGAGAGGGATACTCGTGGAAGGGTATAAACAGGCGTTAGCGCAATATATTGACGCTACCAATACACATTGCTTTGCCAATGTAGAAAAAGTGCTTCATCCAAATGCCATTTACTGGTTTTCCGACAAGACTTGTACATCCATGAGTGAGATTCGCGCCTACTTTGAAAATGCATGGCATTTGATCAAAGACGAAGTCTACGCAGCTACGGATGTCCAGTGGATTACTGTCGATCAAAATTCTGCTACCTGTATATATACGTATCAATATCAAGGCTATTACAACGGGGAATTCGTCACGGGAAGTGGCAGAGCCACGAATATTTTTACGAAAACAGAGACAAATGAATGGAAGCTCATTCATGAGCATTTGAGCGGAAAAGTTGAGTAAGCCCAAAGATAAAAGCCTCGCTAGGAAGCAAGGCTTTCTTGGTAAGTCGAGACCCCTGCATGCAAGGGGTCTCATTTGTTTTTTATCCATTAAAAAGGAATTCGCTCTGAATGAATCACATACTGATGCTGTGCAGCCCACTCCTGGAGACCATCCCAGAATGCTTCGCAAGCAGTAACGATTTTTGCTGGATCAGTCAAATCCCCGGCCATTACCAATCTGGCTACCTGATCGAATCCAACCGGACGATGCGGCAATTCCAGCGCTTCTGGCAAAACCTTGGCCCCTGTCGAGTAAAGCTTTCGGTTATGCAGCCCGATCAACATTGCACCGTATTGGGCAAACTGCATGGCCAAGTAGGGCAGATAGGTATGTGGGCCGTTTAGATTTACGTTTCGCAATTTGCCAATAAACTCGTACATTTCCCCTACGAGAATACCGTTGATACCCTCTGTGAAATCTTCCTGCGATGGTGATTCGGCTGCTTTTTTGAGCCTTTCAAAAAAGCCCTTCGGATCATATAGACTCAGCGGAGAAAAGAATGGGCCATGTGTCAGTGGCCAATCATCCTCGACAGTAGCGGCGGTGTTCAGTAAAACATCTGCACTGCACACATTCACTTCAGCCTTCCAAGGTCCAGCCGACCATTCGTAGCTAAATTCTATTTCTTCCCCTGATTCTTCCAGTACACAAAACATCTCAATATCCGAATATGGGCCGTCTGTCCCGCGAGAAATGGAACCATACACCCCAATGGCGAGAACCTTTTCTTTGTACACTTCGTGCAATCTCGCAGCAATTTCTTGGCAGGTTTGAAATCGTTCACTTCGAGAAATTTTTACAGGTCCATTCATGTTCATTTACGTACATCTCCCTTGAAATATTGTGAGGTGAGCTGACACAAATACATGAATGGAGGACCTCGGGATTAACGGGGGACTTTTTTTGGATGCATGTGAACTTCCTCCCATCGACCAGATCATAAAGTTCGTCATGATATGCATTTTACCAGAGAAAGGAAAATCCTACGAGCGATTTTGGTTCGTAGCGAAGGCTTGGGCGTTGTCGATAGCCGATTGAATATACGCTTGTAGCGTATCAATGAAGGTACGAGCGGCGAACCCCATATATTTGTCCTTGCGATAAACCAGACAGATGTCTTGGCTGGGTGTCGGATGCAAGAGATTGATGATCGCAATCTCGTCGTCGTTTACGTTTTGCAGCAACAAGCTAGGTAGGATACAGCCCCCGATCCCCTTTTTTACAAGACTCAATTGAGACTGGAGTGTAGTTGTTTCGATATGAGGCTGCAAACGAAAGCCTTCCTGTATGCAATAGCGATTGATGAGCTGTCTTGCTTGATGATCCGGCGGAAACATTACCATTTTCACATCTTGAAGCTGCCCAAAATTGATTGCCTTTTCCTTGGCGAGTGGATGTGCGCGATGAACGGCAAGCGCGAACTCTTCATGAAATAGCGGAATGACAGTGATTCTCTCATCCGGCTCAGGTAACACAGTCACGCCCAAATCAATCTCGCCGGATGTGATTTGCTCCACGATTCTTGTAGACTCTATGACGGATAAGGATGTTTTCGGATACAAGCGGTGGAATTCTACAAGAAGAGCATCAAACAACAAATCGGCATCGCCAGGCAGGACACCGATCGTGAGCGTGCCCCCTTCGTTGTTTTTCATGGCTGCAATCGCTTCTCGTGCGTAGTTGATATGGGAAAAAACATGCCGACTCTGTTCCAGCAATACCTTTCCTGCTTCTGTCAGCGTGATTCTCTTGCCCAAGCGATCAAACAGCGGGACACCCAGCTCACTCTCTAAAAACTTGATTTGCTGGCTGAGATTGGACTGCGAGGTACACAGCTTTTCTGAGGCCCGGGAAAAATGCATTTCTTCACATATTGCCATAAAATACTCCAATTGCCTGAGCTCCATTGCTTCACCCCATACACCCATTATCATTTTTACTAATCATTCTAATCGGAAAAGCATGATTGTTGCGTTTTCCCCTACGACGTACACTTTAGTTGACGGTAAGAGCGCTGTCAATCATAGGAAAATGATAGGGAGGTTTGTCTCATGTCTCAAAGCATGATCACTACTGCCACATCCGTTCGTCAAATTGGCCTGCAGCAGATTCCCATGATTCCTGAGGAGCTATTGGATGTTCAATCCCCCGCTTTTTCAAATACACTTCGCTGGAATATCGGGCATATCGTCTTTTGTTTTCAGCATTTCCTGTCCATCGGCTTGCCTTTCCAATCTGACCTGCCCGCTTCTTACGCTACGCTTTTTCAGACGGGAACAAAGCCTTCTGACTGGACGACCGCACCTCCCTCGAAAGATGAGCTGATTCACTATTTGTCTGTACAGCTAGAACTGTTGTCCTCCGTCACCCCTGACGAGTTAGAGGCAGCTTTGCCTGCCCCCATTACAATGGGTCCCTTCCAGTTTACGACGGTTGGAGAAGTCTTTAACTTTGCCGTCATGCACGAGTCCATCCATCTGGGGATCATTTCGAGCATGGTAAAAGTCGTAGTCCAGGAAGCAGCCGCAAAGTAATTGCAAAAAAACGAGACCTTCGAATGGTCTCGTTTTTTTCGTTTATTCGAACCGAGTGAACTTTTCTTCGGCAGGTGTGCGTGTGCGTGCTGCTGGGACATTTTCCTGATCGAAAAAACCGAGGTGCAGGAAACCGACGATTTTCTCTCCTGGCGCAACACCCAAGATGGCGTGTGCCTTCGGGTCCCAGTTGTGCGCGTTTGTTTTCCAGACGACGCCTAGACCACGCTCCCATGCGAGCAGCTGGAAGTTTTGGATGAGAGCAGCCGTCGCACTGAAATCTTCTTCCCATTGTTTTTGGCGCGGATCTTCCTTCATGATGACGACCAAATAGGCTGCTGGCTGGTTGTACATGTCTCTGCGCGCCTGATGGGCTTCTGGAGGATAGCAGGTAATTAGCTTCTCTACAAACGCTTCTTTTTTCTCTGAAGGTACAAACATAAATCTCCATGGCTCCCGAATCCCATGGTTCGGCGCGTACACTGCGTCATTCAACAGCTCCAGAACAAGTTCTTCGGACACAGCATCTGGTTTATAGTCTTTTTTAATAGAGCGGCGCTCTCGAATGATTTTGGCAATGGACACAACGGTCACCCTCTTCTCTTAGACTTCCACACTTTGATAATGGTTATCAGTCTTATTCAGAACATATGTTATCGTGTACACTCGTCAAAATCAAGTAAGAAGTAAACGAAACTGCACACCATACTGACAGGGATATGGTAAACTTTTGGACGAGGAGGGATGTAGCTTGGACGGACAGCGCCCGGCTCTCATTAAGCCCGGATTTTTCAGTATCGATGCGCCAGCAGACAGGCGACGCAACGAGTTCGACTTTCATAATGAAGCGCTGCTTTTCCACCAGCAGCCAGTCGATTTTGTTTTTTTCGGCGATTCCATCACGCATTGGTGGGATCTCGCTACCTTTTTTAGCCGGTCGGGTCAGACGATCGTGAATCGTGGAATCGGCGGTGACACAACCGAGCAGGCCCGCAGACGTTTTGCCGCGGATGTCCTTCAATTGAAGCCACGTTACGTGGTAATGATGATCGGGATTAACAATACATGGGCGTTGGATACATTCTTGCCTTCCGACCGACTGACACCCCAAGAGATTTGCCAGCAGGTGACCAGTGATGTAGAAGCAATGGTGCAAGCAGCTCTCGAGCAAGGCATTCAGCCCATTCTTTGTTCCCTCTTGCCTACATGTATGGACCGATACGCACGCAACTGTGAGCGAAACGAGCTCGTCATCATTATCAATAAACGTTTTCAAGCTATTGCTGAACAAACAAACTGTCTCTATGTCGATTATCACTCCCGCATGACGGACGCAGATGGCATCACACTGCGCAAGGAATTGGCTGACGACGGACTTCATCCGCATGTCCTCGGCTACCAACTCATGGCAACCGTTCTTCGCGATACACTTTCTGCACATGACATCTCACTTGGCACGCCATCATAAATGAAAAAAAGGATGCGGCTATTTATGCCCATCCTTTTTACGTGCTTATTCCGGTCGACGGTCCGTCAGCCAATGTCCGCCTGCGATTTTGCCCACTGATGCCATCAGGACAGACAAATGGGACGTGCCATCGATGCCTAAATATTCGTTCATGTCATGATCCATCCAGTGACCAATCGTCGTTACCCCAAGCCCCAGTCCGTTTGCTACCAAATGCAGGTTCTGCGCCACGTGCCCGGAATCCCACCAAATATAGCGGTACGCACGTTCTTTGTATTTGTCTTTCGTGCGATCCACCATCGCTGTCCAAACGAAATTGACAGCAGCCCGTCTCGTCACCTCTTGTTCTTCTGTGAGCATATAGGCGATCTCAGACGTGTCTTCTCTCTTCAATCCCTCCAAGCACCAATTCTGTACATCCAGGTGATACAGGCCTTTCTCGAGTCCCTCCACGTTGTTGATCATCAGGTACGTCTCAATCGGATACAGGGCCCCGGCAGACGGCGTCGTGCGTAATTGATAGTCTCCCATATCATCTGTGATGCCCTGTGTACCCCACAGCAAGAGATTCAATTCGTTAAGCGTCATGGGCTGCTTCAAGAAATTACGCTTGGATCTTCGATTCGCGAGGACCTCCCACAAATCGACTGACGCTGGAAACTGCGGCTTGCCCAATTCAATACGGGCAAACACCTCTTCATACTGTAAATACGTCGCCGGTCTTTTGGAAAAATCGTAGCGAGAGGCCCAGCCTTTTTCCAGCTCGCCCACCCGGTAAGAGGTCGCCTCGATAAATTCATTTGCAATTCGCTGCCATTCGGGATGCATCTATGTTCCTCCTCGTATGTGCTTAGTGGTGATGTCTTTTACTATACGAAGCTCTTTTCCATTAGTAAAACAATGATTTATAATATTTTTCATTAGAGAAAACTAATGAAAGGAACGAGGAGACATGACGCTTACCCAACTACAAGTGTTTGTCGCCGCAGCAAAAGCTGGAAGCTTCACGCGGGCAGCAGAAGAAATCGGCTTTACGCAATCCGCCGTCTCGCAGATGATTCAGTCCCTGGAAAAAGAGCTAGGCGTCAGCCTTTTTCAGCGAAGTCGCAGCGGGATCACTCCGACGAGCATCGGAGAACGAATGCTTACGCACGCTCGCGACATATTGAACATCACATCCTGCATGACGGAGGAAGCAAACGTGGCCCGCGGGATTACGTCCGGCACCCTGCGTATTGCCTCGATTCCCAGCGTTGCTTCACGCTTCTTGCCCGGACTTTTGGGCAGCTTTCGCAAGCGGTTTCCGGCCGTGGACATCCTGCTTTTGGAAGGCGATAGTGATGAGATTAGCAACTGGCTGCACAGCTCGGTTGTCGACATTGCTTTTACCGTTATGCCTGATAAGGAAATGCAAACGTTGCCGCTCTTGCAAGACGAAATGATGGTCATTTTGCCAGATACCCATCCGTTGAAGGACAGTCAGACCCTTCGTTTTTCCGAAATCGCAGAGCGCTGTTTTATCATGCCAAAGGATGGCTGCATCCGAAAAATGCTGCAAGAGAATCACATCAACCCAACAGTTACGTTTGAAGTGCGTGAGGTGTATACGATTTTGACCATGGTGCAGGAGTATATCGGCGTCACCATCATGCCTGAGCTGTACATGCCACCTGTCATCCCCAAAGTCGTAGCGATCCCTCTGTCTCCTCCGATTACAAGGGAAGTGGTGCTCGCAGTGCGCAACTGGCAGTCGATCTCCCCACTCACGGCAGAGTTCGCCGTTCACAGCCAGCAATATGTAAAAGGCATGGATTTCACGCCCACGAGCAAGTAGCCATATAAACAAAGCCCTCGCCTATTGGGGTTGGCGGGGCTTTTGGTGTGTGAGAAGCTCTGTTAGCCATTTTTCAAATTTGTTGGCGCTCATGATTTCATGGGTAATAAATTCACCTTGATAAAACAAGCCAAAGGTCGTCCATATGACAGGCGCGTTCTGTGCCTCTTCCCTCGTTGTCAGCCTGTACGCATGAAAGGGGACACCTTTCGCTTCCGCTACTTTTCTCAACTCTTCCAAAATACCAACAGCAAATGGACACTGCGCGGTGTAATAAATGGTGACGCCCTTCTCCTTTGAAGAAGTCGTTTCTGTTTTCTTAAAGGACGGCGTAGCAGCTTGTTCATTCCATTTCCATGCCACTAATTGAAAATACGGTTCTGCTTGGTCTGCCAACTCAAATCCCATATGTTCAAAAAAGCGTCTCTCACTCAAATATGGGTACTTGTTCTTCCCTACGATATGAACGATTCCGTCCATGCCACGTTTGACGGCATCTTCCTTGCAATAATGCAACAACTGTTTCGCATGCCCGTTTTCTTTATATTTGCCAGACACCCACAAGCAGTTGATATACATATAATTGGGTGCTTCAATAGGCACCCATGCCATGTCCGCAGGCAAGTATTCAATAAACACTTTTGCCCGCTCATTTAAGCGATAAAAAACCAAGCCTTCATCCATGCGCTCTGTCAGCCACTTCTTCTTCTCGGCTACTGCATTCTCGTATTGCTTTGCACCTAATGCACAGCATATGTGCTGCGTTTCTATATTCTTTTTCGTGATTTCTATATACCCCATTTTTTACTATCCCCACTTTTCCTCTGCTTTTATCTATAGCGAGGGCAGCCCCTTTCGGTTGAGCCGTTACAATCATGTTATCGGCACACAGTTGATTAGCATTCAAGCCACCTCTGGATACAAACCATTAAAGCTCAATTTCACCTGCTCGATCTTGCTCTAGATGAACAAGTGGCACAGGAGAGTAAATAAACGTATCCCCGTCCTCTTCAAGCTTGTACATGATACAAAACATAGCTGAACCCCGATGATCACCACTTGGCATGGAGAAAATCATGGCTGGACAACGCAGCTCAGCAGAATGAACGCTTGCACACAGATCTTTATAAGCCACAGCAGCAAGGTTGTCGATATCAACGAGATGCTGTTGACAATCCCCGATAACTCGCTTGTAGTACTCTATATTCTGATGATACTTATTCGCAAAGCTCTGCTTATACTCCTCAATGCTAAGAAAGCAACACTCCCAATCCAAAGGTGGGATACTTAACACATAGCGATAGAACTTCAACTTTCGGATTCCTCCTTTTTTGAAATCGAGCTATTATACGCGATCATTAAAGCATATTTACTGGTATGAAATAAGGCTATCACAACAATAGCTCCATGGCTGCGCGTTCTTTATCCGCAATCTCGAGCAACAGCTTAGACGCGTGCACGAGCTCTTGGTGCTCACCTGTTCTTCCTGCATGGTCGATTGAAGCAGACACGCTAACCCACATTGGAGCGATCTCTGTAAACATAGAGTGGGCTTGTTCGATCCTCGGGTCCTCCAGCCGATCAGCACATTCTCTCAAATAATCCCTATACAGATTCCGAAATAAAGCGCCGCCAGTTCCCGCCCGCTCCATTAGCGTCGCGGTAAGACATAAATCATGTTCGAAATTGTTGCTGCGAGAAGGCCACTTCAAGATTTCATTGCTCATTTTAACAACGCCTCTATTGCCAATATTCTGAATAGGCGGGTTCAGATAGTCATGCGCATTCATGGTCAAGGATTCGTGCATAGCAGAAACAAGCGGAAGCAATGCGTCGTTTGGCTCGATCGTAAAGGAACGATTCCGGGAGCTCATGGGTCCCTTTGCATTTCTGGCAGCGGCCAAGCTTGTCAAACTCGTCTTCACTAGTCCACCCTGTTGTCTGGTGTCCGCTAAGTAGGCGTATTCGTCATCTATACCGTAAAGTACCGCATAGTGACCGGCGAAGTGCACTTTGTTCGTAAAATAATCCAAGTAATAGGCATCTAATTTAAGCCCAACCGGAATGCCGTGTTCGATGCTGTTTCGGACGTTCTGCCACGCCTTATTGACGGACGAGGTTTCTTGATATCTGACGTTCAAGCCGAGTCGTTCGGCGAGATAAGCGGTCAGTTTATCCGGTTTTATCCTTCCTCCGATGAAGGGGAAGTCCATTCCCTTCGAATCCCAGTATATGAATCCAAGACCTTGCCCGAGTCCGAACAACATCGGCTCAGACAGGTGGACTCCCGCATATTGCATTAAATTGCCCATGGCGGTTGTTTCGCAATGTTCGCCTTGATAAGGGATAAAACCTTCAATAAATTTGACCATGGCTACTTGCCTCCTCCAATAATTCATGTATGAAACGTCTAACGAACGCTTGCTCGCTCTCGATTAAGCTGAATGGATGCAAAAACAACGCCCTTACGTTCAGCGGCAAGCTAGCTCCGCCTTGTGATTCGTACTTCTGTCTTATTTTTATCGAGGCTTGTTCAAGAAAATCCAGTCGTTTCCGTAAAGCAATGACAGCCTCTTCCTTCCCGATATGGGGCAAAGCGGCCAAACCGAGATCGAAGCGGTTGTCCCGTTCCCGTGTAGACGACAGACTATCAAGAATTTCATTTCTCAGCTTACGTATACCCACTTCGGTGAGGGCAAACCGGGTCGGCGCTGGCCCCTTGCCGGATTTCTCGTCGGATGTCTCGGGTGAGATCCATCCTTTATCGCTAAGTTTCTTCAATCCTGTATATATCGAGGTTGTACCGATATTCGCCCATTCTTTATAACCTCGCTGTTCGACTAACTTCATAATATCGTATCCGGAAGCTTGACGATGTTCCGCGATCATTTGCAGGAGCATGAATTCGACATTCGATAATGTATGCATAGAGAGACTCCTTACCTTCAATATTTCATATGTGAAATATAACGTAGGTGTAATAAAAATTCAATAACCGAATCAGCTAAAAAACTACAGCTTGAGAATGTTCAAATCAGGAACTGACGAACTTCAGAATGTATGGGTCTTGAGGTTGATAATGAAAGCGCAAGATCTTGAAACGTACATTCCCCTATACTAAAAATGGCAATTAGTTGTAACGAAAAATGGGGGAACGAACATGAGTAACAAGGTAGAAGGATTGTTAACTAACACAGATTTTCGCAGGCTCTAGATTGGGCAAACGGCATCACAGTTTGGGACTCAGGTTGCATTATTAGGAATGCCTTTAGTGGCAGCTCTTTATTTAGGGGCCAGTCCCATGCAAATGGGATTGCTTGGATTTGCCGAGTATGCACCATTTATCCTTTTCGGTTTGCTCGCTGGTGTATGGATAGACAGATTTCCCCGGCGACCAATTCTTGTCGCCGCTAACTTTTTCAGGGGTGCATTACTGCTCATTGTGCCGCTGACAGCCTTAACTGGATTTCTGAATATGACAGTTCTGTATTTGATAGCCTTCCTAGTGGGTATCTGTACTGTCTTTTTTGATGTTGCCTATACATCCTTTCTGCCTTCCATTGTGAGCAAGGAGCAGCTTGTTGATGGGAACAGCAAACTAGAGACAAGTAAATCTACCGCACAAATTGCCGGGCCGGGTTTATCAGGTGGACTGGAACAGTTAATCACCGCTCCCTTTGCAATATTGTTCACGGCGGCATCCTTTTTTGTATCCGCAGTGTACATAGCCCGGATTCGGAAGTTGGAGACAGTCGTGACAGATGCGAAAAAGCAAAAAAACATGTGGCTGGAAATAAAAGAAGGGCTGCATACAGTTTACACAAAACCGTTGCTGTGGGGAGTGGTGCGCTGCTCAACAGTCTTTAACCTTTCCTGGAATGTTATTTTTAGTGTTTATGTTCTATATGCATCGCAAGAACTCAAAATCAGCGCAAGCATTCTTGGCATCATTTATGGAACGCTAGGAGTAGGGTACCTATTTGGCTCTCTGCTTGCCCAAAGGGCTGTACGTCGTTTTGGGGTAGGTCCAACAATTGTGGGGTCCGCTACGGTCGCAGCAAGTGGCGGTTTGCTTGCTCCATTAGCAGTAGGATCAGAATTAAGTATGGCGTTGATTATGATGACGGGACAGCTTCTTTTTGGAATGGGTGTCTCCATGTTTAGCATTAGTACCATCAGTTTACGTCAAGTAATTGTACCCGATGCCCTGCAAGGTCGCGTGAATGCTACGTTTCGATTTATCTCGTGGGGGTCTTTACCGCTTGGTTCGTTAATTGGAGGGATGATAGGGGGCACAATGGGTTTACGGTTCGCTTTATTTGCGGGTGGCATTGGATTGTTAGCTTCGGCTTTTACATTATTGTTCACCCCATTTTTACAACTACGTATGAAATCATTTCATGAAGTAACTTTGGAAAAAGATGTGTCTATAAAGAGCTAAGGAGTGCCTTAAGAAGTATGAAACTAATGGTATCAATCGTTGTCAGCAATAAGAAAAACCAGGAAGACCATCTTCCTGGCTAGTACCGAATGCATGCCAAAGGATGGCTGCATCCGAAAAATGCTGCAGGAGAATCACATCACCCCAACAGTTACGTTTGAAGTGCGTGAGGTGTATACGATTTTGACCATGGTGCAGGAGTATATCGGCGTCACCATCATGCCTGAGCTGTACATGCCACCTGTCATCCCCAAGGTCGTAGCGATCCCTCTTTCTCCTCCGATTACAAGGGAAGTGGTGCTCGCAGTGCGCAACTGGCAGTCGATCTCCCCACTCACGGCAGAGTTCGCCGTTCACAGCCAGCAATATGTAAAAGGCATGGATTTCACGCCAACGAGCAAGTAGCCACATACGCACAAAGCCCTCGCCTATTAGGGTTGGCGGGGCTTTTGGTGTGTGAGAAGCTCTGTTAGCCATTTTTCAAATTTGTTGGCGCTCATGATTTCATGGGTAATAAATTCACCTTGATAAAACAAGCCAAAGGTCGTCCATATGACAGGCGCGTTCTGTGCCGCTTCCCTCGTTGTTAGCCTGTAAGCATGAAAGGGGACACCTTTCGCTTCCGCTACTTTTCTTAACTCTTCCAAAATACCAACAGCAAATGGACACTGCGCGGTGTAATAAATGGTGACGCCCTTCTCCTTTGAAGAAGTCGTTTCTGTTTTCTTAAAGGACGGCATAGCAGCTTGTTCATTCCATTTCCATGCCACTAATTGAAAATATGGTTCTGCTTGGTCTGTCAGCTCAAATCCCATATGTTCAAAAAAGCGTCTCTCACTCAAATACGGGTACTTGTTCTTCCCTACGATATGAACGATTCCGTCCATACCACGTTTGTTGGCATCTTCCTTGCAATGATGCAACAATTGCTTCGCATGCCCGTTCTCTTTATATCTGCCAGAGACCCACAAACAGTTAATATACATATAATTGGGCGCTTCAATTGGAACCCATGCCATTTCCGCAGGCAAGTACTCAATAAACACTTTTGCTCGCTCATCCAAGCGATAAAAAACCAAACCTTCATCCATTCGCTCTGTCAGCCACTTCTTCTTCTCAGCTACTGAATGTTCGTATTGTTTTGCACCTAATGCACAGCATATGTGCTCCGTTTCTATAATTCTTTTTCGTGATCTCTATATACTCCATTGTTTACCGCCTCCACCTTTCCTCTTCTTTTATCTATGATCGCGGACGATTTGACCAAGCCTCTCAATGCCAGATTCAAAATCGGCGATCGAAGCGTACCCATACGAGAGCCGCACATACCCTTCTTGCGTCTCCCCGTAAATGTTGCCCGGATTCAGCAGAATGCCCTGGCGTTTGGCTGCTGTAAAGAGCTCCATCGTCGAGAGCTTTCCATTCATTTTCAGCCAGATGAAATATCCTCCGTCAGGTACTTCCCACGTCGCGAGCTCACTCATGTGCTTCGTAAGTGCCCGGATGGCAGCCGCTCGTCTTGTAATGAGCTGCTCTCTGACCTTGTGCATATGCCTCTCATACAAGCCACTCGCCAGCCACTCCTCCGCCACACGTTGCGATAGAGAGCTGACACCGTAATCCGTCTGCATCTTGATATCGGCCAGGCGTTCGATAACTGGCTCAGGCCCCACTACCCATCCAATCCGCAAGCCGGGGGTCAGTGTCTTGGACAGGCTCCCGATGTACAGGACATGTCCGTGTTTATCTCTTGCTTTGAGCGGCAGCGGCGGAGGCTCTTTCGTCCACAGCTCGCGGTAAATGTCATCCTCGATAATCGGCAGACGCTCTTCTTCACATACCCGCAGCAGCTCCAGCCGGCGTTTTTCTGTCATCAGGATGCCTGTTGGATTATGAAAGCAAGGATTGGTGTATAGAATCGCACCATGCTCCTGTTTTCGCCTCGCATAGATCGCCTGTGCAATCATCCCCTGACGATCCATCGGCAACCCCGCAAGCTCCATCCCCGCCGACTGGAACACATGCAAGGAATTGAGATACGAAGGCTGTTCCAAAAACACAGTTGAACCTCGATGCAATAACCCGACCGAAATGAGCTGGAGCGCCTGCAAGGCACCAGACACGATTAAGACAGAAGACGGCGAAGCTGTAATTCCTTGTCGTCCGACATAATCACTGACCGCTTGGCGCAGGGGAAGGTACCCTCTCGGCTCTTCATATCCAAATCCGCTAAGGTTCCTCGTTACCCGCTCCATGACTTGCTTCATCGTATCGACTGGAAACATGTCAGGGGAGAGCTCTCCTTTGCTCAGCTGAATCAGGTCTGCCTGGAATTCACGCTTATTGATTTCTTGAACCGCCGTCATGCTTGGCTTGTGCAATCCAGATCGGACATACTCACTCCAATCCGGAGGTGGTGTCGTAGCCAACAGCGTCCAGGTATTATTGACAACGACAGTGCCCATCCCCAGCTTTCCCTCGATCAACCCGTCTGCTGTTAGCTCCTCCAATGCCGCAATGACCGTGCTCCGATTGACTTCGAACGATTGTGCCAAGTCGCGTTGGCTGGGGATTTTGCTGCCAATCGGCCATTCTCCTGTCGAAATTTTTCCTTTGATAAAATCAATAATTTTCCGATATTTCGGCAAGCGCTTCTCTCTGTGCAACCTGATCGATCCCCTTCGTCTTCCTCATCTTTATAGGTAAAAGTGGTTGGTTTTTTTGATAGCCAAGTGGTTGCAGATATTTTACCACTTCTTGATTACCATGAAAAAGAAAGAAGAAGCAGTGAATAGCTGGTTGGTTTTTCATACAAAGGAGGGAAGTTATCTTGTTTCATCATGTCAGAAGTCGTATTTTCGCTGCACATGCCATCAGCATCTTGTTATGGGCCTCGGCCTTTGCCGGTATTCGCGTTGGGCTGCAAGCCTACTCGCCGGAGTATCTCTCGCTGCTTCGCTTTCTTATCGGCTCTCTTTTTCTTGGGATACTCGCACTCTTTTTCCGTATCCGTCTGCCGGAGTTAAAGGATGTCCCAGCTATCCTTATGCTTGGGGGCTTGGGTTTCGCCGTTTACCATACAGCGCTCAACTACGGGGAGATGAGCGTAAGTGCAGGTGTAGCCAGCCTTTTGGTCACGACGACGCCGATCTTTTCGGCTCTCCTCGCTCTCCTA
Organism: Brevibacillus sp. NRRL NRS-603; assembly: GCF_003013445.1. Lineage (NCBI taxonomy): Bacteria > Bacillati > Bacillota > Bacilli > Caryophanales > Paenibacillaceae > Brevibacillus > Brevibacillus sp. NRRL NRS-603. The sequence continues at coordinate 87,654 of NZ_PXZN01000004.1, read as the reverse complement.
TTCTTCCGGGAGCATTTCGGTGTGAGAGGCTGGTTCGGTGCACTGATCAGTTTTCTAGGAGTCGCCATCTGTACGATTGGCACAGGAGAGACCCTCCAAATAACAGACGGAATATTCTTGATTTTATTGGCAGCCAGTAGCGAAAGCATTTACTTTGCGTTTCAGAAGCCATTCGTAGAAAAATACGGCGTTCTTGCGTTTACCGCCTACACCTTATGGGCAGGTACCTTCTGCATGCTCTTCTTTCTGCCCGGACTTGGCACAGCGATAGCTCAAGCGCCTTGGGATGTGACACTCAGTGTTGTGTATTTGGGCATTTTCCCTAGTGTTGTTGCTTATTTGTCCCTCGCCTATGTGACTTCTGTCGTTGGAACATCGGAGGCTACTACCTCCCTTTACATGACGCCAGTGCTCGCTTTTCTGATTGCTTGGGTGTGGCTGGGTGAAGGTCCTACGCTTGTGACGATGGCTGGTGGCGTTGTGACGCTTGTCGGTGTCCTGCTCGCAACGATGAAGCCTCGGTTATCCAGAAGCACATTCAAACACCAACCCTTTTAGAAACGCCAGTATTTCCATGCTTGTCGCTATAGGCGTATCGATCGGAATCAATATGCTTGGAGCTTGGAATGACTACCGTTTTGCTTTGCGGATGTCTCGTAACCATTTGGATCAGAGAGAGCTTCACATCGAGCTTTGACTCAGTCTCCTCCGGAGAAACAGAACCGGGCATCTCATTTGTGCGCAGGCATCCTCAAAGTGCAAATCACAGACTGTCTCTATGCTCAGCGAGGCAGGCGCTCCCTTGCAAGCGCCCCTTGCCCTCACGACAGAGGAAGCGGTTGCTCTGATTTTGTCCTATGAAGCTCTCCCCTCCTTCACGGACAAGCCATTTGCAAAAGAAACCCTGTCTGTGATAGCCAAGCTGCTTGCGAGTATTCCAACAGAGTCCTGAGCTGAGCATAGCATCAAATGGTGTCAATTGATGTCAGCAATAAGAAAAACCAGGAAGACCCTCTTCCTGGCTAGTACGGAATGCCGAGCTCTGCCGCCAGCACGAGAAACATCGCATGCGACCAAAGGAGCGGCACAGCGGGCTGACCTGCCCTCTCCACCCACGACTCATAATGAGACGGTGAAAGCAAATGCTCCTGTACTTGTTCAGGCAGTCCGCTCGCTTGCCGCTGGGAAACAATCCACGCTGCTATCTTTTCGGCTTCCTCACGCCTGCCCGTTTTCACGTAATACCAGCCCAACCATGCGGATAACAGCAGCCACTGTCCCCCGCCGTAATACGTATCGGCCGGGTAGCGATGTACTCCGTATCCTGCGAGCAGCTCTTCTTCTATGACCTGCACAGTTCGGATCATAAGCGTATCATCCACGTCGACGACCCCATACGGGAGTGCCAGCCAGAGTAGACTTGCATCTACAGAATGATCCCCAACGGATTTTATCAATCGTCCGTTGGCTGTGCCATGCTCGCGTATGAATTGGCGAATGGTCTCTCCTTCTTGAGCGAGTTCAGAAGCTCGGTCGGGCAAATAAGGCTCCATCGCCTTAATCCCGGCATAAATGGCCCCTAGCGTCACTGGGTGGATTCGGTCTCCCCCCTCTTCCCAGCAATCAAAGTTAGGGAGCTGCCAGCACGCCACTACATAGTCAATCGTCAGTTCAATAGATGGCTTCAGCTCATGAATCAAGTCATACTCCCCACTCATCCGCACATGCTCAGCCAGCCCCCACAGCCATGTCCCGTAGCCATCGAGTTGATAGCTGCCCCATTCGCCTGCCACTTCTTCTCCGTCCACTGTATAGCGCGTATGCAAAAAGCGGTCGTTTCCCGCCTTATCGTTGTCTAATCCTGTTTTTACTGCCGTAATGGCTGCTCTAGCCTTTGCCTCATGCTTACGGATCACATCATCGCACCATTGGTAAAACTTGCGGGCACTCTCATGGTTGCCGGTACGGTTCATCGCGTAGGCCGTAAATGTGCCATCGCGGAGCCACGCATACTGATAGTGGACAAATGCCCGTGAAGCGAGATACGCCCCGGTGCTCGCTTGATGTTGTAGGATCAGCTCTACACTTTCCTCAATCAGGGTCATGGGTTATCCCCCCTTATTCGGACAAGCCGACTTCGCAACAAATACAGTCGCTGCTCGTCTTCCGGCTATGCTTTTATAGCATATGCAACCGACATCCAAACGAAAACCCAATCTGCACAGCAAAAGAAAACCCACTGGATGCGCAGGTCCAGCGGGTTCTGGTGACACTTAATTTTGTGAAGGCACATCGGTATCGGTCTGTTCGGATTTCAGGTAATGCTGAAGCTCCTCATAAAATGTCGGGTTGCAAGCCATTACGCTGCTTTTTTGGTCGTATGGCAGCGGTGTCCCCATCATGGTCGTCACCCGGCCGCCCGCTTCTTCTACAATAATGCGAGCTGCCCCAAAATCCCACGCATTGAGCTGCATACTGACGTAGCCATCCAGTCTTCCAGCAGCCACATATGCCATCTCCAAAGCGGCGCTTCCTAAGAGACGCATTCCGCGAACCTTCCCGGCAAGCTTTTTCACGATCAAGTCGACGCCGATCTGCTCAGCACGCTTGTTCCAAAATACGCTCGTGCATAACAAAGCCTGTTCCAGGCTCACTGCTCGATTCACCTGCAAGGGACGATCATTAAGAAAAGCCCCTTCCCCTTTTACCGCATAAAACAACTCGTCTCTGGAAGGATCGTAAACCGCTCCGACCATTCCCTCTCCCTTATGGTAGACGGCAATGGAAACGGAAAAATTGATTTGCTGATGAACAAAATTGGTCGTGCCATCAATCGGGTCGATGACCCAAAGCGTGTCATACTGCTTGTAATCCTCCGCATGTGCACTCTCTTCTCCAAGAATGCCGTGATCAGGGAAGCGTTCAAGAATCATCTGAATGACGTGATTCTCCACTTCTTTATCTACGGCTGTAACAAGATCGGAGGCTGATGTTTTATACTCGACGGTAAAAGGCTCCTTCATTCGCTTCAGACTCAGCTCACCCGCTGAACGGGCGCATTGCAAAGCGAGCTCCTTGAGAGCCGCCAGTGTTGATGCTTGCACACGTATCGCCACCTAAAACTTGACTTATTTTTTCGCAAAGCACGCCCTTTTCTACTAGAAAGAGAGGCTTCGACGCTTTATTTGACTATGATGAGACAGCTCGTGTTTAAAAACGGCCATGCTATATGATTTAGTGTACCATACTTTACCTGCTGTTACACCACACGTTAGCCATGGGGAGTGTGCCTGAAATGTCGTTGCTGCACCCAGCTCGAAAAAGGGTGTCTCCCTCGTCATTTTCTGACCGGGAGACACCCTTTTATACATGACCACTTTAGCAGCAGCGCGTTACGCCGCCTTTTTCAAATCGTTCGGTCAATGCGTACATGTAGTACTCACGCTCTGTCATCGGAAAGATACCCGGTGCCCCATGCGTCTCGTACCAATGGGCGAGATAGCGATCATAGTCGGGCATTCCGAAAATCGTTTTAATAGCAGAGCTCACTTTGCGCATTGCCTTTCGCATGGTTCTTAGCTTGCGCCTCATGCTACGTGATGTCCTTTCCCATCAAATACATTTCCTTTGGACTTGATGTACGGCGACTCCTGCAGCGGATAGTGCTTGCCGCGGAGAATATTGATCCATACCCGCGCACCGTCGAGAATGATCCCAATCGTAATGACCATGAAGATTGCACATACCACAGCATCGATCTGGTCGTTGAAGATCATTTTTTGTGCAGCTTCCACTGTTTTTACTCCGTTTGGCAGTGTACCGGCATCCAGTGCCTTTTGGAATGCTTCTGCATGCGAGAGGAACCCGATTTTCGGATCAGGATGGAACAGCTTTTGCCACCCCGCTGTCAGCGTAGCTGTCGTCAGCCAAGCCATTGGTACAAGCGTAATCCATGAGTAGGCCGCTTTGCCCATTTTGAAAATAATCGTCGTTCCCACCGTAAATGCAATCGCGGCGAGCATCTGGTTGGCGATACCAAAGAGCGGCCACAGGGTGTAAATGCCTCCCAACGGGTCCATGACACCTTGGAGCAGGAAGTATCCCCATCCGATGGTAATGATCCCTGAACCAATCAGATTACCTGGCAGCCAGTTGACTTCCTTCATTTTCGGAATAACGTTGCCGAGCATGTCTTGTACCATAAATCGTCCGACACGTGTTCCCGCATCGATCGTCGTCAAAATAAAGACGGCCTCAAACAAGATCGCAAAGTGATACCAGAACGCCATTAATGCCTTGCCACCCAATACACCCGAGAAAATTGTCGCCATCCCGATTGCTAGTGACGGCGCTCCGCCCGTCCGGGAAAGGATCGTCTTTTCTTGAATGTCGTTGGCGAGCGTTGTTAAGTGGTCAGGGGTTACGGTATAGCCCCAGCCCGTTATCGTCGTCGCAACCTGGACCACATCTACGCCAATTGCTGCGGCAGGTGAGTTGATCGCAAAATAGACACCAGGAGTCAGCACGCATGCTGCAATCATGGCCATAACCGCGACGCCAGACTCCATCAGCATTCCGCCATAACCGATCAATGGCGCATGCGATTCCTTCGCGATCATCTTCGGCGTCGTTCCGGATGATACAAGAGAATGGAATCCCGATACAGCTCCGCACGCGATGGTAATAAACAAGAAGGGGAACAGATTTCCTGCAAAAACAGGGCCAGTTCCATCGATGAACTTCGTCAGTGCTGGCATTTGCAGCGGCGGCAGTGTCAGCACGATTCCCACCGCCAATACCGCAATCGTCCCTACTTTCAAAAACGAGCTGAGGTAATCACGCGGTGCCAACAGCAGCCATACAGGCAGAACCGAGGCAATAAAGCCGTACACAATAATCATCCAGGCAAGCTGTACCTTAGAGAACGTAAAGGCTGGTCCCCATGTTGGCGATGCAGCAACGATTTGACCGAGCCAGAGGGAGAAGAACAAAAAGGCAAGCCCGATAATCGAGCCTTCCAATACCTGCCCGGGTCGTATATAGCGCATATACAATCCCATCAATATCGCGATAGGCAGCGTCATGAATATCGTGAAGGTAGCCCACGGTGATTCAGCAAGAGCGTTAACTACAACCATGGCCAAAACAGCAATCAGGATAATCATAATGGCAATAATCCCAATCAAAGCGAGTGCTCCGCCAACAGGACCGATCTCTTCCTTGGCAATCTGACCGAGAGACTTTCCATTGCGACGCATCGATCCGAACAGAATGATAAAGTCCTGTACCGCCCCACCGATCACGACCCCGACGATAATCCAGATCGTTCCCGGCAAATATCCCATTTGCGCAGCCAGCGTAGGACCTACGAGCGGGCCTGCTCCTGCAATCGCAGCGAAATGGTGCCCAAACAACACCCATTTGTTCGTTGGCACGAAGTCTTTGCCGTCGTTGTTCACTTCTGCCGGAGTAGCGCGATTGTCATCGAGCGCCATTAGTTTTTTGGCTATGAATTTGCTGTAAAAACGATAAGCTACAGCATAAGTGCAAAATGCGGCTGTCAGTAGCCAGAACGAGTTGACTGATTCCCCTTGCCACAGCGCTATCATCCCGAATCCGACAGCACCCAATGCGGCTATCCCGCCCCAAATCAAGAGGGACAGAAACCACTTCTTCATCCGAGTCGCCTCCTTCTATTTATCAAATATTCAGGCAATGAACCTTAGAAAAACGTATCACATCGGACAACTTGCCAACATAAAAAATGGTTGAACCGTACAAAAACATGCACAAGCTGCACCATCCTCGTTTGAGTGTAAGCGCGTTCAATTTTGGGACGTAGGAAGTCTCCGCCCTGAGTCTGATCCAATCTCCGCCACAATATGTTAAAGTTATACATAAATTGGTATGGAAATCAAAAAGGAGAATACGCACATGCGACGTATCGCGGGTTACATCATTATCGGAATCGGAGCGATTTTTGTTCTGGCTACCTACCTGAACGTACCGCTCGCAATGGACTTGCTATGGCCAGTCTTCCTTCTCATCCCGGGAATCGGGTTTCATATTTTCTTTTTTATGAACCCAAAGCCGAATCGCGCTGGATTGCTCGTACCGGGCGGGATCTTGCTCGTTTATGCCCCACTCTTCTTTTTCAGCCAGCTATTTTTTCAGGGGGATATGAGCACGACGTGGCCCTTCTTCCTGATTGGTCCTGCCGTGGGGCTTACCGAGCTGTACATATTCGGCAATCGCAAACCTGCTCTCTTGATCCCCATTGGCATCCTCACCGTTCTTGCTATCGTATTTTTGATCGCGAATCTGGCGTCTACCCAAGTAGGCGGCATCCTCGGCTTGATCCTGATCGTATTGGGCGGGATCATGGTGACACGTAAGAAAAACGATGAATATCCCATGTAAGCTGTCAGAAAAAAGCAGACCAATCCTTCCCCCAAACGGGACACAGGATTGGTCTGTTTGCTTTAAAATCCCAATCGTTTCTTCAATTCCTTCACGACATTGCGGCTAACAGGCACTTCTGTTTTGCGGTGATCTTGCATGACTAGATGAATTGAGCCTTTGAACCAAGGGACAAGCTCAGCCGTTTTAGATAAATTGACGATAAAAGCGCGATGCGTCCGAAAGAACTGCTGGCGTGAGAGCCTGCTCTCCAGCTCCTGCAACGTAAACGTGGTCGCATATTGCTCACCTGCTGTGTAGATGCTCGCATACCTTCCTTCCAAGGTGGCATAGACGATTTCGTTTGGATCAATCAGCATGATCTTGCCGTTTTTTTCTACCGGGACACGACGCGGCTGAGTATCGACCAGCACATTTTGCAGAAGGGATTGTAGCCTTTCCTCCAGTAGCGGTGACGCTTCCAATGCAGGCTCACTTTTCCGCCTCATTTTTCGTACCCGATTCATCGTCTTTTCCAGACGCACTTCGCTGAACGGCTTGACGATATAATCAACGGCTTCGGCCTCAAATGCTCGAACCGCATGAAATTCATACGCACTTGCAAAGATGATGACAGGTGGATTGACCATGGATTCCAGAAGCTCCTGCCCCACATCTACGCCATCCCTGTCCTGCAAATGGATGTCCAAAAAGACCGCATCCGGCTCTGTCTGAAGCACCGCTTCCAACGCCTCTTCCCCACTGCCTGCCTCTCCGACTACGGACACTTCCGAAAACTGCTCCAGCAAGTACCGCAGTTCTTCTCTGGCAGGCGTCTCATCATCGACGATGAACACTTTGAGCACTGACGTTCACCCCTATCGGTAATTGTATGGTGCATGTTGTCCCGCTCCCGCTTTTGCTTTCGATCACGATTCCATACGGTTCTCCGTAGATTGACTGGAGACGGCTTTTTACATTGGCAAGACCGATTCCAGATAATTGCCGCCCTGCACTCTTCTCATCTAGGGCTGGCTCGAATGGGTCCACATTCATTCCCACTCCATTATCTGCCACTGTCAATTCGACGATTTGCTTTTCTTTGCGGCGCGCACGAATCACTACGGTTCCCCCTTCGCGCTTAGGCAGCAGCCCGTGCTTGACCGCATTCTCTACCAGCGGCTGCAAAATCAGACCTGGTACGGTAAACCGCTCTACACCATCCTCGATGTCGTACTCTACATGGAGCTTGTCCCCGAACCTCGCACGTTCGATGGCCAAATACGCTTCGATATGCTCCAGCTCACGCGCCAGACTGACATATCCGCCAGAGTCATGCAAATTACGACGGAAGTACTCCCCCAAATGAATCAGCAGCTCACGGGCCTGTTCGGGACGGAAGCGAATAAACGAAACGATCGTATTGAGCGCATTAAACAAGAAATGCGGATTGATCTGGGCATGCAAGGCTTTGATTTCTGCATCTGCCAGCAGGCGGGACTGCTTCTCGAGCTCAGCCAGTTCGAGCTGACTCGATATCAGGTTCCCCAATCCGCGTACGAGTTCCAAGTCTACAGCCGACAGTTTGCGAGAGCGATCCTGATACAGCTTGAGCACGCCCGCCACTTCACGTCTTCGCATCAGGGGGACAAGGATCGCATAGCGCAAGGAACAATTCGTCTCTCTGCATCCAATCTCTTCCTTGGTCTGGGCAATCTTTACCTCTTTGGTCGATAAAACTTCACGGGTCGCCTTGGTCGTTATGCCTTCTCCTACTACATGATGGGACGAGCCCGCGCCAACATGCGCAAGTACAGAGCGCGTATCGGTAATCGCTACCGCTGCTACACGCGTCGTCCGCAATATTTCCTCCGCTACCTTTTGGGCAGAATCATAGGTCAGCCCTTGACGCAAGTAAGATAGTGTTTTATCCGCTACTTGCAGCGTTCGCTGAGCTTGGAGCGCCCCAATCCGATCCTCTTCCTTTTTGGCTAAATCAATAATAATGATCAAAATAGCAATTCCAACCGAGTTGACGACTGACATCGGTACACTAATGGCCTGAACCAATGCCAAAGCGTCAGCGTAAGGACGTGCGATGAGCAGAACAATTCCCATTTGCAGCCACTCCGCCAAGAAACCAACGAAGAGTGCTGTCGTCCACCCGATTTTTTTGCTGCGGTTACGGAGGAACTGATAGATTAATCCCGCAAACAAGCCCTCGCCTATGGTCGAGATGGCACATGCCAAGTCTGTAAAGCCCCCCAATGAATAGCGATGGATTCCCGCAATCAGTCCTGTCATCAACCCTACCCATGGACCAGCAAGCAAGCCTGCCACGACAGTCCCGATCACGCGTGAATTCGCAATCGCATCCTGATACCAGATGCCATTGTATGTACCCAGTATGGAAATAGCAGAAAAAATGACGACCATCAGTGCTTTTTCCCGCCACGTTGCTTGCTGGTTCAATATGCTGCGGAATGCACGTACACGCGTAAACAGCAAGGCCACCACAATCAAAACAGCCGTCCGCTCCGTCAGCGGAACCATTAATGCCAGATTCATTGTTTTATCCCTCTCAATCGCTGCCCGATGGTTCAATCTCGTTTCTATAACTAATCAAAATATTCACTCTTCACATCGTATTTCCCTTTTGCTTCTCTTCCTTTCGTAGTAAAAAAGGTTGCCGAAGTGATTTCGACAACCCATGGATACCCGTATCATTTTAATATTCAAACTCCAAGATTTTACACTTTTTCTTTGGCTCAAATCCTAGCTTTGTCCCCAGACGTACTGACTCGTCATTCGTTTCCAGCGTGGTCCAGTGCGGTGTCAGTCCATGTTCCATGCAATGCTCCAGGTACGCTGCGCAAGCAAGTGTAGCAAAGCCTTTGTTCATGTCGGCTTCCTCATACGTTTCCACGCTAATTTCATGGTCACGCTCATGGACACAGCAAGACAGGCAAGCACTCACAATCGTATTTCCTTTACATACACAGAACCCTACGCCCCACTGCAAAAAATCATCCACCGAATGATAGAATTCCTCCACAATCTCGATCAAGATGTTGTCAGGATCGTTTTCAATGACACCTGCATCGATTCTTTTCAACGTGTATCCTTCAGGCAGAGGGCGATAGCTGATCTTTCGCGCCTGGAATTGCTCGGGATTGAACTGGTAGTAATACTCCCAATCCGTTTCAATCTCTCGATGCGGGATAGCTTTGGTTACTGCTTTTTCCCACGCTTCATCTGGGACAACTGCCAGAAAATGAGTGCCCCCGCATGATTCGGTCGTATATGTGCGCAATTCCCCCTCGATAAAGGCACCCAGATTCGCTGTGAACGCTTCATTGGCAGCATCCCCCACGAAAATACTGATCACGCCGGTTTGATCGACCAATGCTGTCCGGGGCTGCTCCACATCATCTACGTAAATCGCTCCTCGATTTGTCCCATTGATAATCGAATGGATGGTCAAATTGTTCACGTTATCAGGTGACAGCAACCTCCTGATTTTTGCATAATCTTTTGGTTCCAATCGATGAATCATCGCAATTTCGGCCCTTTCTCTCTCTTTTGGACATCTGTGTACTTATGCGGCTGATAGCGGAACCAAGTCATCCAGACTCAGCTTCCGCATGAAAGTCGGGTCATCGTCCACATTCCTTTCCTGGGAGGATTCCAGCTCTTCTGCAAGCAGCACACGAGCCCGGTGCAGCCGGGATTTCACTGTGCCTTCCGGGACACCTACTCGCATGGCAACTTCTTTAATCGGCAAATCCTCGTAATAGTGAAGCCACACGACGATGCGCAGCTCATGCTCCAGCTTCCATACTGCCTCTGTTAGTTCAATGGCTTCGTAGGGAGCCTGTACCGCTTTCTCCTCGATTTGCAGCGGAGACAGCTCTACGGTTGGACTTCGTTTCTTTTTTCGCTGCCACTGTTTGCATTCGTTTATGAGAATTTGGATCATCCATGTTTTGAAATAAGCAGGCTCTCGCAGCGTTCGAATGGCTCTGAATGCTTTCATTACCGTATCCTGCACCACATCGGCACAATCCTCGTCCCGCCCGACATAGGTTCGTGCCAAGCCATACAAGGTACGCTCGTACAATTGAATGACTCTGGCAAAAGCTTCTGCGCTGCCGTCCTGGGCTAGCTGAATGTCCTGCTGAACTTCCCTCTTGATGCTCACATTGCATAAACCTCCTTTTATATCCTTTTTTGGTTCCTATTAGTATAGATGATAGAGGCGGTGAAATGGTTCATGAGATTTTATTTTTTCTGCTTCGCGAACAAAAAAAGACCATCCCTTCAGCGTTTTCAGCCTGAGATGGTCTTGTCGTACTCGTTACCTCAATGAATTACAGGTTACCTCTGCGCTCCTGCTCGCGCTCCAATGCCTCGAACAGTGCCTTGAAGTTGCCATTCCCGAAGCCGCGCGCTCCTTTACGCTGGATAATTTCGATGAACAGCGTCGGACGGTCCACAATCGGCTTGCTGAACAACTGCAAGAGATAGCCTTCGTCGTCTCTGTCGACCAAGACCCCCAGCTTTCTCAGCGCCTCAATGTCTTCATCAATTTCCCCTACACGCTCTTTCAAATCTTCGTAGTACGCATCTGGCACCATGAGGAAATCTACACCGTTATTACGCAGCTTCGATACAGTGTCTATGATATCGTTGGTCAGGATGGCAATATGCTGTACGCCTGGCCCTTTGTAGAACTCCAAAAACTCCTGAATCTGCGACTTGCGGCGTCCTTCTGCCGGCTCATTAATCGGGAACTTAATGCGTCCGGTTCCACTTTGCATCACTTTGGACATGAGCGCAGAATACTCCGTCGAGATGTCGTCCTCACTGAAATTTTGTACAGCTGTAAAGCCCATGACCTTTTGGTAATATTCTACCCACTCATCCATGACCTCGACGTTACCGACGATGTGGTCGATGCCGATGATACCTGTACCCTCTCCTTTGACTGGAGATTGGTAAGCTTTATAGCCCGGGAAGAATGGTCCGTTGTAATTTTTACGTTCAATAAAGGAATGAATGTTTTCGCCGTACGTACCGATAATCGCTTTTTTGACCGTCCCGAATTCATCGGTATACTCAGTTGGTTCCATGATCGGAATGGCTCCGCGAGAAACGGCCTCCCGGTAAGCCTGTTCACAATCCTCTACGCGCAGGGCAACGTCTTTGACGCCATCCCCATGCTTTTTCACAAAATCCGCGATCGGGCTGTCAGGCGTAAGCGCCCCGCTGATCACGAACGTCATATGCTTCTGCTTCAAAACGTAGGAAACCTTTTCCCGAGAGCCTGTCTCCAAGCCCGCATAGGCTACTGCTTCAAATCCAAACGCTTTTGTGAAATAGTGCATGGCTTGCTTGGCGTTCCCTGTATAAAACTCCAGGTAGTCCCAGTCCTGAATCGGGAAAAAATCGGTATTGCTCATTACCTACCCCTCCGCTTTCTTGTTCAATTATTGACATTATTTTGTGAATTGGGATTATTTTGTCGTTATCTTGAGAGTACATTGGAAGCGCTTCCCCTTGCAAGAACACGGAACAACGCGAAAACGCTCAAACGCTTTTATTTATTAAAGTACGCATGCGAGTAACCACTGGATACCAAAAAGCCACCGATCAAGTTGACCGATGGCTTACCTGCGTTTTCCCACTACCTATGTTTGAAAACAAATTGTTTCAGTTCCGCTAGAGGGGCAGCTCCTACGACTTTGTCAATCAATTCCCCGTTTTTGAGCAGAATGGTCGTTGGCAAACTCATAATGCCATATTGATTAGCAATCTCGGTTTGTTCATCGACATTGACCTTTAGGACTCGCACTTCGCTGCTATGCTCCCCGTCAAACGATTCGAGTATCGGCCCAAAAAAGCGGCATGGACCGCACCAAGGTGCCCAAAAATTGACGAGAGTATAGCCCTCGCTTTTTACATCATGTTGAAACGTAGTATCTGTCGTGTGGCAAATGCTCATTTTAATTTCCTCCCTTTTTATGTTGAACAGTTAATCAAAATGACCATTGGAGACCTCTAATATCCTTAATAGAGACAAAAAATAACTCCCTGTACTTTGATCATTTCAAATAACTCATTCGTAGACTTATCGTATCTATAATATCCCTTAAAGAATTTTTGTGTCAAGTTGCACCATCCAAAAATGGGCATCAAAAGTGCAGGATGACAGCGCGAATCACTCTTCCCCTTGCTCATGCTCCCCATTCACTTTATGATGGATGTATTAAGTCCATGATTGAGGTGTCTTATGAAGTATTCACAGGCAACAGACTATGCCCTCCATGCGATGCTCTATCTGGTAGCAGAAGCCCCTGATAAACCCGTTAGTGTTCAGCTTTTGGCAGAAAAGCTGGGCGTTTCACAAACGTACCTATCCAAAATGCTGACCAAACTGGTCAAAGCTGGGTTGATCCACTCGGTCTCTGGAGCAAATGGCGGATACAAGCTCAAACGCAATCAGGATGATATATCGTTTCTGGATGTTATCCAAGCCATTGAAGGGACAACCTCCTTGTTTGAATGCAGCTTCCATCATGATAGTGCCTGTCTGATTCAACAGGTTGTGGCTGACGCCGAGCAGCAAATGATGCATACGCTAAAGAGTAAAAAAATTGCTGATTTGGTCCCGCATGTCCCTAAACCATGATCCTTTGAAGTAAAACAACTTCCATGAAAAGCTCCGGCCGCCTTGACCGGAGTTTTTCTTCATAACGGTATCGTTCAATCGAAGAGAAAGGCGTGAGCAATAATGAGCCAATGGACGGAACAAGCAGCCAAGCAATGGGATCAATTTGCAGAAGACTGGCGAAAAAGAAGTGAGCACATGTGGGAAAAAGGGAGCCGCAGCACCATCCTTCCCTTTTTTATGAAGCATGTACCTGTCGGCTCTGGACCTGTCCTCGATGCAGGCTGTGGGGACGGCTATGCCAGCTGCAAGCTTGCAGAGCACGGCTATCAAGTGGAGGGCATCGACATTGCCGGGGAAATGATTCGTCTTGCTCATGACCGGGTCATTTCCTTGCCAGGCTCTGTTCATTTTCAGACAGGAGACATCAGCGAGCTTCCTTTTGCCAATGATTCATTCTCTGGTGTGCTCTCGATTAACGTAGTAGAGTTCACACCATCTCCGCTCAAGGCACTCTTGGAGCTTCACCGCGTGCTCGCACCCGGAGGAATTCTCGTCTTGGGTATCCTCGGTCCTACAGCTGGTCCACGAGCACATAGCTATCGCAGACTATATGAAGAGACGACGATCCAAAATACGATGATGCCCTGGGAAGCCAAGCAGTTGGCGAGCGAAAATGGCTTCACACTGCTGGGCGAAGAGCCGGTATACAAAGAGGGCATTACGCCAGATATCGCGGGCCGATTAAGCGTAGAGCTGCGGGAGGCTGTCAGCTTTTTGACCTTGTTTGCTTTGCGGAAATAGACCAGAATGCTCTCAACTTTAGTTAAGTATGCCGGTCACACCTATGAGAGGGAAAACCGGCAATTTTTTATGATCAATCACATCGAACATTGTCCCGCTAGTCTAGGCTTTGCTATTCCATAACTGGGCAGTTTACTAACCAATATTTCGTTGTTAAAATGAGTCGTGCTAATAAAATTTATTTGTTTTTTATTCTTTTTTATCTATTCTACTACAACTTTGTGCGACACATCTCGGAAGGTGAGAATAATAGTCAACGAATGCAATTTTACAATTGTTGCCCCTATCATTTGCTTTCATTGTGGAAATGGGAACTTTCACAAATCTGATAATAAACTCCAAATATACAAAGATTTTATCAATAATGAAGTCGTTGAGATACCAGTAAAACGTCAACGGTATCGATGCAGTGCCTGTGGTACGAAAGAATGGGACGTTGTATTGGGAGCATCAACACATTTGAAAAAAACGAGAAGACTCCTTTCATTTGAAAAGCGCAACCTGATTAAGAAGCCGCTTCCCTGAAGCTTACAGGGAAACGGCTGGGTTCTTCAATTAGCGCTTATATTCAACAACATCTTCCACTGTGCCTGTTCCTTTCTCCAAATTGACGTTGGTAAAGTGCACCTTATATTTCGCAGACGGATTTCCATTTGGATACCAGTAAACGTCAATATATTGCAAAACATCGTCATCTGTTACACCCGTCGCGGAAATTTCGTATGCACTTTCAGATGGGGTAAAATTTTTCGCTTTCATAGCCTCTTTTGCTTTTGCAATAAAAGGGGAAGCTTGTTCTTGTGGAAGATCTCTCATAACGACGCCAAGCTCATTGATCACTTTTGCATTTTTTACTGTCGCTGTGCCTTTCTCGACATCGACATCAACAAAATGGACAACATACCCTTTCGATTGTTCTTCCGCACTCCATAGAACCTGTAAGGTCTTGTCTTTCTTGCTTCCGAAATGCGTCACCTTATATCCATTTTTCGGAAGTTCAATCTTCTCTGCTTGCAAAGCCTCTTTTGCTTTGGCAAGAAACGGAGCCGCCTGTTTATCTGTCAGTTTCAAGAGGTCCTTTTCTTGTTCCATGTCCTCCTGTTTATCCTTTTCATCCTCCTCTTCCAAAGCAATGAGTTCATCATAATTGTCTACATAGACATCATCGATAATCCCCGTTCCTTTCTCCAGATCGACATCTGCAAATTGCACAGAGTAATATTTTCCTTCCTTTTGCCCCGCATCAGGACGCCAGGTAATTTGAACGCTTTCCAGCACATCGTCATAAGTACGGCTGCTGCTTAACATCTTGTACCCGCTCGCTGGCAGAGTTATATTTTTTGCTTTCAAAGCCTCTTTTGCTTGTTCAATAAACGGAGCAGCTTGTTTTTCTGTCAGCTCCTCTTCGAAGGAACCTGGACGATTAATAACCTTTACCGTTTTAACCGTCCCTGTTCCTTTCACTGCATCAATGTCCTCAAATTCGGCGACATACGCCTTGTCCTTTACGTTGGTTTCAGATCGCCATACGACAGTCAAGGTATTGCTCTTTTGGCTACCATAATTCCGAGCCTTGTAACCACTTTCTGGGAGAGAAATGTTTTTCGCTTGGAATGCTTCTTTTGCTTTTGCAAGAAACGGAGCCGCCTGTTGATCTGTCAATTTCAAGAGATCAAATTCCTCCTCTGTTGCCTCGGCTGCAACGTTATTCTTCGTATCGTTGGGTGCGGCGCTGGCAGCTACAGGGGAGAACATGGCTGTCACTGTCAATGCGCTCATAACAGAGAGATTTAACCATGCAGCCGTTTTTTTCGTTTTGGACTTTTTCATCGTACTACCTCCAAGGTTTTTACTTTGGATCGAGTGTTTCTACTCGTCATCCATAGAATAGCTGCTGATTGTCATGGTTTAATCGGGAGGTTGTCAAGGTTTTGTCAAAACAAAAGAGCCGCTTTACGCGACTCTCCATGTTCTTCGTCCACATGCTAGGAGGAGCTTGTTACGAAGGATCTTTTCTCCTAACTTCAAGGTACATTAATTCACCTATTCCTTTGTCCAAATCAACGTCATCAAACGAAGCAATATAAACCCTATCCTTTGTAGAAGCATGATCAGTCCCTTCAGCAACGCCGTCGGGATACCAGCGTATATCCACCTCTGGTGGGCGTTTCGGTTGATCATCGTAGTACGAAATCGTGCTGCTAATCCAATAGCCACTTTCAGGAAGTTTTACCTGCTTCGCTTGAAAAGCGTCTTTTGCCATCTGGATATAAGGGGCTACCTGTGATGGTGTCAGTTTTACACGCCTGATAATCGGCTCTGGTGCTTTTTCTTGCACGATTCTCGTTTCTTCTTCGTCTGTTTCTACGTTCTCAACTGTACCTGTTCCTTTTTTTAAATCAACATCTGAAAATTGCACGTAATAAAGCTTGTCATGAACAGCTTGATAAACATTATTGCTTCTCGTATATATTGGGTACCAGTAAAGATCGACAAGCGCTATCGTCTCTTTCTCCGTGATGGGTTTTATGAGCAAGCATCCCGCCAGATCGTAGCCGCTTTGCGGAATTTTGATATTTTTGTCTTTCCAAACTTTTTTTGCTTGGTCAATATATGGGGCGAACATCGTATTTGGTTTGAACGATGCGATGTCCCTGCGTATACAAATCTCGATCTTTTTAATTGTGCCCGTCCCTTTTTCAAAATCCACATCGGTCAAATTGACAAAATAGCTTTCCTGAAGTCCTTTGAAAGGTCGTTCGGCTCCTGCCTTTACTTTTGGATGCCACCATATCTCAGCGGTCGTTGTTTCCTCGCTTATGTCACCGAAAATATCAAGCTCGTAATTACTATCAGGAAGGTCGATATGATTGGCGATAAATGCATCAGTTGCCAACTTGACGAAGGGCTCTCGCTGTTCTTTACTAAAGTCATTAAGACTTAAACTCACTGAACTTTCTTTGGTGGGTCTCGGATTATCGTTTTTCTTCTTTTCCTGCTGCTCTTCATCCTCTTTCGGTTGTAAAGCGCTTGACGCTGTTGTTTCCGTTTGGATAACATCCTTGTTTTTATTGATTTCAGCCAAGCCAAATGTCGTCGGGGAGTAGCTCAAAGCGAGGGCTAACACGCCCAACACTCCAATACTTAGCCATAATCCCAGTTTCATTTTTGTATGGGGCAGTTTTTTCACAATTCTATCTCCTTACACTCTCTGCTTCTTATTCTACGTTTTCGCCATACCAATTGGATTCACCATAATTCCAAATAACCCCAAGTTCAACCATTTTCCCTACGCCTTTGTCCACATCAGCGTTGTAAAACAAGGCGTAGTAAACTTTTTCCTTGATCTTAGTCTCTTGGCCAAAAACAACGCCATTGGGATACCAGGATATTTCAACATCATTTCTACCTTTTGTCACAGTGCTGCTGATCCAATAACCAGTTTCAGGGGGGGCCATGCCTTGCGCTACGAACGCTTCTCTTGCTATCCGAATAAAGGGAGCCGCCTGTTCCTTTGTCAACGGATCAAAGAAGTTTTTATTCTTCTCATCATTTTGCTTCAGAGTGGTTTCTTCGTTTTCCACGTTTGCTGGTGGAGAAGCTTCCGTCATGATGACATCCTTTTTGCTATCCAGAACAGCCGGGCCGAAAGCAGCCGGAGAAAAGAAGGCAGCCGCACCTAGTATACCGATAACAACAAGACTAAGCATGAAGCCATGGGACTTTATCTTTATTTTCTTGAAATTTCGCAATAGATGCCTCCACCGTTACGTCGAAGTTTGTACTGGAACCTTTGTGTAAACCGATGTTCCCCCGTTTAATCGGCTTTTCATATAAATACTTCCATGGTGTGCCGTGGTAATCGCCTTGCACAGAGACAGCCCTAAACCGTGTCCGTTCTTTTTTCGATCCCTCGAGCTATCCAGCATAAAAAATGGTTGAAACACATTCGCCAAATGCTCTTCCGGCACCCCATAGCCATGGTCCTCCACGCAAAAAACAACAAAAGAGTCTTCTGCATAAACAGCAAGTCGTATGACTGTATCGTTTTCAGACGCTTTGGAGGCATTTTCCACCAAATTGCTTAACAACACCAAAAAAAGCTCCGGATCGACAGTAACGGTAGAGACAGAATACGCTATTTCCAGCATTTGCCCCCTACTGTCTAACGTAAACTGGGAAATGATTTTCAACTGCTGCATGAGGGAAGAAACATCGACTTGCTGCTTGTTCGGTGGCTCCCCATTTCCAAGGCGGAAAAGCTCCAACAGCTTTTTGGACATACCGTCAAGCCGCTTGCTCTCCGAGTGAATGAAACGCAGGGCCTGCTCGACGTCTTTTTCTTCCAGGTGATAATTCTGAAGCAAGCTGGCATAGCCCATGATGGATGTAAGCGGTGTTTTGAATTCATGGGCGAGACTTGCGATAAACGCCTCTCTTTCCGTTACGCCCCTCTGCAGAAGCTCCATGTTGGATTGGATCGCCTCCGCCATATAATTGAAGTCAACCGCGAGCTGGCCAATCTCATCGGCATGCTGAACCGTTATGCGATGCTGATAGCTTCCTTTTGCAATCCCTTGAGCCTGTTTGCTTAACAGGCCGAGTGGACGCAAGGCTTGTCTGATCAAGACATACAAGCCTACCGCAAAGACCATCAAACCAACCAATACCCAAAAAGAGATCTGTAAGGAGAGTGACTTCTGGTCGTCAATCAGACTCGTTATGTCATGGGCGTAATCCAATCGAAGCAGTTGATCATCCATTTTCATCCAGCTCGAAACAAACAGTACGGTGCGCGCATCTATGTTTCGAATCACATAGCTTCTTCTCCCATCTTTGGGCGGGACAAGACTCATTACCTTTTCTTCTTCATTCGATATACTGCTAAAATGCTTCTCGCCAGATTCACCCGTTATGGCAAGATGGCTTCTCTGATCAGTAAAATACTGCCCATAATTTTGAAAAGATTTCGTCAAAATGTCTTTCAGCAACGTCGGATAGTAATCATCAATCGTACTTTCATACATTTTCAGCGAGTTCCCGATCATGCTATGGTTCTCAAGGGAACTGCTGATTTCCTTTTGAAGATTGTACTCAATGGAAACCTCGATGATCCGGTAGGAAACAAAGACGATGACCACTGTCACCAATCCAAACACCATGAGATAGATTCGCATCCACAGAGGAGTTTTCTTCATCCTCTCACGCATCTTACAGCTCCATTCGATAACCAATTTTGTGCACCGTATGAATATGATCGGACAAACCTAATTTTGTGCGCAGATTCAAGATATGTGTATCAATTGTTCGGGTGCTGCCATAAAAGTCATAACCCCAGACCTGATTCAGCAAACTTTCACGAGAAAAAGCAATATTCGGATTATGCAACAAAAATTCAAGCAGCTCATATTCCTTCGGGGTTAACGTGACGAGCTGCTTATTTTTGTACACTTTGCGGCTATGGTAATCCACTGTCACATCGCCTACGGTCAATGTCTCCAATACAACCTGATGACTTCTCCTCAGAGCGACTTCCACGCGTGCCAACAACTCCAACAAATCAAAAGGTTTTGTAATATAATCCTCAGCACCAAGACGCAAACCTTGTACTTTGTCCATAACGCTTGTCTTGGCTGTTACAAAAATGACCGGGATATTCTTTTTCTTAAAGGATTCCAACAGTGTGAACCCGTCAACTCCAGGCAGCATGATGTCAAGGAGCGCCAAGTGATACTCCTTTTCTTCGAGATCGTTCAACGCCGTGTTACCGTCGGATGAAACTTTACAGACATAGCCCGAGGCGCCTAATGTCATTTTGATTAGTTCGGATATGGATGGATCATCTTCAGCGATTAATATTGAATATGCCATGCTGCGTACACCTCCACCATCATTACACATTTTTGGGATTTTGTTGTCAACAAAATGCAAAAAGTATACAAAAACAAAAAACCCTCAATAAAATCACTTTAACTTGATCTTAGTGAGGGTCACATTCATTATCATTTAGCTCTTTTACTTACCGATACTGCACATTATTCAACTGCATCCACATCCATTTACTGTCAATCAGCATCGCAAGCGTCATCTCATCCATCCCGTGCAGTTGACGGTACAAGCGCTGTGTTTCGACCAAGTCATTGTAGGTCAAGAACGGATAATCCTTCCTGCCGAATGTCCCGTCCGGAAAATAAGCGTAATGCAAATCGCCATTTCCGAGTATCCACTGCGATCCGAGGTTTACGACACCGTAGAGCATCGTATCCGCTAAATCTTTGTCAGTCCGATCGCCAAATTGCATGTAGCTTTTGTAGAGAAAATTGATCTCCGCCAACTGATGATTCAAAGAAACATGTGTCTGAATCATCGGATTCGTTGCTGTCGCGTAGTCAGAAACCAGCCATCCTTGCTGTACACCATTGATGACAAAACGGTTCTTGGCTGCGTGATTGTGAAAGTAAGAAGCATATTTTTTCGCTGATTGGCAAAAGTCCTTTTCTTGATACTGATCACAGCCCCGCAGCATCAGATCAGCCGCTCCTGTGTTGAATCTCGTATCGTAAAAGCCCTCTGGTATCCCGTAATCGCCACTTAGCCACAAGGAGCGCGGCTGCGTCTTCCAGTATCCCTCAGGCTCCTGCTGCTTCAAGCTCGCTTTCAGCATCACATAGCCCATATCCCGTGCAGCTTTGCTTCCACCTGTATATAAAAAAGAGCGAAGGACATAATTCTCGGGAATCCGCCAAAAGGAGGTCTCCGAAGTCGGCTCGTACGTAGAAGGACTTTGATAGTAATACCCATCGTACAGCCATTTTGCCTTTTCCGTAACGTCCAAGTTAAGCCAGATGCTGTCAAACATTTTTTCTCCCCAAGGAACGAGCGGATCTCTCGAATCGAGCGCCCACATTTCGCTGATAAAGCCTGCTTTCATCGGCAACTTGATCACGAGTTCGACACCAGAAGGCGTCTGTTTTACTTCGACTGGCAACGCCAATGCCGGCTTTTCTTCAATCGTTGCTCTGCCTTTATCCACGTAGGTAATAGGCTTGCCTAACCAAATATACCTGCCCTCCGTCTCTACAAAACCAGAGGCAAGCGGAAGGGTCTGGACTTGATCAAGCGTGACAACCTTCCAATACGGTTTCTTCGACTCATCATAGGCTCGGTAGCGGAACATCATGTTCTGGCTGTTACCCTGAATGGGAATGGTGAAAATGTAGGGCATCATATTGCGCTGACCTGTTATTTTATGGGCCCAATACGTGGCACCATCTGGGAATCGAAATTCTTGTTTTTGGTGAATCGCGCCATTCAGTTGCTCAACATTCTCTGTTTCTGTCGGTTTTTCCCATACATTTGCAGAAATATCGCTCGGAAAGAAGCTACATACGGCGATGGCCGTCATCAAAAGGAGCATTCTGCTGATTTTTCTGACCATGTCATCCCCCAATTCTATTAAAGGAGAACCGAAAGTCCTACTTTAAAATGAACATTTCGTAGTGATTATTATTTTTACAATAGTCTGATAAATTAACCATAGGTGTCTACTTCTATTTCGCAGGAGGGAATTTATGGACAAGAAAGTACGCTACGTTGTTTCTACAGCACTCGTAATATCTCTGTTCACCAGCCCCTCAATCATCCATGCCAGCCAAGCTGAACCACAGACCCACATTCCTTATTACGGAATAGGGCCAACCTATGTACAGCCTGCACAGATTGAGAGCTTGTTTCCCAAGCCAACTATCCAGTTTGGGACACCCGGCTTCCAAGAAGGAAAAGAGGCTTTTACGTCCCAGGAAGAAATGATGGCTTACATAAGCAAATTGGTTGCAGGCAACAAGGACGTCCAGCTGCTATCGATCGGTACGTCATTGGAAGGTCGGGACATCCCCCTGCTGCTATTCAGCAAAGACCACGGCAAGCTCAAACAAAACAAAGAGAAGCCTCTCATCTGGCTACAGGCACAAATCCACGGAAATGAACCCGCCTCTGGTGAATCTGCACTTGTAATCGCCAAATGGCTGGCAGAAGGAAAACTTGGGGCCGACCTCCTGGATAAAGTAAACGTTGCGATTGTTCCTCGCATCAACCCGGATGGCTCCTACCAGTTCAAACGCTACATCGCGACAGAGCTGGATGCCAACCGCGATTACATGAAGGTAGAATATCCAGAGGTGCAAGCGGTTCACCAAGCCATCAATGCCTATCAACCTGATGTGGTGCTTGACGCCCACGAATACGGCGTCTCTTCCAGCCAGCTTCGCGATGTTGGCGAAAAAGGCGCGATCTCTTCCTACGATGTTCTGATCTCCTCTGCGAAAAGCTTGAATATCCCCGCCAGCCTGCGCAAAATGTCAGACAACCTGCTTTTGCCTGACGTTCAAAAAGCACTCGACAAGGAGCAGCTTTCTCACCACGCTTACTATACGCTGGCAAAAGGCAAGGACGGAAAAGTGACCGCAACAGAAGGCAGCACAGAGACAAGAATCGGACGCAATGCCTTAGGATTGAAAAACACGTTGACGTTTCTGGTGGAAACACGCGGCATCGGCATCGGACGCGCCGATTTTGAGCGCCGTGTATACAGTCAGGCCATGACTCACGCTGCTGTCATTCAATCAACAGCGGCCAACGCCAAAGCTATCAAGTCCGCCGTGACCCAGGCACGCTCAGAAATCACGGAAAAAGGCAAAAAAGCAAACGACAACGATAAACTCGTCATCCTGAGTGAGAATAAGCGAGTATCGGGTCAGTCTCTCGAGGTGGTCGATCTAGCCACAGCAAAAAAAGTGTCTACCCCCATCGACTGGGTAAGCTCCACGGATGCCTATCCCATACTCGAACGCGAGCGCCCTACTGCCTACCTCATGCCTCCAGGCTACCATGACGTTGCGGCCAAGCTGGAATTGCTTGGTGTTTCAGTAAGCAAGCTATCCAAAGAAACAACGATAGCGGTAGAGAGCTACACCATTTTGGAAAACCAGGTGAATACGGTTTACGAGAATGGGCATTTCACCAATCAAGTGACTGCAAATGTAACAGAAACAACGAAAACCTTTCCTGCTGGTAGTTACGTGTTCAGCATGGCCCAGCCAAACGCGAACTTCATTGCATTGGCTCTGGAACCGGAATCAGTGGACAGCTACGTCACGTTTAACTTCTTGCCCGTTGAAAAGGGCGATGAAGTCCCGGTGTATCGCTATATGCTGGAGCAACCGCTACCCACCAAACAAAAGAACTAAAGGAAAAAATCCCCTCTCTAAAGTTAGACTCCTGAGAGGGGATTTTCGTTACATGTATGGAATTACTTTATTTCAAACACTTCTTGGGCAAGCCCTGCAAGCTTTTGCGTATTGCCGCTCACCTCGACCATCGTCGCAGAAATTTCCTCCGTAGCGGCTGCCTGACTCTCCATCGTTTGATTGATCAATTCAATCGAATTTTGCAGCAGGGTTATCAAATCCCGGATGGAATCCGTGGTTTGCTTGATTTTGTCCGCATTCGCCCGTGAATCTGTCGCCATATTGCGAACCTCATTCGCAACGACAGCGAACCCACGCCCTGCATCTCCTACTCGCGCCGCCTCAATGCTCGCATTCAGTCCCAAAATGTTGCTTTGATCCGCGATTTTTTTCACGGCAAGCGTAATTTGCTCGATCTCAGTCGTACTTTGGCTCACGTCATTGGCTTGCTCAGAGATCGCCTTCATTTGCTCGTTCAAATTCCCGATCTGCATGGCCATCTCTTGGGTGGTGGCACTGACCTGCTCGACGACACTCGAGAGATTTGCGGCAATTTCATACAGCTCATTGGCTCGCTCCATACTCGAACCAATGCCGACACCGCCAATGACTTTTCCCGTGTGATCATGCAGGGGAATCGCCCGTGCGACGAGGGGAAAGCCAAATAATTCCTTAGGAACCATCATCGCCTGCTTGGTGTTTTTTCGAATCGCGTTGGTGATCACATCTCCTTCCTGGAGTGGATCACCAGGCTTGACTTGCAGGGCAAATGTTTGGGCAGGCACATTGCGCAATAGCTTTTCCGTGTCGTAGACTCCAATGGTAATGTCATCGGTAAGCAAATCATTCAAGTATGGTGCAACCTTCATGAAAGCCTCGAGCAGTTCTGCGTTTTTCCCCTTTTCGGAAGCTTCTGTTTCGTTCCATTGTTCATATCCGTTCATAACTTCTTCACCTCTATAATTTGCTGGCATTAGTACGGAAATTGGCGCTTTTTATGTTGAACCGAAATCCATTTCAGCGTAGTAAACTCTTCCAAGCTCCATTGACCGTTTAAACGTCCCAACCCGGAATGCTTTTCACCGCCAAAAGCCACAATTGGCTCGTCATTGATCGTTCCATCGTTGATGTGAATCATGCCAGTCTCAATGCGTTTGGCCATCTGGGCACCTCTCTCCAGATCGCGTGTATGAATCGCCCCGGACAATCCAAATGGGGTCTCGTTCGCCATGCGAATCGCTTCTTCCTCGGAAGCAAACGACATAATGCAAACAGCCGGACCAAACAGCTCTTTAGATGCGATCGACATGTCTGTGGTCACGCCTGTCAAAACGATCGGCTCGACCACGTTTCCTTTTACTTCCCCTTTCAGTGCAGGAACGGCGCCTTCGCGTATCGCCTCATCGATCGTAGCCATCAGGTTGGCGACTTGCCGTTGGTTAATGAGTGGACCGATTACCGTGTCAGGATCATTCGGGTCGCCAACCTTAAGTCCAGATACTTTTTCCACATACAGCTCGAGGAATTTATCGTATACATCCTGGTGAACCAGAACCCGGTTAGCCGACATGCAAATTTGACCTTGGTGGGTAAAGCGGCTGAATACCGCAGCATTCACGGCATACTGGAGATCCGCATCCTCCAAAACGATCAGGGCACTATTGCCGCCGAGCTCCAAAATCGCCTTTTTGAAATGCTTCGCTGCCACTTGCGCGATATGGCTTCCTACTTGGCTAGAGCCTGTAAACGAAAGGATACGCGGGATCGGGTGGGAGACAAAACTATCGCCAATTTCAGCAATATCCGTCACAACGACGTTGATCAAGCCTTTTGGCAGACCTACTTCTTCAAAAATTTTCGCGATGAGAGTCCCACCTGTGATTGGCGTGTGCTCATGCGGTTTGAGGACGACACCGTTGCCCGCGCCAAGAGCTGGAGCTACTGACTTCATCGACAGATAGAACGGGAAGTTGAACGGACTGATGACGCCGACAACTCCTGCAGGAATCCGATACAAGCGATTTTCCTTTCCGTCTACGGGAGAAGGAAGAATTTTTCCTTCCATGCGTACTGGGAATGTAGCCGCCTCCCGAATAATATCCTTCACGAGCCCGATCTCAAAAAACGCCTTCAACCTGGTTCCACCTAGTTCACGAATGATGATCTGAATGATTTCTTCTTCATGCTCTTCGATATAGTGAACAGCACGCTCCAACATTCGGGATTTGGTATACGCATTGACTTCATCCCACTCTTTTTTCGCGTTGGCTGCCGCCTTGTAAGCTGCGTCGATATCCTCCAGATTTGCCATTTTGAATTCTGCGATGACTTCCCCGTTGTAAGGATTGATATCTTGCAATGTCTTCGCGCCAAGTCCGTCGCGCCACTCCCCATTGATGTACTGCTTGTCCAGTGTTTGCAGGATTGACATGCTACAACCTCTCCCTTTTGTTAAGTAAATAGGCTCCTTTCGCATGAAAGGAGCCGTAAAACTAAAACAGCAACATACACTGCTCGTTGGCAACCCGGCTGCCATCGTAACGTGTACATTAGGCCCGTGGCTTTGCGTCCCCACTTTTCAATGGGTTTGCCCATTCATAGCGAATGCTGATAAGATTTTGTCGAAAAAAGGAAAGATATGGAGAAACCTACTTTGATTATAGTACTCCATTTCGAATAGTCAAACGTAAACATGTAAATATTTCGTGAAAGGAAGTAACAAATATCAAAAAGTCCGCATCGCTTGGATACGGACTCCTGATTTTTCTTTCTCATGATCACAATAACTTTTTGACATCCTTTACGCTCGTCGCGAGCATTTGCTCGATCGCGTTGGCGTCTCTCACGTGCTTGGTCATGCCTTCATTCAGCTCGTCCAGCAAGCCCTTTGCATCACTTACCTGCTGGGACACATCGTCAGCAAATCGCTTTTGATGCGCGATGATTTCCAACACACCTGCCACTTCGACGTTCAGTACCTGGAAAGCGTTCACGATCTGATCCGTCTTTTGTGCGGCATCCTTGCTGATGGAAAGTCCATTTTTGATCGCACTGCTGCTTTTTTCACTGTTGGACAATGCTTCTTTAATTTCTTCCTGAATCTTGCCAATCAATTCTGCAATCGTCTTGGTCGAGTTCGCTGTCATCTCTGCCAGCTTCCGTACTTCATCCGCTACGACAGCAAAGCCCCGGCCTTGTTCACCCGCACGTGCCGCTTCTATCGCAGCATTCAGAGCGAGAAGATTGGTCTGATTCGTAATGTCGCTGATCACCTTGACGATACTCGTAATTTCCGAAGAACGCTCTTCCAAGCGGCTCATGGACTTGGACGTATGGACCGATTCTTTGTCGAGCAGGCTCATGACTTCCACAACGTCCGTCATGGCCTTCTTGCCTTCATCTGCACGCGCTACCGATTGTTTACAGATGTCTGTCAGGCGCTCTCCTCGAACCGACAATTGGCTCGCAGATTCATCATCCCGCTCGTTAATAGCCTGGATATTCTCTACGACACGCTTCATCCTCGTCACCAATCGCACCATTTGATCGGATTCGGCGTTCATCGCTTGGTTCGAAGCGAGGATCGCACCCATCTGTTCGTAAAGACCGCGAAGCTCATGCTTCCAAGCCTCTTGCTGTCCTACCATTGTGGTTGTGGGAGTTGCCACTGTCGTCGCTGCTGTCTCTTTTTCTGCTGGGCCTTTGTCTTTTTTCCAAAACATCCGCTTCCCTCTCCTTTGTACCCATCAATTGTCACCTCGGCGGCTATATACGCGGGACTCGATTATTCCCGGATGTTGTTTCGCCAAGCTCAGCAAGTTTTCCAAGAAATAATAGTGACCCTCCAAGAGCTCCACGTCTTTACGCTCAAAATGCTTCACCTGCAAATACTGCTGCATTTCCAAAGCATAGCGCTCCAGTTTATCGTGAAAATCGTTGGCACGAAGCATTTGCTCCACTTCTGGATATTCTGTTTTCAGGCGACTCAGCTCGCTGTATACACGCCCACCCTCCAGAATCATCTGGTAGGCCGTACGCTCGAGTGTAGCTGTCGTAGCTGCCTCCTGCTCTTCACGCTCCTCGCGCAAAGCTGCCAAGTACGTGATAAAATGGTAGACAGTTAAAAACAATGGTCCTAAAAACAGAATGATCCCTGCCTTGTACACATGCTGATTGGACAAATTGCTGATGAGCAGGAACAAGTGAAACAAGATCGCACCCAACCATACGTAGATGATGATTTGGTGATTGATCTTCCCTGCCTTTTGGTGGCGCGAAAAGGCAAAGGTGAGTCCGAGCAGATAAAAGGCAAGCAATGTAAAGCTGGCAGAGAACAAAGCCATCTCCATATCGATCAGCCAATCTGCATCGGCGGGTATTTCGATAAAGAATTCAAAAGCGAGCACCAGCAGTGAGAACAGCAACCCCATGATCCAAAACCGGCTTACTTCAGAGTCATTCCTCCGCCGGGAGCGGTAGCGTTTTGCACGGGATCCTTCCATAATGCTCTCACCTCATTCTCTATGATTCGCCATGATTCTATCTTTTCCTTTCACATGGGGCCAAAATCTGACACCGGAGGCTGTTATGACAAAAAATTTACCAACATCTTTTACCGAGCGCATGCAAACCTTGCTCGGACACGATTATGAGGCATTCGTTTCCTCGTACGATCAGCCTGTGACACACGGCTTGCGGGTCAATCCGTTAAAGGTGGGACGTGACGATTTTTTGAAAATCTCGCCGTTTGCTCTGGAAGCAGTCCCTTGGTGTGAAAACGGTTTTCGCTACAAAGAGCCAGATCGTCCTGGCAAGCATCCTTTTCACTCCGCCGGCATGTACTATCTGCAGGAGCCAAGCGCAATGTCCGCTGCCGAAGCACTCGGTGCACAGCCTGGCGAGCGAATCCTCGACCTGTGTGCAGCGCCAGGGGGGAAATCGACACAGCTTGCAGCGTTTTTGCGTGGACAAGGAATGCTTGTGGCAAACGAAATCCATCCTGTTCGGGCAAAAGCCTTGTCAGAAAATCTGGAGCGCTGCGGCGTGACCAATGCCGTCGTGACCAACGAAACGCCTGAACGCTTACAGGAGCGATTCCCTCAGTTTTTTGACCGAATTTTAGTAGATGCTCCATGCTCTGGCGAAGGAATGTTCCGCAAGCTACCCGAAGCAATCGAAGACTGGAGCCCTGAAAAAGTAACGGAGTGCCATGTCATGCAAGGTGATATTCTCGAAGCAGCCGCTGCTATGCTGAAGCCAGGCGGGACGTTGGTCTACTCCACCTGCACATTTGCTCCGTTGGAAAATGAGCAGTCCCTGGTTAACTTCCTGGGCCGTCACCCAGAATTTGAGATCGTCTCGCTGCCACATGCGGATTGCTTTTCTGCTGGTCAACCCGAGTGGGCGTCGCCGCAAAACGAGCAGCTCACCCAGACAGCCAGATTATGGCCGCATCGTCTACAGGGAGAAGGCCATTACCTCGCCAAGCTGCAAAAGAGTGAGACCGCTGATGTTCACGAACCTTCCGGGAAGCGTAAAGAAAAGCGTGCGGCAAAATCGGCTCCGGCAGGTCGAAAAGAAGCCCTGGCAGCCTGGCGTACGTTCGCAGCCGAAGCGCTCCCGGCGCTCTCCAAACCATTCGAAGATGAATCTGCTTTTCTTTTATTTGGCGAGCAGCTCTACTACTCCCCTGCTTCCGAGCTCGATTGGGACAAGCTCAAGGTCGCACGCGTCGGTCTGCACCTGGGAACCGTAAAGAAGAACAGATTTGAACCTGCACACGCCTTGGCGCTCGCTCTCTCCCCTGCGGAGGCAGCCCGTGTCGCTTCGTATGGCGCGGACGATCCTGAACTGTTGCGGTACTTAAAAGGAGAAGCGCTCACGCGTGATGGTAAAAGCGGCTGGACCCTGGTTACTGCAGAAGGATTCTCCATCGGTTGGGGCAAGCAATCAGAGGGGCAACTCAAAAATCATTATCCAAAGGGTCTACGCTGGTTGTAGATTTCTTCAAAGTAAAAAAAGCCCACAAAGCTGCACGAAATGCATTCGTGACTGCCTGTGGGCTTTTCTCCTTTTCTTATGATCGCCCTCTGCGGGGCGGATGGTCTACTACGGACAAAGAGCCATTTCTAATATAACGCAATATTTTTGAAACAGATATCCCTGTTGCGTTGGCAATTTGCATCGCATTCGAATTCGGATAAGCTCTCACGTAATTGCGAATCATCTGGTAGTCTTGTATTTCGTTTTCTCCGCAAACCCGGCAACTGTACTCTCCCCGGCCCATCGGACTGCCGCATTTCAAGCACGTATCCGTCGTCATCACTGGTTCTCCTCACACCCTGTACTATGGTACTCTCACAAGAAGGGTTCTATCTTCCTATCTATTACCCAAATCACGTGGGAGGAAAACACTATTTTCTATCGCAATTCCTGTATTCTATTAAAATTCGATAAAGTGATTCCGAACTCCTTTAAAAAGGCCAGTATGGAGGCATCAGACAGCTTTTTGCGTAAAGGACAGTCGCAAACCCAATTAGAAAGACACCACTGAGTCCATGAAAAACGTTGAGCCATCCTGGACGAAAAAAGCGAGCCAAATACGCGGCCAACAAAGCTACTAGCCCCAGAAACAAGAAAGTCGATAACAGACAGCCTGTAGCAAACAAGAACAACTCCGTTGAATGAACAAAAGTGCCAGATGCCAATAGTGAGCCAAAAACTCCCGCC
The DNA here is from genome assembly GCF_003013445.1 of Brevibacillus sp. NRRL NRS-603. Classification (NCBI taxonomy): domain Bacteria; kingdom Bacillati; phylum Bacillota; class Bacilli; order Caryophanales; family Paenibacillaceae; genus Brevibacillus; species Brevibacillus sp. NRRL NRS-603. The sequence continues at coordinate 57,807 of NZ_PXZN01000004.1, read as the reverse complement.
CAAAACAGAACAGTCAGAGGATTTGCGAGTGTCAGAAGCACGCCGTGCCAAAAGCTGTTTCGACCCGATGAAGCATGCTGGACTGGTACTTGTTCATGTTCTCCTCTTCCTTTTATAGCACGCAAGGTTTGAATCCCAAACCAAGTCAAAATCAGGGCTCCCATCATCAAAACCATCTGTTTGACCCAATGGATTTGTAACAGCAGCGACAGTCCCCCGATCGCTCCCACCATATAAACCGCATCTGCTAATGCAACACCCAGTACCATCATGAGTGCATCCCGCAATCGCCGTGTCATCGATCGATGCAGCACCGCCAGACAAACCGGACCAACCGATAGTTGGAGCATCATCCCGAATAACAAGCCGTTCCAGATCGCCATCAGGTTCACATCTCCTCTTTCATGGACGACAGGACAATCATCGTATTCGTCTTGCTTACACCTTCTACTTGCTTCAATGTTTCAGAGATGAATCGTTCCAGATCAGCTGTCCCTTTTACGGCAACCTTCAATACATAATCGTAAGCTCCCGCGATATGATGGCATTCCAGCACACAGTCTGCCTGCATGACTGTTTCACGGAAGCCAGCGATATGCTCTGTCTTCTCGATTTGCACCATCACAAACGCAATCAGGTGAAGCCCTAGCTGCTCCCGATCCAGCTTCACCGTGAATTGCTTGATAAGTCCTGTATCCTCCAGCTTGCGTATTCGCTCGGAGACCGCAGGCACGGACAAATGAACCTGCTTGCTGATATCTGAGCTGGTGATTCGGGCATTTTCCCGCAATAAGCGGAGGATTTGTTCATCAATCCGGTCCATAGTGGTACCCCTCCTTTTTATCATGATTATACCAATTTATTCAGAATAAAAAGGAATTCGACACGATTGCCGTATTTTTTAAAGAAATAACAGGGTTTAACCTTCGTTTTTTCTGCCAAACGAATTATCTTGGGGTGTTTTCCTAAAATAATGCTGCCAAGAGAGACGAAAAGGCATCATACCGCCATCTTCCTACGCTGACAGCTGCTCTTTTTTTAATGAAAACAAGCGGATCGCGAGCAACAGTGACAGCAACGCAATAACAAATCCGGACCAGCCTAGATGCTCCACAGAGGAGTGGCTGATCACCAATCCCCCAATCCATGATCCCAAAGCGAAGCCAAATTGAATAAAGGATGTATTGATGCTAAGCGCAATGTCGGGCGAATGGGGCACCTGGGTAACCAGATATAGCTGTTGGGCCGGAGACGTTGCCCAAGTGGCGAGCATCCACAGCATGATGATCACGATATGGGTAATTAGCATTCCATCCATGACGGAAAGCAAAAGCAGCATACTTGCCTGAAGGGAGAGTCCAAAATAAATCGTAAATTTCGGCCCCTTGCGATCTGCGATAACCCCCCCAATTTTTGATCCCATAAAACTGCAAATGCCTGCTAGAAACAGAATCCCGGAAATCTCGGATGCCGAAAGCTCTGCCCGGGTTCGCAGGAAAGGCGCAATATAGGTAAACAATGTTGAATAAGCGCCGATGTACAACAGCGTGATAACAACCGCGGCCAGAATCTTTTTATTTTTTATAACAGCCAGCTGTGCCCGCGGTGTTACAGCCTCCTGTGCTTTTATAGGCGGGACTTTTTTATAAATGACAAGCAGCGGAACCAAGCCCAGCAGTCCAATTAAAATAAACAGCTGTCTCCAGCCAATCCCTTCACTTAAAAAAGTGCCAACTGGGAGGCCAAGTACGAGCGAGCTGCTCAATCCCATCAAAATAATGCCGATTGCTCGCCCACGATTGCCCTCTTCAACTAGCCGTGTAGATACCGCCATCGCAACAACGGTAGCAACTCCTCCACTGAGTCCTTGGATCATGCGTGTAACCAGCATCATCTCAAAGGAAGGACTCACATAGACCAGCCAGTTGCTCAGCATAAAAATGCCAAGCATCATGAGTAATAATTTTTTTCGGTCAAGATGGATCGTAGCAGCGATGACTATGGGAGCCCCTACTGCCGCAGAAAGGGCAAATGCAGTGACAAACAATCCCGCAGACGATGTCGTGACACCCAGATCAGCTGCCACCGTTTGAATGATGCCGCTTATTAGATACTCCACTGTCCCAATCAAGAAAACGGCCAGAGCGAGAATATAGACAACCCATTTATTGTCCATGCTCATTTTTGCCCCCTTGCTTCAATTGGAATCTGGATTTCTATGAGCTCAACTCCAGGTTCTTCTGATAAGGGAACATAGATTTCTCTGCCGGGCTGCTCGCTTCGAATACAATAACCATGCTGTTCAATCCACGTAGCCAGATCCAGGCAAGCTGATTCTTTAAAAGTCGAATCCGAACGGAATAGTAGCGTAGCCATTGTCTCGGCAGGCAAGAAGCTTCGCTCCATTTGCTCGGGAAGTTTGACAGATTCTGTTTTACTGGCGTAGCCCACCCCAAATTCGAAAAGCTGATCCTTCGTTCCGCTTTCCTTCCATAGCACTGTTTTGGGACCAGTCAAGGATGATTTCAAGCTGGCATCAAGCAAGCTGTCGAATATTTGAAACAGCCAAGGAATATCTTCAGCAACACCCCGTGCTGAATAGGAAATCAAGTGCATACTATCTACCTGCTTCAAAACCACCTCTTGCTCCTTCTCGATCCTTCCCTCCCGTTCAACGAGCTGCACCCGTTCTTTAATACGGGCAAGCTTTGACATTTCCATTTCCAGCAGGGATTGGATTTCATTTTCTTTGAGCCTCAACATCCCCCGAATTTGTTCAGCTGGTATATTCTCGTGAAGCAATTGCGCAATCTGCTGCAATGAGAACCCCAATTCCTTGAAGATGACAATTCGATTGATTTGCAGCAGCTGTTCGGCACAATAATATCGGTACCCGGTCGTATCATCGATTTTTGCTGGTTTTAGAATCCCAATCTGATCATAGTAGCGCAACGTTTGCAAAGGAATTCGACTCAGTCGGGAAAACTCGCTGATTTTGAACAATTCCACACCTTCTCTCCCATTACTTCGATCCGAGTATAAACCTTCTAGTCGAGTATAAAGTCAAGAACTTCCTTTCATACACCAAAGGCGTTTCTACAAAAAAAACCGCCCAGATCCTTTTCGAATCTGGGCAGCCTCTTCATTTCTTATCTTCCTCTTGATTTCCCGGCAGATTGACCAAACGTTTTTCCACCCTTGGCAGAGCGAGCAGCTCCACCTTTTCCTGCTTTTTTGGCATCGGCAGGCTTCACTGATTTACCCGCTTTACGCGCTGCAATCGCTTCTGCCTTCTTGCGATTTTTCTCGTACTGCGTCTGCAATTCACCCAGTTCACGAGCCATTTTCTTTTTGTAGCCCGGTTTTACCTTCGTCTTTTTCTTCAAGGCTTCACGTACTGGAGAGAACTCTTTGTCTTTTTCCCTCTGTTGCTCTTTCGCCTGTTGCGCCCGCAGCTCAATGAAATGAGCTTCCCGTTCTTCTGCGCGCTGACGGCGACCCGCATCCAGATGGCGACCTACCTGCAAAATTCTTTCCTCGATCGATGCCTTCGTGGCTTTGGCAAAACGCCCCATCAAATTCTTCTGACGAGGAGAAATGAGAGAGATGGCTTTTCCTTTTTGTCCCGCACGACCCGTACGTCCAACGCGGTGAATGTAGCTGTCCACGTCATTCGGCAAATCGTAGTTGATGACATGTGTTACGCCTTCAACATCGAGTCCACGAGCCGCGATATCTGTCGCGATCAAGTATTGGAAACGAATCTCACGGAATTGCTTCATTAGTTGTTCCCGCTTATTTTGGGACAAATCACCGTACAGTGCTTTCGCAGCGAGGCCATTTTCCTGCAATCGAGCTGTAAGCTGCTGTACACGTACTTGCGTATTGGCAAAAACGATGGTCAAGAACGGCTGCTCCTGCTCCAGCACATCGACGAGAGCGTCCGTCTTATCGCTTTGGTTCACTACATAGTAAAATTGTTCAATGCGCTCCACAGTCTTCTGCTTGCCCTCGATTTTGATATGCGGTGGCTGCTTCATGAAGCGGTGCGCCAGTCTTTTCACCAAATCAGGCATCGTAGCAGAGAACAACAGCACCTGACGCTGGGAAGGCGTGTGGACGATCACTTGCTCCACATCTTCCAGGAAGCCCATTTCCATCATTTTATCTGCTTCATCCAGCACCAATGTGGAGATGCGTCCGAAATGGAGCGATCCGCGCTTCATATGATCCAGCACGCGCCCCGGTGTTCCGACTACAACATGAACAGTTTCTTTCAGTTTGCTCAGTTGCTTGTCGATATCCGTTCCACCGTGCAGAGACAGCACGTTTACATTCAGGTGCTTACCCAGCTTTTCTACCTCTTTTGCAATCTGAATGGAAAGCTCACGTGTCGGGGTGAGAATGAGCGCTTGAATGTCGCGTTTTCCCTCTTCCAATGCGTTGAGGATCGGCAGCATGAATGCCGCTGTTTTTCCCGTACCTGTCTGAGCTTGTCCGATCAGATCTTTGCCTTCCATAATGAGAGGAATGGCTTCCTCTTGAATTTGTGTTGGTTCTTTATAATACAGGTCTTGAATCCCTTGCATCAGCTCCGGACGAAAACCAAAAGACGCAAACGATTTTGCCATAACTTCCACTTCCTTTCACAAGCGATCCGATTCGCCACACCATGACTGCATGGACAGTGGATGCGATAAAACCGGCTCTCATCAATCAAAATTCATCCTAGGCAGGTTGTTGCCCTTGCGAAATCCTATCCTACCTATACTAAAGGAGTACTCTCGAAAAAACAACTAAACCGTTCAACTCCCAGGCATTTTTCTTCGAGACTCGTGACGCGAAGCAAGCCTAGATTAAATTTTTGCCTCCTTGATGTGACCATGTATCGACTTAGCTGATCTAATTACTGTCAATGTGAAAAACCAACACAGAAAGGAGTGATAAAGGTGAATCTAAGAGAACAGGTTCTTCTGGCAAAGCAAGGTGATCGCGAAGCTTTTATCGCTGTTGTCAAACAAGTCGAGAGCTCCTTGTACCATACGGCTAAAGCCATCCTGAAAAAAGAGGAAGATATTGCGGACGCTCTTCAGGAAACCATTTTGAAAGCTTATAAATCGCTGCATTCTCTTCGTGAGCCCCAATTTTTCAAGACATGGATGTTCCGAATTTTGATCAATGAATGCAACAAGATAGTAGCAAATCGCTCCCGTAACGTTCTAATGGATGAATTCCCTATCCAATTGTCACTCTCACATAGTGACGAACATCTTGACCTGCGGGACGCCGTTGAGAGATTGGATGAACAGCAGCGCCTTGTTATTGTGCTTCACTATTTTGAAGACATGCCTTTAAAACAAGTTGCAGAGGTACTGGAAATTTCGGAGAGTGCCGCGAAAATGCGACTCAGTCGGGCACGGAACAACTTGATGGAGAAATTAACTACATTTCGGGAAGGGAAGATACAATATGGATCAATCTAAATTCGATTTTGAACTAAAAGAGTACAAACGTGCAAAGGAAACGACGATGTCACCTATGGTACGGGCTCGACTGGATGAAACATACGCCGCTCTCCCAGAAATGTCTCGTGAACGAAAAGTTCGACGATTTCGTAAAGCACCTTATGTTGCGGCCGCCGCAGTCATTCTAGGTGCAACTGTGTTCACCTCCGGTTTTATCTCGCCGGTCATGGCGCAATCGATTAAGCAGATCCCAGTGGTGGGGAGTCTCTTTAGCTTAATCGAGGCGGACCTCGGCTTACGAGCTGCAGGCGAACAAGGTCTTTCTTCCAAGGTGAACAAGAGTATTTCTCATCAGGACATGAAGCTCGAGGTAACGGAGACGGTCTTCGACGGAACACGCGCTGTCTACCTACTCAGTGTAACGGCTCCAAACCTGAAAGACGGCATGTTTGATACGGGAAAAGAGGTTGTCAAACTCAGTGACGCTATCGAAAATGTCACTTTTAGCATCGATGGAAAAGCTCAAGATGACCCAAGTAGTTTGGTAACAAGCGGTGGTTTTTTCTCCTCGGCTGGCGAATCGCACCCAAACTTGCTTGTCTTCGAAGAGATTTTGAAGACACCTGACCACAATTCAACAACCAAGATTCCAGATTCTTTCCATGCGGAAGTGATTGTTAAGCTTGCTGGAATTGATCAAGCCTTCAAGCTGGACATTCCGTTCCAAAAAGCGACGAACGACACCATCCAGCTTAAACCGAATGCTGTTCAATCAAACGATGGGATTTCTTTCGAAGTATCCGAGGTCAATGTGACGCCAGTGACGACGCGCTTGTTGTATTCGGTCAAACTGGATGGCAAAACATCAGATCAGTTCGTCAGAGCTGCCCTGTTTGACGACCAAGGTCGTCAACTGACGTCCCTCCACGGAGAAGGAGAACGTAAGGATAACACTCTCACATTTGATGCCCGCTATGCTTCTGCACAAGGAAAGCCGAAGTATTTCATAATCAAGCCTTTTGTCGTAAAAGATAATTCCGCTGAAACAGTCACAGACGATCAGTTTATTAAGGGGCTGGAAATAAAGGTAGACCTCCCCGAGCAGAACAAGTAACAAAACGAAAACCCTCCCCAATGCATTCCATCTTGCATGGGGAGGGTTTTCGTTTTCCTTACCTTATCTGTCGATCAGTTGTTGAACCGTTTCTTTATCGAGCTTCTTGATAACAGCTGTCAGCAGCTGAGCAGCCTGCTCGAAATCGCTTTTGGACATAATCGCATTATGGCTGTGAATATAACGTGTCGCAAAGCCGACGACAATCGACGGGCAGCCGATGCCGCTTGTATGGAATTTCGCCGCGTCTGTCCCGCCTCCTGCGAGTGCATCCACCTGGATATTGATGCCGAGCTCCTCTGCTGTATCGAATACGAGATCGCGCAATCCGGTATGCGGAATCATCGTGGCATCAAATAACATGACGAGCGGACCGTCCCCCACATTGCAGGTCATCGGATACGATTCATTACCTGGCGTGTCATATGCGAGTCCAACATCAACAGCAAAAGCAATATCCGGTTCAACCAGATTCGCTACTGTGCCAGCACCGCGAGTCCCAACTTCTTCCTGCACGGTTGCACCCGCGTATACCACATTCGGATGCTCTTCCTTCTGCAATCGTCTCAGTACCTCGATTGCCAGTGCACACCCCGCTCGATTATCGAGCGCCTTTGCCACCCACAGCTCTCCGTCGCGCATCGTCGTAAAATCACTGTCAGGGACAATCCAATCACCAGGGCGAACCCCCATTTCCTTCGCATCTGCTTCATCTTTCGCCCCGATGTCAATGTACAAATCCTTGAGCTTCATGACTTTTTCCCGCTCTTCTTTTTCCAGTGCGTGTGGCGCCTTCGAACCAATGAGCCCCAGATACTCACCTTTGCGTGTCTTGACCTTCACGCGCTGTGAGAGGATATTGTGCGTCCACCATCCGCCAAGCTGGATGAAACGCAAGTACCCTTTTGGCGTGATATGCGTCACCATGAACCCTACTTCATCCAAATGTCCCGCGAGCAAAATTTTCGGACCGTTTTCTGCACCCGTTTTCTTACCGAGTACTCCACCCAGCCGATCCTTTACCAGTTCGTCGCTGAGAGGCTGCAAGTACTCCTCCATCTTTACCCTGACTTCGCGCTCGTGCCCTGGTACTCCGTCCGCTTCCGTCAAATCCTTGAGCAATTTCGTAAGATCGTCCATCATTTATCTCCTTTTCGATACTGACATATTCCATTATGATTTCGAGAAATCGTTTACATAATCCTTTCATTTCCAAATTGCCTACACCCTATTTATTATTGTTTCCTCAACCTCTACCCCGAATGCGCTTGAGAACTTCCTCATGCTGTCACATTTGAGGGGTTCCCTTCGCAGCATTTGCAAAGTTTTTTGTCTCGTCTGATTCAGAAAAATAAAAACGGCTGGAGTTTGTGTCCAGCCGTTTGCTATTTCTACTTCGCTAATTCATAGATCGCTTGCGCGTAAATCGCTGTCGCTTTAATCAGATCATCCACGAAAATATATTCATCTCGCTGGTGGGCACTGTCTGGACGCCCTGGGAAAAGCGGTCCGAATGCTACCCCTACATCCAACGAACGGCCGTAGGTAGCGCCGCCAATTGCGATGATGCCAGCTTCCTCCCCTGTTTGCTCCGTATACACGCGTTGAAGTGTCGTCACCAAAGGATGATTCGGATCCACGCGGTGCGGTGTCAGATGCTCTGCCACTTCGAATGAAAATGCCCCTTCGCTGAAGCGTTCAGCAAGAACGGCCGACCATTTTTCGAAGGCAACAGAATGTGGGTAACGGATATTCAGTCGGAAAAGCGCATCCTGCTTTTCGTCATACTCGATCACACCTGTGTTCAGTGTGAGTGCCCCCATTTCTTCATCATCATGCGCGATGCCGAGCGCTTCCCCGTAATGCTGCTTGTGCAAGTACCGATCAGCCAAGCCTACAAATACAGCTCCGCGTTCATCCAAGGACAAGGTGCGCAAAAAGTGAATGAGCTCGGTACCCGCGTTGACACCTTTGCTCGGGTCCATTCCGTGAACCGAGACGCCCTCCATGTGCAGCACTACGAGACCCTCCTGCTCCTCCGTCTTGCCTTTCAAGCCAGTCGCGTCCAAGTGCTGACGATAACTTTGTGCAATCGCCTCACTATTCAAGCCGATTGGCGCAAGCGTTGCTACAGCCTTGTCTGGAACCATGTTCATCCGCAAGCCAGCCTGTAAGGAAACGAGCTTTGCCTCCACGTTTTCCGCAGCAGGTTTCCCGAGGCTTTGGAAGGATTCTAGCGTCTGGCGCAATGACAGATCAGTCAAGCCTTTTTCCGCATAGATCAGCGGGAAGTCTGCATCTGGTGTAAAGCCCATCGTCGGCATTTCTTCCGTTTCAAAATACGTGTTCACACACTGCCAGCTCGATTCTTCATCCGTTCCGAAAATAAAGCGCACGCGCTTCGAGAGCGGCAATCCCAGCTCCATCACGATCTTTGCGGCGAAAATGGCAGCCATCGTCGGTCCCTTGTCATCAATCGCTCCACGAGCCACGATGCGTCCATCCACGATCTCGGCTGCATACGGTGGCGTACCCCAGCCATCGCCTTCCGGTACGACATCAACATGGCTCAGAATGCCGATCAATTCCTCACCCTGCCCGAATTCAGCATGCCCTGCATAGCCACGGACGTCTTTGGTTGTCATGCCTGCTTTTTCACACACGCCTAATGCAAAGTCAAGGGCTTGCCGAATCCCTTCTCCAAAAGGGGCCCCTTCCCGCGCGGACTCGGGGTCCAATACGCTTTTAATTTGCAAAAATTGTTGCGTCGTTGCAATCAGTTCTTCCTTGCGTTTATTTGTTTCTTCCAGCCAATTAACGCTTGTCATCCTCTTCTCCAGTCCCCTCATTCATACTTCCTTCGTCCATTGCCGCATCGACATCGAGATCCAGCTCAACCAGCGATAATAATGACTCCATCGGAACTTCTTTTTTCGTAAACTCTGCTTGGGCGTCTTTAATTTCGTCCCGGATATTGTTCATTTCGCTATCCAGCTTATAGGACGCCTTGGCTGCCTCGAACAATCTTTGCCGTATATCAGATGGGATAATTCCCTCGTATTTATAATTCAGCGAGTGCTCAATCGTCGCCCAAAAATTCATTCCCAATGTGCGAATCTGAATTTCTACCGGAATGGTCACTTGCCCACCCGCCATCATGATCGGATACTCCACAGCAAGGTGATAGCCGCGATATCCGCTTTCTTTTGGGGTAGAGACATAATCCTTCTCCAGATACACACGCATATCTCCGCGGTTGCGGATCATCTCTACGACTGCCGGTATATCATCAATAAACTGGCAAATGACGCGGATGCCCGCGATATCGCGAATTTCCCAGCAGATATTCTCATCAATCGGAAACTGCAAGCGGTTTGCCTTGTTGTAAATACTCGGGATCGATTTGACCCTGCCCACCGCAAACTCAATCGGTGAATGCTCCTTACGTTTGCGCAGCTCGTTACGGATATTTTTAATTTTGACTTTGATTTCTTCTACAGCTTGTTCGAACGGTAGCAGATATAGTTCCCAATCTAGTTTGTGCACGCTTACGTCCCTCCGGCCTGAAACTCTCCATCGTCCTTATCATTCAACATTTTGTGTGAGATATCCTTCCAAAATACAAAAAGAGACGGGAGAAAAGGCAGTTGTCACCGGCTTTTGCTCCGTCCCTCTTTTCTTAATTTTCGCGCGAAACAAAGGTTGCAAGGGAGCTTCTCAGCTCTTCTGCCAGAATAGCCAACTGATTCGCAGCATCTGCGATGAGCTCCATCGCTGCACTCTGCTCCTCTACCGCAGCCGAGATGCTTTGGACACCAGCGGCCGCTTGCATCGATGCGGACGATACTTCCCCAGCAACTACTGCTACCTGTTGGGCATCTGGGGCCATACGCTTGAAGGCTTCACTGACACCGTTAATTTCTTGCGACACCCCGAGGATGTTTTCCTCGATGTGCCGGAACATCTCTTGGGATTGATGTGCTGTCTTCATGCCACGAGCGGTCGTTTGGGCACCCTCGACCATTCTTGATACTGCTTCCTTTGTATCCTTTTGTACGTCTCCAATCATGCCTACGATCTGCTGGGCAGCATTATTGGTATCCTCCGCCAGCTTGCGCACTTCCCCTGCGACGACGGCAAATCCCTTGCCATGCTCTCCTGCTCTGGCCGCTTCAATCGCAGCATTCAAGGCTAGCAGATTGGTCTGGCGGGCAATTTCAGTAATGACAGAGATAATTCTTGAAATGTCCTTCGAGCGCCCCTCCAATACATGAATGACATCCGTTGCAGCTTCTACCGAACGATTGATTTCGTCCATGCTGTCCATTACATCTGCGATCGCGCGTCTGCCTGCGTGTGCATGCTGCTTCATTTCTTCCGCAGATACGGTCACTCGCTCTACATTTTCCGTTACCACCGCCACATCCCTCGTCAAATCAACAGCCAGATTCAAGGTTTGTCCCATTTTTTCCACCTGGCTGTCAGCAGAAGCAGCCACTTGGTCGACGACGAGGACAATTTGTTGGCTGGAAGCAGCAATCTCACTGGTGTTTCCCTGAATATTTCGCACCGCCCCGGAAACGGAAGCAGCTGCCTGCTGAATCTGAAACAAGATTTTGCGCAACTGCTTCTGCATGGTAACGAGAGACCCTGCCAGCTCTCCCAGTTCATCTTTTCGTTTTAATAGCTTGTCAGGAATCTCACGCGAGAAATCACCGTGCCCGATCCGCTCAGCGACAGCAAGCATGCCGCGAAACGAGCGACGAAGCCAGTTCGCTGTAAATAACGAGATGATGACGATGAGCAAGAGGACGGCACCGTTAAAGGCAATCATGGCATCCCGAATGCGGTTTGGGCCCTCCAGTATTTCGGTCATATTCATCTCTGCCAAAATCGCCCACGTCTTCTTCCCCACTTTGACCTGATCGTAGGACACGAGCACTTGCTGTCCTAAGTAATCCATGCTTTCGACCGTTCCTTCGGATTGTTGGGTGAGCAAGACTTGGTCGACGATGGTCGTATCTACTTTTTTCTGTAACAACGTATTTGGTCCACTACCCAGTTGCGAGCGCATGAGCTTGTCCGGACTGCCTACCAGGTAAATCTTCCCGGTTTCCCCCAGCCCTTCTCGTTGGTTGAATATTCTTGAAATATAATCCATAGATACTTCGACTGCTATTTGCCCGATGATGTAGCCTCGTTCGTAGATCGGCGCTGCAATGTATACCCCTGGCGCCCCTCCAGATGGTTCGTAAATGCCTAGATCTGACATTTCTGCGCTTTGGGTTTTCTGGACTTGCTGCACAGTCTGGCCAAGTACAGAGTCAGCGTGTGGGCCAGTCATGAGATTGGTGCCAAAATCGGCCTGCGGCTTTGTCTCGTACACGATGTCCCCTTGTGCATTTAACAGAAAGGCATTTACGAAGCCGTAGCGAGCGACCTCCATCTTCAATTCGTTCGTATATCGCGCTTGCACTTCTTCATAAACAGGCGATTCCAGGCCTTGCCGCCACACGTCCTCAAACGAAGAAAGGGCAGACATTACTGTTCCCGATGCAGCCAACGTATCCACGTTCCTGGCTCGCTCGCGAAAGTAATTTTCCACCTGTTCCTTGTTGCTTTGACGCAGCGCTTCCAGTGTAGCGGCACTGCCTTTCAACAATTCCTGCTTGGATTCCTGATAAGCAAACAATCCCGCTGCCGTCAGCGGTACACTTCCTGCCAGTAGTAGTACGAGCAATATACGAGCGCCTAGTTTCATGGAAAAGCCCCCTATTTTTTCCAATACCTTTTTCTGTTATACTAATAGAATATTGTTTATATTTCTACTATTCATATGAATATAGTACCAGAAAAGGAAAAGGGAAGGCTAGACCAAATGTATCAGGCCGTCTCAAAAATCATAGCTATTTCGTCGCACATCGGCAGCTTGGAGCAGTTAATGCAATCCTTCCAAGCCTTTTGCGGCAGTGTTTCCTTGGCAACCACCCAAAACCCGCACTTTTCAAAAAACACTTGTTGATAGGTCAGCGCGAGTACACGCTTAATTCCCAAAAGGCGGCATTGCTCAACCAAATGAAGAACCAGATGTTTCCCAACGCCCATCCCCTTTGCTTTTTCCGAGATAGCCAAGGAGCGGATCTCCGCCAGGTCCTCCCACAAAATATGCAGGCCTGCGACACCTACGACCGAATCCCCATCATGAGCGACAATAAAGGATTGCAAGTTTTCCAGGAAAGACAGCTTCGTACGTGGCAGCATTAAGCCTTGCTGTGCATATTCATTAACAATTTCCAACATGGCATCCACGTCTCTCATCGTAGCCTGACGTACTGCCAAAGCCTTTGCAACACCCATTTTACTCTCCTCCACTCCATGCATAACGAGCCTGGTATGATTTAATATTTATTCATTATATTATATAAATATACATTCGTACTGTGCAGAAGTCTATCCTTTTTTCACCTAATTTATGCGTAATTGTATGAACTATTCTTTTGTTAGGTAACGGTTGTGTTATAATCAAGCGTACGAGTTCATAGGGAGGTGCTACATAATTGACGACGAGACGGGAACGGAAAAAGCGCGAAACACGCGAAAAAATCTTCAATGCTGCGATCAAGCTTTTCAAAACGCACGGCTTTGAAGCAACCACTATCGACATGATTTCCGAAGAAGCGGATGTTGCACGCGGTACGATCTTTTTGCATTTCACTTCAAAGGAAGCCATTCTCGCCAACTGGGGTTATGAGCGTCTGCATGAAATCGAGGAGCGTCGGGAAGAGTGGGATTACGGTAACGACTGCAAGTCGAAGGTGCTGCGAATCTACAAGATCATGAATGAAGTCACCATCACCAATTTTGATTTCATCAAAGTCGTCGTAGAATCCTCGATGAAACATCGGAAAGTGCTTGAGAACGAAAAGAACATGTACTTTGAATTGCGCCAACTGTTCGCTGACCTGATTGAAGAAGCACAAGAAAAGAATCAACTGAAAAGCAAATTCAACCCTCTTGTCGCTGCGAATATGTTAGAAAACATTTACTATAATGCTCTTTATGATTGGGTACGCAGCGAGGGCGCCTGGGCACTCGAAGAAATCATGGAAGAGAAGGTCTCTATCGTATTCGAAGGGCTGGTCGTGGAATAATCCGACTGACCAGCCCTTCGAATGTGACTACTTATGATTTATTCGAAATAGGCCCATTTGTACTGCGCGTTTCCCAGACCTGAAATGACTACGCCCTTCAACTTGGGGTTCTGCGCATACACCGTAGACTTAAAGTAAAACGGAATGACTGGCATTTCCTCCACCAAGATTTTCTCAGCCTCTTGCAAGATCGCTTTTCGTTTGGCAGCATCCTTCTCCTTGGCAGAAGCCGCCAATAGATCGGCATATTGACGATTCTCCCAACGAGTATGGTTGTTGCCTTCCTTCGTTCGGAATATCTCCAGGAAGTTGATCGGATCGTTGAAATCCCCCGTCCACCCCATCCGCGCTACTTGAAACTTCCCGTTTTTCACGTTTTCATAGTAGACATTCCATTCCTGATTCTCCAGCTTGACGTGCACACCCAAGTTTTTTTGCCACATGTCCTGTACGGCTTGGGCGATTTTCGTCTGTGCTTCTTCCGTATTATAGGACAGCGTAATCGGCGGGAGCTGATCGACGTTGGCGTACCCTTCTTCCTTCATGCCTTCCGCCAACAGCTGCTTGGCTTTTTCCATGTCGTTGTCTGTAAACAAGCCTTGCTCGTTCTCAGCAAACATCGTAGGCGGCACTACAGCTGTCGCAACCAATTCCCCTCCTTGGGTGATGTTTTCCACAATGTCTTTCCGGTTGATCGCGTAGGAAAAGGCTTGGCGAATTTTTTTGTTGTGGAAAGGCTTTTGCTCTGTGTTGAATTCATACCAATACGTCCCGGCTTTTGGGGTGATCACCAGCAAGCCTTTTTCCTTCAAGGTCGGCATCGCGTCGAGCGGAAGATTGCCAGTGGGGGCACCTGCCCAATCGAGATCGCCACCCTCCAGCATCGACAGCTCTGTATTCGCGTCATTGATCATGTTCATTTCGATTTTGGTCAGCTTGACAGCGTCTGCGTCCCAATAATGCTCGTTTTTCGTGAGCGTCAGCTTGTTTTTATGCTCCCACGCAGCGAGTTTGAACGGTCCATTCGAGGTGTAGGCTGGTCCTGCTTCCTTCGCCCAGTCCGGATTGTCTTTCACCACTTTGGTATTTAGCGGAAAGTAGCTGTAAAAAGCCGTCAGCTCCAGAAAAAACGGAGTCGGGTTTTCTAATTGGACGACCAGTGTCTTGTCATCTGTTGCCTTGACCCCGATCTCCTCGGGCTTCGCTTTGCCAGCAAAGGCTGCCTCTGCATTTTTTATATAAAACAGCTGGTAGGCATACTGGGAACCGTTTTTGGAATCGAGTGCCCATTTCCAGGCGTTTTCAAAATCGTGTGCGGTTACGGGATCGCCGTTCGACCACTTCGCATTGTCACGCATCGTGAAGGTGTACGTCAACAAATCATCTGATGCCTTGATTTCCTCGGCCATCGCGGGCTGTGGAACGCCCTTGTCGTCAATGCGAGTTAGCCCCTCAAACGTCTGAAAAATGACATTGGATGACCAAACATCCGAAATGAGTCCGGGATGAAGAGAAAGCGGTTCTGTAAAGTTATTCAGTCTGAGTACTTGTTCGGTTTGCGAAGATGCATTAGCTGGTGTAGCCTCTGTCGTTGGTTGTATGGCAGGCTTTGCTGCTTCCTGCGGTTGTCCGCATGCAGCAAGCGATAAAGCCAAGCCTGCTGCGAAAACAGCTTTTCCTGTTTTTTGCCACCATCGGTTTGCGGAACTTCTCATGGTCTATTCCCCTTCGTTTGAGAGCCTTCGCTGTTCTTCACGCTGTTGCCGTTCTTTTAGCTCGCTTTTGATTTGATAGAGCTCTGCACGTGTTTCGAGCTTGAACGCTTTTAATTCACTTCTGATGACAGCCAACTCATGAAAGAGTCGCTCCCACACCTCTTGATCTTTGTCCATGTTCGCCTCCTTTCTCGGACGTATACACAGCTGGCAGTTGAATCGTCACCTGCGTTCCGTGCCCTCGTTCACTCTGAAAGTGGATCGTCCCTTGCATCGCCTCGATGATCCGGCAGGTTACCATCAAGCCGAGACCTGTTCCTTTTTCCTTTGTAGAATAAAAAGGCAGCCCAATCTGTTCAATCTGCTCTGGCGTCATCCCCTCTCCCTCATCCTTGATGGAAATCACATGATAGTTCCCGGCTGCTCGTACAGTGACATGCAGTACGCCACCTTGTCCCATCGATTCGATACCGTTTTTCATCAGATTCATCAATGCTTGCTTGAGCTTAACGGCGTTGCTCTCAACGAATAGGCCCGGCTCGGTCTCACAGGCGATTTCCACTCGGTTCATGACGCTGTAAGAGGACATAATGGCGGTTATTTCTTTCACGGTATGCGCAATCTCCAGTCGCTCCAGCGTCTCAGAATGAGGCTTGGCCAGATTTAAATAGTCGGAAATAATAAATTCAGCCCGATCGAGTTCATTCAAGACCAATCGGATGTATTCAACGTTTTTCGGATTCGACTCCTCGCGCAGCAATTGGACAAAGCCTCGTACCACCGTGAGTGGATTGCGCACTTCATGGGCAACACTCGCTGCCAGCTCACTGATCAGGTTCAGCTTTTCCGAGCGTTCGACCTGCTTGCGGATAATATGAGATTCGCGAATAAACTCGATGAAATAAACGGCTCCACCTTGTACGATCAAAGCAAGGTAGCCGATTTCCACCAGCGGCTCCAGATAATTGTTAATGATGGACAGCGGAAACCCTCTCCAGATCAAAACAACCATCCCTCCACCGATGATGGATAGCTGCTTCAAGCATCCGATCAAGAGAACGACCGCTAGTTTTTTTCGTAAAGAGTAGCCATACCATCGATTGACTAGCAAAAACGGGATGATCACATAAATCATCGTTTCGAGTATGGTCATCTGGACGCCATCGCCACCTAGAACGATCCGTACGACAAACATGACCAAAATCGCTAAAATGCCCGGGATATACCCAGCGTATAAAATGGTAATAATGATCGGTATCGAGCGTAAATCGTACTCCATACCATTACTGAGTTGTACTGGAAAGCTCATAGAAAGAATGACACTGATCGAGCTACAAACGATAACCATGGATGACTTGACGCTCATCTTGTTCGAGGTTGATCGCCCCAGCCAAACGTTCCTATACAGCAAAACAGGGACGATAACGAACAGCAACTGCAGCAAAATGTCTTTGATGATTAACATATATCGGTTCCCCTGGTTCGTAGAATATTTCGATTTTTCTTACAGAATACCATCACTAGGTGTCTTTCTGGAAGGCACATTTTCAACATCTGGCAGATAGGATGTTTTTGTTGCGGTGACCAGCACATTTCCCTATGATGAAGAAGAGCTTGTTTGAAGACCTTGGAGGTAAGACATACACATGCGAAATGGTATAAAGCGTGAAGATATCGAGCTGTTGGCACCTGCTGGTAACTGGGACTGTTTGAAGGCAGCCGTGGCCAACGGAGCCAATGCCATCTTTTTTGGGGTAGAAAAGTTCAACGCGCGTGCTCGTGCTGAGAACTTTCAAATGGCGGAACTGCCTGAGATTATGGCTTATTTGCACATGTACGGGGTAAAGGGCTTCCTTACCTTTAATATTCTCGTATTTGAAAATGAACTAGAGGATGCACGCGAGCTGATTGACGCCTGTATTCACGCTGGAGTAGACGCTGTGATCGTGCAAGACCTCGGTCTTGTAAAGATGATCCGCGAGATTTCTCCAGACTTCCCGATTCACGGCTCTACACAGATGACGATCACTTCGCCGGAAGCGGTGGAGTTCACAAAGCCGTTTGATATGGAACGCGTCGTCCTCGGTCGTGAAAATTCTTTAAAAGAGATCAAAAAAATCGGAGAAAAAGCAAAGCTGCCGATGGAAGTATTCGTCCACGGCGCCTTGTGCGTTTCTTATTCGGGACAATGTCTGACCTCGGAAATGTGGGGTGGACGCTCGGCAAACCGCGGGGAGTGTGCCCAAGCCTGTCGCTTGCCGTATGACCTGATGGTAGACGGTGTGCAAAAGGACATGGGGAACATCGCTTACGTACTGTCCCCGAAGGACTTGGCTGCCATCGATTTGGTTCCTGAGCTGATTGAGGCTGGCGTGACTTCCTTTAAAATTGAAGGCCGTCTGAAAACACCTGAATACGTGGCAAACGTCGTGAGCAAATACAATGCCGCCATCGAGCGCTATTTTGCCGGACAAGATACGGGACCAACCGAGGTAGAAGTACGCGAGCTGCAACAAAGCTTCTCCCGCGGGTTTACACACGGATTTTTGACCGGGACAAACAACAAGCAGCTCGTAGATGGTTCGTTCCCGAAAAGCCGCGGTGTATTTTTGGGAACCGTGAAAAAACTGCTTCCTACAGGCGTTTTGGTGGAGATCACTGCTCCCGTCAAACGCGGAGACGGAATCGTGTTCGACGCGGGGGACCCTACGCAAAAAGAAGAAGGCGGTCGTATCTACGATATATTGAGCCGCAGTAAAAAGGTAGAAGGCGAAGTTTCCAAAGGCTTGTACGAAATCGTCATGGGACGCAATGACGTGAATCTGAAGCGTCTTCACGTCGGTGACCGCGTATGGAAGACGAGCGATCCTGAGCTGGATCGTCGTCTGCGCAAAACGTTCGAGACCGAAAAGCCTTATCGAACCTTCCCATTGTCTGTTCACGTGAGCGGAAAGCTGGGTGAAAAGCTCAGCGTCACTTGGGTGGATAAACAGGCGAATCACGCTGTCAGTGTTCCTTCCGAGGTACTGCTGGAAACTGCTTTGAAGCGTCCGCTGACGAAAGAGTTGCTGCACGATCAACTCAGCCGTCTGGGCGGAACCATTTTCCACCTGGAAGCTCACGATCTGACTGTCGATCTCGAAGGGGATCTCATCGTTCCTGTCAGTGAGTTGAACCGGATGCGCCGTGACGCGGTCGAACAGCTCGTGTTCCTGCGCTCCAAGCCGCCGATTTACCACCATCACGATATCAACGTATATGCGGATGTTCCAAAGAGCCAGCCAGTGGAAAAGCCGCTCCTGACAGCGCTGTGCCGCTCCCTTGAGCAATTGGAAGCAGCTGCGCAAACAGATGTGGACTTCCTCTACGCTGACTTTGAATTCGTCAAGCAGTATCCAGAGGGTGTCAAGCTGGCTCACAAGTACGGGAAAAAGATCGGGATTGCTACGATGCGCATTCATATGCCGGATGAAAACGGTGTCCTTGCCCTGATCGCGAAAAGCAAGCCAGACGCTATTCTGGTGCGCAATACGGGAGCACTCTATTACTATTTGTCCCGTCGTGATGAAATCGACATTCCGCTGATTGGCGATTTCTCCTTGAATGTCGCGAACCACAAGGCAGTTGAGCTGTTCCTCGCAACAGGTCTTGAGCTCGTCACGCCATCGTACGATCTGAACATCCAGCAGATGGTCGATCTGCTCAGCCGCTCGAACGCTGCGAACATGGAGCTGGTCATCCACCAGCATATGCCGATGTTCCACACGGAGCATTGCGTATACTGCACATTCATGAGTGAAGGTACTGACCATACAAACTGCGGAACTCCATGTGAGACCTCCCGCATTTCTTTGAAAGACCGCGTCGGTTTCTCTCACCCTGTACGTGTGGATACCGGTTGCCGCAATACCGTTTATAATGCGATTGACCAGTCCGGTGCTGAGTACTTGAGCGAATTCCGCTCCCTGAATGTCGGCAGCTATCGCATCGAGTTTTTGGAAGAAGAGCCAGAGCGCGTGAAAGAGGTAATCAGCCTGTATCGCAAGGCATTGCGCGGAGAAGTTAGCGGTACACATGTATGGCGTACTCTGAAGGCAACTAACCAGTTGGGCGTCACACGTGGGCAACTGACGAAATAACTAACAGATTTGTAGAGAGGAGCGAGAAAGTATGGCTGACCTGAATCAACCTTCTGTTGAAAACCTCGCTATTATCATTGAAGGCATCAAAGCAAAGCTGAATATGGCGAATACAGCGGTGATGCGCCCGGAGGATTTCGATCTGGTTCATTACGAGGATTTGCTGTACCTGTACAACATGGTGCAGAAAAAAGCCGCGTTTGGCATCAATGAAATGACTGCTATCGTTGAAGAGCTGGGTGCGATGAGAAAACAATCCTAGTTCTGTTTGACACAGTGAAAAAGCGTCACTCCCGGGTATATGGAGTGACGCTTTTTTTGTGTGCTCCCACAGTCTATCGGAGACTACGGAAACAGGCTCTATCCGTTTACTTTTTTCAACACAATGACTGCGTTATGACCGCCAAAGCCAAAGGAATTGGACATGCCGATATCGAGCGTAGCTCTGCGTGCTGTATTTGGCACATAGTCCAGATCGCATTCAGGGTCACGCTCCTCCTGATTAATCGTCGGAGGAATAATCCCTTCCTGCAAGCTCTTAATCAGTGCGATCGCCTCCGCCCCTCCTGCTGCACCAAACATATGACCCGTCATCGATTTGTTGGCGGTGATCGGCACACGGTACGCATGCTCGCCAAACAGCTTTTTGATCGCCAATGTCTCTGAACGGTCTCCGATTTCTGTGCTGGTTGCGTGCGCGCTGATGACATCGACGTCTGTCGTTTGCACCCCAGCTTCCTGGAGGGCCCATTTCATCGCGCGGTAGGGACCGATTCCTTCTGGATGTGTCGCTACCATATGATAAGCATCTGAGCTTGCCCCATAGCCAATCACCTCGGCATACATCCGGGCGTTTCTTTTCTTGGCGTGTGATTCTGATTCCAAAATCACAATCCCGGCACCCTCTGCCATGACAAACCCATCCCGTTGGGAATCAAATGGCCGACTCGCTCCTGCTGGATCATCATTTCTCGTTGATAATGCCGTCGCATTGCTAAAGCTGGCGAGAGATATGTCCGTCACTGCGGCCTCAGACCCACCTGCGATGACGACATCTGCCCCACCTGTCCGAATGAGCCGGAAAGCCTCTCCGATGGACGTATTCCCAATCGAGCAAGCAGTAACAGGTGACATCGTCGGCCCGTACAGACCGTACTTGATGCTGATCATCGCTGCTGCCATGTTGGAGATGAGCATGGGAACAAGCGTCGGACTGACCCGCTCAGGACCTCGTTCACGAAGAACGTTATGCTGCTCAAGGAGCGTCCCTACTCCACCGATGCCAGAGCCTACATATACCCCGATTCGCTCGCGGTCCAACTCGTCCAGCCGAAGTTCTGCATCCTCTAGCGCTTCTTCTACAGCAGCAAGGGCAAACTGGCAAAAGCGATCCATTCGCCGCGCTTCTTTGCGCCCAAAACGCTCTGCCGGATCAAAATCTCGCACCAAACCTGCGATTTTCGTTTTATTGCGTGCTGTATCAAAAGTATCAATAGGCGAGATACCAGACTTCCCTTGCACGAGACTGTTCCAAAACTGATTCACTGTATTCCCTATCGGGGAGATTACTCCCATACCTGTGACAACGACTTTTTCCATGATTAGCCTCCTATTCGAGTGCCTTATGGAAATCATCTTGTCACACGAGTTATCCTATTACAAGTTGTTGTTTATCCTAGTATAATGAGTACTAGTCTAACAAACTTAACCAGTTGAGGAAATCGAGAAATGGAGAGTGTACCATGAATCAGCAAACGCGTTTGCAGGCACTGTCTACTTTTTTGAAAGCGCAGCGCGCCAAAATCCTGCCACAATCGGTCGGGCTGGCTCCTGGGACGCGCAGAAGAACCCCCGGACTACGAAGAGAAGAAGTTGCTCAGCTCGCGGGGGTTAGCTCCACCTGGTATACATGGCTGGAACAAGGCCGCGATATCAAGGTCTCGCCTTCTGTTCTGGATGCGGTAGCAAGAGCCTTGCAGCTTACCGTCGATGAGCGTAAATATTTGTATGCGCTGGCACTGGAGACAGGAACGGGAGTCGGGCAAGGTGTGCAAAAGGATGAACCGCCGCAGATCAATCCTGCCCTGAAACGAATCTTGAAAGAATTGCGCTCGTGTCCCGCCATCATTACAGATCGACGCAGTCATATTGTCGGCTGGAACGAGGCAGCCGCACATGTCTTTCTTGATTTTGAACAAATCCCTTATGAAGAGCGCAATTTGATCCGCTTGGTGTTTACACGAAAGGAATTACGGCGGCTGGCAGTCAACTGGGAGCATTTCGTCAGCGGCTTTCTCGCGATTTTTCGCGCTAATTACGGTCAGTATGTAGAGGACGAGTGGTACGAGCAGTTTTTAAGCGAAATGCGGCAGGTTCATCCCGACTTTCACGACCTGTGGGAGCAAAGCCGAGTCAGCTCAGCCCCGGAGGTTTTACTGGAATTCCGTCATGCAAAAGCAGGGAAAATGCTCTTTCATCTGACTTCGCTGCAAGTTTCCGGGAGCGCGGATTTGCGATGCAGCATTTACACGCCTGACCCGAATTCTGCCACGGAGACAAAGCTGAGGCAGTTGATTGATCGGCCTGTTACTTCTGGCAAACCTTGACCGAAGTTCTATGTGGTTTGAGTCAACATGGTGGAGGAGAAGAAAAAGCACAGTTCTCTTCGACTCTGACACGCCAGCATGGGGATTCACTGTCCGTCTCCACTTCCAAAAGGGGACCGTCGAGCCAAAGCCACCCTACGGGCGGAGGCTTCTCAGGGAAGAAGTGTTCGACAAGCGTGGTTCCCTTTTGGAAGTTCCGACTGGGTAGGCGTTGTCAAGGTCTACGAGCTCTGTGCTTTTTCTTCTCACTAGCTTTGTTCGTAAACCGATGCCTTCTAAAACATGCACGCAAAAGAAAAACCAGCCCGACGGCATCTGCCCGGGCTGGTTCTCTTTGTTAATGATTCACAATTCCTACGCGCGTCCCGGAGGAAGCAAGGCTTCCGACTTCCTCGCAGCCTTCTTTCCACAGCAGGTAACGGATACTGTCTGCCAGCGCTTCCCAGCTCGCCTCGATGACGTTGGTTGAGACGCCGACTGTGCTCCACTTTTCGCCGTTGCTCGAGGATTCGATCAGGACACGTACTTTTGCGGCAGTCGCGCCGTTTTCATCCAAGACACGCACCTTGTAATCTTCCAGCTGCATTTTTGCAATGCACGGGTAGTAGCCTTCCAATGCTTTTCGCATCGCATTGTCCAGCGCATTCACTGGACCATTGCCATCTGCGGCCGTATGGACAGACTCCCCGTTCACCCGCAGCTTCACAGTCGCCTCCGACGTGATCGATTGGACGGCTGCCTTTTCCAGCATGATCTTGAAGGAGTCCAGCTTGAACAGGTTTTTCAGCTTGCCGGAGGCTTCTAAGAGCATCAGCGTTAGCGAAGCCTCTGCTCCCTCGTATTGATAGCCTTGGAATTCGCGCTCCTTGATGTGTGTAATGATTTCTCTCGCCTTTTCGCGGTCCAGGGAGAGGTCGATCTCTAGCTCTTCCATTTTGGCGAGCAAATTGCTTTGTCCTGCGAGCTCTGAGACGAGTACGCGACGTTTGTTGCCGATGTTTTCCGGCTCGATGTGCTCGTACGTTTTCGGATCGCGCATCACGGCGCTTACGTGAATACCGCCCTTGTGAGCAAAAGCACTGTACCCGACAAACGGCTGGTTGTTCGGCATCGTCATGTTGGCAATTTCCGCTACATAGCGAGACAGCTGTGTCAGCTCCTGCAATTGATCGCTGCTCACACATTGATAGCCCAGCTTGAGCTGCAAATTCGGCACCACTGAGATCAGATTGACGTTCCCGCAGCGCTCACCGATGCCGTTAATCGTTCCTTGTACTTGCTGTGCGCCAGCCTGAATCGCAGCTAATGCATTGGCAACTGCCACTCCGCTGTCATTATGCGGATGAATGCCTACAGGCGTCCGCAGATGGCCCACAGTCGTTTTGACAATATCATAAACTTCATGCGGCAGTGTCCCGCCATTTGTGTCACAGAGAACAATCCAGTCAGCCCCAGCCTCTTCTGCTGCTTCCAACACCCGCAATGCGTAGCGCGGATTCGCCTTGTACCCATCGAAGAAATGCTCAGCCAAAAAGAGAGTCGTCAGTCCATTTTCTTTTAAAAATGCGACCGAGTCAGCGACCATGCGCACGTTTTCTTCCAATGTCGTCTTCAGAGCATCCGTAACGTGCAAGTCCCATGATTTCCCGAAGATCGCGGCTGCCGAGGCTCCGCTTAAGATCAACGCTTGCAGATTGTCATCATCCGCCGCTGCTACATTCGGTCTACAGGTACTGCCAAAAGCCGTTACCTTAGCGTGTTGCAGTGAAATCTCCCGGATACGCTCAAAAAAAGCCATGTCCTTTGGATTGCTGCCCGGCCAACCGCCTTCAATAAAATCGATACCAAACTGATCCAGCCGCAGTGCGATCTTTATCTTGTCTTCTACCGACAGGCTGATCCCCTCTCCCTGCGTTCCATCTCGCAGGGTCGTATCATACAGATACACCTTGCTATTCATGTTTCTTCTCCACCTGTCCTGTTATTTTTCTGAATAATCACATCATTCTAACCGTTAGACGATTCCCAGTATACCACAGCCCAAATGGAAAGAAAACGCGG
This sequence comes from Brevibacillus sp. NRRL NRS-603, assembly GCF_003013445.1. Classification (NCBI taxonomy): domain Bacteria; kingdom Bacillati; phylum Bacillota; class Bacilli; order Caryophanales; family Paenibacillaceae; genus Brevibacillus; species Brevibacillus sp. NRRL NRS-603. Next base: position 33,556 of record NZ_PXZN01000004.1, on the reverse strand, counting down.
GAAAATAGAGGTTTTTTCTATGTCCGTGGGGTGCGGACAAATGCGACGGTTTGCTTGATCGCAGCTTCCAGCGGAGCCGATGTACCCGCAAACGGATGACGCGTGTTAAATGTATGGTCTCCGCCTTCTATCCAGTGCAGCTCGCTGTTTTTGGCAGCCTGATGAATTCTTTTTGCACCCTCTACCAGACGGACATAATCTTTTTCTCCTGTGATGATGCACAATGGTTGCTCCATCGTAGAAACAAGTTCCAAAATATCGTATTGTTGGCGATTGTTGTCCACGTCCTCGATCACGACTCTCGTGATTGGCATGTCTTGACCAGTCCGGGCATTTGCTATGTATCCGACGCCTGTCTCTTCTATTTGTCGGCGCAGCTTCTCGTCGAACAAATCGACATGAGCGATTCCGTTCCAGGTCACAATCCCTGCCACATGCGGGTTGTTTGCTCCAAATAGAATCGCGTCACCGCCGCCCTTGCTGTGTCCGAGTACGTACAGCTTCGTTTTGTCCACATAATCGGGTAACGGTAGCTCGCCTGACAAAATGTGTTCCGTCAACGCTTGCAAATCAGCCAGTTCACGCGCATACGTATTGCGTCCGAATTTCTCCAGCTCGTCGAACTCCGTCAAGCTCTCCCCTACGCCATTGCAGCTAAAATTAAAGCGAATCGTGGTAATGCCTTGCTTGGCCAGTTCATCGGCTACGTAGGGAAAGCTTCCCCAATCCTTGAAGCCTTTAAAGCCGTGGCAAAATAGCAGCAGTGGCTGTGCTGAGCCTGCCGATTCCTCCGTATGAATGTCGCCCCTCAGCGTTAACTCCTCATCGAGTGCGATGGAAAATGATTGCTTTTGCATGTGCGTTTCACCTCTTGTGCATTTTTTTATTATTATGCCGTGTCCCCCTCCTAAAAGAAACGAAAATACTAAAAAAAGAGACCTTCCTCAATAGAAGATCCCCTTTAGATAACTGCATTGTCTTTATTAATAAGATACAACGCATACTCCAACGGCCGACGAACCGCCATCGCATATCGCTCGTACTGACGCATCTGCTTGAAAATTTCTCTGCCTGGCTTCGGATTGATTTCGATAATCCACACCTTCCCGTTAACATCAATTCCCAGGTCAAAGCCAAACTCCATCATCAGGCCGAAATGTTCTTCAATGCGTGTGACAGTCTTGATCGCGAGCTCCTTGCATTCCAGCACAATCCGCTCTGCCATTTCTTGACCAAATCGTTTGACCAAAAAGGAAACAGCAGGCAAAGCGGTTCCCCCTCCATGCAAATTCGAGGTGGAAGATTGTATCGGCCCAACGCGAATACCCATCCCGGTCAAACACCACTGACCCTTCCCGTTCTTTTGCACAAGCATGCGAGCATCTACTGTTCGCTTGGGAACCAGTGACAACCGTAGCCCCTGCTGAAGAAAAAACTGCTCGTTTCCGCTCTTCTCATTCTTCATCCAATGCTCCAGCCGCTCGCACACCTCTGTGAGCGTCGGCAGTTTTTCGCAGCTTTTGGCTTGCTGCTTGGTCCTGCCATGCAAAAGATAGCGACCTGCTCGTTTCTCCACACGCAGTATGCTTCTGCCACCTGTTCCGTTTGTCGGCTTGAGATAAACCAGACGATGATCAGCAAGCATCGCAGCAAGCGTTTTTCTGTCGTAGGGGAGTGTTTCGGGAAGCCAGCGCTGTAGCTCTGGATCTTGTATCAAAATCTGGTGTACGGCATATTTGTTCGAGAAACGGTTATTCGCATAACGAAACCAGTTTTGCTTACGAAATGGCAAATAAGCACGATGCTTGGGCAATGGATAGTAGCGATAACGGTCGATGACGATATCGGGCCAGGCAAAACGCTCTCGTCTCCACTTCGTGCCATCTGGTACATAACCGTTGATCCGCTTTTCTGCAAAACGGACATCTTGTGGGCTAAATAAAAAAACCTCTGCCCCCATTTCTCTTCCTTCCTTAACCAGCCTTCGCAAATAGCCCGGCTCGACAAAGCCTGATTCTCCTCGGTAGGTCAGTACGCCTATCCGTTTTCTCACCGAAAGGCCACTCCCTCCCTTGTTCGATTTTCTAGCTAGCCTCGTATAGCTTATGGTTGAAAGCAAAAAAAGCGCCTTTGTCCTATGTAGGCAAAAGCGCATCTTTCATGGGTTTTCTTATCGTTGATGTGTTTCCAAATAGTGCAGTGCTGTTCGTCCCAAGAGCTCGCCTGCGATCAGCATGGCATCCTCGTCGATATCAAAGCGGGGATGATGGTGAGGATATGTCGCCAGTTTTTCTGGATTGCCTGCCCCTACAAACAAATAAGCACCCGGCACTTTTTCCAAGTAGTACGAAAAGTCCTCGCCACCCATCAACGGCTTCATCGATTCCACACGACCAGCTCCAAATGCGGCAATGGCTGCTTCCTGTGCGATCATTGTTTCTTTTTCATGGTTAATGACGGCTGGATACCCTCGATCGTAGACAACCGTAGCGCTGCCTCCCATCATGGCAGCTGTCCCCTCCGCAATTTCTGTCAGGCGCTGCTCCGCACGATCGCGGACGTCTGGCAAAAAGGTGCGGACAGTCCCTGTCAACCGACAGCTATCTGCGATGATATTCGTACTGTCTCCGCCGTGGAACGTCCCCACGGTCACGACTACACTCTCCAAAGGGCTGACGTTGCGGCTGGCAATCGTTTGCAGATGCCCGACAATTTGGGAACCGATCACAATGGAGTCGACGGTTTCTTCTGGAACAGCACCGTGTCCCCCTCTTCCTTTGATCTCAATGGAAAAGTCGTCCGTATTCGCCATCAGCGGACCTGCGCTAATGTATACCTTCCCCACAGGGAACATCGACCAGAGATGAACGCCAAAGATCGCATCGACGCCATCTACAGCACCATCCTGAACCATTTGGGTAGCTCCGCCCGGATTTTCCTCTTCCGCATGCTGAAAGATAAAGCGAATTTCACCGGCAAACTGCTCACGATGTGCTGCCAAAACAGAAGCAAGTCCTAATAGCTGGGAAGTGTGCGCATCATGTCCACACGCATGCATGACGCCAGGTACAGTGGATTTATACGGCACTTCTTTTTGATCTTGAATCGGCAGCGCGTCAAAATCCGCACGCAACGCGACGACCTTACCCGGGCGCCCTCCGCGCAAAACGCCGATGACTCCTCTACCGCCAACCCCTGTGCGAACCTCATCGAAGTGAAGTCCTCTCAATATTTCGGCAATGAGAGCTGGGGTCTTCTCCTCTTGAAAAGATAGCTCGGGATGCTGGTGCAGATGACGCCTCCAGCTAATTATTTGCGGCTCCATCTCTTTGAGCAGCTCTTTTAATTGTTCCTGCAAGGCCATGGTTCTTACTCCTCCCCCTTGATTCACCATTCTTGTCCCATCATAGCAGAATCATGGGTCAAATGGGGAGCTTGACTAATCCAGAGCGAGCATGCTCCGTTTTCGCTTTTCAAAAACCGCAAAGCTCGTATAGCCTACCCGTTTCAACTGGGCTCGAGCCTCGTCCAACTGCTGACCGACTTGATCAGGCGCAGTAGCGCTAGACGCCAAGGTAATGGGCACCTCATTCTGGAACAAAATCTCCAAAAAACGATAGCTGGGCGAAAATTCACGGAGCTGACTCGCCAGACCGTAGCCTGTATTGATTTCCGTCGCAATACCCATGCGCCCAAGAGCCCGGGCCACACGCTGATAATACGGCAATAGTGCAGTTTCATCCGGTCGCACGCCAAACGCTTTGATGCCATCGATATGGGCGATGACATCGAATAATTGCGATTCGATCGCCTGCTCCAGCTTATCAAAATAAAGGCTGTACAATCCGATTAGCTCCTGCCTGCCAAAGCGTTCTCGTGCATCCTGGATCGGATAGCCCCAGCCCTCCAGAAAATGCACGGCCCCTATGCACACATCCCAAGGATATTGATTCATGACATGCCGCAGTGTCTCTTCTCCACCTGAAAAATAATCCAGTTCAATCCCGACACGAAGCTCAATTCCATCCTCCGCCCAACGAAGCCGCTCTTTTTGCAGGAAAACAACAAAGCTGTCCAGTGAATCGTTTGCGACCTGACTCAGCCATTTGCGCTGCGCGGTCCCCAAACGATCAGAGCCGATGTGCACATGCTGTTCGTAGTACGACCGATACTCAAAAAAACGGTATAAGTGCTCGACCACGCAAACTTGCTGAATCCCAGCCTGCTTGGCACGCAATCGATACAATTCAAGCCAATCCCGTGAATACGGGCCTTGTTGTAGGCGCTCTGCCAACCCATTGATCAGCATACTTGCCCATTTTCGGCTCCCCTTCACTTCGGCATGCTCTACGAGGGGGCGCAATGATTCCGCTTGCTTGAGCAACCAGTCCAGCGAATACGGCCCTTCCTCCAGATGGACGTGAAAATCTACCTTCACCCGATCACCTCCTTGGGTTCGTCCCTGCTATTTCCTATCGTTATATATGCGTTTGGTTCCATACATATGTCGAGTATTCACATGACGAACGACCTAGCAAAAGGGGTGAAAAAAGAACAAAAAAAATGCCTCAGCAACGAGGCATTTTTGCTTATCAGCTATTTTTTCGCTCATACACGTAAAACGCATGCGGATGAACGTTCTTCTCATCCACGATACCCTCACGCTTGTCCACTAATGTGTAAGCATCGCGATCCCATGCCGGGAAAAACGTATCGCCCTCTGTTTCCAAATCGATCTCCGTAATGTACAGACGATCAACGACATCGAGGAACTGACGGTAAATCTCCGAGCCACCAAAGATGATGACATCACCCATGGCGAGCACTTCTTCCTTCGTATGGACGACATCTACACCTTCAGGGTGAAAGTCCTGGCTGCGTGTCAGGACGACATTCCTGCGGTTAGGCAGCGGCTTGCCGATCGATTCGAACGTTTTGCGTCCCATTACGATCGTTTTGCCTGTCGTTAATTCCTTCACATTTTTCAAGTCGGCAGGAAGGTGCCACGGCATGTCGCCATCTTTTCCGATGACTTGGTTGCGGGCATAGGCAACAATCAGGCTGATCATACGGCCACCTCGCCTTTGATGTGCGGGTGAGATTCGTAGCCGACGATTTCAATATCTTCGTATTTGAAGTCAAAAATCGAAGTCACTTCTGGATTGAGCACGAGCTTTGGCAGTGGCTTCGGCTCGCGAGTGAGCTGGAGCTTGACCTGCTCAATATGGTTGAGATACAGATGTGCATCTCCAATCGTATGAACAAAATCGCCTACTTCAAGCCCGGTGACATGCGCCACCATATGGGTCAGCAACGCGTAGGAAGCGATATTAAACGGCACACCCAAAAATGTGTCGCCACTGCGCTGATACAATTGGCAGGACAACTTGCCATTCGCTACGTAAAACTGGAACAGCAGGTGACAAGGCGGCAATGCCATCTTGTCCAATTCAGCTGGGTTCCATGCGCTAACGATCAAGCGGCGAGAGTCCGGATTGCGTTTGATCTCATCAATGACCCATTGAATCTGGTCCACTGTTTTGCCGTCGCGTCCAGTAAAGGAACGCCATTGGCTTCCGTATACCGGTCCCAAATCTCCATTTTCATCGGCCCATTCGTTCCAGATCCGCACGCCGTTTTCCTGCAAGTAGCGGACATTGGTATCGCCTGATAAAAACCAGAGCAATTCGTGGATGATCGATTTCATATGCAGCTTTTTCGTCGTGACCATAGGAAAGCCTTCACTCAAGTCAAAACGCATCTGATGCCCAAAAACACTGGTCGTTCCGGTGCCTGTCCGATCCTCTTTTGTGACACCCTCATTCAAAATGCGCTGGCACAAATCCAGGTATTGTTTCATCGTCCATCTCTCCTTCCATCTCATCTATTTTACCTGACCCAGACGAAAAGGAAAGATCGGAATGTCATGATATAATAAATGGATAAATGTAGAAAGCGGGATTCCTGATGGATGGCAAATCTTCTGGAGCTACAAAGCCCTTATATAAACAAATAGCAGAACAAATCGAGCAAAGAATCAGCAGTGGTGAATTCGGTCCTGGCAGCTATTTGCCCTCGGAGCGCACGCTGGCCAAAGAACTGAACGTCAACCGTTCAACCGTCGTCGCTGCGTACGATGAGCTGCAAGCAGCGGGTATAATCGAACGCATACAAGGAAGTGGCACCATCGTCAGCCAAGATATTTGGGGACTGGCACGGACCCGCGTTCCGAACTGGCGTCATTTGACGGAATCAGGTTCGTTTCGCCCGAATTTACCGTTGATCCGGAAAATCCGTCGTGAAACTCAGGAAAATGACTTGATCGATTTGGCGAGTGGCGAGCTCTCGACCGATCTCGTTCCTAATCAAGCACTTAAGCAGCTCATGACCCCCGATGACTTCCCGGCTCATCTCGGCTATGAACACCCGCAGGGCAATTGGGCTTTGCGAGAGACATTGAGTCTCCATATGAAAACATGGCGAAGCATCGAAGCACCCGCTACCTCGATCATGATTACATCAGGCGCGCAGCAAGCTCTTCATCTCGTCGTTCAATGCTTGTTAAAGCCAGGAGATGCGGTTGCCATTGAGAAGCCGTCTTATTGTTATTCCTTGCCGCTTTTTCATTCTGCTGGCTTGCGTACGTTCTCTCTGCCGGTCGACCGGGACGGCATCGACCCCAAGCACTTGGCCCAGCTCCACCGCCAGCACCGCATCAAAATGGTTTTTCTCAATCCGAATTATCAAAACCCGACTGGGACACTGCTTTCATTGGAGCGGCGCCAGGAACTGCTGGCATTCTCCTATGAAAACGGGATTCCAATTATCGAGGATGATCCATACAGCTTGACCAGTTTTTCAAGAGAGCACGTCCCAACCTTAAAATCGTTGGATCAACATGGAACAGTACTCTACATCAGCTCTTTGACCAAAATCGTAGCCTCAGGTCTGCGAATCGGCTGGATCGTCGGACCCGCCACTGTCATGGAAAGACTGGCAGATGCGAAACAGCAGTTTGATTTTGGACACAGCATTTTTCCGCAATGGCTGGCAAATCGCTTTCTCGGATCGCCGCAGTTTGCAAGTCATATCGATCTTTTGCGAACAGAGCTGTCCTTGCGGCATGATCAGCTTGTCTCCTCGCTCCAAGACATGTTCGGTGATCAAGTAGAAATGATCGGTTCAGAGGGAGGCATTCACCTGTGGTGTAAATTTAATGGGGAATGGAGCGGCGAACGACTTCTCACAGAATCAGTCAAACGGGGAGTTGTCTTCGTTCCGGGACATCTTTTCGGCGCAGAGCAAGGATATATCCGCTTCACTTTTGGCAGAGCTACTCTGGATCAGATCCCCGAGGCAGTCTCGCGCTTAGCGGATGCGCTCATAGCAAGTGGATGGGCAAAATAATCCCAAAGTGGATGGCAACATTTTTGTGTGGTCGGTATATGATCGAAGTAAGCTACCGTATGCATCCTCGTGTATATCCAGCAGGATGACTGGGCCATACAGAAAGGACTGGCTGTTATGAGTATTTTTCCTTTCATTATTGCTATTATTGTACTTGTTCTTATAGGTCTCGTCGTTACCATAAAAATCGGAATAAACCCATCCGAATCCAAAGTGCGGGACTTTAAACAACGCTCCCGAAATCTGTTGATCATTTACGGCATCATTACGATCGCCCTGGTCATTGCATTGTCAGTCTTCCTCTACAACAACCTTTGATCAATCCCAAGCGCTACGTGACATAAATAAGACGCCGTCTGCCTTTTACAGGTATGACGGCGTTTTTGAATCGAAGGAAGTCCTTCGTCATGTGTTTTTAGGGGATGTTACCAGCTTTACACGCTTTGCCTCGCCACATTGGCGGCTTGCAGCCCACGCTGTCCATTCACGATCTCAAAAACCACCTGCTCGCCTTCCTCCAAGTTCCGATATCCTGACCCCGTGATCGCAGAATAGTGTACGAATACATCAGGTCCGCCATCGCGCTCAATAAACCCATAGCCCTTTTCTTTGCTGAACCATTTTACTTTCCCTTGAATCATTGTGTTTCCTCCCTGTAATCAGTGCAGCTCTTACGCTTACCCCATCATATGCGGATGCGAAGTCAGTGGATATACGGTAAAATAAATAAAGTAAGAATCGTCACGCCAGAAAGGAGTGAACTACATGAAAAAAGTATGGATTTTTGCGTGCGCGCTGCTGCTCACTGCCTGCTCCGATATATCCGAAGGGGTCCAAACCGCCCAGCAAGCAGTAGAAACAGGACAGCAAGCGATTGAGACAGGCAAACAGGCTGTCGAAGCTGGCCAACAAGTTCTGGAAGCCGGCAAGCAACTGGCTGAGTCTGAGGTCGCCAAACAGCTGCAAACATATCTCCAGCAAAAATACGAATCCTCTGAGGCATTGCGTAATGCCATGTTCAGTGGAGATGGTCAGCTGCTCGCAGAAGAATTGCAAAAAACCGAGCTCGCGAACTTCAGCTTTTACAAATCTGACATGTTCGGTGTTGAATATACAGGCACGCTCTCTGCCGATGGTACTTTCAAAGTGCTTAAGCACGATTTGAACAACCAAGGTGCGGAGCCTACTGTTGTAAAGGAATTCAAAGTAACACTCGACGGAAACGGTCAGGTTCAAGTTCAGTAATTTGGAAAACATTTCAGGAAAAGCCTGCGATCAATCCTCGCGGGCTTTTTCGCGTTATAAAAAACTTTTTATTGAGTCTCTACAAAATTTTCTGTTTTTACTTATAGATTTTTATATATGGGCATGATAATGTGTAAAGTGTTCATATAAAGTTCATAAATACTAAACATAACAAGAGGTGCTGCCAATAATGAATATGCTGCTCGCGTCTATTATTGTGTACATGGCAGGTATGCTTTTAATCGGATATTATGCCTACAAGCGTACCTCCAATCTGACCGACTATATGCTTGGTGGTCGATCGCTGGGTCCAACTGTAACCGCTCTCAGCGCGGGTGCATCCGACATGAGTGGCTGGCTGATGATGGGCCTGCCTGGCGCCATGTTTGCCCAAGGTCTTAGCGCATCCTGGATTGCCATCGGTCTGACTCTCGGGGCTTATGCCAACTGGCTGTATGTCGCTCCCCGCCTTCGTTCGTATACAGAGGTTGCCAACAACTCGATTACGATTCCTGCTTTTTTGGAAAATCGTTTCGGGGATGGGTCTCGGATGCTTCGTCTTGTCTCGGCCCTTGTTATTATGATCTTTTTTACCTTTTACGTCTCATCCGGTCTCGTCTCTGGAGGCGTGCTGTTTGAAAACACCTTCCACCTGAGTTATCAAACGGGACTATGGATTGTCGGATTGGTCACCATTGCCTACACATTGTTTGGCGGCTTCCTCGCTGTTAGCTGGACGGATGCTGTGCAAGGACTCATCATGGTTATCGCGCTCATTCTCGTCCCGCTCGTGACCGTTCTTACAGCAGGCGGATTGGGGGAAACATTTACCGAGATTCACGCTGTCGATCCCTCTTTACTCGATATTTTTAAAGGGACGAGCCTGCTCGGCATCATTTCCTTGTTTGCATGGGGTCTCGGCTATTTCGGACAACCGCACATTATCGTTCGCTTTATGGCGATTACGTCCACGAGTGAGATCAAAAAAGCACGCAGCATCGGTATGGGCTGGATGATTTTCTCCGTCGTTGGCGCCATGCTGACAGGTCTGGTCGGTATCGCCCTGTACTCCAAGCAAGGCTGGACGTTGAGCGATCCTGAGACGATCTTCATCCAGTTGGGAACGATTCTGTTCCATCCAATCATTACCGGCTTTTTGCTGGCGGCGATTTTGGCAGCGATCATGAGTACGATTTCCTCTCAGCTGCTCGTCACCTCCAGCTCCTTGACCGAAGATATTTACAAAACCTTTTTCAAGCGTTCTGCAACCGACAAAGAGCTGGTCACCTTTGGCCGCTTGTCCGTATTGCTTGTATCTGTCGTTGCCTTTTTGCTCGCCTTGAATAAAAATGACACGATCCTCGATCTCGTCGGATATGCATGGGCCGGATTCGGTGCTTCGTTTGGGCCTGTCATCCTGCTCTCCCTCTATTGGAAGCGCATGAACAAATGGGGTGCTCTCGCGGGTATGGTCGCTGGCGCACTTACCGTTATCATCTGGACTCGTTTTGATGTGCTGAAGGACTTCCTCTACGAGATGGTTCCCGGTTTTGCCATTAGCCTGCTCGCCATCGTGGTTGTCAGCCATTTGACCAGCAAGCCTTCGAATGAGGTTACCGCTCAGTTTGATGAGTACCAAAAAGGCATGAAATAATCTTGCTGAAAAAGCCAAGCAGCCTATGCACTGGACAACTGCCCTGTCCCACGCCATAGGCTGCTTTTTTCTGTTGAAACTATTTGGAACCCTCATCGTAAATCATCCATAACCTCATAAAAAGGAGGGACAAAAAATAGATGATGATGTCCAGCTTGATTATTGGCGTATCCCTTTTGATTTTTGGCATGCTCGGGATGGCTTGCTACCGCTTTTTTATCCAAAAGAAAACGGTCGAGCACTACTACACCCCGCTAGATCGCGTGCTTGGGCAAACACCAGTCGAATTCCATGAGCAAAAGATCGAGAAAAAAGAATCGGAGGAAGAGGAAGGTGACGACAAGGATAAGAACGAGAAGCTTCGGCAAAAGCGCAGATCATAACGAAAACCAAGCTTCTGCCAAACGCCTGATTCCTACCGCAATGTCTTGTTCCTCCACTCCACCAAATCCAACAATGATTCGCGGCCGAGCATTCGTCGGATCATTGGCCCAGTTATGGCCGCTCGGATAAACGCGGACATCGACCCCACGCGCCAGCTCGATCAGCTCCTTCTCCGTTCGGGAAGTATCTACCTCCAGCAAAATATGCAGCCCTGCTGACTGCCCCAATACTCGTACTTCCCGTGGCATGTACGTCTGTATCGCACGAAGCAGAGCATCGTGCTTGCGGTGATAGACGGTGCGCATTTTTCGGACATGCTTTTCCCAATAGCCCTTTTGCATGAACAACTGCATGCTCCGCTGCAAATGGCGGGAAACTGGGGAAGGATACGCCTGAAATGCTTCCAAATAACGCCCGAGCAATTGCCTCGGAAGTACCGTATAATCCAAGCGAAGTGCTGGAGAAAATGCTTTGGAAAAATTGCCGATATAAACAACACATCCATCCCGATCCATTCCTTGCAGAGATGGCGTAGGGTGTACATCGTAGCGGAATTCGCCATCGTAATCATTTTCGATGATGATTCCGTTCTTTCTCTTTGCCCATTGCAGCAATTGTTGGCGCTGACCGACTGGCATGACCATCCCATACGGATATTGATGGGCCGGAGTTGTGTATACGACAGTTGCGTTGCTTTTCTCCAAGGCTTCAATGGACAGCCCCTCTTCTTCCAACGGTATCGACACGACCTCGTACCCGTGATGCGAAAAAACGATTCGAGCATCGGCATACCCAGGCTCCTCGATCGCAACCACACGGTGCCGATCCGCCAAGAGCAGACATAGAAAGCTGAGAGCCTGCTGTAATCCGGTGCCGATGATGATTTGCTCGGGCTGACAAAGGAGCGTACGTGCTCTGCGCAAATATTTACTGAGCTCCTCTCTCAGTTCCCACTCTCCTTGATCATCTCCATAAAAAGAAAAGTCCTCCGGATAGACATCCAGCGCCTCCAGCATGCACGAGCGCCATGCAGCGTAAGGAAAGTGCTTTGTATCAATGACAGAACCGTGGAAATTGTATCGACAAGAGAGGTGCTCTCCTTTTTTCTTTTTCAAGATGGACGAGTACAGGGCAATCTCCTCATCCTGATCTACTGGCTCTGACCATCTCTCGATCTCGGCAGCAAAAAATCCGCTTCGCTCCCGGCTCACGATGTAGCCTTCTGCGAGCAGTTGCTGATAGGCTGCCTCAATCGTATTTTTTCCGACGCCGCTTGCTTTCATCAACTGACGGATCGACGGCAGCTTCGTTCCAGACGGTATCTCTCCTGATGCGATCCATTTGCTCAATTGCTTGTATAGCTGCTGATATAAAGGTTCTTTGCTCTGTGCATCCACGATCGGCATGTATTCCATCAGCGGCCTCCATTCTGTACCCATCCAACTCTACCAAACTGTCACTATGTATAGGAGCAGTTCTCTTTTACAATGATTGTACCAGATTTACCCACACGAAAGGAGAAGCAATCATGCGTATTCATTTGCAAGGAGAAAAGGTCATTTTACGTGATATTCGAGCAGAAGATATAGATACCATCTACTATTGGAAATACGAAGCAGAAGATCGTGAACATCTCAATTGGAATGGCCCCTACAAACCGCTTGATCCTTACACAAGAGAAGAGTATCGTGCCCTCCCACGCCATCAGGAGTCTCTCGCTCTCGTCGGGACAGATGCACCAAGAACTGAGCTGATGATTGAGATTGATGGGGAGCTAAAAGGCAGTGTCGGTCGCTATTGGGTATCCGAAGAGACGAACTGGTGCGAAATCGGAATCGTCATTTACGACTCCCGCTATTGGCAAAATGGCTATGGCCGGGAAGCGTTTCGGATGTGGATCGACTACTTGTTTACCCACATGGATACGGTACGTTTAGGCATTGGGACGTGGTCCGGCAACGAACGTATGATCAAGCTGGCTGCTCACATGGGAATGGTGGAAGAAGCGCGGGTACGCAAAGCAAGGATTGTTCGCGGTGAATATTACGATGCGATTAAGATGGGGATATTGCGGGAGGAATGGGAGATCGGAAATAAAACTTTTGAATAACGGTTGTTTTTAACATGAGCATCTTCCATCTGTATAGGAAACTCCCTATACGAGGAAACTGTATGCCCAATATGGAAGATATCACCGTCCAAAAGTCGAATGCAGAACGAAAGAGCTATGTGTTTGTTGGTGCCATTTATCATGCAGCAGCGGAAGTCTGTTCAGTCGGTTGTCGGGTACCGCAAAAAACAAACTCCCTTCTATCTGAACAAAAAAAGGGAGTTTATCTGCGTTTCACATCCTCTTATTTCACTTCTTTCGTTTTTTTCAGCTCTGCTAATTGCGCCTCCACTGTTTCTGCCAGAAGATGATCAATATGTGGATTCCTGTCGACAGCTTTCGTACCGTAAACGTATGAACTCGCAGCTACTTCAGCTTCCAGCTTCTGGACAAACTCTTCTACCCTCGCAAATCCTTTCATTGCATAGTCGCTATGAAACCCTGACAACATTTCCTGTCCTTGCTTGATAGATTTTGCAGCGTGGGCTCTGGATGTTAACACCAGCTTTTTGAATTGGAACTCTTGATAGGTGTTTTTAAGTTTATCTATTTGTTCATACAGGATCGCAGTCTGTTTTTTTGTCGCGTCATATTGATCCTGGTACAGATTGCGCTTATTTTCATGAATTACTTTTTCCTGTAGAGCGAGCTTTGCCATGTTATCTTCATTACAATCAACAGCAAGGCTGGCTTGCTTCGCGCGCTTTTCTATGTTTGCTTCTTCTTCTGCGATGAGAAGATCATACCTTTTCTCAAGAAAGAGTTGATAGGAAAGTGCCTGATTGGCTTTTTCGATTTGATTGTCCATGTCTCTTATATATTGATCTAACAAAGTGATTGGATTCTCTACTTTATTTAATACCTCATGCACATCTGCAACAACAATATCTCTTACCCGTTTAAAAATACCCATCTTACTTTTCCTCCTTTGACATCTGTTTTTCCCAGTTATCTAAAATGGCTGAATTCCTATTCTCTCCTGCATATGGGGAGTGAAGTGGTACTTCAACAAAAACGATATTCCCTTTACGCGTTCTGATTCGTATACATAACCAGTAAATGACGAATCCAATGACAAGTAATGGCAGGATGGGAAGAACCCCAACAAAGATCAGAAGCCAGCCTGTCCATTTTCTCCAGATACTCTCATTTGCATGTTTGCGAACAAACCAACCACTGATGACAAGACCTGCTGCAATCAGGAAGAATATCCAACCATCTGCTTGATGTCTTCGCTCACCGTGTTCTCGTTTGATATCCTCTTTGTGCAATCGCCTTCCTTCAGATTTGGGTTGAAATCGCTCCGAATGTTCTCTTTGTCCTACCAATTCCTTCTCGCCTCTGTCTTGCATGCTTACAAAGATTTGATGAACATGTGGAAAAGCGAGCATCTCCTTATTCATCCAGCCTGTTGCATGCAAAGCCCGGAATCCAACAGCAAGAATGACAGCGGAGACGGTAGCAACGATCAGCCACCTCCAGATTTTCCGCTTCTTTTTTTTTTCTTCCATCCATTCTCCTCCTTTTTCGATGATGAGATGTTTTGTTTACAGGTACGATTATGGACCTCCAGTCTTAACTTTTCCTTAAGAACAACAAGAGCCGGAAAAAGAAAAAAGAGTACCAATGGAATCGGTACCCAATGCTTTGTTATTTTTGATTCTTAGGGAACGTAATTTCAAAGCAGGTTCCTTCCCCTGCTTTGCTGCTGACCGTAATTTTTCCATGATGCTTGTCAATAATCCACTTGGCAATAGAAAGCCCCAAACCATAACCTTCTGCCATCGTCCGTGCTTTGTCGCTTTGGTAAAACCGCTCAAAAATGTTTGGAATTTCTTTCTCGTCCATTCCAATCCCGTTATCTTTCACCTTCAGTTTAATTGTGGAGGCAGTTTGTTCACATATAAGTGAGATTTCGCCTCCTGCTTCTGTATATTTCATCGCATTGTCCAAGAAAATAAGAATCAACTGATGGACCCTTTCTTTATCTCCTGTGAAACTGATATTTACTGGCGTATGAAGAGTGATCGCTTTCTCTTGATATATAGCAATTTCTTCATAGTTAGCTACAATATCTCGCAGAACTTCATCAAGCAAAAAGGGCTGTTTCTTCATTTCCATCTGATTGGAATCAGATCTCGCTAAGGTAAGTAAATTGGTGACCAGTTTGGATAATCTTCTAGACTCATTTGAAATCATGGAAATATCAATACTTTTTTCTTGAATCGTTGCAGAAGGTGAGCGAAATAATAAATCTGTTTTTGCTTGTATGACAGCAAGTGGTGTTCTTAATTCATGAGAAGCATCTGAAACAAACTGTTGTTGTTTTGTCCAGGAATTTTGTATTGGGACCAATGCTCGACCTGCAAGAAAATAACCGGCAATCACAGCCGATATGACCCCGATACAGCTTCCGATGATAATAATGACGAGCAATCTGTCCAGAAGCTCCTTCTCTGAATTTACATTGCGGAGATACTGTACCGTTATTACCCCACTCGAGGAATGAACCTTCATGGTTTTCACATGAAAAGCAAAGCGATCAACATGAATTTCCTGAATCTCTCCACCATCAAAATGCCTTGGCTTCTTGACGAAATTCGCTTTTTGAAAGAAATCTACTCCTGGGCCCGTATTAATCAGTTCATTTTTATCATTCCAGACAAGCGTAATGACACGCGGATCATTTTCAAACAAGAATTCCTCGAGAGCGGGTCCTTTTTCAGGTCCTTTCTTTGCGCCAGCTCCAGGCCCACCCTCG
Organism: Brevibacillus sp. NRRL NRS-603; assembly: GCF_003013445.1. NCBI lineage: Bacteria > Bacillati > Bacillota > Bacilli > Caryophanales > Paenibacillaceae > Brevibacillus > Brevibacillus sp. NRRL NRS-603. The sequence goes on along the minus strand of NZ_PXZN01000004.1, from coordinate 17,995 downwards.
GGCTTACTCCTAGGCTCATCGTTTCTTCCAGGCCTAAGCTGCGGGTTTAACTTCTCAGCTGTTTTTAGCAAGGATCGATCAACATCCTTATACAATTGTACATAGGTGAAAAAATAGATCACAGTAGCTAGCAAACCGATAAGCATTATGAAAACAACTGAATTCATAATGGTAAGCCGCATATGCGTTCGTCTGAACATATTCTTCCCCTTACTGTTCTTTTAACATATACCCAACGCCTCTAATGGTTTGAATATCTTTATGGTATCCGAAGGGCTCCAGCTTTTTTCGAAGATGATGCACAAAAACCTCAACAACTAATATTGTTGTATCTGACTCGAATCCCCATATGCGATCGTAAATCTGCTCTTTTGTCAGAATGGTGCCCTTGTTTTGTACGAGGTATTCCAATAATTCGTATTGTTTTATTGTCAATTTTACAGGCGCCTGATCTACCAGGATTTCCTGTTCTTTACCAACTAACTCGATGCCCCGGTACTTTAAGGTATGATCAGTCGTCAAACTGCCGCTCCTTCTTAACAGGGCTCGAATGCGTGCTTTTAATTCAGCCATTTGAAAAGGCTTGGTCAGGTAATCATCTCCTCCCAACTCCAGACCTTGCACTCTATCCTCCAATGAATCCCTCGCTGTTAAGAATAATACTGGCGTTTTAATTCCCTCCATGCGCATGCTTTCTATAATTTGAAAGCCATCCATTCCTGGTATCATCACATCTAGCACAATAGCATCATAAATATTTTGCATTGCTAGAAAGAGTGCTTCCTCCCCTTCAGATACTCCATCTACTTTAAACTCATCCACTAATATTTGAATAATCGATTCTTTCAACGGGAGATTATCTTCTACAACTAACAACCGCAATATCCGCTTCACCCCACATCTATACATCTGTTTTCATACTGCTTCAATTATGTCTTACAACCCTTAACTCTTCCTTAAAATTCACATCCTCGTAACTTAAGGATTTGTTAAGTTTTCTTCGCTACTATTTATCTAACTTAAATACAGAGGTGACTTTTGTGAAAAAAATAAAACCTTGGCTACCCGCGATCCTTTTCCTAATGGTTATTGCAATGCTTATTCTTTATTCATTCTATACCACACCACAAAAAATGCACCAAGATCCTGCTACTGGTGGTGGTCATCCGAATATGGCGAGCGATGGTTATCGAGAAATCTTTCATTTACTTGGAACTTTCTCGTATATTGCCGGTGTGATCAGTTTTTCCTGGATTCGCTTTAAAAAGTTTCTTTCTTCTCCATCCCCGCTCGTCAAACATATATCAAAAGCAATCTACCATCTTCATCTATTTACAGGATGGACAGCATTAGTATTTGGTATCTTACATGGCAGTTATTATCTGTTAACGGAACAACTCACACATAAAGGAATGTTGAATGGAATTGCCTCTTTCCTTATTTTACTTGTATTGGCTGTCTATGGTTGGCTTATCCGACGTGTTCGCACGCAGATCATGAGAAAAATACATTCGTACCTAAGCTTTATTGGTCTTGCCGTTTTGTTCATTCATACAGGTGGTCATTTTATAATCACCGTGGCCGGTACGATACTCGTTTGGATCGCAGTTTGGCTCATGGGTTTTTTCACCAGACACGTGGATATTCGCACAAAATCAACCGTCATTCATTTAGACGATCAGCTATGAGGGGAAAAATAAGCTTCCTGGTCATTGCACCAGAACAACTTCCTGTTCCACCCATACAGTCCCTTTTGCAAAATGGCGCTTACAAGTCAAGTCACTGTACTGAGCAGGGCGCATCCTATTCTCCCTCGAAGCAGCCTTTAGCATGCGGCAGATTCGATAAGGTGACCAGTAAGGAGAATTGAATAATTGTTATTAATCAAATGTCCCAAAGAGCTGAAAGTTCTTTGGGGCATTTTTTAATGGAACGGCAAGTGTGACATGCTCTATCTAACAAATGAAAAAGGCAATCCCCTGGTCTTTACAAGATCCGGGAACTGCCCTTTTCATTTGTTACCCTCAAACCTCTCTATTCCAACTCAGCCGCCACACGGCTTACTTTCGCCGCCAACTCGTCGAGATCGACGTTCATCTCAAGAGCGGCAAACAGACCTGTGAAGTACTCGTTGATCTGGTCGATGACGCGATTGCGCTCACTTGCCACCAGCTCTTGGAACAGCGTAGAAAATTGCTCATCCAACTGCTTGTTTCCGATTTCTACATAGCCGCTCACTGGTTCTTGCATGCGCTTTTCCAGCTCCTCACGCATTTTCGCTTTGCCATCCTGCTCGAAAAAGTCTTTCGTGTTTTTGAACAAGGAAATCGCTGATGCAAAGGCAGATTCAGCTACTGGCAGCTCGTTTGCAAAGGACAGTGTTTCCACCTGTCTCTGCTGATAAGGTGCCAAGGTCAAGCCTGCTGCGTAGCCTTGTACATCCTTTTGCCACGCCGTAACAAGCGTTGCCCCCTGCTTGTTCGTGAATTTCTCCAAGCGAAGGGTAGTGGCACGCAGCTCCTGCGCCAAGTCGTAGCTGATCGAACGCAGCAGATCAGTCAAGCAACCTTGCAGTGCTTGCTTCATGTTCCGTCCATCGTCCTTGATGACAGCCGGGTTAAAAGCGAGATTGAACAGTTCATTGAAACGGAAGAACAAGCGCTGGCGTACATAGTAGAGCAGCTCCTCGCGCTCTTTTGCCAAGTCGCGTTCGAACGAAGCGGTAGACAGCGCTTCAACAGCTGACAGAGCCTGTGTTTTGGCGTTGCTTGCTGCTTCTTTGCGCAACAGACGCTCGTCTTCTCCGGACTGTGCCATACGCATGAATTCTGTCAAGGTATCGTGGGCCCGGCGGATTTCACCAATCGCTGAATTCACAGCAATTTGCGTCAGCTCTTCAATCGTAAAGCGGAGGAACTCTGCTTCAAACGACGCCATTCCCGAGAACTTGAATGCTTCATCTGCCGGCATCAGCGGCTCGCCTTCAGCCGTATTCGTGCGCTGGCGGTATACTTTCTCCGCAGAAGCTGCCAGCTTGCCTTTTTCGTGCATCCGTGCCAACAGAGCAGTCTGGCTCGACACCGGATAAATACGTGGGAGGCGAATTCCGCACGAGAGGAGGTTTTTCTCTACGTGGGTAATCACACCCTGCAATTCCTCATCGTTTGCTGCGAGGTCACAAGCATTGACGATAAAGAACATTTTGTCCATTTCAAACGTATCCTTGACCCGTCCCATTTGCAGCAAAAACTCGCGGTCTGCCTGTGAAAAGGCGTGGTTGTAATAGGTCACAAACAGCACGGCATCCGCGTTTTTCATGTATTCAAACGCCACACCTGTGTGACGCGCATTGATGGAATCCGCACCAGGCGTATCAACGAGAACGATGCCCTGGTCAGTCAGCGGGCAGGAATAGAACAGCTCGATGTATTCCGCAAAACAAGCTTTTTCTTCCTTGGCTACAAAGCCTTTGAATGCCTGCATATCCACCAGCAGTTCTCCACCAAGATGAGCAGCCATTTCTGGCAAACCTTTTGTAACAGCCTTCAAAAAGGTGTAGTGAGGTTTTGCCGTAGGCGGGATTTGGGCGACGTCGATCTTGCCGAGCTCAGCCAATGCCCCATCCAGATCAGACGCAACCAGTCCAAACACAGCCAAAGAACGGATAACATCCTGCTCAATTGCTTCGCGCTCCTTCAAGACAACACGCACAGTTCCATGTGGACGCTCATCCGTAGGCGGCATAATTTTGTTGATCGCGGCTGTCGTCGGATTCGGCGATACTGGCAGCACAAGATCGCCCATCAAGGCGTTGGCAAACGAGGATTTTCCTGCACTAAAAGCACCAAACAGTGCAACCGTAAAACGATTGGCAGTCAGGCGATCTGCGCGATCCAGCATCGCCTGTGCCTGTGCTTGCATCCCTGGTACAGAAACGACTTCTTCACTTGCGCGTCGCAGACGCTCTGCTGCCGCAATTAGTTTGTCTCGTAGTTGATTCATGCTACTTGTTCTCCTCCACGCATAATCGCCAACAGACGATCCTTGGTTTCTTCTTCTCTCGCTTCCAGTCCAGCCAGCTTTTGATGCAGTGCTGCCAATTCACGCAATACGCCAAGACGCTCGCCTTGAGCTGCACTTTCTACACGCACTTTTTCCTTTATCATCTCAACCACTTGTGCAATGAAGGAGAGACCCACTCGTCTGTACTCCAGCTTCATCCCGCTGGAAATATCCGCACAGTAGTTCAGGACGTACTCACTCGAAGCAGCCCCCTCTTTGATGTGCTTGCTCAGGAACTCGCCCGTAATCTCGATCTTGGTCGCGTGCACACTGGCGTGATATTCTTCGCTCCGCAAATCAAACACTTGCGGCTGCTTGCCGAGCCATTCTTTGAAATGGAAGTCGAGATTTCCCGCCACTTTTTCACGGAACTCGACGAGAAGCGCTTCTTCACGGCGTGCGCGCTCTTCCTCCGTCTTCTTGCCTGCAAACAACAATCCCACCTTGAAGCCCGGCTTGCGGCTCTCCAAGTAGCTTCGTGCAGCTTCGTTCGTGCTGAAATAAGTCAAACGAGCATTGTCCAAAAGTACACTCAGCTCTTTTTCCATCTGCAATCGGGCATCCTCAGCACGCTGCTCTAGAGCCGCTGCTGTCGCTTCTTCCTGCTCAAGCGCTTTCTGCACAGCCGCTCTATTACGACTGTCGACGCCTTCTACTTCCAGGCCATCCAGCTGGGCTTCCCACTGCTGGCGTTGATCTGCCTGGCTTGTTCTTACTACTTGGATGTGTTCGTCGATCAAATGCTCGGCAGCACTGCGAACGCTCGTGCCAACCAGCTTTTCACGATCAGCAATCAACTGCGAGAGCATGCCCTTAAATTCCGCATACATGTTCTCAAGATGATCCGGCTCCGCAAGCGACGTGTAAAAAATACCATCAGGATGAATGTTCCAGGTCGCGAATGCTTCCTCGACACTTTCCTTATAGCTATCGAAATCCAATTCGAAATCAATATGTTTATCGATCATGTTCACAACCAGATAAACTGGCTTGCCACGGTCCTTCAACGTCTTCGTAAAGTTGAAGTTCTCTTCGGCTTGAACATGGTTATAATCCATCATGTAAATGACGACGTCAGCCAAATGCAGGGCAGATTCCGTAGCGATTTTGTGTGCGGCGTCTGTTGAGTCAATGCCCGGTGTATCGAGCAAGCTGGCGTATTCGTCAAGGAATGTTCCCGGATAAGCGACCTCTACGGATTCAACCGTATCTCCGTCAACAGCAAACTGTTTGAGCTTCTCCATCTCCGTATCTGGATCAAATGTAAGGACTCCGCTGTTCATGGTGAAGACGCGAGCCGCTTTTTCTCCGCCACGAATCTTCACGACATTCGCACTTGTCGGAATCGGATTGGACGGCAGCAAGTTGACACCCAGAAGCGTGTTAATCATCGTTGATTTTCCAGCGGAAAAGTGTCCGCAAAACGCAATATTCAGTTCAGCGCACTTTGTTTTTGCGGCCAGTTGAATGAGCTTGTGAGCCGTGGTTTCGTCTCCCTGCGATTTCATTACTTCTGCAAGTTCTTCCCATGTATGTGCCAGTCGGGAAAAGTCCGTTTCCCGGATCAATACTTGACTGTCAAGCACTTCTATTCCACCCTTCTCCATCGTTCCTACTCTCTCTACTTGTGCCTGTTCAAAAAGTCGTCTTTTCAGCATCGAGAAAATGGCCAGTACCTGAAGAAGGAGGAGCGGAGTGTAGGGGACCTACATGAGCACCGGACTTCGATGGTGAACGCCATTTTCGATGTCGAATAAGCTTTCATGACTACTTCATGATCAAAAGACGATTTTTTGAACTTCCTTTTTACTACTCTCTATTCTACCATGCCGAATGTACCATAGGTCACAAATGAGTTCAATTCAAAACTATGAAAGATTTAGCATTCGCCTATTCCTCCGCATAATTTTCCTCTTATCTGGAAAAAATCGCACTAACATGATATTCGCAATCTGAACGGGAGGAACTTCAAATGATGCGCAGATTTTTGTCCCAGCGTCGCCAAAAGAAAACTCCCTCTCTTATCGCACAGCGTTTGCAGCAGCGAAATGATCCTGCACTTGCACTATCGACCAGTTTGCAGCAAAACATGGATACGTTTAAGACTGTGCTGGGCAGCCCACATGATTTATTAACTCGTTCCTTTTTTATCGGCAACACCAATCATTCCTGTGGTGTTATTGCGATTGATGGATTGGCGAACTGCGATATGCTGGACACGCAAGTACTTGGACAAATCCAGTTGATGATCTCGACTGCTTCCAAAATGGTGCCCACTGAACCAGATGAGATTGTCCGGATGCTCTATGAGGAAGTCCTTTCTGTCGTCGAAATATCGAAAGCAACGGATTTTACAAAAACACTCGAAAGCATTCTTTCTGGGGATACAGCCCTTTTCGTAGATGGATCCGCCGAAGTCATCATTATCGACAGCAAGGGATGGAAAACCCGTTCTGTCGAGGAGCCAGTCTCCGAAGGGCTGGTTCGAGGTCCCCGGGATGGCTTTTCAGAGAGTATCCGGGACAACACCGTTCTTATACGCAGACGTGTCAAAGACCCGAGCTTGCGCTTTGAAGGGTCCATCGTAGGGAAACGAAGCAGGACAGATCTGATCATCGCCTACATTGAAAACATCGTTGATCCAGAACTGCTGAATGAAGTGAGGCGGCGAATCTCCACAATTGATATCGATGAGGTAGAAGAGTCCGGTTTTATCGAACAGTGGATTGAAGATGATTTTCTGTCTCCTTTTCCTCAGGTTCATAACACGGAGCGTCCCGATAAAGTGAGTGGGGCATTGTTTCAAGGCCGCATTGCGATACTGGTGGACGGGACTCCGATGGTGCTCATTTTGCCTGTGACGATTGGCTTGCTCCTGCATTCACCAGAGGATTACTACGAGCGTTGGATTGTAGGCACTTTAGCAAGGCTTTTGCGGTATTTGGCAGCTTTTTTGGCTGTCTATTCACCCTCTTTTTATATTGCTCTCGTCACCTTTCATCCCGGCTTGATCCCGTCTGATCTCGCTTTCTCGATTGCAGCCACGCGTGATGGAGTTCCTTTTCCGGCATTCGTAGAAGCGATCATGATGGTAACGACGATGGAGCTGTTGCAGGAAGCCGGATTGCGCTTGCCGAAGCCGATCGGCCAGACAGTCGGGATCGTCGGCGGTCTCGTCATCGGTGACGCTGCGGTATCTGCGGGCATCGTCAGTCCGGTCATGGTCATCGTCGTCGCTCTTACTGCTATCGCTTCGTTCGCCATCCCTGCTTATCACCTCGCCATCGCTTTTCGGATGATTCGTTTTTTCGCCATGTTTATGGCGGCCATCTTTGGGATTTATGGCGTGGTGCTAAGCTTGATTGTCATCATGATTCATTTATCCAATCTGACCAGCATCGGGTACCCTTATTTGGCGCCTCTTGCTCCTCATATGCCGAGGGACTGGAAGGATTTAATTTTGCGGGCACCTGTGACCTTCTTAAAGAACCGACCAGATGCTCTTCACCCGAAAGACGAAAATCGTATGAACACAGGAGGGTCGTAAGTGAGCTCACAAACCTTGGCGGAGAAAATGATCAGCAAAAATCATATGGGGATCAGCATCGCCTCTGTCACAATCGGCGTCGGCATTCTGACCTTTCCCCGCTCCCTAGCCAAGGCAACAGGTGCTTTCGACGGATGGATTTCGGTTGTTTTGAGCGGATTCTGCGCGTGTGTGATTGGCTGGCTGCTTGCCAAGCTGGCGGCTCGCTTTCCTAGACAAAGCTTCTTTGAATTCACCTCGATCATCGCGACCAAACCGATCGCCTACATCCTGACCCTGGTCGTCTGTATTTACACCATGCTTTTCGTCTCGTTTGAAATCCGGGCGATCGGAAATATTGCCAAGCAATACCTGTTTTACAATACACCGGTTGAGATGATCACACTCTCCTTTCTGTTGATTGTTCAATACGCCGTAGTCGGAACGCGCGTTTCCATGCTACGGCTCAACTTGCTCTTTCTCCCTGTCGTTCTCGTCGTCATGCTCATCGTCTTGCTCTTTACGACTCAGCTGTTCGAGGTAGAAAATATCCGGCCCTTCTTTTCTTCTGACTGGCCCGCACTCATGGAAGGAACAAGAGCGGTCGGACTGTCTTATTCAGGCTTCGAGATTATCCTGTTTTACACCATGCTAATGAAGAACCCTAAGGAAGGGGCAAAAGCGGTAACACTAGGTCTCTCGATTCCCATTTTGCTTTACTTGACCATCTACATATTTGTCATCGGGGTCTTCTCTGCTGATGTTGCAACGAACTTGACCTATCCAACCATCGAGCTGGCAAAAGAGGTAGAAATCCCTGGCGGCTTCTTTGAACGGGTGGAATCCATCTTCTTTACCATCTGGATCATGACAATCTTCAACACCTGTGCGATGTGGCTCGATATTACGGTGCTCAACTTGCAGTCCATGTTCCATAAGGTGCGCAAAACGGTTTGGGTGCTCATTCTTTCTCCCATTATTTATTTTGTAGCGATGCTCCCGCAAAACCTGGTTGATTTCTTCACGTTTGCTGACAGCATCACCTATTTCGGAATGATCGTCGTCTATTTATGTCCGATTTTGCTGCTCCTCATCGCTGTCATACGAGGTGTAAAGGGTCATGAATAGCAAGCTCACTACCTTTTGTATATGCCTGCTTCTCTCGACGTTGCTGGCTGGCTGCTGGGATCAGGTTCAAATTGAGGAACGAGGATTTGTCGTAGGCGTAGGGATTGATATACCTCGTACGAAAGAAACCGAGCAGCAAGCCAAGCAAGAGGCTCCCGACAAACCTCCCGTAAAAGAACGCTTTCTCGTCACACATCAATTCGTCGTACCCGGTGGGTTGGTCTCAGGCGGTCAAGGAAGCGGAGGCGGCCAAAACACAGCCAATGAGGCTTTTCACAATCTCGTATCCGAAGGGGATTCCCTTTTTGAGATTTCTCGCGAATTGGCTACCCGTACCAGCCGAGCCCCGTTTTATCAGCATATGAAGATCCTGATCGTCTCTGAGGAAGTGGCCCGTACCAAAGATGGTTTTGCCCGAGCACTCGATTTCTATCTGCGTGATCCAGACTCCAGGCGAAGCAGCAAGGTCTTTATCTCAAAAGGTCTTGCCAAGGAGGTACTGGAAGTCAAACCTAAAACAGAAAAGCTGCCGGCTATTTACGTCAACTCTGTCGCGGAGAACAATATTAAAAATGCTCGGATGCTTCCAGAAGTCCGATTGGGCGATGTCCACGAGGAGCTTCTCAGCCCTTACAGCTTTGTGGTTCCGCGAATCAGACCCGAAGAGCAGGAGGTAAAATTAGCAGGTGCAGCTGTTTTTTCTTATGACAATCAGTTGATGGGTTTTCTCGGGGAGGAAGAGACGGAGGGACTGAATTTTCTCACGGGAAATATTAACGGAGGCATGCTAAAAGGCAAATTTAAAAACAGTCTCGTCTCGATGAACATCCAAGGGATCAAACATGGCATTAAGGCAGATTTACGAGATCGGCAGCACATGAAATTCACGATAGAAATCGAATGTGAAGGCACATTGGCCGAGTCTTATGCCACAATGGATTACTTGAATAACACGGCAATGGAGAAGCTTGAACAAGTGTTTGCCGAAGAAATCGAGCGAATGAGTAATGACACCATCAGGAAAGTCCATAATCAAATGAAAGTGGATGTCATCAAGCTTGGCAGCTATCTCAAGCAGCATCATTATTCGCTATGGAAAAAGATTCGGCAGGATTGGGAAACAGGACAGCGTCTGTATGAAAAAAGTGAGATAATCATTCAAGCAAAGGTCTATCTACGCAATATCGGTGCGATCAACCGTACCGAACGCCAAAACAACAGGTGATCCCATGTTCAAATTTTTAGGCGTCGTCCCTCCATATTTGACCTTCGCAGGGACGGTCTTAGCGTTTTTGATTCCCTATCTTTTTTTTAAAATCAATAACAAAATCCACGAGTTAGGCGATCCACCGTGGAAGAAACGGAACAAATCCGGTTCATAAAAAACACCAAGCCGAAATGCAACATGTTTCGGCCTGGTGTTTCTCTCATTCTGTATCAATTTCTCGTAATAGTATTTCCTCCTTCAAATACCCGTCAAATGTTTCGATTCGCCTGCAATTGTTTTTGTTCCGCTCGAAGTCTAGTAAAATCTTTTCGTCATACCACGTTTTTCTTTTTTTCATCTTCATTCTTTTCAATCTTTCATGAGCGGCAATCGATTTTTCGACCGCCCCTCCCCATTTTTTTTGATAGATAGGACGTGTTTTTTTGACGATCTTTGAATACGTCATTCTTTCCCTTTTATGATTGAGGATAACTCGTAAAACGCGGCTTTGCTTTTGGAGCATGGCTTTACATTCCTTCAGCAGGCCTGTACTTATATCTTTTGCGTTCATTTTTGTTTCGATGTCTTTCAGATGATCTTTTTCCAGCTCCAAGAGTTTCATGTCATCATCCTTCACGGAAAAAGAACCCAAATAGTTTTCATTTGCATATTTCAACTCATCGTATTCCATCTCAATGTTTGCATCCCGCAATTCTTTGATAAAACAGCTTTTGTATCCTTCATCGAACATCTTGTCCATCACATCAGCAGGAGCTAGTTCAAAATCTTCTGGTTGATCAGCATCCTCCATGGCTTCAAACTCGTTAAAGTCTTGTCTGTTTTTCTCATACATGTTGTCAATCGCTTTTCGAATACCCGCAGACTCTGCCACCAATCCATCTTGTACACTCCCGTAGTCCGCTACCCTTTCCCTTCCTTTCCATGCTATCGGGTCTTTATTTTTCGCATGATCTGACATTAAGGCTTGATGCATGGAAAAACGAACACCTGTAACGCCCTTGGTATCTTCCAAATCACTGGACGTATAGTCTTTGTCTTCTCCTCGATTGACGGAATACCATAAATGGTATCTCGCCGTATAGTCGCTTTCCGTATAATCCAGATTACCTTCGTCCATATTTTCTGAATATTGATCATAGGACGAATCCCCTGCCGTCGGACAACCAAATTGCCCATCGTTGAGCATCTCTGCCTTGGCCTCCCATTTGAATGGGATTCTGACAGGAAGCTGAATTTCCCATGGTTTATCCGCGTCTATTTTTTTCAAGATCCCCAATTGTAAGAGCTGATCCTGGTCTACACTGAAGTTCAATTGATCGTATTTTACTTCTACCGTGTACTCGTACTTTGTTCCAATTTTCGCTTCACGAAGCATTTCCTCGATTGTATTATTGTAGGATTCTTTATTATTTTTTGCATCCTGCGGAGCTACATTCCATTCTTGATCGGCTCCTTGTCCTCTGAGGATCTGATAGCCAATCAAGTGACCTCCCTCGTAGCTGGCCAATAACCCGGTAATCGCGCCTTCCCGCATGAAAATCTCTTCATTCCCAAGATTTCCGATGGCTGTTACCAACTTTAAGCCTTCACGGCCATTTTTAGAGGCACTTTTTGTAATAAGAGCAGTAACAGAATGAGGACGGTCACATGTATCTCCCAATTGGTTTTTTGTTTTGGCAAATACCTTTGCATTCAAATTTTTCTCTCCGAATACTTCCTTTAACATCCCCCAAAAAGTAGGAAGCCCTTTATCCGCCTGCACATCCGTAAACTTCCCGTCATCTCCAACGGCTTTTTCAAAATCTTCTTGTTGGAATGCATCTGGATGGTCCGCTTTCATTTTATTGAGATTCTCTTGTTTAAGTTTCCTTTGGATGAGTGGCATTCGAGGTTGCTTTTGATTTTGCAGGAGTTGCGTCATTGCCTTGTTTCCTACTTTTTTGGCGAGCTGTAAAACTGGCGGCAGATTTCGGGGGGAATTTTGTGGGGAAAGTACATTGTTAGATAGATTTTTGCTGCTTGGCCTATGATTTTGATTTTCTTTTGGGAGTGGCTCCCGATTATTGAACACCCGATCATCCCCTACTAGATTGGCGTTTCTTTCATGAAAGGACTTACCCGTCTATCCGAGCAAGCCCTTTTCAGCATTCCCTATTGTTGTGCGAGCAAATCAGCAAACGCTTTGGCGTACGCAGGCAGATCAGGCGGTCTCCGGGAACCCACGATGTGACCGTCTACCACAACCTCTTCATCTACCCAAATCGCGCCTGCATTCTCCATATCATCTTTAATGCCTGGCGTGGATGTCGTGGTTACTCCGCGCAAAATTTTTGCGGAAGCAAGCACCCAACCCGCATGGCAAATATGTCCAATCGGTTTTTTCGCCTCGTGCATCGCACCTACAAACGACAGTACTTCCGGATAGCGGCGCAGCTTGTCAGGTGCCCACCCTCCTGGAACGAGTACGCCTGCATAGTCGGCAGGATTGACATCAGCCATCGCTTTGTCAGCCTCGCAAGGTACACCGTACTTCCCTATGTAGACGTGGTTCGCCTTCGGGCCGACGAAATGGACGGTAGCGCCTTCCTCTCGCAGTCTCATCACCGGATACCAGAGCTCGAGATCCTCAAATTCACTTTCGACGAAGCAAACCACTTGTTTTCCTGCAAGTCTCAACGTTCTCGCCTCCTTTTCCTTCTATACTACGTTATTGTAGCAGGTAGAAAAGGAAAAGACAGCAGGTACATGCGATCTTCCCTATCTATTGTCGGTTTCATGGACAATCTTTTAAGAACAAAAAAAAGTGAGAAACAGGCCTACTCACTGTTCCCCACCTTATAACGAAAACCATATGTATAGATTGCTGGTGCCGGTAGAGGGACTTGAACCCCCACGGTTTCCCTCACGATTTTGAGTCGCGCGCGTCTGCCAATTCCGCCATACCGGCCTATTCAAATGAAAACATGGTCGGGAAGACAGGATTCGAACCTGCGACCCCTTGGTCCCAAGCCAAGTACTCTACCAAGCTGAGCTACTTCCCGATTGCCAACCATATCGGACCTTCTCTCATTCGACAATTTCCGATAAGTATCGCAACACTTACATACTATACAGGCAAATTGAACCAATATCAATACCGGATTTTTTTGGAATATAGTTATTTTTTCCTAGTATTTAACTTCACTCTCCATGGTGTACAGATTTTCCCACATGGTATTTGTCGTCTCAAGAAATCTTGCGGAAGATTAAACGGATAGTCCAGCGGATGACGCCCTACAACGATCCAGCGCCCATTCGGAAGCTTTTTCAACTGATACACGCGGAAAAATCGATCACTGGAATCGAAGGCAAACCATACCACAAGCGTCGCACACCTGCTGCCTGAAGACAGGACCTGTGATTTTACAATCGGTGGCGCCCCTATCGTATCACCTACCGGGATCGCGAGTCGTCCGTTTATTCGCCGCAAATCAAGATTGCCGATCACTCGATTTGCCAGACAAGGCGTCATGAATTTTTGCAGGAAACGGCGAATTTTCAACTTGGAATTGAACCGTTTTGGCAAAATGATTCCGCGATCCCTTACCCGCTTATGTGCTGAAAAGATAATCGTAAAGAAAGCTTGCTCTGCCAATCGAATGACCTGCACCCATTGCTTCTTCATCTGGCGTCCCTCCCCCTGTCAGACTATGCATCGTGTAAGGAAAACGGTTGGACGCGTATCTATATACATAAACCGTTGCGTGCAGGGCAAATTAATATAGTGTTCCCATCATGAAAACCCGCAGGAGGTATAGCAATGCCTAGCCAAATTAACACGGACTCACTTAAAAAAGCAGAGGTAGCCACCACGCTGGCAAAAAATATGATTACGCAAGCGATCGAGCAATCTGCAGCCAATCCGCAGCTCGCTGAAGAAGCCTTGAAACAAGCGTCTCAGGAAATTGCCCAAGCGCAAACGATGGTGTCCCAAGTCCAATCCACGCTGCAAACCCAAGCGAAAGCTCAACAAAGCCAATCCTAAACAAATGCAGGCAGACCCGGAATAGACTGGTGGTTTGCCTGTTTTCCCCATACAATAGCAATAGCTGCAAGGATTATTGCTAAAAAGGTGGGGGACAAATTGCCGCAACTCCAAGGATTGAATCATTTGCTTTTCTCTGTCTCAGATCTCGAGAAATCTTTTTGTTTTTATCGGGATGTCCTGCATGCCAAACCATTAGTACGTGGTCGCAAGCTGGCTTACTTTGACTTAAATGGCTACTGGTTGGCCCTGAATGAAGAACCAGACATCCCACGCAATGAAATTGCTCACTCCTATACACACATGGCCTTCACTATCACAGAAGAGTCATTTGATGAGTGGTATGCTCACTTGGAAAAGCATGACGTTACCATTTTGCATGGGCGGGATCGTGCGGAGCGGGATAAGCGATCCATTTATTTCACCGACCCTGATGGACATAAGTTTGAATTACACACAGGCACTCTTCAGGACCGTCTCGCTTACTACCGGGACGAAAAGCATCACATGACCTTTTTTGAATAATCGATGATGTTGCCATTTCTTAATATACTTTTCACAAAATCACAATAGTTCCAAAGTTTCAACTCCATACGCAAATGCTATAATCTATAAAGCACTTATGGCCTATTCCCCTTATGAATAGGCCCGTTTTTCGTAAACATATGGAGGGATTTTATGTTTGGTAAGCGTGGCGCCCAAACCGTTACGGCCTCAATTCAAAAAAGCGATGTCCAAATGTCCGATCAGCTAACGGGGAAGGTTCATTTTTTGCAAATGAATCAGACAGACCTTGATCGGTTGAAACAAATTGAACCACTCCTAACAGAACACCTAGAGTCCATTACAGAGCGTCATTACCACATGCTTCGTCAATATTCCCATCTAATGCAAACTATCGAAACGCATACGACAGTTGACCGATTGGCCGTTTCCTTTCGTCACTATTTGCAATCGCTTCCACACGCCAAGCTAGACGATGCCTATGTTGCCGGGCGCACGAAAATCGGAGAGGTCCACAGCAAAATTGGACTTGCGCCAGAATGGTATACGGGCTCTTACTTGCGGGTCTATGAATATTTGATTCCCGCAATCGTCAACGCCTATTCGAAACGTCCCCAGGAATTATCTTCTGTCCTGTTGGCACTCACGAAAATCATCACGCTTGATTCGCAAATCGTCCTTCAATCGTATCAGGAGGACAATGATTACAAAGTCATTGATCGCCTGGGCGAAGTTCTGGAGTTAGTGATTCAGATCGATAAATTCAAGCATGTCCTGGACACGCTTGAGGATACAACTGAGGAAGCTGGCAATGTAGGATCTGCTGCTGAGCAACTAAGCGAATCTGTGCAAAAAGTGGCTCAATCAGCCGTCTCTGTCGCAGAGAGTGCTTCCACTACAATCGAGCAAGCGACGATGGGCAAGGATATTATCCAAGATTCATTAACCAGCTTTCTTTCCATGGCAGATGAATTACAAGAGATGCAAACAAAAACTTCGCAATTAATGACATCCATTGCAGAAGTTTCTCAGGTCATCCAAGTCATCCGCAATATTGCCGATCAAACCAATCTTCTTGCATTGAATGCGTCGATTGAGGCAGCGCGTGCCAACGAACACGGCCGAGGCTTTGCTATCGTGGCAGACGAAGTACGAAAGCTCGCCGAACAGACCAAGCAATCAGTTCAAAGCATTACAGCCACAATCAACAACGTCCAAAATGAAGCTGTCCAGGTAAAAGAAACGGCCACTCTCATGAGTGACCATTTTAACGATAAAGTGATGCAGACACGCGA
This sequence comes from Brevibacillus sp. NRRL NRS-603, assembly GCF_003013445.1. Lineage (NCBI taxonomy): Bacteria > Bacillati > Bacillota > Bacilli > Caryophanales > Paenibacillaceae > Brevibacillus > Brevibacillus sp. NRRL NRS-603. Next base: position 2,228 of record NZ_PXZN01000004.1, on the reverse strand, counting down.
TGCGATTGAGATATTAGGAGATATAGTGCAAAATATTGAGACTGTCGGACATTCCACCGGACATATCGCAGAATTGGCACAAGAGCAGTCTGCTGCCACAGATGATATTTCGATGCGCATATCGCAAGTCCTTACGAATATGGAGCAGGTCTCTTCGCACGTCTCGAATGTAGGGAAAAACGTCTATAATGTTGGTGCTGGCATTAACAGCCTGCACAAGCTGAGCATCACACAAACGAGCCACATAAAGACCAAGCATTACTTGCGAATCGTCAAAACCGATCATCTCTTATGGAGATGGTGGCTCTACAACTTCATGCTTGGGTATCACCATATTGATGAAAAAGAACTCGTCGACCACCATCAATGCCGCTTGGGAATTTGGTATGACGAGGCCCTGAACAATCCATCCGTGAGCACCTTGGCCTCTTTCAAGCAATTAGAAGAACCTCATCGACAGTTCCACGAAACTGTTCGAAGGATTTACCACTTCGTCAAACAAGGAAAACTTGAGGAAGCAGAAGCTACTTTCGATACTCTTGAAGAGATATCACAACGCATTCTCAGCGTACTGGATCAGCTAGCCACAGAAGTTTCCTAATGATATTATCTATTTCGTCTTTTTCTTTCCCGGCTGCCTTTTGGAGGCAGCTTTTTTAGTTTGGACACGGTTTAACTCCGCAGGAGATAGCGGTCTAGTACGAGCGTTGGTTCGCCTGACTCTTTTGGCTTTGGCAACTGACCTGCCAACTCTTCCTGCTGCTCTTGGTATCCCGACGCCAAACGCTTGCAATGCCCAGACAACCGGATACGAAATCGAGAGCCTCCCATTGGCAGAACCAGCAAAATTCACAGCCGCAGCGTAGTTGCCCGCAGTCAGCCAAACAGAGCCGGAATCTCCAGGCAAGGAGATGGGAACCGTACTCCTGATGACCGTCTGATTCTGAAAACGGATGGTTCCCAGTCCTCCGTAATTCCCGTAACTGACATCAATATCGGTGTGGATCGATTCGACTGTTCCCCATGCCAGCCCTGATGAACGGCCCACTTTTTTCAATCTGCGCCCGATGCCATACGAGCGAATCACACCTGGAACTCTGCCCACTGTTGCGTAACGCGGGGCAAGGAGTCGATTCGAAGTAGGGATACTAATCGCTGCATCCATTCGATTACCTGTATTTTTCCGTAGTCGAACATACCGGTACAAGCGTCCGATTCGATCCCTTCCTGAACGGCCGCCGTCTGCTCCGCCTGGCTGGATGGTTTCGGTATAGCCGCTCGTATTGTTACGATTCAGGACGTGATTATTGCTCAACACAAACCGTTGGCCTCCTCGCGCAACGATTAAACCAGCCGTTCCGGAGGCCCCTGGGTAGCCGATGCTATATCCAGCGATCACAGGTCGGATTCTGCTGCGATAATTCGTTGCAGAGGGACGTACAGCAGGATGACAATGGCACCGTCCAGAGGTGACAGTTCGAACAGGAACAGACACATGGGCTGTCGCCTCCTGTCTTTTGACAAGGACGCAGCTCGGGCATGTCTTCTTCACGGCGGCACTTGCATTGACGGTATACATCACAATGCAGGCGCCGCCTTTTTTGTTTTTTCCGTTTGCGTAGCCAATCCCGATGCCAATTACGCCCGGCATTCGCTTCCACCTTTTGACCAAATGCTTCTTGGCCAGGAGCGCTTCCTGAAAGGTTGCCATAGTACCCCTTCCTTTCTGGAGGTAGTTTGTTTTACATGGTCATCGTATGTAAAACTTGGCCAGCACTGTTGGACACTTGTCATTGCGGGGAAGCCTTTTTTAAAAACCTCTCGGTCGGGCTGTAGTGGTGGGAGGAAACAGGAGAAAACGCTCAGATTCTAGGGCCACCTGCTGTGGGATTGACTGCCCGGCTCCATGAAAAAAAGTGAAGCCCGCGCCCAAAGTGGTCTATTCAGGAAGTTTCTCAGAGGTGGGCGCTAAGAGCTTGTTTCTCTTTTTTTCATTGCGCCTCGGTCGGCGTCCCTAAGATCTTCGCTTTTTTCTCCTGTTTCCTCTACGAGCTTTCCGTGTTAAACGGGTTTTAAAAAGAATGAAGAATGTAATCAGTTACGACAGAGAAGAATATTTCCAGACGTAGCGACTTGTGGAGTCCTACCGAGCGGAGAAGGGATTCGCGGGCAGCAGGAACGCAACCGTGCCTGCGCTACGAAGCGGCTACCACTTTTGCGTTTCCCCG
>NZ_PXZN01000039.1:0-41954 GCF_003013445.1 Brevibacillus sp. NRRL NRS-603 | reverse complement strand
GGTGTGGAAGCGCGGTAACGCGTGGAGCTGACGAATACTAATCGGTCGAGGACTTATCCACACACTTAGCAATCATGCGTATTCAGTTTTGAAGGAATGAGACGAAAAGCTGTATTCCCGATTACTTGTAAAAGTAATGGAGAATGCAGCTTTTTTTGTTATGTAATAGGTTAACCGTGCAGATCGAATGCACGGTTTTTTCGTTTTCTTTTTTTGTCCCTCTATTCTCCCCTACGCTAGAAACAATGGAAGGAGGGGGAGAATGTCCATACATCCGTTACGACTTTTGGCTATATTGCTTCTCGTTACAAGTATTGGTGTAGCGACCTACAGCATTTTGAAGCCGCATCAAGTGACCTATATTCAATTGCGATCAACAGTAGAAAAAGAAAGTGGTCAATTACTTGAAGCAAGGGATATGGAGCCATTAACACTGAGACTAGGAGGGATCTTTCAACAACCCATTGCCCCAATTCCAGGCTTGATTCCATGGGAAGAAGGACAGAGTCTTGTCGGTTTAGCATTCACCCGTCAAGTGAAGGGAGGCCGACCGTTATTGCAAAGTGATTTGGAACTGACCAGTAATGCGCAAGGCAGCGGAGTGATCACAGAAAAAATGACAGGTATGAGCATCCCCGTAGACAATGTAGCAGGAGTTTCACCGCATGTATCAAGCGGAGAAAGGGTGCACGTCTATGCTTCCTTTGAAGATGAGACAGGAGCACATTCTGGACTCCTATTGCAAAACATGCCAATCATTGGCATTCAACGCGAAATGGAGGGAGATCATCCCAATTTGGTAGCTGTGACTCTCTCCCTGACACGAGATGAGGCTGTTCTGCTAACACACGCACTTCATTATGGAAAAATCAGATTGGGCTTAGCTGCAGTGAAGGATGAGGGAAATCCGGGAATAGGAGACGCAAAATTCGCTTCAGAGTTAATGAAGACGAAAACACGCTGGGGTATTAAAAAGGAGGAGCATGAGTGAAAAGACGTTTGCTCATAGTAGATGATGATCGAGATTCAGTTCGTTTGTTAACGGCGCAACTTATAAACAGCAGATGGATCGAAGTTTGCGGGGAAGCACTCGGAGTGGAAGAGGCATGGGCAAAATTACAGGCAAACCAACCCCATTTGGTGTTGCTGGGTGGTATAAAGGGAACGGAAAGAGGTGTGTTGTGTCAGCAATTTCGGCTAGCCTTTCCTCATCTTTCATTTATTGCTGCTTGCTCAAGCAATGAATTAATGTGGGAGCCTTTTTTCCGGAACTTAGGCTTATGGGTTATTGCCAAGCCCATTGAACCAGGGCAAATCGAAGCGTTAGCCATGATGATACAGCCTCCAGGCATGGTAGCAGAAGCTGCTCCAGAACACCACCAGTATGTAATCCAGGAACAGACCAAAAGCTATCCGAGCCAGCCGCCTTCATTCTCCGAGCCAACTACAGGTAGTCTGGTTCTTGAAATGACTCGTCCCAAACAGCTTATAACTGTTTACGGTCCCAAAGGCGGCGTTGGAAAAACATTTATTTCCCGTGAGCTAGCGATTTTCTTTTCCATGCAAAAAAGGGAAGGCGTCCCATTACGGGTAATCGCTGTTGACTTCAATCTTGATCTCGGTACATTTGCGACTACTTTGAATCTCCCCCGTACCCCGAATCTTTTTACATGGGTAAAGGATCTTGATACTCAGTTGCATTCGTATATTCAGGGTCAAGGAAAAGACCCGTATTCCATTAGCAGTGAGGAATGGCAGGAATACGCACAAGCCTTGCCGTTATCTCCTCAACAAATCGAGAAATATGTGGTTGCTCATCCTGATACGGGATTGCATGTACTTACGTCCCCCCGTGATATTCGGCAAAGCTTTGAAATCCGTGACTATCATTTATATCTGATTCTCGAAACGTTAAAACAAAGCAACTACGACGTCATTCTTATCGATACGGCTCCGGATACAACAGATGCAACGATTCAAGCTCTATTCTTTGCAGAACATGTCGTGATGGTGGGAAATCCGGTGGTAGACTCCATTGAAAATATTCAACGATTGCTGAAACTGTTGAGAGAAGCAGAGTATCCTGAAGAACGCATTCAAATTTGCATGAATCGTTTGCAGCGGAAAGAAATGTTTAGCTTAGATGAAATTCGGGCCTACTTCCAACTCCACCCTAACAAAAAAATCTTCTCCATACCTGACGATGTGGAAGTAAAAAAATCGATTAACACCGGAACGCCGGTCATGCTCCAGTCAGGGAGAATTCCGGCCAAGGAAGCCATTGAGACACTAGGAAAAGCACTGTTCCCCGTAGATGAGGAGCAAATGAAGGTGGATGGAAGAGAGAAACCAAAGGAGAAAACATCTCTCTTCAAGTGGTTGTGGGGATGAGGGAGGGTGTCATGTTCGATAAAAAACAGTTACTAGGTATTTCTAATCAAGTCCGTCCTGCGCAAGAATTACGATCAGCGGGGAGGGGAATGGCGGGAGTTCCTACGACGCTACACGAGAAAATGCAAGCCCCGGATCACGAGCGGACGAATGAAAAATGGATTGGGACAGATAGAGAAACGTCGATTCGTACCCAGATTGTCGAGAAATACGGAAAGCGATTATGGGAGGAAAAGCATTCCCCACTTTTTTTAGATGAGCTGACGGCAGATATTCGAATGCTGCTGGAGTCGCAAACCACCCTGACATCCATACAAATGGAAACAGAAGTAAAACGACTGCTGCATTCCTTGACGGGTTGGGGCCCATTAGACACTTTATTAGAGGATAACGACATCACGGAGATTCTTTTTCATCGATATAATTATCTCGTCATTGAAAGAAAAAGTACTGGTCGTCTTGAATCTCCGGACATTGCTGTTTTTCGCGATGAGGAAGAGCTGCTGCGCTTATTGGAACAGATTGCAGCGACAATGGGACGTGAGTTTAATGAAACAAAAGCAGAGTTGCATACACAGCTTCCGGACGGTTCCCGGGTTGCTGCTACGCATCGCTCTATTTCTCCCGATGGTCATATGCTCACGATCAGAAAACACCGTGAGCTACTCAGTGAATCCGATTATTTGCGGTACGGTTCCATTTGCGAGCCCATGCTTCTCTTTTTAAACAGAGCCGTACGTTTATCTCGTGCATCTGGCATTGTCAGTGGAGGAACAGGCTCAGGCAAGACACACATGCTCAATCTTATCTCCCAATACGTCCCTGATCATTTAAGTATTATTACGATCGAGGACGTTTTAGAGATGAAGCTTCAGCATCCCCTTGTGCGCAGATTTTTAGCGAAACCTGCAAATTACGAGGGGAAGGGTGGGTTTTCGATCAAGGATTGTGTTCGCTTGTCCTTGCGAAAAAGGCCGGATGTCATTATGGTCGGTGAGACACGAGGTGGGGAAATCGTAGATATGCTTTGGGCGATGAATACGGACCACCCTGGTAGCTGGAGCACAGCGCATGCAAACTCACCGCGTGCTTTGGTTGATTCAACATTGCCCATTTTATTTGGAAAAGCAGATGAAGGGTATAGTTCCGAAGAGCGCAATTTAATGATCGGTTCAGCACTGGATCTGATTGTTCAAGTAAAGCGTTTTGAAGAAGACGGAAGTCGCAAGGTGGTAGCGATAACGGAGGTAGTTGGGACGGGGCAATCGCATGAAGAATGGATAAAGCGAGCCTGCAATATTAAACAGGTTCTCCCTGATCGGGTGTATTTGCAGGATATATACGTGTACGAAGCAACAGGGGTGGAGAATGGGAGAGTAAAGGGTCACTTCAAATGGACAGGCTATCGCCCAGAGCGGCTGATTAAGCGATGGCTAGAGAAAGGGCTGTCGCGAGAGGAGATTGAGCAAGTCTTTTTCACCACACCAATACCGCTATAGGAGAGGAAAGCATGGACATTAGCTTACCTGTTGCACTCGGGATGGGGATGGCCATCCTGTTATTGATCTTACCCAACAAATTGTATATGCGAGAACCGATGGGGAAGCACGAAATCGTAGAAGTGCTGCAACAGGACAGAAAAACGATTTGGAAGCAGTTTGAGGAGAGGCTGGTCAAATCGCGCTCAGGGTGGGGGGTAAACCAGTATGTGACCCTCTCTTTTTTATTGGGGATCGCGTCCTTTGGTGTAAGTAGTCAGATCTTGCAGTCTTGGTGGATGGCACTGCCTGCTTTGCTTGCGGGGATTATGTTCACTGAACGATTAGTGAGTGTATGGGGAGCTCGTCGAAAGGACGAGTTCGAAGCAGGCAATGTAAAAGCAATTCGCCTCATGGCCAGTTCTTTACGTACTTCTCCATCGTATTTGCATGCGTTTGAACAGGTAGCAGCTAGTCCGTTTTTATCAGAAATCGTTTTAGAGGAATACAGGCGTATTGTAGAGCTATTGAGGGCACAAGTCCCGTTGGAGCACGTAATGAATCGATTCTTTGAACGCACAGGATCAGCAGATGTCAAATATTTAGCGACCATTGTCCACATTCAACGTGAGATGGGCGGAGATATGGCCAAAACGCTGGATTTGGCTGCCTCTTCGATATTGCGGCGCAGACAGTCGCTCCGTAGACAAAAAGCAGCTATGGCTCAAATCGTTGCACAAGTGAATTTACTAAGTGTCATGCCGTTTGTTTTTGTCATTGCGTTGTATGTGAATAATCCGAATCATTTTGACCCACTAACGGCCACAATGGGGGGACGGTTTCTTATTTTGGCAAGCTTGGCTTCTATTTTGATTGGGGGAGAAGCGATTCGTTATGTTGCGCATAAAAGCATAAGCAGGGGAGCATAGGAGAGGATGCAATGTTCGTTCTCGTTCTTAGTACATTGGTGAGTGTTGCTATATTTCTGTACGGCTTGCCGTATTGTGTGAGTAAAGGGGAACCAATCTCCGCCACTCTATCCGGCAGGATTGACTCCGAGAAACAAGCCAAGCTTGAGCAATCGTTTCGACAAGGACGAAAAAGGTGGACACTGGTTCAAAGCTTGGAGAAAAACCAAGTACTGCTACAGCATTTCTACAAATGGACGGGTATTGATAAGAAAAAAACAGGGGAAACATTGGCTCGTCTGGGGATCGACATCAGCCTGACAGAGATTGTTTTGTTCCGGCTCATCAGTATGTGTTTCATTGTTTCATCGCTATCTTCATTGTCAGTGAGCATGGTGAACGGTGAAAAAATTGGTACGGTGGATGGGCTTCCCTTAATGTTTAGCTTATTTTTGTACTTGCTGCCGAACATGCTGCTAGATCGGGCGGACAAGCGTGCAAAAGCTGAAATTCGGGAGCAGGTCCCTATCTTTTTCAGCATTGTGCAATCACTGGTGGAAGCAGGCACGCCATTGCAGCAAGCTGTTAAGCACACAGCGAGGCGTTTTGATGCAAGACTCGGCAGAGAGCTCGCGAGCCTAGAAATGGGAGAAAAAAAGCATGGGAACTGGAGAAAGGCGCTTGAAGAGTTGGCCTTTCGGTGGGAGGTAGATTCGTTGACTACCATCGCGCTGGAGATGAACGAGGCGATGAAAAAAGGGGTAAGCATATCACAAATGTTGTCTGTCCAAGTAGAGGAGCAAGTGAGACAACAAGAAGATGAAGCTGCTACCCATATGAATCGGTTAAATATTAGGTTATTGCCTTTTGTCATTTTGTTAATGGGTCTGCCGCTGTTGTTTTTAGTGATGGGTCCTGCATTCATCGGCATCGGGGAAAGCTTGTAGAAAAATAAGCACGTGTAAATATTTTTGCGAGAGGCACTGTCTTTTGGCAGAGTGAAAATAGAACCAAAATCTCAATGAGGAGTGAATGGAATGGGAACCATAGCAGATTACGTCAAGCGTTTTTGGTATGAGGAGGACGGTGTTACGATCGTTGAAATGGTCATTATCATTGCCGTCATCTTGATTGTGCTTATTCCGACACTGACACAATTAGGCACTGCCGAAGACGAGAAGCTGAAGGAACTGCAAGAAAAGATAAGCAAATGACAAACGTAGTCTTGCTAGGCGTATTAGGGGCGGCAGCATGGATGGATTGGAGACAAAGAAAAATACCGAATACTCTTGTTTTTCCAGTGATTGCTGTCGGCTTATTGTATCAGTGGGAAGGTGAATTATTAGCCGGAGCATTGTTAGGTGTGGCAGGAGCCTTTTTGTTGACAGTTGGCCCCGTATTCTTAAAAGGGATGGGGATGGGTGATCAAAAGCTACTAATGGCTGTTGGGGCTTGGACGAGCTGGAGTGTTGTGTATTCTTTGTTTTTGCATTCTATCATGTTGTGCCTCATTGTTATTGTGTTCTATCCACATAATTGGGCTCGCCTTCACAACAATCTTCAAATCATAGCAGCCGGATGGACAGCTCATCGACAAGTTTGGCTTCCAGGCAGGGAAAAAACAGCCTTTTCATTCCCCTACGCCGTATATTTGCTGGGTGCTTTTGTGTTCCAATTCGTATGTGATGTCATCGGAGCAAGCAGATGATCATACGCATGGGACGAATGATACGTGCGAGGGTGAAAGATGAGCGAGGCAGCCAAATGATCGAGTTTATTCTAGTGTTTCCTTTAGTTTGGATCTTGATCGTATTCTCCTTTGACCAATTCAGCATGATGTACAACAAGCAAAAGGCATTGGCGGCTGCGTATGAGGCGGGGAGAATTGCTGCAGTGCAGCCCAATTTCGGTTTGGCCAAATTCCATGCGAAACAGCGAGGTACATCCGAATTAGCACAAGGTATTGGAGTCTTTCACAAAGATGTGCAGCTGGAGCTTGATGGGAACGGCTGGAGAAAAGGTAGTCATGTAAAAGCTGAAGCAACAGTTTCATTTCGGCTTCTCGCTACGGGAGAATTATTCGAGATAACGGAAAGCTATCACATGATGGTTGAAAATGCGGAGGAGAAGCAATGAATGATTCGTTGCATCATTTTTTGATTCGAGTGAAGGAAGAGCGCGGGGCAACAATGATTACTGTGCTCTTCTTTCTCTTCTGCTTGGGCGGTCTGCTCTCTATCCTGTTATTTTTGGAGCAGACAGATTATCTAAAAATGAAGATGCAACATACAGCAGATCTGATTACCAAAGGAGCACGTACGGCTGGAAAATGGGAGTACGTGGATACAAACGGAGATAAGCAAACCAGATTGTTTGCGACAACAGAAGAAGCTGAACAGCGTGATGCGGATATCATTCGCGGGGCACGTGAAGAAGCGGGGATTCTTTGGAGGCTAAACAGGCCGAATCTAGAGGGGACAAGTGATAAGGTCTCTGTCATTCACCAAAAAGGTGAACGGCCTTATTTGTACTTGCAAGGAATCTATCATTTAGAAGTAAAGGTTGAAAAGAATATACCTGTATTTTGGGATGAGCTTTTTGTAAAAATGAACAGAGTCTCCCAGTCTGGGGTCTATGAATAAAGTCACGATTTTGAACAAAGGTACTGTTATTTTTGTCCTAATCCCGCATGGTAATTTAGTAGTATATTCCAAAAATGGGGATAGGAGTGAGATGACAGTGCCCTCAAAAATAGTTGATCGGTACAAACGAATTCTTAACGGAGAGCAAAAGCGTTTTTCCCCGTATGAGTTTGAAGATGTGATGTACCGAAAGCAAAAAGTCCAATTAGTTGTTAGATATGCGATTGAAAATGTAAAAAGATGGACTCCTGAGCAGGCGAGACGTGAATTGAGCTTGCAGGATGTCAAAGAACTGAAGCTGCATTTGGTGAGAGAATTTATTGAGCCGCCTATCGAGGCAAAGGCGGAGGATGTGTATTACTTCGTCGAATTCGCTTATCCGTATTTACCTCGGCTTTCAGAAGAACAACGAGTGTTATGGGTTTACCAAGAAGTTCTTTCAGGCATAAGACGTCATTTTCCCCCAGCTTATTTTCAGAGCATAAAGGGTGAGGAACGGGCAAAAATATGCGTCGACTACATGTGCAAGCATCTGCTAAAGCTGGCAGATTTGCGTCAACTACCAAGTATCTTCAGCAAAACAGAGAGAGCCTATACGCTCCTGAAAACATATAAACTCAAGATTCTCGTCGATACACTCTACTTTTCACCGTTTGATATGGTCACTGAAATGTATCCCGAACTGAGTGATCCCTCTTATTGGGAAGAGTTATAAAAATATTTGCACAACCCTGCTGTCTTTTTTTACGGTAGAGATAGTTTCATAGGCTTATAAGCAGATGAAACGGCCGTACTCTACAGGTGAGAGAAGGAGGCGTTGCGTATGGCAACAGTAGAGGCTCACCAGAAATGCTCTGCATCCGTGGAGCAGCTTCTAGGGCGACAAGTACGCTACCAGAAGCACAAACCCGGCAGACATCTTTCGGTGGAAAGAGTTCCGCAGGGAGCGTTCCAGATCGAATCCGTACATCGATTTGGAGACAGAGTAGTACTCAATGACGGGCTAATCGTAATGGAGAATGCTCCAACCGTCATGGAGCGCGGGGGAAGGATCGCTCTTCTTTTCGCGACCGGAGAAGAACTTTACTTTGTAACTGAGTAGGTTCTCTTAATCGCCTTGCACGGGTGCGTGTGAGGCGACCCATAAAGCGAAATGCCTGGTTTATCAGGCTAAATACGATTCATCGACGAGTTGAGAACGCTGTTGGAGAATATCTATCGTTCTATAAAAAGGAAAATGGGGGTATCTTGACGTGTTGGCAAAGAGTGCAATCGAATTAGTCAACCGCTGCTATGAGGAGACAAACAAGCTGACATTGTTGTCATTGGAAGAGTTTAAGGAATCCTTTATTGCTTTTGTTTTTGGAGATTACCAGGAAGAGTTTACGGTTCAGTATGATCTGGAAGAGTTTTATGAGCATCTGAATCAGCTTCAGCTATCGAATTGCCGGAGAGATTTTGATCGAGCAGTTGAGGAATGGTACATCACAGAGTATGGAAGCGGGTATAAAGGCGTCAATTATCATGACATTTTGTTTACGCTGGTAAAGGAAGCAGTCGTTCAATACCAATCGCCAAATCGGATAGCACTCATCCGAGACGTAACCAAGCTCCTAACTATGCCAAATGGATTTCTCGCCCGATGGCAAAATGGCCAGATACGTGAACGTCCCATCCCTACATATTTTAAATACTTGATGAAGCTCGGAGTACGTACACATGAAGATATTGAAACGTTGGTAGACATGTGGCTGGTAGAGTACCCAAACGCATTTAATAAGAAGCAGCAGGAGCTATTTGCCAATCCACCAAGAAGGGGAAGACCTAATAACGTCGAGCTCGCTCTGTTAATCGAGCTAGCCATGAAAGTGAGACCAGAAATGACAGCTCAGGAACGGGAGCGGCTTCGCAAAATATACTATTATCATCGCAAATCCCTCACTGTTCGAGAGATGGTTGAGAAATTTGAGAAATACATCGCCAGTAAAAATAAATCAAATGATTCCCAGGTGGGATAATCATGTTTCACCAAATGAGCCGCTTTGTCTCCAGGTTCCGTGATTTGGAGCAGCAGGAGTTTTCACAGTCTATTGAGGAAGAGCGGCAATGGAGATTACTTAAAGAAAAGCTTGCTTCTCCACAAATAGTTGATCAACAGGAGTCGTATCAGCGTAAATGTATTGCCGTTATGAGTTTGTATGCACAGGCTGGAGCTAGTTTTCTTGCGAGTAACCTAGCGTATTCATGGTCTGGAAAAGGCATTCCTGTTACCCTTTGCGAGTTGCCAAAAGTGACATCCTATTATTATTTTGCTCTGGATTTTGAACGTAGAGCTCAACAAAGAGTAAGAGACTCTCCTACATCATTGCTCCTCATGCAGAATAACCATCTTCGCATCCAGATAGAACCCCCAGCACAACTTCAGCACGAATCTTCTCAAGCAGATACAGCCAACTGGTTACTACGAGTTTGTAAGGATAGTCCCATTGTTGTCATTGATGTTTCTTCCTACTGGAATGATATCCACTCCAAACAAATTTTTGAGCATGCCGACGAAATATGGGTAGTTTTTGATGCCGATTTGGCTAGGCTTACCCGTTTATTCCTGGTAGAGCCTATCCCTGCTTGGTGGAAGACAGAAAGGAGAAAAATAAAAATGATAGCAAACAAGTGGAATAGCCAGTTGTCTCGGACAAGCATCATGAAAAAAGTAGAAGGAACTCTCTCCCTATGGGATCAGCAGTCTGGAGGTGTACAGGTAACTGACATGATTCCGTTGATGGATGGAGAGAAAACAGCAATGGCAAGCGCCAAAGCCAATCTACTTTTAGAGCTTTTCCCCGAGGAAGAGATTGAGTTTCAGTCATTGATTCATGCTTATAAAGGAAGGATGTTATGAAGAAGCAAACATTGCTTGTTATTTGCTTAATTTCGTTTTTGCTAGCAGGGTCGTCCTTTTATGCAGCGACTCAATATATTGACGCGATAGCTGCGGAAAAGCTGTTTGCCCCAGTCGTAAAGGTAGCCGCAGGGAAAGAAATATCAGCCTTTGAGCCAATTACACAAGATGACGTGATACTTGTACAGGAAGAGGTGGATGAAATTCTTCCAGGTTCAGCGCGTGATTTGGATACCGTTCTGGGGAAAAGGAGCACGCAGACTATATACGAAGGCGAGCAATTATTAGTGGAGAAGCTGACAGATTCACAGCTTTTACCGGAAAAAGGGGAGGCGCGTTACGAGTTCCCCCTACTATCCATTCATCCTTTAACGGAATTACGCAAGGGCGATCATGTGAAAATTTGGGTCAAATACAAGAGTCCCTCGGAACTGCAAGGCTATCTTACACCAATACATTTTCAAAAAACTAATGATACGGCAGATCTATTATTTGAAAGTCAGCTTGCAAGCGTGAGGGACAGTAATGGTATTGAGATCTATACATTGAAGCCGAGCTTGTTGCCATCGCCTGATCAGATGGATTCTATCTTTCATGGATCACGAGAAAAACCGTTGCAGAATGGCGAAAAACGATATCGTGACTACAGGGTTCAGCCAACAGCACTACCTGCTTTTATCGGCTTTAATTTGACAGACGAGGAGTATGTGATAGTAAGCGAGGCAATGTCATATGGGATGCTTCAGGTAGGTCATATTATGGGTTCGAAGGAGCAAGCGTCATGAAAATTTTAGTTTGTTATCCGATGAAGTCACTCGCCAAGACGTATATGCCTGTGTACAGTGATGTGCTGGTAGCTGAGTCGGCGGCGGAGTTTTCACGGCTTGTGCAGCTTTATATGCCAGAAGCTTCCGTGATCTTTTCCGAAATGTTCAACTCTCCCGTTTGGGAATGGCTTCCGGCACTGAAAGCACAACTCCCGCCTAACTCACCGTTAATTATTGTTCCTCTCTATCGGGATGAGAAGATGATTGAGAAGGTAGCCGAGGAATCTGGGCTAGAGCATGTATACCTGTTATCAGCCCATTTATCCCAAGAAGAAATACGCCATCAAATCAGTCTGATTCTAGGCTTCGTCAAAGAGTGTGTAGATATTGGATCGTCAAAAGAAAAGGGGCTCGTTTACGCTTTATTGAGCTACGGTGCTTCTGGCATTACTACTTTTTGTATTAATTATCCAGTCATACTAGCGAGGCAGCATCCTGAAAAGCGAATTGTCGTACTTGATATGAATGACGCTAAGCCCGATTTATCACGATTCTTCAAACTCCAACAACATCAATTATCTTTATTTCGCCCTGACTTTATCGATATACAAACAACTGCCAAGCGTAACTGGAGCAATGTCTGCAAACAGAGCGCTCACTTACCTAATTTGTATTACGCTCATGCTGCTAGCAAATGGAAAAGCTCAGAATTAAGCAATCTAATTAATGTGTTTCGCATGCAGTTTGACTATGTATACGTCGATTGGGGTTACTGCTTTCCTGAGTCTGAGACTCTACAGAGGTTGCTTCATACTGTTGACCGCAATCTTTTATTCGTGAGAGCTGATCCCTTTAGTATCGATAGTGCTAGAGAGTGGTTGTATAAATGGAGAGAAAGAGGAGTGAAATGCGAGGTTCTGCTCAGTCATTTAGATCCTGGACAACCTTTTCGAATCGGAGAGGATGTTTCAGTCTACGGTGTAGTACCACGCATTTCGGAGAGCAGGCTCATGCAATCTCATCAGAGCTGCAGTGTATTAATAGAAGAGTTTTTCGCTCCCAAATCGTACATCAGCAGTTTGAAGGAAATTGCTAAAGCACAATATATGGATAGAAGTGCGGTGTTTTGCTGATGAGAGGGATAGATAGAGAACAACCAGTTAAATCGGACATCCAAACCATCGAGGACATTAAACAAGTAGCAAGAGATTATTTAAATCATTTTGGCAAAACTCGAGAAGAGAAGCTAGAGATGCAGCGAATTCTCGCTCTGGCAGAACAGGGAGACCGTGATAGTCACAATCATATTATTCTTCGTTTACAGCATTATTTTGAGGAAGTCCTCCAACGACCGGTAACCGAACAAATTTTGCCGCATGTTAACGGTTACGAAGGTCTCGCCTTTTCTACTTACGGTTGGGGCATACTCGATGCCGTCCTCCATTTGTCTCCGTGGGTAGAGGAAGTGCGAATTTCTGCAAACCGCAACATTGCGTACTTGGAGCAAGGGGTCAAAAAATTTCTCTCTTACACACCAAGCTGGAAAGAGGTTGAAACCCTACAACAAAAATTGACCAATACAGCGGGTCTATCATTTAACGAAAAAAAACCAAGATTAAGCGGATACTTACATTCACTAAAAGCGAGATTGACCATGTTCACTTTCCCTTATTCCAGAGTACCAACCATTCTGGTTCGACGATTTACAACAACTGCGTTTTCGCTCGACCAACTCCGTACACAGCAACAGCCAGCCTTCGACCAAAGAATTCAATGGCTTATCGAACAGCAAGTGTACGGACGCAGTAATGTGCTGGTTATTGGACCGATGGCTGCAGGGAAAACAACGTTGATGATGTGTATGTTGAAGCTGAAGGACCCTCGGACAGAATATATCACGATCTTTGAAAGTGAACACGAGATGCGATTTGGTGATATTTGGCCAGGGGAAGTGATTGAACTCCAAAACGTGGAGGAAATCGGCATTGAATTAGGGCACTGCTTCAAAGACATGTACCGATCAACAGCAAATACGATTTTGATTGGAGAAATTCGTGAGCCTATAGAAGCGTACCATTTTATAAATGCCGGAATCAGAGGGACAGACGCTACAATCGGAGCAATGCACGAACGATTTGCTCATAGAGCGTTACATGATTTGACCGATCTTGTTTATCAATACGGAGGACGAAGTGTCGAGCTGACCCAGGAGCGAATTAGCAGGGCAGTCAATTTTGTCAATTCGCTTACATACCGCAACAGTGGTCACCGTTTTATTGATGCCATTCATACGACGGAATGGAATTCAGCTTTTAACCGAGTCGAATCTGTTCCCCTTGTAAGTCGCAACATGCAGACGGGAGCTTATGAATGGACGGGGAATCAGCTAAGCCCACATTTAGTTGAATACATGTGTTACGTCGGCAAAGCCGACATGGAAGTGTTGAAAGAGCTACGTCTCACCGATATAAGCAGGCAACTATGATTTACACGTTTCTTTTCCCAGTGTTTCTATGTCTCTTCTCTGGCTTTTTGTTTCTCGGCTTACACTTATATAAGGGATGGAGAATTCCGCGCGTATTCTTCCCGCGCACAGTTGAGGTATGGAGAGAGAAATTCTTAAGGCATTCCACCCGGCGCATGATGTATGAACGCTTCGAGCGTTGGTGTCAAATCGTGGGAGGTAAAACAGAAGGGTACTTATTACTATCTATGATTGGCGGGATAGCGGGATTCATCTCGGGTATTTTGCTAGGAAATATGATTGTATCCTTGTCGCTTTTTCTCTTATTCCTCTTGCTGCCAACACTGATTCTATACGCACGCTATACCGTACAAATGAATAAAAAAATTAGTTCATTCTGTCGCTTCGTAGAGTTGTTTGCCCGTTATTATAACAGTCGAAAAAACATTGTCCTTACTTTTCGCGAAATGATAGAGGAATGCCCCAAAGAGTTATTGCCTGACCTCCTTCTGCTAAACAATAGCCTTTCGGATGGGGGAAACTCGGTTGCGGCAGTGGAACAGTTTGCGCAGAGACTGGACCATCCGTGGGCTTTTGACTTTGCAACGTATATTTCCAGCGGTTTGGAAGGGGAGACAGAAGATATTCAATCACCACTAAATCGGTTAACGAATGAGATGTTTGTACAACAAGATGAAAAGCATGAGCGTGATAGTGAAATATACTCCATTTGGATCAGCCTGTTAATCGTCATAGCGATTTGCATTTGCTTGATCCCCTACAATCAAGGGTTGCTTCAGGATTCCTATCGTCTCTATTTCTACACGCCAGATGGACAAGCCATATTAGCGATTGCGGTGACGGTGTGGATTTTTTCGATCCTACTGGCTTTTATTTGGGGAAGGAGATATCGCTAATGCCAATGCTTATCATGTATACCTACCTTGGATTAGGCGCTCTATTTGTCTTTAGTGCAGCGTTTATGATCGGGAAGTATTTGTTTCACAAGCAAAAGCCAAAGCTGTTTGTTTCTGGGGTGTGGTGGGAAAAGTGGGAGCAGGCACTCAAGCCTGACGAAGACGACAAATGGGAGCAGTTACTATCACGAGCAGGAAGGCCTTTTGGATGGGGTAAACCGGAGTGGGTATTTCTGCAATTGTTGACTGGAAGTACCGTTTGCATCCTGATTCTTATGTGGGTCGTCGTGAGTCGAATGGAATCATTCCCAGTTCTGTCGATGTGTCTGGCATCTGCAGGCAGTTACATGCTTCCTTACATGGGCTTGAAGATGTGGGCAAACCACAGAGAGGACATGCTGAGCACAGATATCGCCAGATTTATCAATCGCTATGTGACCCTTCTGGAAAATCAGGTGCCCATTTACAATGCTATGGTCAAGGCTGCAAGACCGACTAGAAAGCTAAAGGAATATATCCCTACTTTATCCGAGTGGAACAGAGACCCTAATGATGCGCTTGAGAGCTTTAAACGGAAAATTGGCGTCGATGACGGAATTATCCTCGTATCAAGTATGCGTACAATTGAGACGCTGAGCGAAGGACAAGTAAGTGCAACTATGCAACGAATGGAGTGGGCTGTCGATCATCGAAGAATGTTTCGTCATCGAAAAAAGATAAAGTCTTTAGGGATTGGCTACACGGTCATTGTCTACCCGGCATTTTACATGGGGTTATTGGTAGCCATGTTTCCTTGGTATAAGCTGCTGACAGAAATACTGGATAAATATTTGACCTGAGGAGGAGCAACTTATGACGAAGCTATTATCTATCATCATGTGCATCGTTTTCTCTTTAGGAATAATTGTTTCTAGCCTGTCTGAAATAAACACATCGGTAGTGAGAGAAGACGGGCTGAGAGATAGAGCAGTTGGGTGGATCGACAAAGCCATACCTTAAATCACGTATGAGAAAAGGGGAAAATTGAAATGTCGAAAATGTTTTTTATATTTTTAGCATGCGTCATGGTGTTAGGGATCGGTGTTAGCAGTTATGGCAATGAGTTAAGCCCTGCGGCAAACGATTCTGCCGAGAGCATTAACCAATCCATCACATCGCTGAACTACGATACCCGAAATGAAAACATCAACTTTAGAATGCAAAACGGCACATCCTATACGTCGTCAAACTGATGTTGCACATCCACGTACTTCTCATCATTTCGATTATGGTAGGGAGCTTGTGCGCGGTGCTTTGGAATCTCCAACCAGAGGAGCAGCTTAAACAGACACAACAAGAAAGGGTGTATCGAGCAGCGACGGTCATCTTCCATTAAAGAAGAGCTGGCGTTTCTAAAACGATGGTGAAAGCAAAAGTCTTCCTTATTTGTCTACTGGTCCTTCTATTGATCACTTCCGCACTGGGAGCTTACCACTTGTACGCAATGGAAAGGGCGATTGCCCGTGGAATCTATGCTGACTTACTGGATGATATGCAGGACATCGGGTATTTGGAGCCGACGTTAGCAGATTACTATCTTCTGAAAATGAAAGAACTGGGTTGGGAAGTGACAGGGGATGCGTTTGCTGGGAGCTGGCCTCGAACCGAGAGCGAGCGGGCTCGCAAAGAGCGGCAGGAGGCGATTATCTTGTCGCTTACCATCCAGCCTTCAAAAGTGACCCAATGGCTGCAAACATTTGTGGAGGGGGATACGTCCTTTTCCTTTACGGGAAGCCGTCCGTCCGAATACTTTGATCCAGGGTGGTAGTGCATGAATAAAATGATTAGCATTTTGGCTGTAATGGCAATTGTTTTGCCTTTGACGGTAGGTTTGCTTCTCACCGGTCCGCAAAATCTCTTTTCGGCATGTACGCAATTTTTCGGTGATTTGCTCGCTGAAGTAACGCGTTTTGGTACAGGCTAATGGGTCAATTAATCGCTGTGATACTGAACATTATGGTTATGCTACTCGTTCCATTAGGGCTTTTACAGGTACATACGGTTGTTCAGGCCAGGAACGAATTATTGGAAGTGAGCGCGGTCGCTACAAAATACGTTAGCAACCACGGGGGGACGAGTGCAGCCAACCTGCAACAAGAGGTTCGGGCATTGATCGCTCGGGAGCTGCGAGAGAAAAAGTTCTCCTTTCCAGATCAGGAGCTATCTGTCAGTGTCACTCGCACTCGTTCGCTTGATCCCGTTCTGTGGAGCCATGAAGATGAGTTTGTCGTGGAGCTGGCAATTCCATACCCCCGCTTTACCTCGTGGATTCCAATGCCAGCTGATTCCTTGCAAGTCCAGAGAATAGGTACAGTTAACATCATGGACTACGATTTGTAAAAGCTCCCGTTAGGAGGCTATCGTTACGGGTATAAATATCTTATCCATTTCTACGATGTTGTTCTTTTTGCTGGTAGGTATGTTTATTGTAGATGCAGACATCGCCATGCAGAAAAAAACAGAACTGAAGATACTCCTGGAGTTGTCTAATCATCACGCTACCTTTGCTGTTGATCCTGTATTGAAAACAGAGGGTGTGATTGATCTGCTCGAAGACGAGGCTCTTGAACGTTTTGATGACAGAATGTATGAGAATGGTGGTTACCGTCGTGAGCAAGCCATGTTTGTCCCTCAAGCAGACAGTGTGACCACTGATCCCATTCCTTTCTCGCGCTATTATGTGGATTTCCGTTCGTGGCGCAATGACCTTCAATTACGCCTGCAGTACAATGGGACAACTCTCGTGACAGAGCGAGCAACGAAAGGGCCAGCGCGTCTGGGAGGTGGAATGCTGCAGATTACCGTCGTAACTGAGCGTGGGGAGGAACTGCAGCTTGCACCGAAAACGATGGTCGGTCCATCCCATGTCGTAGTTGCCTATATCGACGAGCGACCGTTTCTGCCGATACTGCCGTCGCATTCGTTTCCGGTCGTATCTGTAGAAGAACTGAAAGATTAGTCAGACTTATTTACAAATTGCAAATTCTTCTGGTACTATGTAGGAAAGTGCTTACCCAGCTTGCGATTGTGAGGAAGTCGCTCTCCGAACATCCCGTTTGCCGGTCCGTTAAGCATAGTAAAAGTGGGGTTATTGATTTGTTTGATAAAGATACCATTTATATCGTAGGCGATGCACAGTCCTCTTCGAACAATCCGATTACACAGCAATTCAGTGCTTTTTTTATTGGATTGGTTGTCGATACTTCCAACGACAAGATCGTAGATGCGGCTTGTTCCTCCACGGTCCAACTGACGTCTGACTTTGCTCGGTCGATCTTTATCGGTCATTCGATTATGGCGTCGGAGGAAATTGGCGAAGAGATTCGCTTTCGGTATTTTGGATCTTCCCAAAAAACATTGATCGCAGCGTTTAAGGACGCGCAAAAGAAGTACAAACAAGCAGTTTCCACGAGAAATAAAGCCACAGTCACCAAATGAATACACCCGCTGCTTTATTTATTCGTATGCACGGCATACACGTAAGTAAAACCCAGCAAATGCCATGATCGCGTGCATTTGCTGGGTTTTTTGCTTATTACGAGAGGTCAGTTTTTGATGAAAAGGAGGAGAGTCCTTGCTATCTTTTGTCTTCCGCAGATTTATCTCCATGATCGTGACGTTATGGCTCATCATTACCCTCACCTTTTTCCTGATGCATGCCGTTCCAGGATCTCCTTTTGAAAAAGAAGGAAAGGCACTAAACGAAGCTGTTGCTGCGAACCTCAATGCCTACTACAACCTGGATAAGCCACTACTCGTCCAATACGGATTGTACTTGCAAAAGCTGGTGCAGTTTGACCTTGGGCCATCGATTGCCAACAGCTCGGATACGGTCAACAAAATGATCGCCCGTGGATTTCCCGTTTCTTTTCAACTCGGACTGATTTCTGTTGTCTTTGCGATCGTCACCGGTATCGCGCTCGGTGTGATCGCCGCGCTGCGACATAATCGTCTCATTGATTATCTTGCCATGATTATTGCGGTTATTGGGATATCTGTTCCCAGCTTTGTTGTCGCCTCCTTATTAATCAAATATTTGGCGGTCGAATGGAAGCTGTTGCCGACCGCAACGTGGGGGACTTGGCAGCATGTAATTATGCCAGCTCTTGCATTGGCGTTTGGTCCGATTGCGATTATCGCTCGTTTGACTCGTACCAACATGCTGGAAGTGTTGACTCAGGAATACATTGAAACCGCTCGTGCAAAAGGGCTGTCTCCAGCGACGATCGTGTTGAAGCACGCACTTCGTAATGCGATTTTGCCTGTCGTTACGCTACTAGGCGCATTGATTGCCAACGTTTTAACGGGAAGCTTTGTGATTGAAAAAATATTTGCGATTCCTGGGATGGGGAAATATTTCGTCGCTGGCATTAATAACCGCGACTATTCCGTCATTATGGGAACGACAGTCTTCTATAGCGCACTTTTGATTTTCCTAATGTTTGTCGTCGATGTACTGTATGGCATCATTGATCCACGAATTAAGCTGCATCGAAAGGAGAGCGAAGGATGATCGTTTCTGATGATTTATTTGTCCCCATGCGAAAAGACAACCTCAATGCGGAAGCGATTGTGCGACCTCAACTGACGTTTTGGCAAGAAGCTTGGCTTCGCCTGAGAGGAAACAAGCTGGCTCTGATGGGGTTGGTGGTGATTATCTTGCTTGGGGTTATGGCTACGATTGGACCGCTGATCTCTGGTCATGAATACGCCAAACAGTCGATCATTATGAAAAATAAACCGCCATCGGAAGCGAACTGGTTTGGTACTGATGATTTTGGCCGCGATGTGTTCACTCGTGTTTGGTATGGTGCGCGCATTTCCCTGTTTGTGGGTTTGACAGCAGCACTTATCGATTTTTTCATTGGTGTCTTGTATGGAGGAATTGCCGGATATTTAGGCGGGCGAATCGATAACATCATGATGCGCTTCGTCGACATTTTGTACGGACTTCCTTATTTGTTGGTTGTGATTTTGCTGATGGTCGTTATGGGGCCAGGACTTTTAACCATTATTATCGCGTTGAGTGCGACAGGCTGGATTGGGATGGCCCGGACTGTGCGCGGACAGGTTCTGCAAATGAAAAACTCCGAGTACGTACTGGCGGCAAAAACAATGGGGGCAAAGCCTTTCTACATCATTCGCAAGCACCTGCTGCCCAACACAATTGGCATCATCATTGTATATGTCACGTTATCTGTTCCATCTGCGATTTTTGCAGAGGCGTTCCTGAGCTTCCTCGGTCTCGGCATCCAAGCACCGATGGCAAGCTGGGGGGTAATGGCGAACGATGGACTCCCAACCATTTTGTCCGGCCATTGGTGGCGGCTCTTTTTCCCTGCTTTCCTCATCTCGCTGACGATGCTCGCGTTCAACGTGCTCGGTGATGGTTTGCGCGATGCGTTCGATCCGAAGTCAAGGAGGTAGGCAACATGGATAAAACGGAAAAGCTGCTGGAAGTCAGTGGGCTTCGGGTCACATTCAAGACGCATGGCGGTGAAGTGAACGCCGTTCGGGACGTGAACTTTACCTTGAACAAAGGGGAGACACTGGCGATTGTTGGTGAATCCGGATGTGGGAAAAGCGTGACTGCAAGGAGCATTATGCGTCTGATCCCGGAGCATATCGGAAAAATCGCGGGTGGAAGCATTCATTTTAAAGGGCAGGACCTGGCAAAGCTGCCGGAAAAGCAGATGCGCGAGCTGCGTGGAAAAGAAATCTCCATGATCTTTCAAGATGCGATGACGTCGCTCAACCCGACCATCACCATTGGTGAGCAGATTATGGAAGGAATCATTCGCCATCAAAAGGTCGCCAGAAGCGAAGCCAAGCGGCAAGCTATTGAAATTCTCACCTTGGTCGGAATAGCCAATCCAGAAAGTCGTCTCAAGCAGTACTTACACCAGTTCAGTGGTGGGATGCGCCAACGAATCATGATTGCGATTGCGCTTGTCTGTAAGCCGTCTATTCTGATTGCGGATGAGCCTACGACAGCGTTGGATGTAACGATTCAGGCGCAAATCATCGCGCTGTTCAAAAGCATTCAGCAAAAGACGGGAGTCTCGATCATTATTATCACGCATGACTTGGGAGTCGTCGCCAAGATTGCGCATCGGGTCAACGTCATGTATGCCGGAAAAGTGGTAGAGTCCGGACCTGTTCGCGACATTTTTTACAACCCGCAGCATCCGTACACCAAAGGCTTGCTGGCGTCGATGCCTCGTCTGGATGCGGACCGCTCCATTCCGCTCAGCCCAATACCTGGAACACCCCCGGATTTGTTCAGCCCGCCAATTGGCTGTGCCTTCGCTGCGCGCTGTGACTACGCGTTGGAAGTATGTCGGAATTACCAGCCTGCGGAGACCCATGTCCACAGCAAACACGCGGTTTCCTGCTGGTTGCAGGACCCGAGGGCGAAGAAGTTGCTTGCGTCGATGCAACCGCCAACGGGAACTTGATTCATAGCTTTGGAGGGCAGTGCATTCGTGTAAAAGAGGGTGTCGTTGACGGCGCTATCCTTTTACGACATACAAAAAATAAGGGGGAAGAAACAGTGAAAAAACTATCAACATTGTTGCTGACGGCTACGCTGGGTGTGTCCATGCTCATAGCTGGATGTACGTCGGGTCAACCAGCTGCACCGAGTGAGCCTGCACCAGGCAACACGGCTCAGCCAAACGCTCCTACGCCGGGCGATCAAGCGGCAAAGCTCCTGTTGCTGAATAATATCAAGGAACCGACATCATTGGATCCGCCGATTGGCTTCGATGAGCCGTCCTATAACATTTTGAACAACTTGATGGAGGGCTTGACTCGCCTGGATGAAAATCAAAAGCCTCAACCAGCTGCCGCTTCCGAATGGACAATCTCCGAGGATGGAAAAACCTACACTTTTACCCTGCGTGAAAATAAATGGTCCAATGGTGAACCGGTAAAGGCTCAGGACTTCGAATTCGCGTGGAAACGCATGCTTGATCCTGCACTGGCATCTCCGGCAGCATCCCTCGCGTACATTATTGAGGGAGCGGAGGCATATAACAGCGGTAAAGGACCAGCGGATGGCGTAAAAGTAAAAGCGGTGGACGACAAAACACTAGAGGTCGTGCTCGCTCAACCAGCTTCCTGGACGCTCCTGTTGGCATCCAACCCAGCTTTCTTCCCTGTACACAAAGCAACTGTAGAAAAAGACCCGAAATGGGCAGCAGAAGCAGCAAGCTTTGTTGGAAACGGACCTTTCAAGCTGACAGAGTGGGCGCATGACAGTGAACTGAAAATGATGAAGAGCGATACGTACTGGGATGCAGCTAATGTAACCCTGCCTGGCGCTGTTTGGAAAATGATTGATGACGAGAATACCGAGTATCAAATGTTTACGAACGAGGAGCTGCACAGAACGACAACCGTTCCGGCAGACATGGCAGACCAATTGTTCAAAGAAGGCAAAGTATTCGTGCGTGATGGAGCAGGTACAGAGTTCTATCGTTTCAACGTAACGAAGGAGCCGTTTGATAACGCCAATATTCGTAAAGCCTTTAGCTTGGCGATTGACCGTAAGACACTGGTCGATCTGGTGCTGATGCGTCAACAAAAGCCGGGAACAGGCTTCGTTTCTTATGGTTTGCCTGATGCCAACGGTGAAGGACAATTCCGTGAAGTAGGCGGAGAATTGGTGAACTTCAACCCAGATGAAGCGAAGAAGCTCCTGGAACAAGGAATGAAAGAAAAAGGCTACACAAAGCTGCCAGAGGTTACACTTACCTACCGCAGCGGAACGGCTAACGAAAAAACGGCACAAGCCGCGCAAGAAATGTGGAAGCAGACGCTCGGTGTAGATGTGAAGCTGCAAAAGGTAGAAGGAAAAGTTTTGACGGATATGCAAAAGCAGTTGCAGTATCAAATTGCTCGTTCTTCCTGGTTGCCTGACTTCGGTGATGCGATCAACTTCCTCGATATTTTCCAATCGAAGGCAGCAAGCAATCGTACGGGCTGGAGCAATGCGCAATTCGACAAGCTGATCCAAGACGCATACAAGGAGCCAGACGATGTAAAACGTCTGAAGCTGCTGCATGATGCAGAAAAAATCTTGGTGGATGAAGCGCCAATCGCACCGCTTTATTTCTATAACACTTCCTTGCTATCAAGCGACAAAGTAAGTGGTATACAAAGCTCTTCACTGAGCTACACAGACCTGAGAAAAGCTGTCGTGAAGTAAGAAGGAGTAAGTTGGGAGAAGTCATTTCAGGCGGGTGGAATGACTCTCCCCCTTTTTTGCTAGAATTTTTAATAGTGCTATAATTTAGTATGTCTATTAGAAAAAACACAAGGAAAGAAAGCACGAGTGCTGGAGAAGATGGAGGAAAACATGATTATTCAAGCCATCGAAGTAAAACGAATATCTGTTCCATTGAAAAAGCCTTTTAAAACGGCTTTGCGAACGGTGCATAGTCTGGAATCGATTCTGGTGAAAATCACCTGCGACAACGGTATGGTCGGGTGGGGCGAAGCTTCGGCTACGGTCGTCATTACCGGAGACAGCATCGAAAGCATTGAGTCGGCGATTATGAATACGATGAGACCTCAGCTCATCGGCTTGAATTTGCTTGCCTATGAACGGGTTTTCCAAACCTTGCACCAATCCATGGTAGGAAATACGAGTGCGAAGGCAGCGGTGGACATTGCGTTGTACGATCTCATTTCTCAGCGCGCAGGAATGCCGTTGTATCAATTCCTCGGTGGCTACCGTGACCAATTGGAGACGGATTATACCGTCAGCGTGAACTCCCCCAAGGAAATGGGCGAGGATGCGGCCGCCTATCTCAAGCAAGGCTTTCATGTACTGAAAATCAAGGTCGGCAAGGACAATATCGAGGATGACATTTTGCGCATCCAGGAAATTCGCAAATCCGTGGGCAATCAGGTGAAGATTCGTCTTGATGCCAACCAGGGATGGAATGTAAAAGAAGCGATCCAATCCATTCGCAAAATGGAGGACATGGGTCTTGGCATCGAACTCATTGAGCAGCCTGTAAAAGCCCATGATTTAGAAGGTTTGAAGCGGGTAACAGATTCAGTCGATACGCCAATCATGGCTGACGAGAGTGTGTTTTCACCAGCGCAGGCCCTGCAGGTTTTGCAAAACCGTGCGGCTGACATGATTAATATCAAGCTGATGAAGGCTGGCGGCATTTACAAAGCACAATTAATCAACCAATTGGCTGAAGAACACGGTATTCCATGCATGGTTGGCAGCATGATCGAATCGCGTCTGGCTGTATCAGCAGCTGCTCATTTTGCAGCCAGCAAGAAAAACATCACACGCTTTGATTTTGATGCGCCGTTGATGCTTTTGCACGATGGTATAGAAGGTGGCGTAACGTACGAGGGCCGCTTGATGCGCATGCCAGAAGAGTCTGGGCTCGGTATTCGTTCCGTCAGCCTGTGGGAGGGGGAGAATTAAGATGAAATCTGCCATTGTTTCTGTCTCTGTCGCCACTGTGTGGACCAAGCCGGAGTCGCCGCGTGATATTGACCAAGTAGCGCTCCAATCCCCGGTAGATGCACGAAGCTGGCTCGCTTCCCTTACTGTTGAGGAGAAGCTCGGTTTTTACGACAATAACGCGATTCAAACCCAAGCGTTGTACGGTACACGCGTAGAGGTAGTGGAGGAGCAAGGGGAATGGTCACATATTCTGATTCCTGATCAGACTACGAACAAAAGCGCAACAGGCTATCCCGGCTGGGTTCCGTCTCGTCAGCTAGCACCGTGGTCAGATGCCTTTGAGGTACAGCAAGGCCAAAAGCTGGCGATGGTCACGGCGGCGTTTACCCATCTACACACAGCCGACAAGAAGCCAGACATGGAGCTTGCCTTTTTGACCAAACTGCCGCTGATCGAGGAAGCCGCAGACTGGGTAACGGTAGCGACACCGAGCGGCACAGGACTTTTGCCAAAAGCAGACGTCCAAATCTTCAAGGCAAACGAGCCCATCGAGCTTTCCGGAAATCGTGGAGAGGCAATCGTAGAAGCGGGCAAGCGATTCCTCAACCTGCATTATTTATGGGGCGGTATGTCCTCTTACGGGTATGACTGCTCAGGATTTGCGTACAACATGCACCGATCTGTCGGTCTCCAGATTCCGCGTGATGCATCTGATCAGGCAAAAGCTGGACAGCTCGTGGAAAAAGAAGCTTTGCTTCCGGGCGATCTGCTGTTTTTTGCCCATGAAGAGGGGAAAGGCAGAGTCCATCATGTGGGCATTTACATGGGGAATGGGGAAATGATTCATTCTCCGGATTCGCGAAGTGCCATCGAGATCGTCAAGCTGGATGGCTACAAGCTCGAAAAGGAACATTGCGTCTCCAGACGATACTGGTAAACGGATAACGGGGAGGAGTGGCCAGGTGCAACGAAAGAAGCTGGTCCAGGTAAAGAACCTGACAAAAACCTTTACGTTGGGTAAAGGTCTCTCACTTACGGCAGCGGACAATGTTTCCTTTGATATATACGAGGGGGAAACGTTTGGACTGGTAGGGGAATCTGGCTGCGGCAAATCGACCACAGGCCGTACAATCATCGGATTGTATCAACCGACGACAGGGGAGGTCATTTTTGACGGGCAAAACGTCCATCAGGCATCATCTGCTGAGCGGAGCAAGCTGACACGCCATATGCAAATGATTTTTCAGGATCCGTATGCTTCTCTGAACCCCCGAATGAACATTGCGGAAATCATTTCAGAGGGCCTGCATCTTAATGGGCTATATAAAGGGAAGGAACGAATGAAACGTGTAATCGAGCTGTTGGAGATGGTTGGTTTGCAAAAAGAGCATGCCAACCGTTTCCCGCACGAGTTCAGTGGTGGTCAGCGACAGCGGATAGGGATTGCGCGGGCGCTTGCCGTCAATCCTACCTTCATCATTGCCGATGAGCCGATTTCGGCACTCGATGTTTCCGTTCAGGCACAGGTCGTGAATTTAATGAAGAAATTGCAGCAGGAACAAAAGCTGACGTATTTGTTTATCGCGCATGATTTGGCGATGGTTAAGCACATCAGTGACCGTATTGGCGTCATGTACCTGGGCAATATGGTCGAGATGACTGCCAGTGAAATCCTTTACGAATCACCAAAGCATCCTTACACGCAGGCGTTGTTGTCGGCCATTCCTGTCCCCGATCCCGATTTGGAGAAAAGCCGTGAGCGCACTATTATCGAAGGTGACGTTCCGAGCCCGATCAATCCACCTAGCGGCTGTGTGTTCCGTACGCGCTGTCCGGTAGCCAAAGCAGTATGCGCCGAAAAGAAGCCTATCTGGCAGGAAGTAGACACCAACCACTTCGTCTCCTGTCACTTGTATCAGTAGTCTTCGATTTTATCAGAAGATTCGACACTGTCTTTTTGCCATCCTTGGTTATTAGGAATGGCTTTTTCTTCATAAACTCTTAATTCTATCGCATGAAAGGGCTTTCATCAACTGTTTGCAGAGGAGAACTGTTAATATTCTGTAAACTGGCAGGAATCGAACGGGTTTTGTCGAAATACGGATACAGTAAAACATTCCGTGACTCACCTACTTCATCGTGATCTTCCATTCCAGAGAAGTGAGGGTTGCATATGACTCTGAGTACCTCCTCGTTCCATTCAACTCCCCGTCGTTGGCGGGAAGTGGAGACACAGTTGGGAATTGTTGTCCCTCGATCGCTTCGATCGGACACTTCGGCTCTACTGTTTTTGGAAAGCGTCGCTGCAACACCCATGTTGGACAAAGAAGAAGAGCTTGCTTGCCTGATTCGCTATCAAAGGGATGGCGATCTTGAAGCACGTGAAACGATTGTGCGCGCCTATTTACGATACGTAGTTAGTACTGCTTTGCGCCATTTGAAAAGAGGGATGCCGTTCCTGGATTTGATTCAGGAGGGCACGATAGGTTTGTTTACCGCGATTGAAAAATTTGATGTGGGACGAGGCGTGCGTCTCTATCATTACTCGCACTGGTGGATCTCTCAAGCGATCACCCGTGCCATCAACGACAAAGCAACTTTGATTCGCATTCCTGTCCACATGCATGAGCAGATTCGCCAGTATCAGAAGCAAGTACTACATCTCGTCCATGCTTTGAACCGGACGCCAGATCGGCAGGAGATTGCCGTACTCTTGGATATTCCATTAGAAAAGGTGGAGGCCATCGAACTGGCTCTCATGATGAAGATGGAATCCATCGACGCTGAGCTGGATAGTGAGAAATGGCAAGCTTGGCATGAAGACGAGAGCTTGAGCTACGCAGAAATCATGGATGATGGGTTGTCCTCGCTGGATGACTGGATTGAAAAGGTAGACCTTCGCTCGCAAATGCGCGCTGCGTTGGAGCGACTTAGTCCCCGCGCGCAAGAAATTATCTCCATGCGTTATGGCCTCTATGATGATCAAGTGTATACCTTGGAGGAAGTGGGGAAAATGTTTGGTCTCACCCGCGAGCGTATTCGCCAGATTGAAGCGACGACGATTGACCGATTGCGAACGCAAAAAGCTTCACACGTATTAAAAGATTATTTAACCTAACATAGGATTTGGTTATTTCGGCCCCTCTTCGTACAGAGGGGTTTTTTCTGTCAGAAATGGTCGAATTCTCAAAGTGTCAGACTCACAGCGGGAGAAGCGTAGTCTTTTTCTCCTTGTGGTAAACTGGTAAGATAGCTTCATGATTTTTTCGCTATTTTAAAGAAGGAGTTCGAAAAGGAGGATCGCTATATGGGCGATTATATGATAAGAGCAACGGGTTTTAATGGGCATGTTCGTGCATTTGCCGCACGCACGACAGAATCTGTCGAAGATATGCGTCGTCGTCACGACATGTGGAATACAGCGACAGCAGCAGCGGGACGTACGCTGACTATTACCTTGATGATGGGGGCTATGTTAAAAGGAAACGAGAGCCTCCATGTCAAAGTAAAAGGAGGCGGACCAATCGGGCAGATCATGGCGGAAGCAAACGCACATGGTGAAGGAATCGCGTATGTATCCAACCCGCATGTCCACTTTGAGCTAAACGATAAAGGCAAGCTCGATGTAGCGCGTGCAGTGGGAACAGACGGGTTTGTGTACGTAACGAAAGATCTCGGTCTCAAGGAGCCGTATCAAGGCAGTGCGCCGATCGTCTCTGGTGAGATTGGGGAAGATTTCACTTATTATTTTGTGATGTCCGAGCAAACGCCTTCAGCAGTAGGTGTGGGTGTACTGGTGAATCCTGAAGACCGTTCTGTTTTGGCTGCGGGTGGATTTATTCTCCAGCTGTTGCCAAATACGCCTGAAGAGGTTGTGGCAGCAATTGAAGAGCGTTTGGGACAGCTTCCACAGGTTTCTCGCATGATTGGCGAAGGTTTGACTCCTGAAGAGATTTTGGCCCGCGTATTGGATGATCCAAAAATCCTGAGCCGCACGGAGATTCAATTTAGCTGCAAATGTACAGCGGATAAGGTAGTTCAGGCACTGATCAGCATGGGACGCGAAGAAATGGAAGGTCTGATTGAGGAACAGGGCGAAGCAGAAGTACACTGTCATTTCTGTAATGAACGTTACCATTATGACAGATCCGCGTTGGAAGACATCCTGAAAGACATGTAAGCGCGGCGTCAAGTAGGGGAGTGTTGGCATGACCAACGTAAAAGGGTTGTGGGCATTCATTGGGGCGCTTGTATTGTTGCTGCTTGCCGTTACCTGGGCATGGTACCAGGCATCAGGCAAGCTGCAGCCTGCCGCCATCGTAGGGGATAAGACGATTAGCAACGACGAGTATGTAACGGCGCTGAAGCAAAAGTTCGGTAAGCAAGTGCTAAACGACATGATTAACCGGGAAGTCGTTTTTCAAGAGGCGAAGAGATCCGGTATCACGGTTGATCCGAAGCAGCTGGAGCAAGAGCTTTCCCAGATTCGTGACAGTTACGGCAGTCGGACAGACAGTGAGTTTGAGGCTGCGCTGTTAAAACAAGCGGGGACGACCGTGGAAGCCCTGAAGCAGGAGATTTCTTACCAAATCCTGTTGCAAACCCTGGCAACGAAGGACATGACCATCAAGGATGAAGAGATATTAAAGGTCTATAATAGTCGATCTGACCGTTATACCCGACCGATGCAGATGCGTTTAGGGCAAATCGTCGTGGCTTCACAAAAAGAAGCGGAACAAGTTTTGGCTGATTTAAAAAACGGGGCCGACTTTCAGACGATTGCCAAAGAGCGTTCGATTGATGCGGATACAGCGGTGAATGGCGGCGATGTAGGCTGGGTTTCCATCAAGGATAATCGATTGCCTGACGAGGCGAAGCCCATTGTAGAAAAGCTGGAGAAAGACAAATATAGCGAAGCGATCAAAATAGAAGATCAATACGTCATTTACCAACTGATAGAGCGCAGGGAAGCCAGTCAACGGACGTTTGAAGAGGTAAAAGATGAGCTGCGCCGAGAAATCGCATTTGCCCAGGTCGAGTCGCTGGATGTCGTGCTGGAGCGATTGCGAAAATCGGTAGGGGTCCAGATTTCTGGGCAAATGCCTCATTGACCAAATAGGCTACCGTTGATATAATTATGTCAATAAATCCTAGCGTTTTACTCGGTTATGAAAAATAGGAGGGGCAGAACATATGCGCGTGGCTAATTCCATTACCGATTTGATTGGATTTACTCCGCTTGTAAAGCTGAATCGTGTTGTCACCGAAGATATTGCAGACATTTACTTGAAGCTGGAGTTCTTCAACCCGGGAAGCAGTGTAAAAGACCGAATTGCGTTGTCGATGATTGAGGCAGCAGAGGCAGATGGAAGTCTGAAACCGGGTGATACCATCATTGAACCTACGAGCGGAAATACCGGTATTGGACTCGCGATGGTTGCTGCTGCAAAAGGATATCGTGCTATTCTGGTCATGCCAGAGACGATGAGTATGGAACGCCGCAATCTATTGCGTGCATATGGTGCGGAGCTGGTTCTCACACCAGGCAGCGAAGGGATGGGCGGAGCGATTCGCAAAGCGGAAGAGCTGGCGAAAGAAGATAGCTCGTATTTCATTCCGCAGCAATTTAAAAACCTAGCAAACCCGGCCATTCACCGTGAGACGACTGCCCGTGAGCTGTTAGATCAAGCGAAGGAAATCGGCGGCGTAGATGCGTTTATTTCCGGTATCGGTACAGGCGGAACGATTACGGGTGTAGGGCAGGTTCTGCGCGAACACTATCCGAATGTACAAATCGTGGCTGTTGAACCTGCGGCTTCGCCAGTTTTGTCTGGCGGCAAACCAGGTCCACATAAGATCCAAGGGATCGGGGCTGGCTTTGTCCCAGAAATTCTCGATACACAAATTTACGACGAAATCATTAAGGTAGAAAACGAGGACGCTTTTGAAACCGCGCGTCGTGTTGCTCGTCAGGAAGGTATTCTCGGCGGTATTTCTTCTGGAGCAGCGATTCATGCGGCTCTGCAAGTAGCAGCGAAGCTCGGCAAAGGCAAAAAAGTGATCGCTATCATTCCTTCGAATGGGGAGCGTTATTTGTCCACGCCTCTGTATCAGTTCGAAGATTAATTGGAAAAAAATACCGCAAGACCACGGAGCGCCATGTTGGCTACGTGGTCTTTTCTTTTTGTATCAGGCAACTATATAATGAACGGATAAATAGTGAAAACCGGAGCGTGAAGAGGAAGAATGTTCCCTACCTTTGCTGATTGCCAGACGTATGCCTTATCTTATTCGTTGGTTCCCCTAGCCCTGCGTAAACCGTGGTCTTCGACGATTGATCCGTGGCAGGTGCTCACAAAACTACAGCCTTCCCTGCAAAATGCTGTCCTGTTGGAAAGTGGACGAGCTGGGCGGTATACCTTTTTGGCATATGAGCCTATCGCTACGCTGCGCAGTCAGCGAGGAGAAACCATCATTTCGTACCCGGAAGGAAAAATCGAGAGCATAGAGACTCACAACCCATTGAATGCTTTACGAGAGCTGCTATCTCGTTACCGTACGCCTGCGCTTCCAGGTATGCCGGATTTTTCCGGAGGGGCTGTAGGCTATATCAGCTATGAGATGAACCGCTTTTTTGAGCCCCGCTTGCCACAGATAGCGACTGACGACTTACAGTTGCCAGACCTGTATGTTATGATAATGCAAGACCTTCTTGTCTTTGATCATGAGACCCGAGAGATAATTTGCCTGACGCATTTGAACGCGGACAATTTGACCGAAGAGAGCTATCGACAAGCAGGACTCCAGCTGGAAAAACGGATGGACTCGATTGCTTCATTTGCGATGGATCACGATGAGACAGATTGGGAAGCTTTGCGCAAAAGACCGCTTGCCAAGCTGGTCCCAGCGTCAGTATCCTTTGCCAAAGACCAATTCGAGAATGCTGTTCGCCGGGTGCAGGAGTACATTGCCCAAGGGGATGTTTTTCAGGTCAATCTGTCGGTACGGCAAAGCAAGCCGGTGCAGGTGACAGCCCCAGAAGTGTACGATGTGCTTCGCAAGCTGAATCCGTCTCCATATATGGGCTATCTGAGCTTTCCTGAATTTCAATTGGTTAGTGCCTCGCCAGAGCTACTTGTAAAGGTAAAAGGCAAGGAAGTGCATACGCGTCCGATCGCTGGTACACGTCCGCGCGG
Source organism: Brevibacillus sp. NRRL NRS-603 (assembly GCF_003013445.1). Lineage (NCBI taxonomy): Bacteria > Bacillati > Bacillota > Bacilli > Caryophanales > Paenibacillaceae > Brevibacillus > Brevibacillus sp. NRRL NRS-603. The sequence goes on along the minus strand of NZ_PXZN01000039.1, from coordinate 10,814 downwards.
ATTAACGGACGAGCAAGACGATGCGTTGGCACGTGAGCTGATTGATAATGAAAAGGAACGCGCAGAGCATGTCATGCTGGTTGATTTGGAACGCAATGACATGGGCCGCGTCTGTCGCTTTGGCAGTGTGGAGGTCAGCGAATTCATGGTCGTGGAGAAATATTCCCACGTCATGCACATCGTCTCCCACGTCAAAGGAGAGCTGGCAGCTGGCAAGGATGCGCTTGATGCGATCGAGGCGACTTTTCCGGGAGGGACGATCACCGGAGCGCCCAAGGTTCGCACGATGGAAATCATCGAAGAGCTTGAGCCAGTCAAGCGAGGCGTCTATACGGGGTCAATCGGCTGGTTTGGCTTCAATGGCGATATCGAGGTCAACATTGCCATCCGCACTATGGTGATCAAGGATGGCGTAGCTCATGTGCAGGCGGGAGCGGGTATCGTGATTGACTCGGTTCCAGAGGCTGAGTATGCCGAGTCATTGAAAAAGGCAGAAGCGTTGTGGAAAGCGCTTGAGTTGAGCGAGCAGAGAACGATGAGTTGAGAGGAGATGAGTGTACGATGATTTTGATGATTGATAACTACGATTCCTTTACCTACAATTTGGTGCAGTATGTGGGAGAGCTTGGGGAAGAGCTGCAAGTGTATCGCAATGACAAAATTACACTGGAAGAAATCGAGCGATTGGCACCAGATTATTTGATGGTGTCTCCAGGGCCGTGCACACCAAATGAAGCGGGGATCAGCATGGATGCGATCCGCCATTTTGCCGGAAAAATTCCGATTATGGGTGTTTGCTTGGGCCATCAGTCCATTGGGCAAGTGTTTGGCGGAAAAGTCATTCGGGCCGAGCGCTTGATGCACGGAAAAACGTCGGAAGTTTTCCATGACGGCAAAACTATCTTTCAGGACATCCCTTCCCCTTTTACAGCGGCACGCTATCATTCCTTGATTATTGAGGAAGCGTCCATTCCGAGTGAGCTGGAAGTAACCGCCCGGACAGCGGAAGGCGAAATTATGGCTGTGCGCCATCGGGAGTACCCAATCGAAGGTGTCCAGTTCCACCCTGAATCGATTATTACCGAGCACGGCAAGCAATTGCTGAAGAACTTCCTTACTGCATACGCGCGCCATACGACAGGTTAACACATAGAGACGACAGGAAAACCGCCTTTTTTCGAGGGCGGTTTTTTATTTACATACTCTTTATACAACATTCATGGTTCCTCGATATACGGCTTGTACAATGAAACAGAAGAAGGCAAAAAAGGAGAGATAGTAAATGGATGTAAATCGTCGACAGTTTTTGACTTATCTCGGTGTAGGGACAGCGGCGTTGGCTTCGGTAGCAACAGGAATTCCTGCTCTGGCAGCTGGTAATACCCTATCAGGAAAAACAGCCGACCATCTGTTTGGTCTCGATACAAAAAAACATAACTTCAATCCAAAATTCAAAGAAATTCATCCGACTACGAAAGACGATGTTGTGCTGCCGGACGGCTTCAAATACGATGTAGTGGCTTCCTATGGCGATAAAATCAATGCAGCAGGAGATACCTTCGGATTCAACAATGACTTCACCTGTTTCCTGCCAATCGAAGGCAAGTCCGATCATGGCCTCCTTTGGGTGAATCACGAATATTTAGGTGAGTTGGAATATTACGTGAATGGCTATGACTATCTGAATGCAGATGAAGATGACAACAAACGTACCCCTGAGCAAATCAAGAAGTACTTGTATGCACTGGGCGGTTCCGTTATTGAAATCAAAAAAGAAAATGGCAGCTGGAAGCTTGTTTCTGATTCCGAATATGGCCGTCGGGTAAGCGGACTGACCAAGCATGTGTTGACTGGCCCAGCAGCTTCTATTGCTAAAGAAGTAACCGGAACATTTGCAAACTGCTCTGGCGGCGTGACGATGTGGAATACAATTCTTTCCTGCGAGGAAAACTACATGGACGTCGTCGGTGATTGCAAGCTGCCTGAAGCCGAGCATTATGGCTGGGTTGTTGAGGTTGATCCATTTGATCCGAAATCGACTCCGAAAAAGCATACAGCACTGGGCAGATTCTCCCACGAAAACACGGCGATGGTTCTGGCTCCATCTGGACAATTGGTCGTTTACATGGGGGATGATGCGAAGGACCAATACGTGTACAAGTATGTATCTAAAGGCAAGTACGATCCGAAGGTAGGGAAAAACAATTCCAAACTGCTGGAAGAGGGTACACTGTACGTTGCCAACTTCGGTAAGGGCAAGTGGATTGCGTTGGATTTCGCAACAAACGAAGCACTGAAAAAGGCAGTCGATGCAGATGGCAAACCGATGTTTGCTTCTCAGGCTGATGTGCTTCTCAACTGCCGAGATGCATCCAAAGCAGTAGGGGCTACCCCGATGGATCGCCCAGAAGACCTGGAAGTGCATCCGATTGATGGTTCCGTCTTCATTGCCTTGACCAACAACGACAAGCATGGAAACTTCTACGGACAAATCGTTCGCCTGTTCGAGAATGACAACAACCATGCAGGCTTGGAGTTTACGTTTGAGATTTTTGCAGCAGGTGGACCACAAAGCGGTTTTGCGGCGCCAGACAACATGGCTTTCGACAGCGCGGGTAACCTGTGGGTCGTGACAGATATCTCGTCCTCGTCAATGAACAGCGGTATTTATAAATCCTTTGGAAACAATGGGGTGTTTTTCATTCCAACAACGGGTAACAGCAAGGGAGAAGCCGCACAATTCGCGTCTGCACCAGTAGGCGCTGAAATGACAGGCCCTTGGTTCACCCCTGATGAAAAAACACTGTTCCTGGCGGTGCAGCATCCAGGTGAAAACCTGAAGTCGTATGACAAGCCGACCAGCCACTGGCCTAAAGGCGGAAATGCAGTAGCCATGCCGAGCGTGATTGCTATTACAGGTTTCTAGGACAAGGAGTGTAACAGATTATGCTGTCGAGCATCGGTATTCCTGGATTAATTCTGATCCTGATCATTGCTTTGGTGATTTTCGGGCCGAGTAAACTGCCAGAGATCGGTCGTGCTTTTGGACGAACCTTGACCGAATTTAAAACCGCAGCAAAAGATTTGACTAAAGACGATGATGAAAAAGAGAAGGCTCCAGAAGAAGCGTTGAAACGAATCAACTAATCCAGCCTGAGAGGAGGCGGTGCGTACACGAGACGCACTGCCTTTTTTCCGCGCATGAGGAGGAGTTAGAGTGAGCAAAGAGATGCCTATACTTGAGCATGTTACAGACATGCGCCGCAGAATTTTGCTTGTGCTGTCTGTCCTGGTTGTCAGTATGGTTATCTGCTTTTTGTTTGTGGACCATATTTATTTGGCGTTAGCGAATCATTCAGGGGAAAAGCTGGCGATTCTTGGGCCGGGAGATATCCTATCGATCTATGTGAAGTTGTCCGCAGTCGGTGCGCTTGCAATAACAATCCCGGTTGCCGCGTATCAAGTTTGGCGCTTCGTGGTGCCCGCATTGGAAGAACGAGAGCGAAAAGTGGCGCTCATGTATATCCCGGCTCTATTCCTGTTGTTTATTTTCGGGCTTTCCTTCGCCTACTTTGTGCTCTTTCCTATGATGTACAAATTTGTACTGGGGCTATCCAACGGGAATTTTGAACTGGTCATTACAGCGAACGATTATTTCACCTTTATGCTCAATCTGTGTCTGCCGTTTGGGTTGCTTTTTGAACTGCCAGTTATCGTTTTATTTTTGAGTCATTTGGGGATTCTCAACCCGCATCGCTTGGCTAAAATGCGCAAACCCGCCTATTTGGTGCTCGCGATTATCTCGATTACCATTACGCCGCCTGATTTTCTTTCCGATATTATGGTAATTGTGCCACTCATCGTTTTATATGAAATCTCCATTACTATCTCGCGTTTCGTACATGGCAAACGTGTGCAGGAGACAGCGGTTTCCTCGGAAAATATGATATGATGCTCTCGACTATATAATCGGGAGAGAGCGAAGATGCACGTTTATGTTAACGGGACGATATGTCCAGCTCACGAGGCTACAGTATCAGTATTGGACCACGGTTTTTTATACGGCATTGGTCTGTTTGAAACGTTACGTGTATATGACCGCAAGCTATTTTTATGGAATGACCATTACGCCCGGCTCTGTTCCGGGCTTTTGGCGTTGCAGATTCACCCTGCTTGGACCAAGGAAGAATTGGCTGAAGCCATTATGCAGACAATAGATGCCAATGATTTGCGTGATGCCTATGTCCGCTTGAGTATTACGGCTGGCGCAGAAGGAGTGGGCTTGGTAGCAGGGGGGTACGAGCGTCCGTCCTTATTTGTATTTGCCAAACCCGTAGCTCCTTTAGCAGTACCTCCTTCGCCAAAACGGTTGCAGACATTGGCGTTGGCAAGACAGACAGCAGAAGGCCAGCAGCGCTTTAAATCGCATAATTACTTAAACAATGCCCTTGCTCGACAAGAACTCGGCGCACGTCCAGATGTGGAGGGTCTGTTTTTGACGCATGATGGCTTCGTGGCAGAAGGAATTGTGAGCAATGTGTTCTGGGTCAAGAACGGCAGGTTGTTTACCCCTTCTATTGATACGGGCATTCTTGATGGTGTGACGAGGCGACATGTTTTGACTTTGGCACAGCAATTATCGATGCCTGTCGAAGAAGGTCGGTATCGCTTGGAAGAACTGCTCAACGCCGATGAAGTCTTTACGACAAATTCCGTGCAAGAGATCGTTCCGATTACCGAAATTGACGGGCAATCCGTTCCTTCGACATATGGTACATATTCGTGCGAACTGCACCGCGCCTACCGTCAGTCTGTAGCGGCTAGCGAGTAAATTATGGTATGCTACTATTCAATGTGCGAAGACGGAAAAAGGGAGTTTGGTCATGAAATACAATTCATTTCGAATCCATGCTGCGACCTTCGCTGAGATGGTATCGGAGCTTGTCAAAAGGGGAGTTCCTGTTCCTGAAGCCGAACGCATGACGGAAGCGGGGACGAGCCTGAAGATTCACACGGAAAACATGAGTGTGGCAACAGCACAGAGTGTGAGAGAGATTATGCACTCTTTCGAAGCGGAAGCAGTTATCTCAGACCAACCAGGTACTGCCGATAAAAAATACGTGCTGCTGTTGGCTTCACACAAGAAGATGGATTTGGCGTTGGATTATATGAAAACCCAAACGGAAGAACTGCGAGCGTTGGCGGCAGAGGTACGGGAAGTTTTAGCTATGCCTGCCAAGCTTCGTGCGCGCCGCGGACTGAACTGTGGCCAGTATGTCCTGCCATTGGGAGAGCGTACGCTAGTCATGGGTATTTTGAATGTGACACCTGATTCGTTCTCGGATGGCGGTCGCTATGTCGATGTGGAGGCAGCACTGGCACAAGCGCGTGCAATGGTTGAGGCAGGAGCTGACCTGATTGATATCGGGGGAGAATCGACACGTCCGGGGTCGGAAGCAGTCGATGAGGCGACGGAGCTGGACAGAGTGCTGCCAGTCATTCGGCTACTTTCGCAGGAATTATCTGTTCCGCTTTCCATCGACACGTACAAAGCGGCAGTTGCAGAACGCGCCATTTTAGAAGGGGCACATATCATTAATGATGTATGGGGAGCGAAGCGTGATCCGCGGATGGCAGAGGTAGCTGCTCGTCTCGATGTACCCATTATCCTGATGCACAATCGCGAAGACACGGACTATCACGATTTTTTCCCAAACTATATCAAAGACCTGCGTGAGTCAGTACAGATCGTCTTGCAGGCGGGGGTAAAACAGGAGCAAATCATTCTTGATCCGGGGATCGGGTTTGTAAAGACTGTCGAGCAAAATCTCGAAACGATGCGCAGGCTGGATGATCTGGTAGGGTTGGGCTACCCCGTTCTGCTCGCTACTTCACGCAAGCGGATGATCGGTCATGTTCTCGACTTGCCTGTAGATGAACGTGTTGAAGGTACGGCAGCGACAGTTGCTCTCGGGGCGGCAAAAGGCTGTCATATGGTACGGGTGCATGACGTCAAAGAAATGAAGCGCGTTACGAAGATGATGGATGCGATGCTAAAAGGGGGCATTTAACCTTGGATAAAATCTACTTCAATGGTATGTCTTTTTACGGATATCATGGTGTGTTTGGAGCAGAGGCTGAACTGGGCCAACGGTTTTATGTCGATTTGGAGCTATCGCTCGATTTATCCAAAGCCGGAGCAAGTGACGATCTTCACGATACAGTCAATTACGCCGATATCTTTACTTGTGTGCAAAAAATTGTCGAGGGTGAACGATTTCATCTGGTCGAAAAACTGACTGCTGTGATAGCAGAACGTCTATTGGAGCAATTCCCTTTGCATGAAGTCAAAGCAAAAGTAACCAAGCCAAATCCGCCGATCAATGGGCATTACGAGTCGGTTGCGATTGAGATGATCCGTAGAAGAGAGGATTTTGCTTCATGACAGTTTGTGCGTATTTAGCGCTAGGCTCCAATCTCGGGGATCGGGCGCAGAACTTGCGCCGGGCGATACAGAGATTGAATGAGCAACCTGGAATTCGCGTCCTTCGTGTCTCCTCTGTTTATGAGACGGATCCATTTGGTTACGTCGAACAAGACGCATTTCTGAATATGGCGATCGCTGTGGAAACAGAACAGACCCCAGATCAGCTGCTAGAGACGGCGTTGTCAGTAGAGCGAGAGCTGGGTCGTGTGCGAACAGTTCGATGGGGACCGCGCACGATTGATATTGACTTACTGTTGTACGGGACATCTCGTGTTTCGCAAGACAATCTCATGATTCCTCATCCCGGGCTGAGCGAGCGTGCTTTTGTACTCGTGCCGCTTCGAGACGTTTGGGAAGGCGGCGTTTTACCTGAGCATAACCAAACCATTGATCATTATCTTTCCTTATTGGTAGAAGATCACAAGGGGGTACGTGAGTGGGGAGCAATCAACTGGGAAATCGAATCCGGTCCTTCCGAAAGCTAAAAGGGTATACACAACAGTCCCTTTCGGAAAAGATGGGAGTGTCACTGTCGTTTGTTGGATCGCTAGAGAGAGGAACTCGTACGCCAACAGAGCCTGTATTACGCAAGATCGCCAGCACTTTACAGGTAGACTACGATGAATTATGTGCTATAAATAAGTGATGTAATGAAGTTTGGATAGGATTGTCCTCTCCAAGACCCCGACTAATCGGGAATAAGGAGGCGAAAATAGATGAAAATCGGCAATATCGAATTAAAGAACAACGTAGTTCTCGCTCCAATGGCAGGTGTCTGTAATCCTGCTTTTCGTCTGATTGCCAAGGAGTTCGGTACTGGATTGGTTTGCGCCGAGATGGTAAGCGACAAGGGCATTGTGCACGGAAACAAAAAAACGATGGATATGCTGTTTGTCGACGAACGCGAAAAACCACTAAGCTTGCAGATTTTTGGCGGAGACAAGGAAACCTTGGTGAGTGCGGCGAAATATGTAGACCAGCATACGAACGCGGATATCATTGATATCAACATGGGCTGTCCTGTGCCGAAAATTACGAGCTGTGATGCAGGTGCGCGTCTGTTGCTCGATCCAGATAAAATCTACGAAGTCGTATCTGCTGTAGTCGATGCGGTCGACAAGCCGGTTACCGTGAAGATGAGATTGGGCTGGGACGAAGATCATCTGTACGTACTGGATAACGCCAAGGCGGTAGAACGTGCAGGTGGCAAAGCGATTGCCGTTCATGGACGCACCCGCGTACAAATGTACAAAGGGAAAGCGGACTGGGACTGGATCCGTCGGGTGAAGGAAACCGTTTCGATCCCGGTGATTGGAAACGGGGATGTGGCTACTCCTGAGGATGCGAGACGCATGCTGGATACAACGGGTTGCGATGGTGTTATGATTGGACGTGCTGCTCTCGGAAATCCGTGGATGCTGTATCGCACCATTCAATACCTGACGACGGGCGAGCTTGGTCCAGAGCCAACCGCACGTGAAAAGATGAATATTTGTTTATTGCATGCAGAGCGTTTAATCGCTCTGAAGGGTCCGAGAGTGGGGGTCCTTGAGATGCGCAAGCACGCGGCGTATTACTTGAAAGGCTTGAAGGGCTCGACGCACACGAAAAATCTCGTAAATGCGGTTGAGACAGAAGAGGAGCTTCGCAGCGTCCTCATGAACTATGTCGACTGGATTGAAAACTACGCAGATGACAGCGAAGAACCGCTGGAAACAGAACGTGACGAGGCTGTCAGCTACTAAAATTGGTGGTTCATTCCAGACATTGACAAGGGTTCCTTCATATCCTATAATACTCCGTAATATTGGGAGCCGAGCTGCCAGTCCACACTGGCAGCTTTACCTTTGAACCTCAAAGACGATTGCATTCTGCTGTATATTGTATAGAACATCTACATATAATCCTTTGTACTTTACCCAGTATAAATGGAATCATTTTTTAAAACGGGGGAATTGAACCATGTCTGAAAAAGAAGTCATCCTTACACCAGAAGGTTTAACGAAGCTGGAACAAGAGCTTGAAGATTTGAAAACGGTTAAACGCAAGGAAGTAGCTGCTCGTATTAAAGAAGCGATTAGCTTTGGAGATATCAGTGAGAACTCTGAATATGAAGAGGCAAAGAATGAGCAAGCGTTCATCGAAGGCCGCATTCTGACACTGGAAAAAATGCTGCGTAATGCCCGCATCATCACAAATGAAGATGTAGATACAGGTGTTGTAAGCGTTGGTTCCCGTGTGAAGCTGAAAGACCTCGAGTTCGGTGATGTTGTCGATTACACGATTGTAGGTTCTGCTGAATCCGATCCGATGAACAACAAGATTTCCAACGAGTCCCCGGTAGGTCAAGCGCTCCTCGGCAAAGCAAAAGGCGCGATTGTTGACGTAAACGTACCGGCAGGAGTCATTCAGTACGAGATTCTTGATATTAACCTGTAAGCAGTCGATCTATGGCGTACCTTTTGCGAGGTACGCCGTATCGCTATTATAAAAGTCTGTACAAAATTGTTAATGCAGGCATTTTCTAGAGGAGTGAGTAAAATGGCAAACGAGCAAGACCTACAGCAAGAAGAACAGCAACAGGAAGGGCTCCACGAGCTACTTCAAGTGCGTCACGACAAAATGAATCAGTTGCGTGAGTGGGGCTTTGATCCGTTCGGTAAAAAATTCGAGCAAACGCATCATGCTGCAGATATAACGAAAGCTTTTAGCGAAAAGAGCAAGGAAGAGCTGGAAGCGGAAGAGAACGTGGTTACGATTGCAGGCCGTTTGATGGCGAAACGTGGAATGGGTAAGGCGAGCTTTGCTCAACTGCTGGATCGTTCCGGTCAAATTCAAATCTACGTCCGTCAGGATACTGTTGGCGAAGAACTGAGCAAAGTATTTGATTTGGCTGATATCGGTGACATGATCGGTGTAACTGGTGTTGTTTTCAAAACAAAAACCGGCGAGCTTAGTGTAAAAGCAAAGGAACTATCCTACCTGACCAAATCACTGCGTCCACTGCCTGAGAAATACCATGGTCTCAAAGATATCGAGACTCGCTACCGTAAGCGTTACGTGGATTTGATTGTGAATCCAGAAGTTCGCGACACGTTCATTACGCGTAGCCGCATTCTGACTTCGATGCGTCGTTATTTGGACAACCTGGGCTATCTGGAAGTAGAAACACCTACACTCCATGCGATTGCCGGTGGTGCATCTGCTCGTCCATTTATCACGCATCACAATGCATTGGATATGCAGCTATATATGCGTATTGCAATTGAGCTGCACTTGAAACGTCTGATTGTCGGTGGCCTGGAAAAGGTGTATGAGATCGGTCGCGTATACCGCAATGAAGGTATCTCTACTCGTCACAACCCTGAGTTCACGATGATTGAGCTGTACGAAGCATATGCCGACTACCAGGACATCATGAGCCTGACTGAAGAAATGGTTGCTCATATTGCACAGGAAGTATTGGGCACTATGAAAATTCAATACCAAGGCAATGAGATTGACCTGACACCAAAATGGCGCCGTGTACACATGGTAGATTTGATTAAGGAAAATCTCGGTGTCGATTTCTGGAAGGAAATGAGCGACGATGAAGCGCGTGCTTTGGCAAAAGAGCATGGCGTATCCGTTGAGCCTCACCATACGTTCGGACATGTAGTGAATGAATTCTTTGAGCAAAAGCTGGAGCATACGTTGATTCAGCCTACCTTTGTTTATGGTCACCCTGTGGCGATTTCGCCATTGGCGAAGAAAAATGACCAGGATCCGCGATTCACGGATCGTTTTGAGTTGTTTATCGTAGCTCGTGAGCATGCTAATGCATTTACAGAGCTCAATGATCCAATTGACCAGCGCGAACGTTTTGAAGCACAGCTCTTGGAAAAAGAAGCTGGTAACGACGAAGCGCATGATATGGACGACGATTTCATTGAAGCGCTGGAGTACGGTATGCCGCCAACTGGAGGATTAGGAATCGGAATCGACCGTCTGGTAATGCTGTTGACCAACTCTCCTTCTATTCGCGACGTACTGCTGTTCCCTCATATGCGTAACCGCGACTAGTCTAGCAGAATAAAACCATCTGAGAAAAACTCAGGTGGTTTTATTTTTTTACTTGCACTTAAAAAGGTTAAGTGTTATATTAATACCTGTTCTTCTTTTTTACTTAATCGATCACAAAAATGATGTGAAAATAGTTCTTGCTTTTCCTTCAAGGAATGTGATAGATTAATGAGGTCGCTGAAAAACACGTTAAAAAAACTTGTTGACACGACTTGGACAACCTGATAAGATAAAGAGGTTGTTGTGAAAATGCTCTTTGAAAACT
>NZ_PXZN01000038.1:0-71936 GCF_003013445.1 Brevibacillus sp. NRRL NRS-603 | reverse complement strand
GTTTTCAAAGAGCATTTTTTGTCGAACGTTTTACATCTTATCACGTTCGTTGTTTGCGAGTCAAGAAGTTTTTTATCGAATCTCGTTTTCTTTTCTCGTATTTTGTCGTCGTTCTTGGCGACAAGGAATAATCTATCACATATAAAAATCTAAATCAAGAGTGATTTTAAAAGTTTTTAATCAAAAAAACGAGAAACAGCTAAAATATCGCGTTACGAAAGGAAAAAGAGCGAGAAAAACATCCCGCTCTTTCTATCAAATATCTCTACTACATTCAGCCTTGAACTACATACCCGTTTCTTTTAACGGCGCCTCTGGAGCTCCGTCAGCACTTCATCCAGCGGCAGCTTTTGCTCCCGTAACAGAACCATCAAGTGAAAGATCAGATCAGATGCCTCGTACCGCAGCTCCTCACGACTTCGATTTTTCGCTGCAATAATGACCTCGGCAGCCTCTTCCCCGACCTTTTTCAGGATTTTGTCTACGCCTTTTTCGAACAAGTAGGTGGTGTAGGAGCCTTCCGGGCGCTCTGCCTCCCGCGCAGCAATCAGTTCCTCTAGCTCACTTAAGATCGCAAACCGATCTGCTTGTACTGGTTCTTCATCTGTATCGGTGAGAACTTCCTGTGAGAAACAGCTGTACGCCCCCGTATGACAAGCGGGCCCATTCGGCTCGACCATCACAACCAGCGCATCTCCGTCGCAATCATACCGCATAGAGACAATCCGCTGTGTATGACCCGAGGTCTCACCCTTGTGCCACAATTGTTGTCGGGAACGGCTCCAAAACCATGTTTCTTTGGTGGCCAATGACTTTTGTAGCGATTCTTCATTCATATAAGCAAGCGTCAAGACTGTCTTGCTTCCGGCATCCTGCACGATGACAGGGATCAACCCTTTGTCGTCAAAACGCAATTTTTCCACTGCAAACGCTTCTGCTCCTGTCATGGTCGTACGACAACTCCTTTGGTTTGCAAATACTCTTTCACCGAGTGAATCGACGTCTCGTCATAGTGAAAAATGGAAGCCGCCAGCGCAGCGTCTGCCTTTCCTTGCGTCAGCACATCGTAAAAATGCTCCCTCGAGCCCGCTCCACCAGAAGCAATGACCGGGATTCCGACCGCTTCTGATACCCTCTTGGTCAATTCAAGGCCAAAGCCTTTCTTTTCTCCATCGTCGTCCATGCTGGTCAGAAGGATTTCTCCCGCTCCCAGCGCTTCTGCTTCATGCGCCCAGTGGATAACGTCCCTCCCCGTCGCATTCCGTCCGCCGTGGGTATACACTTCCCAGCGATTTTCCCCGACACTTCTCGCGTCGATCGCCACGACTATACATTGTGAGCCAAAGACCGTCGCTCCCTCGCGGACCAATTCCGGACGCAAAACAGCCGCTGTATTCAACGAAATTTTGTCCGCACCCGCACGCAAAATCCTTTTCATATCGTCAACACTGTTAATGCCGCCGCCAACCGTGAAAGGAATCGTAATGTTTGCGGCTGTTTTTTCGATGACATCCACCATCGTCTTGCGCCCTTCGTGGGACGCGGAAATATCGAGAAAGATCAGCTCGTCTGCTCTCTCGTCGCTATACTTTTTTGCCAGTTCAACCGGGTCTCCTGCATCGCGAAGTCCGACGAACTGCACGCCTTTTACCACCCGTCCGTCTTTTACATCGAGACACGGGATGATTCGTTTAGCTAGCATTCGCTTCACGCTCCTCCATGCGCTGGAGCGCTTCTTCCAATGTAAAAGCGTCCGTATAAAGTGCTTTGCCAACAATGGCGCCAGAGACTCCGTCCGAAGCATGGGCAGCGAGCGTCAACAAGTCGTCCAGTTGGCTGACACCTCCCGAGGCTATCACTGATTTTCCTGTAGCCATCGCCAACGCTGCAATTTCTTCTACATTAGGCCCTGTCATCGTGCCATCACGGGCGATATCGGTGTAAATAAACGTCTCGGCGCCATACGTAACCAACCGCTTGGCAAGCTCTGTCGCTTGGACATCTGTTGTGGTCAACCAACCCCTGGTAGCCACCAGCCCATTCCGGCAGTCCAGACCAATCGCGATTTTGTCCCCATAGTTTTGAAGAATTCGCTTCGTAAAAGGCTCGTCTTCGATAGCGGCAGTCCCAACGATCACTCGCGCGACACCCGCTTCCAAATAGTCCGCGATCTGTTCTTCTGTTCGAATGCCGCCTCCAACCTGCACGGGTACAGGGATCGAGCGCGCTATATCCTTTATGAGCGCTGCATTTGCAGGCTTACCTTCCTTTGCCCCATCCAAATCTACGAGATGAACCCAAGACGCACCTTGCTCTACCCAGCGTTTCGCCATCGCGAGCGGTGAATCAGCGTACACTGTCTCTTGCCCGTAATCTCCTTGAAAAAGCCGAACACACTTGCCCCCGCGAATATCGATCGCCGGATAAACGATAAAGCTCATGTCAAGACCCCCTCGCATTGAACGGCAAAGTTGCGCAGCAGCAGCATTCCTGTCTCTCCGCTCTTTTCCGGGTGAAACTGCATGCCGTATACGTTGTCACGATTCACAATGGCTGTGACCTCCTGATGGTAGTCACTCGTCGCAAGCAAGACATTAGACTGGCACAAGACATGATACGAATGGACAAAATAGACGTAATCGCCATCTTGCACGCCGTTTAGTAACAGTTGCTTTTGCTTTATTATCAGTTGGTTCCAGCCCATGTGCGGTACCTTGTAATCCCCTCGAAAACGCACAACCTCACCACCGAGCAGCCCCAAGCCCGCATTCTCTCCATGCTCCGCACTTTTCTCAAATAAAAGCTGCATGCCGAGACAAATGCCCAAGATCGGACGACCTGTTGCTGCGTATCCCTTGATCGCTTGCTCCAATCCGAGCTCACGTATGTTGGCAATCGCATCTCCAAACGCCCCGACTCCCGGCAAAATCAACCCGCTATATTCTTGCAGGCGCTCTGCTTGAGAAACGAACTCGTACGAATAGCCCAGCCTTTCCAACGCCTTGCTCAAGCTGTACAAATTCCCCATGCCGTAATCGATGATGCCGATCATGTTACAAAACCCCTTTTGTGGACGGGACCCCTTTTACACGCGGATCGATCGTCGTCGCTTCATCCAGTGCACGGCCCAGCGCTTTGAAAATCGCCTCGATCATGTGGTGCGTATTGTGACCGTAGTGCAAAATCACATGCAGATTAATCCGCGCCTCCAATGCGAGCTTCCATAAAAACTCGTGTACCAGCTCCGTCGGAAACTGACCAACCATATTAGTAGGGTACGTAGCGCGATATTCCAGATGAGGGCGGTTGCTGATATCAATGACAACCTGCGCAAGCGCATCATCCATCGGGACAAACGCATTTCCATAACGCTTGATGCCTTTCTTGTCTCCCAACGCTTCCCGCAGAGCATGCCCAAGACATATCCCGATATCCTCCACCGTGTGGTGATAGTCGATTTCGATATCTCCCTTTGCCTTGACAGTCAGGTCAAAATGTCCGTGTCGGGTAAACAGGTCTAGCATATGATCCAGAAATGGAACACCCGAATTTTGCTTGCTCTCACCCGCGCCGTCTACACCAAAGGAAAGCGCGATCTGCGTCTCATTCGTATTGCGTTCGATCTGTGCAGCACGTTGTTTCCCTTCACTCATCTCTTTTCACTCTCCTGCTCTTCGGTCTCAAAATCTAGCAATCGCGCAAGGATAGCTCGACCATGCCCAGACAATCCTTCCTGTTCTGCCAGTGCCACAATTTTATGTCCATTTTCCCGCAAATCTCGCTTGCTGTAGGAAACAACACTCGACTTCTTGATAAAATCATCGACGGATAATGGCGAAGAAAAACGAGCTGTTCCATTCGTAGGAATCACATGATTGGTACCGGCAAAATAATCCCCGACTGGCTCTGAGCTGTATGGGCCGAGGAAAATTGCACCCGCATTTTCCACTTTTCCGAGGTGCTCAAACGGCTCTGCCATCATGATTTCCAAATGCTCGGGCGCGATACGGTTGATAACGGCAAACCCTTCTTCCAAATCGTCGACGAGTATAATAGAGCCGTAGTCGCGTATCGCCGCTTCTGCAATCGATTTGCGTGGAAGAACCGCAAGCTGTCGCTCGACTTCCTGTGACACTTGCTCCGCCAACGCTTGCGATGTTGTAACCAATATAGCGGCTGACATCGGATCATGCTCAGCTTGAGATAGCAGGTCTGCCGCGACGTAACGCGGGTTGGCCGTCTCATCTGCGATCACCGCAATTTCACTAGGCCCTGCCACCATGTCGATACTGACCAATCCGAATACTTCTCGCTTCGCTAACGCCACGAAAATATTACCGGGGCCAACAATTTTATCGACTGCTTTGATTTGCTCCGTCCCGTAGGTCAATGCCGCAATCGCCTGCGCTCCGCCTACCTTGTATATCTCACTTACTCCTGCGATTTGAGCTGCAACGAGAATCGCCGGATTGATTTTCCCATCCGCTCCTGGAGGTGTTGTAATGACTACTTCAGGAACACCTGCAATTTTGGCAGGAATGGCATTCATCAATACGCTGGAAGGATAAGCTGCCGTTCCGCCTGGTACATACAAACCTGCGCGCTTCAACGGACGTATCAGTTGGCCAAGCAATGTGCCACTCTCTTTGGTGGTAAACCAGGACTGACGCACTTGCCGCTCATGAAACGCCCGAATATTTTCGGCTGCTTCTTCCAATGCCGCTTTGACTTGTGGAGATACGAGCTCACTTGCTTCTGCAAACTCGCCTTCGCTCACACGGAAGTTTTGAAGAAGCACACGATCAAACCGCTCTGTGTAATAGCGCAGCGCTTCGTCCCCTTGCTGGCGAACCGAGGTGAGGATCGCCTTCACCGCTTCTTGCTGTTCTCTCGTCCCTGCGTCTACCGATCGTTTCCCGTCATACTGGCTGGCTGACATGATACGCATAGCTGTCTCCCCTTTTTCTCTAGTTCCCGCAAGGAATGACCTCTAAAAATTTTCCGGCGATCTCATCCACCGCTTCACTTTTCATCCGATAGCTGGCTCGATTGGCAATCAGCCTCGTCGTAATTTCACAAATGCTCTCCAGCTCGACCAAGCCATTTTCCCGCAATGTCCTACCTGTCGAAACAATATCCACAATACGATCAGCCAGCCCAATCATCGGTGCAAGCTCTACTGAACCATTCAGCTTGATTACCTCAACCTGCTGTCCCTGCTCACGAAAATACCGTGACGCAATCTTCGGATATTTCGTTGCAACACGCAGTGCTTCCGTCGGTTTCCAATCTGGCAGACCCGCTACCATCATGCGACAATAGCCGATATGCAAATCCAACAGCTCGTAAACATCTCGCTCTTCCTCCAATAAAACATCCTTGCCGACCACGCCAACGTCAGCCACCCCATACTCGACATAAGTAGGAACATCAGTAGGCTTCGCCATGATAAATTCAAGCCTGGCGTTTTCCACAGGGATGATCAGTCTGCGCGAATCTTGCAGATCCGCAGCAACCTGCAAGCCAGCCTGCTGGAGGAAATGGACTGCCTCTTCAAAAATCCGTCCTTTTGGCATGGCGATCGTCAGCTTTTGGTCGTTTTTCATGAGTGCCATCTCCTACTCCTCCTGTTGTGTCATGCAAATGACCTTGGTATATCCCGCTTCTTGTCCAACCTGTTTCTCATCTATTTTGGAGACGAGACGTGTCACTACTACGAGCCCGTCCTCACGCAATTGCTGTGCCTCTGCCAAAGCAGCGCCGCGGCAATCCTCCGTGTAAACAAGCAAAACTCGCGCAGTTGCTTGCCCTTTTACGAAAGGAGTGACCTGAAGCAGACGATCCATCTTGATCGCAAAGCCCGTGGCGGATGCAGCCCGCCCAAATTGGGAGAGCAACTGATCGTAGCGTCCTCCGCCCAAAAGCGGGGAGCCCAAGTCTGCCGCGTACCCTTCGAAAACGACGCCTGTGTAGTAGTTCAAATTGATGATCAGATTGAAATCGATCAACAAATCTTCTGTCACCCCGTAGGCTTCTAACGACTCCCACAAGGATGCAATCGTCTCGACTGCCCTCCTTGCCTTTCCGTTGCCTGCCAATTCACGGGCTGCCTCGATTTTTCCTTTTCCCCCTTGCAGCCGTAGCAAGGCTTCCAATCGACTTTTCGCCTCTGACGGAATGTCTACTGTCGCAAGTAACTGCCGGAAGCCAACGAAGTCCCGCTCGTACAAAAACTGGCGGAATTGATTACGAATCGACTCATCTTCAATCTCTTCCTCCAACAGACCGTCTACGAAATCGACATGCCCAATGGCAATGCGAAACGTCTCCACACCCGCTGCCCGCAAGCAAAACACAGCAAGCGCAATGGCTTCCGCATCCGCATCGACAGACGCATCCCCGATCAACTCGATCCCAGTTTGAGAAAACTCCGCATTCCGTCCCGCTTCCTTTTCTTGTGCCCGAAACACATTTGCCTGGTAATACAACCGAATCGGCAATGGAACATCTTTATAAAGGGAGGAAACAACCCTTGCAATTGGCGTTGTCATATCCGGACGCAGGACTACGGTGTGGCCTTGTTTATCCAGGAGGCGAAACATCCGGTCTGTCAGCGTCGCACTTGCTGCTCCTACCGTATCGAAGTATTCCAGAGAGGGTGTGGATATTTCGTCATAGCCCCATCTCTCGATACACTGCCGCAGCTCCCGCTCCAAATGCCGTTGTTTCGCCAGTGATTCCGGCAGTATGTCCCGCATCCCGAGCGGCTTTTCGAATCCCAACGGCTTTGCCATCTTTGTTCCCTCCATTGCATTCGCTTTACTCTGCTAATATGGTAACAAACTAAAGTGTTATGAAGAAGATTACCACGTCGAGAATCTTAGGTCAACTAAGATAAGAATAGTCGGAAAATTTCATCCAAAATAAAAAACCGCCAGGATAAACACCTGACGGCTGATCACAAGGGAAGAGACGCTACATGCCTTCTTCCTCTGAAGCTTTCGTTCGAATGAGCTGCATGGGGTTCCCACCTACAAAGGCACCAGGCGGGACATCTTTATGAACAACCGTTCCCGCTGCGACAATGGCCCCTTTGCCAATCGTTACTCCAGGCAAAATGGTAGTGTTGGCACCCACCAGGACAGCATCCTCAATAATCACTTCTCCCAAACGATATTCATCTATCAAATATTCATGGGCGAGTATCGTCGTATTGTACCCGATCACGCAATTACGGCCGATCTTGATCTTCTCGGGAAACATGATATCCATCATCACCATCAACGCTACCGCACTATGCTGCCCTACTTCCATACGCAAAAATGTGCGGTACATCCAGTTCTTCCACGAAACGATCGGCGTATATCTGGAGAGTTGGATGACGATAAAATTTTTCATGACTTTCCAGAAGCTTACCGTTCGATACATGTGCCAAAGCGGGTTTACCCCATTTACGGGATAACGTGTTGTCTTCCTCATATGCGTCTCTTTCTCCTACAAGTCAGAATCGGCATCTTCTAGAATGGCATTCGACTGTTTCCGTGTGAAGTGCATCGCTGCGTTGTAACCCATCCGTTTCAAACGGAAATTCATCGCTGCAACCTCAATGATGACTGCCAAATTTCGTCCTGGTCGAACAGGAACGGTAATAATCGGAATTTCGGTATCCATGATCTTCAATGTTTCCTCATCGAGCCCCAACCGCTCGTACATTTTATGAGGCTCCCACAGCTCCAGCTGAACAACCATCTCGATGTTCTTTACATTGCGCACGGCACCTGCACCAAACATCGTCATAATGTTGATAATCCCCACGCCGCGGATTTCCAAGAGATGTTGAATCAGCTCAGGAGCGCTACCGCTTAGCTGCCCGCCCTGTGTCTGCTTAATCTCCACTGCGTCATCTGCTACGAGTCGGTGTCCGCGCTTTACAAGCTCAAGTGCAGCCTCGCTCTTCCCGATCCCGCTCGATCCCATAATCAAAACGCCGACGCCGTAAATGTCTGTGAGTACCCCATGTATCGTCGTCGTTGGTGCAAGACGATTCTCCAGGAAGTTGGTCACTTTCCCGACTAGCGTAGTCGTTGCCAGCGGGGACTGAAGTACAGGTACCCCCAACCGATTGGAAACGTCAATCATCTCCTCCGGCACCATTTGATTACGGGTCACACAGAAGCAGGGAACCTGACTTTGCATGAGAAAATTCATCCGTTCCAGCCGTTCCTCTGGAGTCAGCGTTTGAAAAAAGTTGATTTCCGTCAAGCCGAACAATTGAATCCGCTCTTGCGCATAATACGAATAGTAACCGGCTAACTGCAGGCCCGGACGACTCAAATCCGTAACGGTAATCTCACGCCCCAAGCCCTCTTCCCCGCTCAAGATCGTCATATTGAAATGGTCCACTAAATGGCTCACATTCGTCTTACGCATGAAGCTTCCCCCTCACATGGGATTTTCCGTCCCTATGGTTGTGTCTCTATTGTATCGAAACCTCTGTGCTTACGACAACCTAATAAGACCGAGCATCCTTATTAGGCAAAAACCCCGCGACTCGTTTGAGAGAATACGGGGCTTTTTCGAACATACTACCTCTTTTCTTTTTTCATCCCTACTACAACTTCAATGAGGTAGCCAAAAATACTCATCAGTGCTGCTGCCACGATGACAGTGCCAATGTTGTCAGGCCATGGCCCCACTTCAAATCCATCAATAAAGTAGGCAGTCAACGCAAACGTCACGGCATTAATGACAAACCAGAACAAACCGATTGTCAGTACTTGCAAGGGAAAGGTAAAAAACAGCAGAATCGGCCGAATCACTGTGTTCACCAACCCCAAGATCAACGTAGCCCATAGTGCTACTGTGAAATTCGCGACATAAATGGAATGGAACCAATTGCTGATCAAAAGCAGCGCAGCCCCATTTAAAAGCATTTTGATTATCCAGCGGCTCATGGTGCCTTCCCCCTATACAGTCTTGCCTTCGCGCAACGGTTATCGAATCCCCGTTACTTCCCATTCCCATTGCTCAAAAAACATTGTCATGAATCGATGCCTGTCTTCGGCGATTTGCTGGGCAGTCTTGGTGAAAAGCTTGTCTTTGATGCGTTGCAGCTTCCACGTGTATTCCTTATAAGGTGTATGCTGATTGGGGTCATCCGATTGTATGGGTTGCCCAATAACCCCAGTATAAGCAAAAACCCGAGCCACTCCAATAGCTCCAATCGAATCCAGCTTGTCGGCATCAAACAAGATCTTTTCTTCCAAGGTATGTGGAGGTCGTTCTTTGCGAAAACGATGGGCGAGAATCGCAGACTGCACACGCAAGATGAATGCTTCTGTCATACTGCGTTCGGCGAGCCATTCCCCTGCCAGTCTTGCGCTGATCTCGGCATGGCACTCCCCTGTTTGCCTTTCTTCTGCTCTCCCAATGTCATGCAGCAAAGCAGCGAGGCGCAGCACTTCCATATCTGCCCCTTCCTCGCGGCCAATCCGCTCACACATCGCCATCACACGCAAGTTATGCTGCCAATCGTGTGCAGGATCTTGTCCATCAAAGCGCTTCTGTGCTTCCACCACTAGCTCGGCAGGTAGTGCGGCAAGAGAATCTTTCACGTAATCCATCTTTTCCTCCCCCTTTGCGTTCACTTAGCAAAGATGCCCCCCTGAATCAGGGAGGCAGTCTCTCGATTACTTCGAAACGAATTGCTCTAGCTTGGCATTCGTCCGTTCTCTATCGCGTTCCAAAATTGGCTTCAAATAGATACCTGTGTAGGAGCCTTCCATTTTTGCCACTTCCTCTGGTGTACCTGTTCCGACAATTTCTCCGCCACGCGTACCACCCTCTGGTCCCAAATCCACGATGTAATCCACCGTTTTGATGACATCCAGATTGTGCTCGATGACCAGCACCGTATCTCCGTTTTCCACCAATCGTTGCAGTACCTTCAGCAAACGATCGATATCATCTGTATGCAAACCGGTTGTCGGTTCATCCAAGATGTACAAGGTACGTCCTGTACTGCGTCGATACAGCTCGGAGGCAAGCTTGACGCGTTGTGCTTCCCCGCCAGAAAGCGTGGTAGCAGGCTGCCCAAGCTTCATATATCCCAGCCCTACGTCTACGATGGTCTGCAGCTTGCGCTCAATCTTCGGCAAATTGCGGAAAAACTCTACCCCATCCTCGATCGTCATTTCCAAGACATCAGCAATGCTCTTGCCTTTGTACTTCACATCGAGCGTCTCGCGGTTGTAACGCTTGCCGTGGCAAACTTCGCAAGGCACATACACATCCGGCAAGAAGTGCATCTCGATTTTAATAATCCCGTCACCACTGCACGCTTCACAACGGCCACCCTTGACGTTAAAGCTGAAGCGACCTTTTTTATAGCCGCGCACTTTGGCCTCGTTGGTGGAAGCAAACAGGTCGCGAATATCGTCAAAGACACCTGTATATGTCGCCGGATTGGAACGTGGCGTACGTCCAATTGGAGATTGGTCGATGTCGATCACCTTATCCAAATGCTCCAGTCCCAAGATGCGGCGATGCTCCCCTGGCTTCACCTTTGCTTTATTCAAATCGCGAGCCAGTGTCTTTTGCAAAATTTCATTGATCAGCGTACTTTTTCCTGAGCCAGACACACCTGTTACGGCAACGAAAACACCTAAAGGAAGCTTCACAGTGACGTTTTTCAGGTTGTTTTCCTTTGCGCCCTCAATCTTGATCCATTTGTCCGAAGGCTTGCGACGCTCCATCGGAACAGGGATGAATTTGCGCCCGCTCAAATAGGCCCCGGTCAAGGAGTTAGGGTCCTTCATGACTTCTTCCGGAGTTCCTGCCGCTACGATTTGACCGCCATGTATGCCGGCGCCCGGGCCAATATCGATAATGTAATCGCAGGCCATCATCGTATCCTCGTCATGCTCGACGACGATCAATGTATTCCCCAGCTTGGTCATATGCTCCAACGTCTTGATCAGACGCGCGTTATCCCGCTGATGCAGTCCGATACTCGGCTCATCCAAAATGTAGAGAACACCCATCAGACTAGAACCAATCTGCGTAGCCAGTCGAATCCGCTGCGCTTCTCCCCCAGACAGTGTTCCCGCCGCACGGCTCAGTGTCAAGTAATCCAGACCGACATCAATCAAGAAGTTCAGTCGCGCCTTGATTTCTTTTACGATCAGGTTCGCGATCTTCGTTTCCCGCTCTGTCAGTTCCAGTCCATCGACAAACTGATGCGCATCGAGAATCGACAGCGTAGTCAGCTCAGAAATGCTGCGCTCCCCGACCTTTACCGCCAAGCTCTCCTGACGCAAACGTTGACCTTTGCAGACAGGACACGCCTTTTGACTCATAAATCCTTCGATTTGCTCGCGGATGTAATCCGAGCTCGTCTCCAGATGACGTCGTTGCAGGTTGATGACGACACCCTCGAACGGTACGACCGCCTCGCGCACTTGCCCAAACTCATTCTCATAGCGGAAGTGAATTTTTTCGCCCTCACTTCCGTACATCAAGATTTGTCGGTGCGCTGCCGTAAGCTCCTCATATGGCACATCCATCCGAATGTTAAAGTGGCGGCAAGCTGATTCCAACAATTGTTGATAGTAAGTCGAAGTCTTCGGCTCCCATGCACCAATCGCCCCGTCATTGAGCGTCTTCGTCGCATCAGGAACGACCATATCCGGGTCTACCTCCAGCTTGACACCCAGTCCATCACACTCCGAGCAAGCACCAAACGGGCTGTTAAAGGAGAAAATTCGCGGCTCCAGCTCTCCAATGGAGAAGCCACATACCGGGCAAGCATGCTTTTCACTGAACAGTAGCTCTTCTTGCTCCATCACATCGACGATGACCTTGCCATCTGCTAAACGAAGTGCCGTTTCCAAGGAGTCTGCGAGACGCGCCTGTACATCCGGCTTCACGACGATCCGGTCAACGACAACTTCAATGTTATGCTTTTTATTCTTTTCCAGCTTGATGTCTTCGGACAGATCGGTAATTTCACCGTTGACCCGCACGCGGACAAACCCTTGCTTGCGGATGTCCTCGAGCAGCTTAACGTGCTCTCCCTTGCGACCTTGTACCATAGGCGCGAGAATCTGCATTTTCGTGCGTTCAGGATACTCCAGCAGGCGATCGACCATTTGTTCAATAGTCTGGGATTGAATCTCGATACCGTGCTCCGGGCAAACCGCTCTACCTACACGCGCATACAAAAGACGCAAATAGTCGTAGATTTCCGTAACCGTACCTACCGTGGAACGCGGATTGCGGCTCGTCGTTTTCTGGTCAATCGAAATCGCAGGGGAAAGTCCCTCAATCGAATCCACGTCCGGCTTGTCCATTTGCCCAAGAAATTGACGGGCGTATGCGGACAAAGACTCGACATAGCGTCGTTGTCCCTCTGCGTAAATCGTATCAAAAGCGAGCGAGGACTTACCCGAGCCAGACAAACCCGTCAGAACGACGAATTTGTCCCTCGGAATGACTACATCAACATTTTTTAAATTGTGGGCACGTGCACCCTTTACGACAATATGTTCTAATGGCATGAAAAAAACCTCTCCTTAGAGTTCCGCCTTCAGCTCAAGAATCAAATCACGCAATTCGGCCGCACGCTCGAACATGAGGTTGCGTGCCGCTTCCTTCATTTCTTCTTCCATACGTTCTATGACAGCCACGCGATCCTTCTTCGGCATTTTTTTGAAGTCTGCATGTGGCAAGTAATCTGCTTTTTCCTCCGCTACCTTGGTCGCCTCGATCACTTCGCGGACGGACTTTTTCACGGTTTGCGGCGTGATGCCGTGCTCTTCATTGTAAGCCATCTGAATGGAACGACGGCGCTCTGTCTCTCGAATCGCAGAGGCCATCGAATCTGTCATTTTGTCCGCGTACATAATAACGCGTCCCTCAGCGTTCCGCGCAGCCCGACCGATCGTCTGAATCAGCGAGCGCTCATTGCGCAGGAAGCCTTCCTTGTCTGCATCCAAAATCGCCACGAGCGATACCTCCGGCAAGTCTAGACCTTCCCGCAAGAGGTTGATCCCGACCAGCACGTCAAACTCACCTAAACGCAACGAACGTAAAATCTGCATCCGCTCGATCGTTTTAATATCCGAGTGAAGATAGCGGACCTTGATTCCGATTTCTTTCAGATAGTCCGTCAAATCCTCAGACATTTTCTTCGTCAGAGTCGTGACCAGAACCCGCTCATTTTTCGCAATCGTGGCTTGAATTTCGCCAATCAGATCGTCAATCTGTCCTTTGATCGGACGTACCGTTACCGTCGGATCAATCAAGCCTGTCGGACGAATCACCTGCTGCACCATTTCAGGGGTGTGCTCCAGCTCATATGGACCAGGCGTAGCTGAAATGTAGATCGCTTGTTTCAGCTTTCCTTCAAATTCCTCGAACTTGAGTGGACGGTTATCGCGTGCAGAAGGCAGACGGAATCCGTGTTCCACCAGTACATCCTTTCGCGCGCGGTCACCGTTATACATCCCCCGAACCTGCGGCAAGGTCATATGCGACTCATCCATCATGACGATAAAATCATCTGGGAAGTAATCCAGCAAGGTATACGGAGCGTGCCCCGCAGGAAGTCCTGTCAGATGGCGCGAGTAGTTTTCGATCCCGGAGCAGAAGCCCATCTCCAGCATCATCTCAATATCGTACCGTGTGCGTTGCTCCAGTCGCTGTGCTTCCAAGAGCTTGCCCGCATCACGGAATTCTTTCAGTCTTTCTTCCAGCTCGGCCTCGATGCTTTGGACAGCCAGCTTCATTTTCTCCTCGCGCGTCACGTAGTGGGAGGCAGGGAAAATGGCAATGTGATCACGCTGTCCCAAAATCTCTCCGGTCAGTACGTCAATCGAAGTAATCCGCTCAATTTCATCTCCGAAAAACTCTACGCGAATCGCCTGCTCGCTCTGTGAGGCAGGAAAAATCTCCACCACGTCACCCCGCACGCGGAACGTACCACGTGTAAAGTTGATATCGTTGCGTGTGTATTGGATATCGACCAGACGATGCAAAATCTCGTCTCGTCCTTTTTCCATGCCAACGCGCAAAGACAAGAGCAGTTCACGGTACTCTTCCGGCGAACCCAATCCGTAAATGCAGGAGACGGAGGCAACGATGATCACATCTCGGCGTTCAAACAGCGCACTGGTAGCCGAGTGACGGAGCTTGTCGATCTCGTCGTTGATGCTCGAGTCTTTTTCAATAAACGTATCCGATTGGGGAATGTATGCTTCGGGTTGATAGTAATCGTAGTAGCTGACGAAGTATTCCACCGCGTTGTTCGGGAAAAACTCCTTAAACTCTGCACAAAGCTGAGCTGCCAGAGTTTTGTTATGTGCCATCACGAGTGTTGGCCTGTTCACCTGAGCAATTACTTGGGCAGCCGTATAAGTCTTTCCCGTTCCCGTCGCACCAAGCAATGTCTGGTGTCGCTTGCCAGCCTTTAACCCTGCCACCAGCTCGGCAATGGCGGTCGGCTGGTCACCGGACGGTTGAAACTCCGATACCAATTCAAAACGCTCCATTCCCTCGTTCATCTCCTCATAGCATGACTGTTTCTACTTCCATTATAACACAATTCCGGCTAGTTTAAGCCCAAAATTCGAACAAACGTTTGTCTTCATCTTTCCGCCGATTTTTCCGATATAAGATGAAGGAAGTACAAACATACGCAGATAGACTCGCCACCTTCAGGGAGGATTGACATGTCAGATACCGGAACAACCGTCAAAAATAACCCTTATATACAACCGCATATGAGCTATAAAGGCAAAAAAGAATTCTCCACAGAGCTCGACCAAAATGCCTTTATGAAGCTCATGCTGGAGCAGCTAAAGCATCAAGACCCTATGTCCCCCATGGACAACTCTCAGTTCATCCAGCAAACAAGTATGCTGACCATGGTAGAAAAAATCACAAAAATGACCACGCTGATGGAGCAATCGAACAACAGCATGGTCACTTTGGAAAAGTATGAAAAGCTGGTAGGTCGCACTGCCTCGTATTCTCTTACTACAAAAGACGAGATGACGGGAGAAACCAAGACGGAGAAGAAAGAAGGCGTACTTGATGCCGTCTACATGGATCAAGGCAAAATCTACTTCCGTATTGCAGGCGAATCGACACCGATTCCGCTGGCAGACGTCTCCGGACTGGAATCACAAGGTCTGGCAGGCAATACGCTCGATAACAGCGTGAAGTACATGGAAATGATCGGTCGAGAGATTTCCTATAAAGTAACCAAGGAAGTAGACCGGGATGGCAATCCAGATACCACTAACGACGTTTCCAAGGTTGATGAAATCTTGAATGGCGTCATCACTGGCTTTACCACCAAAAACGGTACCGCACAATTCCAACTGGATAATGGATCAACCGTAAAAGCCGAAGAAATTGTAGGCATGACAGTGAAACCTGAAAACAGAACAATGGGCAACTCGCTTGCCTACGCGCAAATGATCGGCTACAACATCACGTACAACCAGTCTACAACGAATCCGGACGGCACCACTTCCAATACTCCTCTTACCGGAGTAGTCAAAGCGGTCAGCATGAAAAACGGAGTAGTCGAATTCGTCCTTCAGGATGATAAGAAAGTCGCTCTCAATCAAATCACAGGATTCGAAGCAACTGCCTAGAATCCTATACAAAAAGCCGCACATCTTCGAATCGAAGAAGGCGGCTTTTCTTTTGCAGGGTCCTATTCGTTTACGATCACTTTTCCGGTTATCGCATCCACGTAAAACGTATCATCTACTTTAAATTCTCCCCCGCAGAAGCAATGCGGGCGAGTTTGACGAAACGAAAGGTCATAGCCAAGCTTCCATGTAATCGTGTTTTTCTTATGATCTGGCTGGTGAATGTAGGTCAACTCAAGTGGATAGGTTTGCAGTAATCGGGTCATGGCCACTTGTTCTTTAAGGGCTTGGGAACCGGCCGGGTATTTGACACTGGCCGGTTTGTTTATTCTCACCTGCTCCCATGTCCCCGTCCATGAATCGATCCGAATCGTATACATCCCGTCCTCCGCACTTTGATTGATCCCATAAACCGGAATCCCGTTCACAATGGGATCAGCTATGATCGAGGTATACCTTTCATCTCCATCCTCCGTTATTTGGAACTGATTGCTTCCAGACGGAGTCAGTCTGGTCAAAAGCTTATCCGCTTTCACTCGATCCCGCTTCTTATCCGTTTTCACATTAGACCATTGCGGATTGTTTACCTTCGTGGAAAATTCAAGAAATTCACCAGTCCTCGCATCTGTCACGAGGAGATGATGCTGCTCGCCGTTACTGCTTCCCTCAGGAAAGCTAGCCATTCGAGATATCTTGTCAGCATCGGGAACCCCCTCACCAAAATTTCCCCATATGAAATAACGAAGGGCTGGGCCATTATCGTAACTCGCCTCGTAGATGGACAGCGGCAGCTTTTCTGTTTCGAGTTTAAACAACATGCGTAACAAATCACGCGCTTGCGTTTCTGTTTGCGCAACCCACTTCTCACCTGTTCCATTCACATTGATGGTCTGAGACGGGCTCGTTGTCGCTCTTGAATTCGTTGTTACCAATCGGTTGCCACTGAAGGCATCTAATGCACTACCTGTATGTTGTTGGGTTATGATTCCATTTTTCAGGACATAGGCAAGCTTTGCTTCCACCTGATCGCTATGATTATGAGTAGGCAATAAATAAACAAGCTCCAATGGCCGGCTTTCTTGCCACTTTCGTACAGCTTGTTCGGCGGAGATGACGCGCTGCGGAGATGGGAGTGAAGAAGGACTTACTTTTTCATATAGCCTGCCATCAAACGTGGAAAACCAAACAATTCTTCCCGATGCATCAAAACTGACGAGACAGTCATAATCGTCATCAAGCACCACATTATTTATCACTCGCACCAGTCGAACCGTCAATAGGTCCTTATTTTTATAAACCTCTCTCGCCTGATAAGTATTACCTGTACCAGTTCCCTGCAAACCAGCGACAAAAGCCAACGCTCGTGCTTTGGCCTGCTGCTCATTCGGGTACGCAGGCTTTGTTGCTGCTTTAGGGGTAAGATTCAGTCTGAGAAGCTCTCCTGTCTGTCCGTCAAAAATCGCATCATCCATGGACGACTGAGCCTCAGCAGCAGACTGCGCAAAAGTGACCGCCACCCCGCTAACACCAGGTCCATCCACATCTCCACCGTAAACGACATAGCGCGAAGACAACTCCGGTACAAGCTTGACTAGCTTTTGGACACCTTTCGTCACATGCATCGGCACAGCTACAACCGATTGAGCCTGCGCTACGGTCACAGGACTCATTGCGCCTGCTCCTGATAAGGGTGCAGCAAAGACCGTGGCAGCTGCTAATGTACCCGACAAAAACCACGAGACCGTTCTTTTTACTTTGGACACCGAACCAACTCCCCCTTATTTCCTCCTCCATTGAGACGCAACAGCCACCAGTAAGTTACCGAATAGACGAGCTTTTCTCAAAAAAAGAAGGTATGCACTTTTGTCTGCATACCTTCTCCCCAACTATCCTTATGCTCCTACATTCAGCTTCTCCAGCTTTTGCTTGATCAGCTCGACTACACTGGCGCGTTTCAAATCAACAAATGCACGGGTATTTGCATCCGGAACCACAATGATCCCCAGTTGGTGATGATTGCCCGCATAGACCGCACACTGTACGAACTTCAGCTCGCCTTCACGCGTAAGTACTTCCATTTTGCAAAAGGCAGGATTGGCTTGTAGTGCTGGATATAAATCTTCTTTTTCCCGCACCGAAATGCCGTTTACTTTCACGATAATCTCACCGGGTGTGATGCCGATCTCCTCTGCTCTTGTACCCGGAATGACTCCCATTACTTTTACGCCACGCGAAGACTGGATGAAATAAGGCGAACGTTTTCTTTCTTGATACTGACTCCAGAAAAACAGCGCCTCATGACCGAATAGCGCAAAGATCGCAGCCAGCAAGATCAATGGATAAAACCATGCAGCGAGAGCGCATAAGCCCAGCAAAATGATCGCATACAGCATCAAATTTTTCGCAACCTGCGTCGCTTTTCTATAAGGTGTCATCGTTTGCGTCATATCGGAGAATCCTGTCACTGTCGGCAGAAGCATCAGTCCGAATGAAGCAGCTCCCGGAGAGAAGAACGGCCACCCTGGATACAACGCACCACTCATAGCACCTGGCTCCATCTGTACGAACAGCACGGCTGGCGTCAGCCAAAAAGAATGAAGCAAATAGGCACCGACAATCCGTCCACGCTGCCCTTCCACGAACAGCGGAGAAGCGTCCCGCCCGCCATTCCAGCGTACGAGCATCGCTTCAATCAGGTGCATGACTGCAACTAACGCAAGCAACGGCAATGGTTTCGCCTGACGAATCATTTCCCAGACAAAGCTCAATCCAGGAACATCCGTAACCGGTGGAATGACCTGTGTGATCGCGTGTAAAATCGCCAAAATCCCTGCAGCATATGCGAAACAGAGAAACCGTAAACGAATCAGCGCCAAGATGAGCGCCAATCCCCATAGTATCCACAAATCCTGTGCTTGCACGACCACGCCGAGTCCTGCACTTAGAAGAGAAATCAGCAAGCCTCCCACCAAGCCCATCCCTACAGCCCGTATCGTCGAGAGCAGAGGGGACTGAATGCGCGCAGAGAAAAGCTGTCTTTCCAGGTTCATCTGTCTGCGATAATGCAAATAAATAAACACCAGAAAGAGATAGAAGACAGGATTAATAAAAAATGCGGCAAAGCCATATGCAATGGTAAGCATATCTGCCTGTATCGCCAATTGCCTCACCTCAACTGAAAGAAAGAAAAACCACGGCATTTGATTTGCCGTGGTTATCATTTCTACGGAAAGCAGGGAATTACCTGCTTCCATTTTCTTGATTATTCATTACTTGCCGGTGACTACATCCAGAGCTTTTTGCAATTGCAGGTCATTCTCTGGCTTCGTCATCGTTTTACGGAGACTTTCTTCCAGCGACGAGCGTGTCTTCGCGTCTACTTTGCCAGTTACCTCGAGTTTGTTAGAGGTTTGGAACTGCTTGATTGCTTCCTCTGTCTTTTCATCGAAATAGCCATCTTCACGTCCTGGGGACAGATTCAAGCCCTTCAGGATGAGCTGCAGGTTTTTCACGTCAGTGCCAGCCATGTCGCGTTGCAATATTTTATCTGCCGGCAACAGAGTCGCGTTGAAATAATCTGGTTGCTTGACTGCAAAATCTGGCGTAATGCCTTTTTTATGGACCCATTCACCACTCGGTGTGACCCACTTGGCAATCGTCAGCTTCAATTGGCTCTTGTCGTTCATTTCCATTGTACTCTGAACGGTTCCCTTACCAAAGGTCTTCTCACCGACCAGCTTGTAGTTGCCACTATCCCGCATAGCACCCGCGAGAATCTCCGATGCACTGGCGCTTCCGCCATTAATCAGTACCGAGATTGGATAAGGCTTGGCAGCTTCTGTAGTCGAGAAATACTCCTCTTTTTGCTGTCCGCCATTTCCATACTCGATTTGCACGATCTTGCCTTTTTTCGGTACGAGGATTTCTCCGATTTCTTTCACAGCTAGCAAATACCCGCCCGGATTGCCTCGAACGTCAATTACCAGACCGCCAATCCCCTTCTGCTCAAGAGCAGCCAGCTGTTCTTTGAAGTGCTTAGCTGTGTCTGTCGAGAATTGGGTAAGGCTGATCACACCTACTTTAACACCGTTCTTCTCGATGATTTGACTGTTTACTGTCTCAATCGGAATGTCGTCACGCACACACACGATGGTAAGAGGCTCTGGCACTCCGGCCCTCACTACTTTGAGAACCGCCTTCGTTCCTTTTGGACCACGAATCTTCGTCACTGCCTGATGCAGGTCCAATCCTTCAAGGGATTCATCATTTACACTCAAAATTTGGTCGTTTGGCCGCAGCCCTGCACGCTCTGCTGGAGAGTTTTTGAATGGCGAAACAACCGTTACCCGACCATTTTGCATCGTTACCTCTGTCCCGATCCCTTGGAAAGTCGAGTGCAGGGTAGATGTGAACTCCTCAGCAGAACGAGGGTCCATGTAATCACTGTACGGATCCTCGAGAGACCCGACCATTCCGCCAATTGCACCCTCTACTAACTGCTCATTGGTGACATTTTGGATGTAATCTTTCTTGATTGCTGAAAACGCCTCGTACAGCTTCTGGAACTCTTTCGGATAATCTCCGCTCCCAGAAAATAGCGCCATGCTGGATGCTGTTAATGCCCCACCTTGACTTGAACTGGCGCTAGCCGATGTCTTCATGATCGCCATCGTAATAAAACTACTGGCTACCATGGAGATGAGTACAAGCGCGATTACGGTACGTCCTTTCCATCTCACTGTTACGTCACCATCCTTTGTGCTACCGGAAAAAGATATGCTGCTAGTGTATGCATGTTCCGCTAACAATATTTGTCTGGTCGCACGAGGGTCTACTTCAAGTATGGCATTGGGTTAACTGCTACGTCGTTTTTATAGACGGTAAAGTGTACGTGATTTCCGGTTGAACGACCTGTTGATCCTACCTCTGCGATCTTTTGACCTCTCGATACGGATTGCCCAACAGAAACCTTGATACCTCCCTCGCGAATATGACCGTACAGAGTGGTATATTCTGCGTTATGCTTGATCATTACTGTATTCCCGAAGCCGCCGTTATATCCTGCAAAGAGAACGATTCCGTCAGCCGCAGCCAAAATTGGCGTTCCCTTCCGTGCTGCCATATCTACACCATTATGCCCAGCCGAGCGGCCTGTAAACGGGTCTGACCGCATTCCGAAGCCAGAAGTGAAGCGAAATTGTCCACTTGCGATAGGCAAGGCAAACTTCCCACCCTTGTAGCCTGTACTGGATGCGCTCATTGCACGTACTCGCTCCGCGTATTTGGCTGATTCTTGTTTGGTGATAGCCAAAAGCTCCTGCCCATACTGCTCCAAATCCACTTCAAGAGCAGATTGTTTCTTTTCCAATTCAGCCTTGACCACCATACTTTGCTTGTACTGCTTGTCCAATTCGGCTTTGAGCTCCTCAGCCTCATCGAACATCCCGGCGTACACAGTCAGCTGATGATCAATTTCTTTCTTTTTAGTCTCGATGGTTTCCTTATCGCGAATGTTATCCTCTAAAATACGCGTGTCCTGCTCTAAAATAAGCTGCAAGGCCTGCATACGCGTCAAAAAGTCCCCAAAGTCAGAGGAACCGAGAAGGACATCCAAATAGGAGACCGTACCGCGTTCATACATGGAAGTCACACGTGTTCTGAGCAAGGCATCCCTTTTCGCCACGCGGTCTTTTGCCTCATCCAGCTTATCCTGCGCGTTTGCTGCTTTTTCCTTGGTCTCATCCATTTGCTGCTCAAGCTTGTCCAGCTTTTTCTGTGTATCGTTGCGACGCAAATCGATTTGCATCAATTGCGTTTCCAAGCCTTTTTTCTCTTTTTGTACGACATTGATTTGTTCTTCGGTCTTCTTCAATTGCTGCTGCTGGCTTTTCTTCTTCTTTTGGATCTCTTTTAGCTCTCGATTAATCTTGTCCAAAGAGGCCTTACTAGGCGCTGCCAAGCTCACATTCGTCGGGAGCACCGTACCGACTACAAGACCAGTGATCACGAGTGCTAGCAGGATTCTCTTTCTCATGATACTCCTCCCACGCTCTTCAAATTATTAAACTCGCAAGAAGCGACGTACGGACACCAAACTTCCCCAAATCCCGATAAACGCGCCAATCGCCAGCAATGCCAACGCCACTTGATACACGAGCGGGAATAGCGGCAACAGTTTAAACAGTTGGGAAGCTTCAAAGCTGGAGTGAATGGCATCCAGGAGGTAGTAATAGCCAACCATTAACATAATGGTCGGAATCAATGCCCCTGCCACCCCCATCATGAGCCCTTCCACAAAGAATGGCCAACGGATAAACCAGTTCGTGGCACCAACCAGCTTCATGATTTCAATCTCTCTGCGACGTGCCACAATTGTCAGCTTAATTGTGTTGGCAATCAAGAACATCGCTGTAAAACCAAGTCCAATAATAAAGGCAATCCCGACATTTCGGACTGCTCCTGTCAAGGAAAACAGCTTTTCCACAGTGCCTTCCCCATAGGTTAGGCTTTTGACATACTGGAGATTCTTAATTTGAGCGGCAACAGCAGCAGTGTCTTGCGGTTGCTTCGTTTTTACGGTAAACGCATCCGGCAGAGGATTGCTTTCCTCCAATCCCTCAAACAAATACGCTTTTTCACCAAGGCTCTCTTTAAATTGCTTCAGCCCTTCGTCTTTCGGAACAAATGAAACAGACTCCACTTGAGGAAGTTTCTTGATGTTGTTCTCAACCTGTGTGATGTTTTCTTTTGTCGCCAGCAAGTCCATGAAGACCCGAATTTCTACTTGCTTTTCCACGCTTTGCGCAAAGTAATTGACGTTCATCGCCAGAATGAGGAAAACGCCCAAGATAAAGAGGGTAATGGTCACGGCACTAATAGAAGCGAACGACATCCAGCCGTTCCGCCCGAGGTTTTTGACCCCTTCACGGACATGGCGCCCCAGCGTCCTAATCTTCATAACCGTATTCCCCTCTCTGCTCATCACGGGCAATTTGGCCTGCTTCGATCGCAATCACCCGTTTTCTCATGGTGTTGACAATTTCTCTATTGTGGGTAGCCATGACGACTGTCGTGCCACGCTGATTGATTTCTTCAAACAGCTTCATGATCTCCCATGAGGTCTCTGGGTCCAGGTTCCCCGTCGGCTCGTCCGCGATAATAATTCCCGGACTATTCACCAGTGCACGCGCTAAGGCAACACGCTGTTGCTCACCGCCGGACAGCTCGCTTGGCAGCATTTTTGCTTTATGCTTGAGCTTTACCAGTCCCAAAACATCCATCACACGCGGCTTGATTTGTTTTGGATTGCTCTCGATTACCTCCATCGCAAACGCGACATTTTCGAAAACGGTCAATGTCGGCAGCAGCTTGAAGTCCTGGAACACGACACCAATACTGCGGCGGACTAATGGAATTTGTCTCTCTTTGATTCTGCTGACATTGAAGCCACCCAAAAAGATTTGTCCTTTCGTCGGCTTCTCTTCACGGTACATCAATTTGATAAACGTAGATTTACCCGCACCACTGGGGCCTACTACGTACACAAATTCACCTTTCTCAATCCGAATGTTGATACCTTTCAAAGCATTCGTTCCATTCGGGTATGTTTTCCACACATCGAACATTTCGATCAAGCCAATCACATCCTACTTCGTCAGATCCTTGTCTATGTATCTTGATCCTGAATTTTAAAGTAAAAATCGACAAAACCCCTCTACCCACTAGCAACCGCTGCCATACCTTGTTGAAAAACAGCGGGATTTCCCATCTTATCTATTATACCATCACGAATCACGGATGGTATCCACTAAATCTCTCATTTCTTGTCGAAACAGCTTCGATTGTTAACAACTGTCACGAATTAGGGAGAAAATAAGATTGCACATTCCTAACTAGCTTCATGGAAAACAGTTGGCTACAATGAGTGTGACAAGAGGGCATCATAAAAAAGGAGCTGTTTATAACGTGGAAAATTTTGTTTACCATAACCCGACACAGCTAATTTTTGGACGGGGTCAATTGGCCCAGCTCGAGGAAAAAGCAAGACAGCTAGGTCCCACTGTCCTTTTGGTATATGGTGGTGGCAGTATAAAGCGAACCGGTCTCTACGACAAAGTGATTTCTCTCCTCCAGTCTGCGGGCTGCCGCGTGCATGAGTTGCCAGAAGTGGAGCCAAATCCACGTCTGAGTACCGTGAACAAAGGAATTGAGTTATGCCGCCAAGAGGGCGTCAATTGGATACTCGCTGTAGGTGGTGGCAGTGTAATCGACGCGGCCAAAGCAGTCGCGATCGGTGTGCCTTACGAAGGAGATGTATGGGATTTTTATACACGCAAAGCGGTCGCACAAGAGGCTTTGCCTCTCGGTACCGTACTGACACTTGCTGCTACTGGTTCTGAAATGAACCGGGGAAGTGTCGTCACCAATTGGGAGACACAAGAAAAGCATGGGGCTGGGACAACTTTTCCTGCGTTTTCGATTCTGGACCCAGAACATACGTTTAGCGTACCTCGCGACCAAACGATCTACGGAATCAGCGACATTTTGTCCCATGTATTCGAGCAGTATTTCACGCATACAACCGAAATTCCATTGCAGACACGTTTTGCCGAGTCGATCATGAAGACCGTCATCGAAAATGCAGAACGCGTCCTCGCCAATCCGGAAGACTACGATGCGCGAGCCAACATTATGTACTGCGGAACAATGGCATTGAACGGCACTCTCCCGGTTGGTGTCACAACAGACTGGGCAACCCACTCCATTGAGCATGCTGTGAGTGCTGTTTACGACATCCCGCACGGTGGCGGTCTGGCGATCATCTTCCCGAAATGGATGCGCTATGTGTTCCGTGAAAACGTCACTCGCTTTGTGCGGTTCGCGACAGAAGTGTGGAATGTCGATCCTGTCGGCAAAACAGATGATGAGGTGGCATTGGAAGGGATCGCCGCTACGGAAGCTTTCTTTGAGCGAATCGGTGCCCCTACTCGCTTGGCTGATTACGGTATCACCGACGAGCATTTGCAGCTCATGGCTGAAAAAGCTACTCCGTTTGGACCGATCGGCCAATTCAAAACGTTGACCAGCGATGATGTGGTACAGATTCTTCGCATGTCTTTGTAAACACAAACAAACGCCGCCTTCCAGAAATGGGAGTACGGCGTTTGTTAATTTGATCGTCAGTTTTGATTCAGCCATTTTTTCCGAATAAGATTTCCACATAACAGCACCACCGGCACACCGACGCTATAGGTAAAATCATAGAATGGCCAGTACTTCGCAATGATGTCGCCATAGACGATCATATTGGGCGAGAAAATCGTAGACATCACCATGAGCAAAACAATGTACGGAAAGATTAGAACCTTGAAGTTGTCGATTCGAAAGACGTGACGGATTCCCAAATGGAAAAACAAGCAGTACAGCGTAATTTTGACACTTACCGCGATAAACCAGATCACCGCGATAATCGCCTCTAGCCGTTGAATGAAATCCCCGAGCTTTAGCTGTTTGATGAGAACATAGGTCGGATAAAAATGCCGCGAAGTCTGTTCTGCCCCCAAAACAAGGATGCACATCACCATGATGATGAACAGCACAATTCCCCCAAGCAACGTCCCCAGAAAAAAAGATCTCATTCGTTTTTGAATGGGCGAGACAAACGGAAGAACCGCCATAAATATGACCAGCTCTGAAAAAGGAAAGGCAAATGCCGCTGTAGATCCCTGCAAAATAGGCTTCCACCCATTTTCAAAAACAGGTTGAATTCGAGACATTTCCACCTGTGGCAGAAGAGTAATCATGAGTAAACCAAAAAAGAAAAAGAACCAGACAAAATAGATTTCTGCCGATTCTGCGACTGTTTGCAATCCTAAACTCACACCAAACATAATCACAATGACAAACAATAGCTGTATCGCGAATCTCGGTGTCGAGACTAATAGATGCGTGCCAACAAAGTCGCCAATTTCCATCACATGCGCCCCTGCTGAAAACAGAGTATAGCAAATGAACGAGAGTGTAATGATGGTTCCCAACACTCTCCCAACGGTTTGATCAACGAAGGTGAAAAAGCTTTGATTCCGATAAAGCTTTCCCACAGCTATGAGTAACATAATATTGAGCAGTCCCACCACAAGCCCGATCAGGACGGATATCCACGCATCCTGTTTAGCAAGTGCAGCCGTCGTGCCAGGCAGGACGAGAACGGAGTCCCCAATGGTAACAAGGGTGACGAGCATCAATAGTTGACGGGGACTGATCTTGTAGCTCTCTTGCATGATTGTTCCCTGCTCTCTTTAGGCCTTCGATCCCTTTGTACAATTATTTCCTCCATGATTTGACGCTAAACACACAGGCATTTCATGCTATGATAAAGAAATATATGTAAATTCTGAAATGGAGTGGAGGACTGCAATCATGTACAGAGTAAAAAAGCAGGACGTGATTTATGCCATGTCTCCTGAGAATCTTCCAGTCTTGAAGGTGGAAGCAGGCAGTATCGTAACGTTTGAAACCTGCGATTGCTTCGAGGACCAAATCCAATCGGATGACACCGTGTTTCAAGAGCTTGATTGGAATCGGATCAACCCTGCTTCCGGCCCTATTTATATAGAAAAAACAGAACCAGGCGATATTTTGGTTATTCATATTCAGAAAATTGAGATTAAAAACCAAGGCGTAATGGTTACTGGACCAGAACTGGGTGTAATGGGATTCGACCTGCAAGAAAATGTGATTAAAATGATTCCGATACAAGATGGAAAAGCTGTATTGTCAGACAAGCTTCAGGTTCCGATCAACCCCATGATTGGTGTAATTGGAACAGCTCCTGCCAAAGAAGCCATTTCATGCGGTACGCCGGGGGATCACGGCGGCAACATGGACTGCAAGCAAATCCGTGAAGGTACTACATTGCTTTTACCGGTAAATGTTCCGGGCGCATTATTTGCCCTTGGTGACCTCCATGCTGCAATGGCTGACGGTGAAGTAGCTGTATGTGGTGTAGAAATCGCAGGGGAAGTAACCGTAAAGCTCGATGTGATAAAAGGAAAGCAGTGGCCGTTACCGATGGCAGTCAACCAAGAGCACCTGATCACGATTGCGTCGGAAAAGGAGCTGGACAAGGCTGCGGATCGAGCGGTAATTAACATGGTGCAATTTCTACACGAAGAGCTGGGCTTAGAAAAAGCCGAAGCCACCTTCCTGCTCTCCGCTGCGGGAGATTTGCGTATCTGCCAGGTCGTCGATCCTTTAAAGACAGCCCGCATGGAGTTGCCTCTTGCGTACGCAACCGCAGTAGGCTTTGATTCGAAAATAGTCGGTAGATAAGGATAAAGCGCAAAAAAACCCCAAAGCTTGGGGTTTTTTGCTTTACCTACAAGTACGTTTTTATGCGGGCGAACCGACATCGATCAAGGATTCAATCATGACCTTTTGACTGTTTTTGTCCACCCACGCATGTGTTTCTACCAGTTGCTTGCGGTACCAATCAATTTGGACTTCCACCTGATTACGGGCAGTTCCGCCCAACACGTTGCGTGCATTGACAACTGTCTCAACAGCTAGAGCGTCATACACATCTGCCCCAATAGCCTCTGAGAAGTTCTGGAATTCTTCCAAGGTCAAATCGAGAAGATATTTTTGCTGCTCGATGCAGTACAAGACGGTTCTCCCTACAACTTCATGCGCCTGACGGAATGGCATGTCTTTGCGAACCAAGTAATCTGCCAGGTCTGTCGCATTGGAAAAATCGTTGGTAACTGCTTGACGCATGCGATCTGCTTTGACTTGCATCGTCTTAATCATCGGCGTGAGCAACGCTAGCGCACCATGAATGGTTGCTACCGTATCGAACATGCCTTCTTTATCTTCTTGCATGTCCTTGTTGTACGCCAGCGGCAAACCTTTCAATACGGTCAACAATCCAAACAAATTGCCGTAAACACGCCCAGTTTTTCCGCGAACCAGCTCTGCTACATCAGGATTTTTCTTTTGCGGCATGATACTGGACCCCGTGCAAAACGCATCGTCTAGCTCCACAAAGGAGAATTCCTGACTGCTCCAGATGACGAGCTCTTCGCACAGACGGGAAAGATGGGTCATGACCAAAGAAGCGTCTGCCAAAAATTCGACAATGAAATCACGATCACTCACTGCATCCATGCTGTTTTGATAAATGCCGTCAAATTGCAGCAATTCCGCTACAAACGTGCGGTCGATCGGGAATGTCGTACCTGCGAGGGCACCTGCTCCAAGCGGCAGCACATTCACACGCTTCCACGTCTCCGTCATCCGTTCGATATCGCGTTGCAGCATGGACACATACGCCATCAGGTGATAGCCGAACAATACTGGTTGCGCGCGCTGCAAATGTGTATAGCCTGGCATAACGGTATCAAGATGCTGGCTGGCTTGCTCAAGCAATGCCTCTTGCAAATACATTGCCAATTGGATAATCTCCATCAGCTTTTCTCTGAGGTACAGGTGCATATCCAACGCAACCTGATCATTGCGGCTGCGGCCAGTGTGGAGTTTTCCCCCCACCGGACCGATCTCTTCAATCAGCATCTTTTCAATATTCATATGCACATCTTCGTGCGCAACGAGAAACTCAGCTTGCCCGCGCTCAATTTTCTCTTTTACTTTTTTCAAGCCAGCGATGATCTGTCTTACTTCCTCCATCGGCAGGATGCCACACTTGCCCAACATGGCAACATGAGCCAGGCTTCCGACGATGTCCTGTCGCCACATTTTCTGGTCGAAAGAAATAGAAGCAGTATACTCTTCTACGAGTTGATTCGTCGGCTTCGTGAAGCGTCCTCCCCAGAGTTTCATTGCTTGATCGCATCCTTTTCATCCAAAATCTTAATGGCAGTATTTTTATTCTCGTGCAGTACACCCTCGTTTACCTGTGCGTATACCTTTGTAGGCAGACCCCACAGTTTGATGAAACCGAGTGCTGCTTTGTGGTCGAATTGGTCACCCGCATTATAAGTCGCCAGTTCATGGCTGTAGAGAGACGATGCAGAGGTGCGGCCTACGACGATCGCATGTCCTTTGTGCAGCTTTACGCGTACGACACCCGTTACATGCTTTTGCGTTTCTTCAATGAATGCCTGGACAGCATTGCGAATTGGCGAATACCAGAGACCCTCGTAAATCACTTGCGCCAGTTTTTGCTCGACAATCGGTTTGAACTGAGCGACCTCACGAGGTTGCGTCAGGAATTCCAGCTCGCGGTGCGCCAAAATCAAAGTAGTTGCAGCCGGTGTCTCGTAAACTTCGCGAGATTTGATGCCCACCAAACGGTTTTCCACATGGTCGATACGGCCTACTCCATGGTTTCCAGCGATTTTGTTCAGCTTGAGGATCAGCTCGGCCAGTGGGAGCTCTTCGCCGTTCAATGCAGTTGGCTTCCCTTGCACGAAAGTAATTTCGATTTCTTCTGCCTCGTCTGGAGCATCCATGATCGACTTCGTCAGGTCGTATGCACCTTCTGGAGGAGCGGCCCATGGATCTTCCAGAACACCGCACTCGCAGCTTCTGCCCCACAGGTTTTGGTCAATGCTGTATGGATTGTCCAAATCGATTGGGATCGGGATATTGTTCTTTTTCGCATATTCAATCTCTTCGTCACGCGTCCAGCCCCATTCACGAACCGGCGCCACGATTTTGATATCCGGGTTCAGTGCAGTGAAGGAAACATCGAAGCGCACCTGATCGTTTCCTTTTCCTGTGCAACCGTGTGCGACAGCTACCGCGCCTTCTTTTTCCGCGATTTCAACCAGCACGCGCGAAATCAAGTAACGCGACAGTGCAGACACCAATGGATACTTGCCTTCGTACATCGCGTTTGCCTTCAAGGCTGGCAATACGAATTCCTCTGCGAATGCATCTTTTGCATCCACTACGATTGATTTCAATGCCCCTACCTGCAATGCTTTTTTCTGTACGAAATCGAGGTCTTTCCCTTCCCCTACATCCAATGCAACTGCAATGACATCGTAGTTATACGTATCTTGCAGCCATTTAATTGCTACCGATGTATCTAAACCGCCTGAATAGGCCAACACAATTTTTTCTTTTGCCATCATTCTCTCTCCCCGTTTCGAAGTTTCTCTTATGCGAGTAATTATACAAACGAACTAATAAAAATACAACTATTTTTCTTGTGAATTTCTTGTTAATTCGCAGTCAAAAACGGAGATACAATGAAAATATACAATTCTCGCATAAAAAGCATCTTGTTTTTATGCATACTCATCATCTGTTTATGCATAAACGTTTGCGTCAGCAAAAGGGAAACTTATCCAAGGCAGCGAATGAGTGAAGGGAGGAATTCCATAGGAGAAGTCTGTTGGAGGGATTATGAAAACAATTTATTTGGTACGTCATTGTCAGGCTGCTGGCCAAGAACCCGAAGCCCTGCTCACGGAAAAGGGAGAAGCACAAGCTCGGGAGCTTGCCACCTTCTTCGCAGGTTCCCCCATTGATCGAATCATTTCGAGTCCGTATCATCGGGCGATTGCCACCATCCGGCCACTTGCACAGGAACGCGGAATCGTGGTTGAAGAAGACACGCGTTTGGTCGAGCGCGTCCTTAGCGGAGTACCACGTGGGGATTGGTTCGAGCGGCTGCGCGATACGTTCGATGACCTGACTCTTGAATTCGAAGGAGGCGAATCCAGTCTTACTGCTATCAACCGGGCAAATTCGTTGCTTACTGAGATTTTAGCAGACGAGCATAACGATATCGTGCTTGTCAGCCACGGATGCCTGCTGGCCTTACTCATGAAATCGATTGATGACCGCTTTGGCTTTCACGATTGGGAGAAATTAAGCAATCCAGATGTATTCAAGCTTACCTGTCATTTAGAAACCAGAGAGATCGTCCGCATATGGTCGTAAACGAATAAAAACAGTTACAAGGGGCAGCTCATCTGATTGCCTCCTGTAACTGTTTTTGTGGGATGGACTCTAT
Organism: Brevibacillus sp. NRRL NRS-603; assembly: GCF_003013445.1. Lineage (NCBI taxonomy): Bacteria > Bacillati > Bacillota > Bacilli > Caryophanales > Paenibacillaceae > Brevibacillus > Brevibacillus sp. NRRL NRS-603. The sequence goes on along the minus strand of NZ_PXZN01000038.1, from coordinate 41,291 downwards.
TCCGATAATGCTCTGTAATTCTTCGCACGGCAGTCGCTGAACGATTCTGATAAAATGCTCCGCCAATATCGGATCAAATTGGGTACCAGAACCCCGTCTGATTTCTTGAAGCGCTTCCTCCACGGGCAATCCTTTTCGATAAGGCCTGTCCGCAACCATCGCATCGAAAGCATCAGAAATGGCTAAAATTCTCGCCATCAGCGGAATCTCATCCCCGGCTAAACCATCCGGATATCCCCTGCCATCTATACGCTCATGATGTGAGCGAATCGCAGGAAGCAATTCATTGAACATCCCTGCTTGCAAAATGATTTCGTAGCCAATGACCGTGTGCTGCTTGATCTTGTCATACTCTTCGGGAGTGAGCTTTCCTTTTTTATTAAGAATTTCGTCTTCGATACCGATTTTTCCAATGTCGTGCAGGATTCCTCCGATATAAACATCCTCCACTTTTCGTTCGGCCAAACCAATATCTCTCGCAATTTCTCTTCCCCAGTAAGCTACACGCTGAGAATGTCCACTTGTGTATCGATCTCGTGCGTCAATAGAAGCAGCCATCGTCGTTAAGAAGTTGTGATTGAATGATTTGACCTCTTCTACTTTTTGCTGAAGCCTTTGAAGATTGTCATAGTAATGATGAAATACGTAGCTGATCGTAATAAACGCAATCATCATAGGAATTAGTGTTAACGGACCATATAACTCTACTAATCGTGAACCTACCCCGGCAAGAATCAAAAGCAACAAGTAAGTCGAGGTAAAGCCTTTTGCCATCATCTTTACGGTTCGCGCCCAGGTCATTTGATGAAAGTAGGAGATACCCAATCCACATAAAGTCAGGTTCACAAACCAATACACAACAGCCAAAAACAAATCGCTAATAATGGGAGAAACAGTTCCAAAGCCCTCGATCCAATCCTTCAAAAACGCTACTGTCCATATAGTCATTAACAATTGCCCAATGTTAATAATAGCTTTTAGCGGATTAAACCTTACCAGGAAAGCAATGATTAAAGATTCAATAACAGCAGCCCATACTCCGACCCATACTCCGTACAACAAGATACCCGAAAAGATGACAGCATTGTTCACTGTTAAAATCGTATTAGATATACGCACGGGAGCAAAACAGGAAAAAATGGTCAGGAGGGTGTAGGTAGATATTACCCCCCAATGCTCACGGGCAGCCCATTCGGATGAAGATGTGTAAAAAATATAGATTGCTGCAATGACAAATCCAACCTGGACAACAATCCCTTTTATCCAAACCGCAAAATCAGTTTTTTGTCGCATAACTTTTACCTTCGCGAAGTTGTAGTAATGAAATCGGTTTATTCATCAATCGCTGAACAAGTAAAAAGGCACCTAACATAATAAAAATATCGCCGATGCTAATAATCCGAGGAATGAAAGATGGCATGTAAATGACATCCGTCAAAAACGGAAAATTTGAACTTTCCGTCAATACACTATGCTTGAAATTCGTTCCGTTTATAACTGGCTCTAAATCATAAGGAAGCTTTGCTGCTTGAACTAAATCGATTGGCATTTTTCCATTGTTAGACCAAATTGCAATCGCATTCAGAAACCAGCCGATTAAAAAAATCCGCATATCTTCAAATTCTCGATTAAAAACGAGGAAGGCCAAAATAAACACATACGCGATCGATATGAAAATGCCACCGATCGTAGGGAAGAAGGCTGCACAAGCCTGCAGCAATATGGTAACGATAAGAAGTTTCTTTTGGTTGAACTTAGGTAATTCTTTGATTCTTCCCCCTCGCAGCAATGCTACGAGAAAAGATAGGGCAATTACATCCAATAGCATGTTGTTTCCTCCAAGCTTGAAGAAAAAACACCACTCAGCCAAGCGGTGTTTGTTTCTCCAATACGCTTATTTATCCAATATGGAAGTTTGCAGAAGTAGCTGCTACGATTGCTACCACCATCATAATTGCCGCGAACCATTTTTTCATTTTCTTTTCCCCCCTTTAGGCATAGTGGAGAAAGCTGGCTTCGCTACTGTCCGTGATGCAGAGGCCAAGCGACCAAGTACAGCCCCTGCTCCCCTTTCCTTTTCCATTTCGGAAAAGGGCGGATTCGCTACTGGCTCCATACGGACCAAGCGACCAGATACAGTCCGTACTTCTTCGCTTCTTTCCTACCTTTATTTTACACATAAGTGACAAAATTCGGCAATCATAGATTCATAGTCTATTCGATTTAATTGCAACTAGTTCTATTTAACTAGAACTATGTTCACACCAGCGCCGCCAAAATCGCTTTTTGGGCGTGCAATCTATTTTCAGCCTGATCAAAAATGACAGAGCGCGATCCGTCGATGACCCCGGTTGTCACTTCTTCCCCACGATGTGCTGGCAAGCAGTGCAAGAAGAGATAATCACGATCTGCCGCTGCTACCAATTTTTCGTTCACTTGATAGTCGGCAAATGCTTTCAATCTCACCTCATTTTCTTCTTCAAAACCCATACTAGTCCAAACGTCCGTGTATACAGCATCTGCCCCCATGACAGCCTCTATCGGGTCAGTGGTCACCATCATTTTTCCACCGCTTTGTTTTGCGTACCCTGTAGCTTTTGCGACAATCGCTGCATCCATTTCGTAGCCTACCGGAGTCGCCACCCGCACATCCAGGCCTAGCAGAGCTGCGCCCAGCACCAGTGAATTCGCCACGTTGTTGCCGTCTCCTACATAGGCGAGCTTGACTCCTTTCAGCTTGCCTTTATGCTCCCAGATCGTCAGCAGATCAGCCAAAGCCTGACAAGGGTGGTACAGATCGGTCAAGCCATTGATAATAGGGATCGACGCGTGCTCGGCAAGCTCTTCTACATAGGAGTGGGAAAAGGTGCGAATCATGATGGCATCCACGTACCGCGAGAGAACTTTCGCTGTGTCGCTGATCGGCTCCCCGCGTCCGAGCTGTAGCTCTTTTCCGCTCATGAACATCCCCAGGCCACCCAACTGATGCATTCCCACTTCAAAGGACACGCGCGTGCGAGTAGAAGCCTTGTCAAAGATCATCCCCAACGTCTTGCCTTGCAAAGGCTGGAATGGCTGTCCCAGCTTTTGCAATTGCTTGACGTGAGCAGACAGATGGAGCAGCTCCATCAATTCCTCCCCGTTGAATTCATCGACGCGCAAGAAATCCTTTCCTTTATGCTTTTGTAATGGCAAGTTTTGAAAGTGTTCCAATATCTTCACTGGCTGCATGCGAGCCACCTCTTTTCTTCATAATAGACTTCACGTATAACTCGAACGTATCGACAGCGGAGAACAATGGCACACCTTGTTGCACCATCCGGCTTCGCAGGGCAAATCCTGTCCGGCCGTGACGATTGCCTTTCGTCGCAGTAACAAGTGCGAAGGCCGCTTCTTTCTCTTGCAACAGGTCGATCCACGCCGCTTCATCTGCCACGATATGCTTCACGACAATTCCTTCGTTTTTCAGCCATTCGGCCGTTCCCGGAGTCGCCGCCAGATCGGCACCGTCTGCTTGCATTTGTCCGATTGATTCTCTTACGCCGTCCTTCTTATCTCCATCTGCCAAAGAAATCATGACCAACTGTCCTTTTTGCCAGTCGCCGTACAAATTATCCTTGAAAGCAAAGGCCTTGCCTGCTGCCTCTTCGAAAGAATGCCCCAAGCCGAGAACTTCGCCCGTCGATTTCATCTCTGGACCTAGTACCGGATCTACACCATTCAGCTTGATCGTGGAGAAAACCGGTGCCTTGACGACTGCAAACGGAATCTCTGGCAAAAGCCCTGTACCATAGCCCATCTCCGACAGCTTTTCACCCAATTGTGCGCGAACCGCCAATTGGACCATCGGGATGCCAGTCACCTTGCTCGTAATCGGTACAGTCCGTGAAGCACGAGGATTAACCTCCAGTACATAAACCGTCTCGCCATCAATGACAAACTGAATATTGATTAACCCAACGGCTTCCATTTCCCCCGCGATTGCTTCTGTATAGCTCGCGATTTTATGCTTGATGTCATCCGTCAGATGTGGAGCTGGGAACAAGGCTACACTGTCACCTGAGTGGATGCCCGCTCTCTCCACATGCTGGAAAATCCCAGGGATGATGACAGAGTGTCCGTCACATACCGCATCTACTTCTGCTTCCTTACCTGGAACGTATTTATCCACGAGGAGCGGAAAGAACATACTCATGTTCGGATGGTTCAACCAGTCTTGAATGGTAGCCTGCAGCTCGTCGATATTGTGGACTACTACCATACCTTGCCCTCCGATGACGTACGAAGGTCGCATCAAAACAGGGAAGCCGATTTCCTCCGCTATCGCGGTCGCATCCTCCAAGGACGATACTCCTTTACCGGGGATATGCGGAATGTCCAGCTTGCGCAGCATGGTGTAGAATAGCTCGCGGTCCTCCGCGCGTTCGATGGCTGCAAGCGACGTACCCATTACTTTCAGACCCGCGTGCTCCAGCTTGGCTGCCAGATTGATCGCGGTTTGACCGCCGAACTGAACCATGACGCCCTCAACCTGTTCGCGTTCTGCGATATGCAGGACGTCTTCTACGTGAAGCGGTTCAAAATAAAGATGGTCGGCTGTTTCATAATCAGTGCTGACCGTCTCTGGGTTGTTGTTCACAACGACAGCCGCAATACCGCTTGCCTGAAGCGCTTTAGCTGCATGCACGGAGCAGTAGTCAAACTCGATTCCCTGGCCAATGCGAATGGGACCTGAGCCAAGTACCAGTACTTTGCGGCCAGCCAGTGACTCTACCTCATCTACTCCTTCCCAATCCGAATAGTAGTAAGGAGTTTGGGCATCAAATTCTGCCGCACAAGTATCCACAATTTTATAAGTAGGCGTAATGCCCGATTCTTGGCGAAGTGATTTGATTTCAGCAGGTGTAGCACCAATCAGTGAAGCGATCGTTTCATCTGCAAATCCGCGACGCTTTGCTTCCAACAACAGCTCTGAGGTCAGTGTTTTGCTATCGTGGCAAGACAGCTCTACCTCCAAGTCCACGATTTTACGCAAGCTCCGCAAGAAAAACGGATCTACACCAGTCAGATTGTGCAGCTCACTTTCTGTAAAGCCTTTCCGGATCGCCTCGGCAAAAACGAATAGTCTGATATCAGTCGCTTCCTGCAGGGAATGTGCAAGCTCCTCACGCGTCCAGGATGCCAGCTCTGGTCGAGTCAAATGTGTGCATCCCTGTTCCAGAGAGCGAACTGCCTTCAATAGTCCTGCTTCCAGATTGCGGGCGATCGACATGACCTCGCCAGTCGCTTTCATTTGCGTCCCCAGCTTGCGGTCTGCCAGTGGGAATTTGTCAAACGGGAAGCGCGGGATTTTGACAACGATGTAGTCCAACGCTGGTTCAAAGCTAGCGTACGTATAGCCTGTGATTGGATTGAGCACCTCATCCAGTCCGTAGCCTAATGCGAGCTTGGCGGCGATCCGCGCGATTGGATAGCCTGTCGCTTTGGACGCCAACGCACTGGAACGGCTTACACGAGGATTTACCTCGATCAGTACATACCGATCGGAATTCGGATCAAGCGCAAATTGAATATTGCAACCACCTACTACCCCAAGCGAACGAATCACTTTCGTTGATACGCTGCGCAGCATTTGGTACTGACGATCTGTCAGCGTCTGAGATGGCGCAACGACAATGCTGTCTCCCGTATGAATCCCTACCGGGTCCAAATTTTCCATATTGCACACGATGATGCAGGTATCATTAGCATCACGCATAACCTCGTACTCAATCTCTTTCCAGCCTTTTACACTCCGCTCAATCAGCACCTGACCGATTGGACTAGCTGCAATGCCACCTGCTGCAACCTTTCGCAATGACGCTTCATCCGCTGCGATCCCGCCACCTGCTCCTCCGAGCGTATAAGCAGGACGGACAATCACTGGATAGCCGATAGCGTTCGCAAACTCGATGGCTGCTTCTACAGATTCGACAGTATCGCTCTCTGGAACAGGCTCTCCGATTTGCTGCATCAATTGCTTGAACAGCTCACGGTCTTCCCCGTTTTGAATGGCAGCCAGCGGCGTACCCAACAACTGCACACTGTACTTTTCCAACACGCCCGCTTCTGCTAGAGAAACAGCAAGATTAAGTCCCGTTTGGCCGCCTAACGTAGGCAAGAGGCCATCGGGACGCTCTTTTGCGATAATAGCTGTCACGGATTCCACCGTGAGCGGCTCCAGATACACTTTGTCCGCTACTTGTTCATCTGTCATGATCGTAGCCGGATTGTTATTCACCAGCACGACCTGCACGCCAGCTTCTTTCAGGGAAAGGCACGCCTGTGCACCTGCATAATCAAATTCCGCTGCCTGCCCGATGACGATCGGACCAGAACCGATGACCAATACTTTATGAATGTGTGGCAATTTAGGCATATCTCTTCGCTCCTACTACGCGCATCGACTGCAAGAATTGGTAGAAAATGTGGGATGTATCACTTGGGCCTGGATGTGCTTCCGGATGGAACTGCACACTGAAAACAGGCAAACTGACGTGACGCAGTCCTTCGACTGAACCGTCATTGACATTGCGATAGGAAACCGTTAACTGACGTTTATCCAGAGACTCTTCCTTGACCACGTACCCGTGATTTTGTGAGCTCATATATACTTTGCCAGTCATCAGATCCTTGACCGGATGATTGCTGCCGCGGTGACCGTATGCGAGCTTTTCTGTCTTGCCGCCGTACATCAGCGCCAATACTTGATGCCCTAAACAAATGCCCAATGTCGGGTACTGCTCCACGGCTTTGCGCCATTCGCTGCAATACGCAAGCAAGTGCTCTGGATCGCCAGGCCCATTGGAAAACAACAAGCCATCTGGTGCGAGTGCATTGATTTGGGCAAAACTCGTATCAAAAGGAACGACCGTAACACGGCAGCCCTGCTGGAGAAGTGCATCCAAAATCGATTGCTTCATGCCGAGGTCAATCAAGACGACATGCTCGCCTGTTCCCGGATAACGCTCCACTTGTTGTCTGGATACGTTGGCAACTAATGATTTCTTGGCGTGCTTATAGCGCAGGGACACCACTTCCTCTACCTGCATAGGCTGATCGGAAATGACACCGAATATGGTACCGTCTTGACGGACGCGCTTGGTAATCGTTCGCGTATCGATCCCCGCAAGGATTGGGAATCCAAATGCTTCTGCCGCTTGAGCCAAAGTCATGTTTGATTCGTAATGGCTTGGCTCCATGCATAGCTCGCTGACAATCATCCCTGTCAACGCTGGCTTGGCTGCCTCATAATCCTTTTCGTTGATCCCGTAGTTTCCGATCAAGGGATATGTGAAGGTAACAATTTGCCCTGCAAAAGAAGGGTCTGTCATCACCTCTTGGTATCCCGTCATTCCTGTATGAAAAACCACTTCTCCGAATCCGTTAATGGGGGCGCCATACAGCTTCCCTGTAAAAACCTCGCCGCTCTCCAGCGTTAAATATCCTGTTCCTAACGATTGATTCTCTCTATCCATCTATAAAGCCACTCCTCTCCAATAGGCACCGGGCTGATCGCTCTTACCGAAAATTTATGCAACCTTTTGTATTAATATACATTCGAGATTATAAAAATGCAACGAGTTTTTTGATCACTTCCACCCGTTGCATTCTTTGCTTTTTTATCTAAACCTGCGACAGCGCCTCGCTTAATACGGTAATGGCTTGCTTTACTTCATCGTCGGTCGTCACAAACGAAGGCAAGAGTCTCACTACTTGCGGGCCAGCTATCAGCATAATGACTCCTTTTTCCCGTGCATACGCGACCGGCTCACCAGCAGGAATCGTAAGTTCCACACCGAGAAGCAGTCCTTTTCCCCGAACCGTAACCACTTTGTCTGGATGCTCTGCCTTGAGCTTCTCCAGCTCTTTGATCAATACGTCATGGATATGGGCTACCCGCTCCAAAATCTGCTCCTCTTCCATCGTCGCAAGCGTCGCGATTCCAGCAGTTGCTGCCAATGGATTCCCGCCAAAAGTGGTACCATGCGTACCCGGAGCAAACGCTTCTGCTACTTCTTTGGTCGCGACGACCGCTCCAATCGGGAAACCACTTCCCAAGCCTTTTGCCAATGAAATCGCATCTGGCTTTACGTCATACTGCTGGAAGGCAAACCATGTACCCGTGCGGCCTATCCCAGTCTGTATCTCATCAATCAACAGGAGCAATCCGTGCGCATCGCACAATTCACGCAGCGCCTTCACCCACGCCTCTTCTGCCGGATGAACGCCACCTTCTCCCTGAATCAGCTCCAGCATGATCGCGCACGTCTTGTCTGTAATGGCTGACTTGACCGCATCAAGGTCGTTGTAAGGAACGGTGACAAATCCCTGCGGCAATGGTGCGAAGCCATCCTTCACCTTTTCCTGTCCAGTAGCCGTCAGGGTAGCCAATGTCCGTCCATGAAAAGACTGTTCAAAGCTGATGATTTCGTAACGGTCGGTCCCTTTTATTTTTTGTGCATAGCGGCGGGCGAGCTTGATCAAGCCTTCATTCGCCTCTGCTCCACTGTTGCAGAAAAAAGCCTGATCCAGTCCAGACAAACGGCTCAGCTTTTCCGCCAAAATCTCTTGCTGAGGAACATGCACTAGATTCGAGCAATGCCACAACGTATCGAGCTGTTCGTGCAGCTTTTCCGTTACTTTTGGTGGGACATGCCCTAACGAGGTCACGGCAATTCCTGAGGTAAAATCGAGATATTGCTTGCCTTGATCATCCCACACCTGGTTTCCTTGTCCTTTTACCAAACTGATTGGCCATCTTGCATAGTTATTCATGAGATGCACAGGCGCTGTTGTTGTATGCATATTCATTTCCCTCCTCATTGAGCATATTCATACGGACTGTTGTCCCCACTGCCTGCCCCGCACAAACACCGAGCAGATCTTCAGCGGTTCCCCGGCAGATGACAACCTGCTCCACACCCTGTCCGAGAGCGTCGATAGCTGCCTGAACCTTCGGAATCATTCCGCCAGTAATAATCTCTTCCCGAATCATTTCCTGTATCTCTTCTGCACTTGTAGCTGGCACTACTGCCTTGGTTCCGTCTGTCTGTGGCTGCATGATGCCCGGAACATCTGTCACCATGATCAGTTTTTCGGCGCTAAGTGCTGCTGCAATCGCTCCTGCGGCTACATCCGCATTGACGTTATATGTCTCTGTGCCATCTTCACTAACGGAAAGGGGAGCAATCACCGGGACGTAGCCCTGCTCAAGAATCGCTTTCGGAATGGTGGTATCAGCCTTCTTCATTTCTCCTACCCACCCGAGTGGCTTTGGCGTTTTTGTTGCCAAAAGGGTCTGACCATCGATTCCACTTACTCCCCAAGCCTTGGCTCCTGCCTGTATCAGCCTTTTCACCAGCGCCTTGTTGATACTGCCGCATAAGACCATCTCTACAACACGCAGCGTGTCCTCGCAGGTAACACGAAGCCCATCGACAAATTGCGGAGTGATCTGAACTCGATCGAGCATACTGTTAATAGCAGGTCCGCCCCCATGGACGATGACGATCTTTTGTCCTTGCGCCTGCAGTCCGGCGATCGCCTGAAAGAAGGAGTCAGGCAGCTGATCCATGGTGCTTCCGCCACATTTGATCACAACAATTCCTTGCATCTGCTCTCCTCCTCTACGGGTATACAGGTACCAGCGGCAAGCCCGTTATCTCAGGCAAATCAAACATGACATTCATGTTTTGTACAGCTTGACCGGCTGCGCCCTTCATCATGTTATCGATTACCGACAGCAAAATAACACGCTTCGTGCGCTGGTCAACATGGATGGCGATATCGCAGTAATTGGAGCCATAAACTTCTTTGGTACGTGGATGACTGCCTGCAGGACGTACACGCACAAAAGGCTTATCCCCATAAGCAGCTTCATATAGCTCCTGGATTTGTGTTTGTGTGACGTCAGTTGCTAGTTGTCCGTAAGCCGTGACTAAAATCCCTCGGGTCATCGGCACCAAATGCGGAGTAAATTGAACAAGCGTCTCTTCCCCGCTCTGTTTTTCCAGCTCCTGTTCAATCTCAGGTGTATGCTGATGACTCGCAACTTTATAAGCATGAATGCTTTCATTAATTTCGCCGTAATGTACACCGAGCGATACTCCACGTCCAGCGCCGGACACACCCGATTTGGCATCGACAATCCAACTGTTAGGCTGTACCCAGCCTGTCTTTACCAGCGGAAGCAAGGCGAGGAGTGTAGCGGTGGGATAACACCCTGGATTCGCTATGAGACTGGCACCCGCCACTTGCTCTTGATTCCACTCGGTTAAACCGTAAACCGCCGCGTCTACCCATTGGGACGGAGCTGGCTCATGTTTGTACCACGTTTTGTAGACCGCACCGTTTTCTAGACGAAAATCCCCAGATAAATCAATCACCTTCACGCCTTTTTCGACCAGCTTCGGAGACAGCGTGCTACTTACTCCCGCAGGTGTAGCTAGGAAGATCAAATCGTTCACATCGCTCATGCTGTCTGCATCAATTGGTGACAATGTGGGCAACCCGAGCCCAGCTGCATGTGGAAACGATTTCTCCAAGCTCTCCCCTTCTGATGAACTTGAATATAAATTGGCAATCTCAACATGCGGATGCCCAGCCAAAAGACGGATCAACTCCGCGCCACCATAACCCGTTGCCCCAACAATCCCGACCCGAACCATGCTCTCTCCCCTTTATCCTGTAGTGTATTTTTATACATGAATAATAATAAAAATCCATTCAGAATACAACAGAAAATCTTTTTTACGGCCAAAGAAAAAAGCGCCCGATTGCTCAAGCGCTGGTTTGTTGCCCTGTTTACTTTTTATCCGCTAACCATGCAGCAATGTTTTCTGCATCTTTTCCGGTAACGAGACCCGGAGGCATTGATCCTTTTCCTTTTTCCAAAATGCCCATGATCTCGTCCTTGTTCAACTGGCTGCCGATCTTTTGCAAGTTCGGTCCAACTGCCCCTTCCAACGTCTGTCCGTGGCAGCCTGAACAAGTATTTTTGTACATGGTTTCTGCAGTTGCTGCATCATAGCTGCCGGATGGTGTCGTCGAAGGTGCTTCTGTTGCTGGTTGTTCGGCTGCCGGCGTGTCTGTCGCTGGTTGTTGTGCTGGCGGCTGTGTTTGATTACTGGTACCACAGGCACTTAGCGAGAATGCGAGTACAGCCGCTGTCAAAACGAGTGGAATACGTTTCAAGGCTGTTCCCTCCTTTATTCGGATTTCTTCGCTAAGTATGCCTCCGACTTCCACTTCTCATTCTTAGGACAGCCATTTAGGACAAAGGAAATTCCAACGGACTCCATTCACGCAACTCTAACGTCCGAGCGCCTTCTACAACAACTGGATCAGCCTCCGCCAATTTACGAGCTTCTTCCAGAGAATCTGCTTTGTAAATAACCAATCCCCCGAGCTTGTCTGTGAAAGGTCCTGCCATAAACACTTTTCCCTGCTTGTACAAATCATTGATATACGTAAGATGCGCAGGTCTTACTTGAGCATTCAGCTCTTGATTCACGATTGGCAAAAATGCGGCATATAACATGGACGGTTTCTCTCCTTTTTCATGACCTTTTTCTTTCATGAAGTATAACATAATTATGAATACGGACTTTGGTCTGGTAGGATTTTTCCTTTCAACAGCGAACGATTCAAAGGTAGCAAGTAGCAACAGAGAGGCGGATAGGTATGGACACGCAGATACAGTTATATACATCTCTCTTCCACAACAATCCTGACGCTGTTTTCATGTTCGATATGCAGGGCAGATTCACAGGCGTAAACGCTGCTGGTGAAGCATTGATAGGATTCACCTCTCAAGAATTGCTGCGCATGCACATTTGGGAAATTCTCGCTTCTACTGAGGGTCTCGACAGTAAGAAACAACAACAAATCCTCTCTGCAGGAATCAGAAAAAATAAGCATTATCAGTTGCTCCATAAAAACGGGCAGGTTGTGGATATTATCGCTTCCAGTTTTCCCATTTTTCAAAACGGCGAAATCATCAGTCGCTATACGATTGCCAAAAACATCACGCAGCAAAAGAAAATGGAAGAGGCTCTTCACCAGATGCAAGAGAACTTTCGGTTAATATCCGAAAACATTATGGACTTGATTTTCATTGTAAATGTGGATGGAATGATTACCTACGCTTCCCCTTCCGTTCAGGCGGTAACTGGTCTCACGATTGATCAAGTGATCAACCAGCATTTTTCGATCTTGATTCATCCTGAGCAAGTTTCCAACGCCAAGAGCGATTTTGCTCAAATGTTGAAGCAGAAGATCACACTCGACGCCGAGTACCATTACCTGCACCCAGACGGTAGAATGTTGCTATTCGATGTGAAAGGGACACCTGACGTTTGTTCAAACGGTCATATTCTCAGCGCGGTTTTTGTGGCGCGTGATATTACAGAACGTCGGCAATCAGAGGAATTGCTTCGTTACTCTGACAAGCTGTCCGTTCTAGGAGAGCTTGCCGCGGGTATCGCCCATGAAATTCGCAATCCGCTTACGGCCTTGAAAGGGTTTATTCAACTCATGGAAGGGGACAAGTTCGCCAATCAGCAATACTTGCAAATTATGCGTTCCGAAATCGACCGGATCACCTCGATTACCAGTGAGCTTTTGATAATGGCGAAGCCGCAAACGTTGCGATTTGCTCCCAACGGCCTTTTGCCATTGCTTTCGTCTGTCATTAAGCTTTTGGAACCGCAGGCACTTCTTAAAAATGTATCTATTCTTACTGATTTTCCGCAAGTCACGTCCCTCATATTGTGTGAGGAATATCAAATCAAGCAAGTCTTTATAAACATCATAAAAAACGGCATGGAAGCCATGCCGTTAGGTGGAAATCTCACAATCAAGGTTGTAGAGCGCACTTCCGATGTTATCATCCGAATCAGCGATCAAGGACAAGGTATCCCTGCCGAGCTACTTCCCCGATTAGGAGAGCTTTTTTATAGTACAAAAGAAACAGGAACTGGCCTGGGGTTAATGGTAAGCTCAAAAATTATTCGCGATCACGGCGGTACAATCAACATCGCCAGCGATGTCGGCAAAGGAACCACCGTATCGATTTCCATACCAAAAGCCTTGAAGCCTACTGTTTCGTTTAACGATTAATCTGTGCGCGCAAATAGGCATCGATAAACGAATCAATTTCACCATCCATGACGGCTTGAACGTTTCCTACCTCCATATTCGTCCGGTGGTCTTTTACCAGACTGTATGGATGGAAGACATAGGAACGAATTTGGCTGCCCCACGCAATATCTTTTTGTTCACCTTGAATAGCGGCCAACGTTTTCTCTTGTTCTTCCCGTTTTTTCTCAAACAGTCGTGCCGTCAGCATCTTCATCGCACGCTCCCGGTTTTTAATCTGGGAGCGTTCTGTTTGACACGTCACCACAATCCCAGAAGGCAAGTGAGTAATCCGTACAGCGGAGTCCGTCGTGTTGATATGCTGGCCACCCGCCCCACTGGAACGATACGTATCGATTTTCAGGTCTTCTGTACGTATGTCTACCGCATTATCGTCTTCGATCTCCGGCAGGACGTTGCAAGACACAAACGATGTGTGTCGGCGTCCAGAGGCATCAAACGGAGATATCCGCACAAGACGATGAACCCCTTTTTCTGATTTGAGGTAGCCATACGCATTGTAGCCCTTAATGAGGAGAGTAACACTTTTTACACCGGCTTCATCGCCAGGCAAATAGTCCAATGTTTCGACCTTGAAGCCCTTGGCATCCCCCCAACGTGTATACATACGCAGAAGCATGGACGCCCAATCCTGGGACTCCGTACCACCCGCTCCCGGATGCAGCTCCAGAATGGCGTTGTTTTTGTCGTATTCATCGCTCAAAAGCAATTCCAGCTCAAAGCTCTCAAATGACTTCCGCAGCTCCTGCGTACTGTCATACAGATCTTGAATGAGCGACGTATCCCCTTCTTCGATGACGAGCTCCAGCATTACCTGGAGATCCTCGTACTGAGAATCCAGCTTGGCCATCGTCTCCACGAGGCTTTTGATTGCATTCAGTTCACTGATTGTCTTCTGCGCTGCATCATTGTCATCCCAAAAATCGGGTGCCAGCATGCGCTCTTCCAGTTCACCGATTCGTTCCTGTTTTACTGGGAGGTCAAAGAGACCCCCTAATATCCGCTAAACGCTTAGCCATGCTAGACATCTCTTGTTTGATGTCCGCAATATCGATTAATGCCATGTTGCGAATCACCTTCTCTTTACGTAAGCTATGTTTTATTGTAACGTAATTTGCCCGATGCGCAAATACGGCAGCTTGTCACGTTTAGAAAAGGGACTTCGCCGCTACTCTTTGTCACGTTGCCACCGGTGGTGATGGCGAGGATCTCAGGTCTCGGATTTCATGCGGTTGTTTATTTTCCGTCTGCGATGCAGCAACCAGAAAGAGATGGGTACGCCGAGCTTTGTTTGCTTTCAGCTGGTATGCTTGCTTGATGATAGCTTGTCGCTTTCCACTGTGTGTTTTTCGATATTTTTTGGCTAGTGGACTTTCACGCGTTCGATCTACCATTCCATTCGGATGTGCAATTAAGGCCTCCTTCCAATTCGGTTCCGGAATTTCCTCCATCAGTCTCTTGTCCTCAAAGACCGGGTCTTGCGCTGAGATGACTCTCGGTAATTCGATCCCCTCCTCCTTTTCAATGAGCTGTACTTTTTTATTTTCTTTTCCTGTCTGTAAGACTGCTTTTAAAGTAACGGAAATGCGCTCCATAATATTTTTTGTTTGTATCCCCATCACGTTCACTGACGTTCTCATTTGTTCATTCCCCCGTCTTCGTGAATTTTTGGTAAAAGTGTTGTACTTACGATTCTATTTATTTTTCAGATAATTACCACTTGAATCGTTCGATCACTTTTACCAGTGTTAGACAAATAGATCGTTAATATCAGACGAGGAAGAATGGATGAGGACGAATACTGTCAAGGCATTAGGAATGGGCAAGAAAAAAACATTCCCCTCGTACCGAATTTGCCGATACGAGAAGAATGTTCTGTTATTGCTTAGTGTTTCTTATTTTGGCGCTTGCGTTCTTGCTCCTGAGCGCGACGCTGTGCGCGGTTTTTCGGATCAGCATCACCGGAGGTCTCCGGATCTGGACGATCAGATGGTCCGGAGGTTTGCAAGCTACTCGGATCGATTCCTTGACCGCGAATGACATCTTGACGCTCAAGGTTTTGGCTGACTTCGGCCTTCATGATATACATAGCGACTTCTTCTTGAACAGCAGCCAGCATACCTTGATACATTTCGTATCCTTCGAACTGGTACTCACGAAGCGGGTCGTTTTGTGCATAAGCGCGCAAGTGAATACCTTGACGCAGCTGATCCATCGCATCGATGTGATCCATCCACTTGCTGTCGACAGCACGCAGAATGACGACTTTTTCAAACTCGCGAATCGATTCACCGATTTCTTCTTCACGCTGTTTGTACTGCTTATCGACTTCTGCTTTCAACAACTCGAGAATTTCTTCTGCTTCCTTGCCTTTCAGCATTTTAGCCGTAATCGATTCTTCATGGAGGAATCCATTATTGGCTGCATCGGCCAGTGCTTGCAGATCCCAATCCTCTGGTACCTCTTCTTTTGGACAATGCAGAGACACTGCACGCTCCATTACTGCGTAGATCATATTCAAAGCAACATCGCTGAGGTTTTCCTGTTCCAGGATGTCTTTACGCTGTTTGTAGACAACCAGACGCTGCTGATTCATGACATCATCGTACTGGAGAACGCCTTTACGTGCGTCAAAGTTCGAACCCTCTACACGCTTCTGCGCAGATTCTACCGCACGAGTAACCAGACGGCTCTCGATCGGCATATCCTCTTCCATCCCCAAGCGATCCATCATATTCATGATATTGTCCGCACCGAAACGACGCATGAGCTCATCTTGCATCGAGAGGAAGAACTGGGATGAACCCGGGTCCCCCTGGCGACCAGCACGACCGCGCAGCTGATTGTCAATCCGACGGCTCTCGTGACGTTCTGTACCGATAATATGAAGACCGCCCAGCTCCGCAACACCTTCGCCAAGCTGAATGTCCGTACCGCGACCCGCCATGTTTGTCGCAATGGTAACCGCTCCGTACACACCTGCACGTGCAACGATTTCCGCCTCGCGTTCATGCTGCTTCGCGTTCAATACGTTATGCGGTACGCCTTTTTGCTTCAGCATTTGGGACAAGCGTTCCGAGTTTTCGATGGAGATGGTACCTACCAGAATCGGTTGACCCTTTTTATGACGCTCGACAATGTCGTTTACAACTGCACGATATTTGGCTGCCTCTGTTTTGAATACAAGGTCAGGTGAATCGATACGCTGTACTGGCTTATTCGTTGGAATAACCACAACATCGAGACCGTAAATCTTTTTGAATTCTTCTTCTTCCGTCTTCGCTGTACCTGTCATACCCGCCAGCTTCTCGTACATACGGAAGTAGTTTTGCAAAGTAATAGTCGCCAGTGTCATGCTCTCGCTTTGGACACGCAGACCTTCTTTGGCTTCAATCGCTTGATGCAAGCCATCGCTGTAACGACGTCCAACCATCAGACGGCCAGTGAACTCGTCGACGATCACAACTTCGCCTTCCTGCACTACATAATCAACATCGCGCTTGAACAAAACTTGAGCCTTCAACGCCGCTGTAATGTGGTGGTTCAACGTGGTATGTGCCGTATCGTACAGGTTGTCGATGTTGAATGCCTGTTCGACCTTGCTCACACCATCATCTGTGAGGCTGACGATTTTCAGCTTCTCGTCGATGGTGAAATCTTTTTCTTCTTCCAGACGCTTCACAAAATGCGAGCAGATATAATACAGCTCTGTCGATTTGTTAGCAGAACCGGAGATGATCAACGGCGTACGTGCTTCGTCAATCAAAATGCTGTCCACCTCGTCGATGATAGCGAAGAAGAGTGGACGTTGCACCATTTGTTCCTTGTACAAAACCATATTGTCACGCAAGTAATCGAAGCCAAATTCATTGTTCGTACCATACGTAATATCACACGCGTATGCTTCGCGTTTTTCTTCAGGGCTCAGTCCGTTCTTGTTCAAACCGACTGTCAGTCCGAGGAAGTTATACAGCTTACCCATGATAGTCGAGTCACGCTCAGCCAAGTATTCGTTCACGGTAACGACGTGGACGCCTTTTCCCATCAGAGCATTCAGGTATGTAGCCAGTGTCGCAACCAGCGTTTTACCTTCACCCGTCTTCATCTCGGAGATACGGCCTTCCTGAAGCACCATACCACCAATCATTTGGACATCGAAGTGGCGCATGCCCAGTACACGGATCGATGCTTCACGCACAACGGCAAACGCTTCGTTCAAAATTTTGTCCAGTTCTTCTCCATTTGCCAAGCGCGCCTTAAACTCAGCTGTCTTCTCCCGCAATTGGTCATCCGAGAGTGCCTTAATCGTTGGTTCCAGCGCGTTGATACTTTCTACACGCTTAAACATTTTCTTTACTTCACGTTCATTGCTATCGCCAAATATCTTTTTAACGAGTCCTAACATGAGGACACCCCTTCCATATACTGCCAAACAAAATGCACAAGCCGGCATGAGTCCAATAATAAAAAAGGATACCGATTCTACGAAAATAATACTTTCTAAAAAGATATTTTATCAAATAGAGCATCCTCTACACAAGTAAAGGGAGTTGCCAATAGCAACTCCCTAGTCTTATACGAATGAGAATGTGTAAAGTTTCGTTATTTTGGTTCAATCAATCCGTAACGCCCATCATTGCGGCGATACACCACACTGACGTCATTAGTGTCACTGTTTTGGAAAACGAAGAAGCTGTGTCCCAGCATATCCATCTGCATGACCGCTTCCTGTGCATCCATCGGCTTCAGATCGAAGCGTTTGGTTCGAACGATATCGATGTCTATGTCGATATCATCCTCATCCACTTCCGGGATCATGACTGCTACTGGCTGACTCTCACGCTGTGCGATTCTTCCTGTCGAATCAACTCGAAGCTTCCTCATCAGCTTCGTTTTGTGTTTACGAATCTGACGCTCCAGCTTTTCTACTACCAGATCGATAGCAGCATACATATCTTCGTGCGTTTCCTCCGCTCGGATAATGACCCCACTCAGTGGGATAGTTACCTCGATCGTGCCTTCTCCACGATGTACATGCATGGTGACTTGTACTTCTGTAGGCTGTGGAGTTTCAAAATACTTTTCCAGACGGCCGACTTTCTTTTCGACATATTCTCTAAGCGCAGCGGTGACTTGAATGTTTTCTCCACGAATGTTAAATTTCATGGTTCCAACCTCCTTCCGTCTATACATAGGTATTCGCCACTTCTGTAAATAATCCTCCCACTCAGCTTAAAAAAATCTTTGCAAATCTTTTACAAACCATCAATATCCGACATTATTTTACCAATACTTACTAGATTCCCTATGCTATAATAGAAGAGGTAGTCATCCCATCTTATATCGCGGTCGTACATCGCACTGGAGGAATCCTCATGGCCGAGGTAAAACCTTCCCATTCACTTATCGGAACAACGCTCGCTCAAGACGTCTACAATGAGTATGGCCTGCTTTTATTACCCGCTGGTGCAAACCTTCATCTTAGTGATATACGATTGCTTGAGGCTCATCAAGTGGAAGCCGTACACGTTACTACTGACTCGGAAGCACCCGAAATGCCTTTTCCTCTCCTTCATTGGAGTGAGGCAGAGGCTGCAAAGGCCTATATGGTAGCGGTACAAAAAACCGAGTATTTATTTAACCAGCTCGCAAATGGGGATACTCCCCGACTGCAACAATTTAGCGACGCTGTTCATCCGATGCTCGATCAGGTTCTTCATCACATGAGGTTTCTGCGCTTCATTTATTTGAATGAAGGAACAGAAAGTTACACGTATCGCCACTCCCTGCATGTAGGTATCGTGGCAGCCTTAATTGGAAAAATCATAGGATTGCCGCAACGCGATGTTCATTTTTTGGGCCTTGCAGGTCTTCTCCATGACATCGGCAAGATGAAAATTCCCGATGAGCTGCTGTCCAAGCCAGAGCGTTTGACAGACGAAGAGTATACGATTATGAAAAAGCATACCGTATACGGCTACGAGCTCCTGCGCACCATGGACGATGCCGACAACTTGCTGGCACAATGCGCTCTGATGCACCACGAACGTTGGGATGGAAGTGGATATCCCCTCGGACAAAAAAAAGATGGCATCCCTTTTGAATGCCAAATCATCAGTGTCGCAGACACATTTGATGCGATATGCACAGATCGCGTGTATCGGAAGGGAACCTCTCCCTTTGAAGCCGCGAATGTTCTGTGGGAGTCAGCTTGTACAGGCCAATTAAATCCGATGATTGTATCTCGTTTTATCCATTACATCATCTTACTTTACGTCGGCTCCCATGCGCTTTTGAACAATGGCGACCACGTCGAAATCATTATGATTCATACTGATGAGCCTATGCGGCCTCTCGTTCGTAGAGGGAATGATTTTATAGACCTGAGACTCCAGCGTTCCCTACGCATTCAAAGAATGATCAGTTAAACACGTGGAAAAAACGAATCCCCCTGTCCGATCAAGGAACCAGGGGGATTTTGCTATTGTTTGTTTATAACTTCACGACGTTCGCCGCTTGTGGACCGCGGTCCCCTTCCACAATGTCGAATTCTACAGCCTGTCCCTCATCTAACGAACGAAACCCGTCCGACTGAATCGCCGAAAAATGGACAAATACGTCATCACCGTCTTCTCGTTCAATAAATCCGAACCCTTTTTCTGCATTAAACCATTTTACTTTGCCTTGCATGAAACAGCACAACCCTTTCTTTTGTGAAAATAAAATCAAGTCTAGCTTTCCCCAATTCAGGCGATTGATTCCACTCGCTCACTCTTCACCGTGTGGAATATTTTTTCTCTAGTCCTCTCACGACTACACGGGACAAGAACAACGTAAGTACCAAATAAACCGCCGCCTCCGTTAAATACGGGGGGTACCGCTCAAAGGTGCTTTTCGCCACGTTCATCGCCGCATAATTTAATTCCGGTGTCGCGATTACTGCCAGAAGAGACGAATCTTTCAAAAGAGCAATAAACTCATTTCCGATCGCGGGCAGCATTCGTGTAAACGCTTGCGGAAGAATAATTTGGCGCATGGCAAGTCCCTTGTTCATGCCAAGCGATCGTGCCGCTTCCATTTGCCCCGGATCAATTGATTGGATGCCAGCCCGAAAGATTTCCGCCATATAGGCAGCTGCATTAAGTGAAAGCGCGACGAAGCCTGAATAAATCGCTTCCGGGCTGCTCGCTCCCGGATACAGAATACCCCAAATCGACGGAATCACCGCAAAATGAATCAGCAAAATCTGGACCAGCATCGGAGTTCCCCGAAACAGCTCTACGTAAATCGAACAGGTCCAACGCAAGATTCGCTTGGAGGACATTTTGCCCAAGCTGATGAACAACCCTAAAAATGTTCCGCAAACCGTAGCCACAGCTGTTAGTAAAATCGTATTAATAATGCCTCGGATAAACAGTTCACGGTAGTCGTAGATGACACTCCAGTCCAATGGCTAATCCTCCCTTCTTCATGTCAGCACGCCAAGTTGCGAACAAACGCCGGCTACGTCGAAGGACGCACCCGGCCATTTTGCTGCCTACTTATTGCCAAAGTACTGGGTGTAAATTTCCTGCAGCTTTCCATTTTCTTTTATCTTTTTCAATCCGTCGTTGATTTTGTTCATGGCATCCGTATTGCCCTTTTTTACTATAATTCCGTAAAATTCCTTTTCAAAGGAATCATCTTTTATCAGCTTGAATTTCTTATCTTTTACTTTATTCACGTAGTATGACAAAACGCCATTGTCGCCAATCACAGCTTCTACTCGACCATTAAAGAAATCATCAACAGAGGACGGCATGTCGTCATAGCCTTTCAAGCCTTCATACGTATCTCCAAACGCCTTTTTAACCACTTCTTCACCTGTGGTAGCAGCTTGAACTCCGATCTTCTTTCCTTTCAAATCTGCCAGCTTCGTCACTGGAGAATCTTCCGCTACCAAAATGAGTTGGTTCGCTTCAAAGTATGAGTCCGAAAAATCGTATTTCTCCTTGCGCTTCTCCGTGATCGTGATGGACGAGATTCCAATATCAACCGTCCCTTTGTCCAGTCCATCAAAAAGCGGGTCCCACCCTGTGTTTTTCCACTCGATCTTGAATCCGCCAGCTTCCGCGATCGCGTTCATCACATCGATGTCATGGCCACTAATCTTGTCAGCCTCAAGCATTTGGAACGGTGGATATGCCGCATCTGTACCGACTACGTACACCTTGTCACCTGAACCACCACTCGCTCCGCCATTGCCAGACGTTTGCTGACCACCCGATCCACAGCCTGCGAGGAGTACCCCCACACCGACGACCAACGCGAGCGATTTGAACCAATTTGTCCCGATACGCATTTCGAAATCCCCCTTGTGACTCTCTATCTGCCCATTTTGTCCCCAGCAATGTCCACATGGAAATTACGGATTTTTTGCGTTCTCCACAGAGTTATCCACATTATCCACATACCATTGTGCACAAGCTGGGTATAACTATTTTCCTGTATATTCTGCCACTTTAGTACGAAAGTAAGGGGAACGAAATGGGAGAATAAGTGGATCTAGCAGCAAAAAAACAGGATTCATATATACGGGATATAGTTCTATCCTGCATATAAAAATCCTGCTTTTATCTGAAAATAATGAATTATTCTTTTTCCCCCAAAATCACGATCTCTACCCGGCGATTCTTCGCACGGTTCTCCGCGTTGGAGTTGTCCACAAGCGGTTTGTATTCGCCCAAGCCAGCCACAGTAAAGCGAGACGCTGGCAAGGAGTGAGCATCGACCATTTCACGCATGACAGAGATCGAGCGCGCCGAGGATAGCTCCCAGTTGGATTGGAAGGAACTGCGAGATATCGGCACATCATCTGTATAGCCCTCGATTCTCACCTTGTGTTCAAAGCGCTTCAAAACCCCTGCTACCGTCCCTACGACTTGCTTCCCTTGAGCCTGTAGGTCTGCCGAACCACTCGTAAACAAAATCGTTTCCGGCAAACGGATACGCAGGCCTTCTTCGGTCTCCTCGTAGTCGAGATTCAGCTCAGCCAAAGCGGAGGATAACTGGTTGCGTACCGTCTCCATATCGCGCTCACTCGAGTCAGACATGCCCATTGGCCGCTTCGGCACGTTCACTGTGTCTTGGGAGCCTTCTTTTTCTGTTTCGCCCTTGAGCTCCTTCTGGCGAGCCTCCAATTGGTAGACCTCGCGCTGCAGCTCCAGCTTTTGCAGATTGAGCAGGTCGAGACTCTCATGCACCTTCTCCAAGCTCGCTTTTTCCTTTTGGACATCTTCCTTTTGTGACTGAATGCTCTTCGTCTGCATCGCAGCGATAATAATCACGATCACGAATAACAGCGTAATCAGGTCACTGTAGCTAAGCAGCCAGCTTTTTTCTAGCTCTTTTTCGTCGTATAAGCGTTCGTCATGCATAGCGGTCCTGCCTTTCAATCGTGCCCTTCATGCTGCCTGCTTCTTTAATCAGCACCAGCTTTTGGTCACCTGGCAAGAATGAGTTCAGCTTTTCAAACAGCAAGCGTGGTGTCTCCATGCGCTGGAGACCAACACAGCCTTCGATGAAAAGACGCTTTTCAAACATTTCCCGGTCGTACAGATCCATCAGGCGGTAGTAGCATGGCAGCGCGAACAAGTTCGCTAAGAGCGCGCCATACAACGTCGCTACGACCGCTGCGCTCAGGCTGTGTCCGGTCAAGGCCATGTCTTCGAGCGACTTCAGTACACCCGTCATCCCCAGAAGTGTACCGACCAGCCCCATCCCCGGCGCCAACAAGCTGATGAGGCGGAAGAACCCTGCTGATTGTTGGTAGCGGTACTGCTCGCCCTTGAGCTCGTTCTCCAGGATCAGGCGCAGCTCTTCTTCCGGAACACCCTCGATCGCCAGAAAGCATCCTCGTTGGACAAATGAATCGGGTTCCTGTTGCAGCTCCTTTTCGAGCGCGATATAGCCCTGTTCCTTCTGGACGAGCGCGTAGTAGTAGAAGCGCTTGATCGTTTCTTCGACGTTGCTTTGCCGGCCGTGGATAAGCAGGCGCCCGATTTTTTTCAAGTCGAGATGCTTGCGTTTAACTGCGTAGGACATGACTACGGAGAGCGCGACTAGCTCGATGGCGGTTACGTTGAGGAGGTCCGATAAGGTTCCGTTTAGGTAGACCGCGTGTATGAAGATGAGGAGGACGGCTCCGATTAAGACGAGTGAGCGGCGTTTCGTGGACAAAAGTGATTCACCTTCCTAGTTTTTCAGCAAGTTGTTCTTAAAGTATAGCAGATGGTGGAAAAAAGATGAGAGAATAGAGTCATGGTTATAGTGAAGCATTGTATAGAAAATGTCGATAAAGATAAAGAAAGTAATTCTGGCAAAGAGGTGATCATCTGTGAATGCCGTACAATTAAAGCAAGCTGTTACTATTAGTTTGACGAAGCAAGTACAGGAGACTGCGCAAGCGCAAGCTTCCATCATGTTGGAGGGTTTTGCTAAGACGCAGCAAAATGTTCAAGCGGCTCAGGCAAGTCATCCAACGTTGGGGAAGGTATTGGATATTAAAGCTTAAGCCTGTAGACCGGGTTACTCCGGTCTTTCTTTATATTTAAAAATAGGAGTGTTCATTTTGGCAAAGGATTACCATGTGAATTGGTCTGCACACCCTAACATCTACAACAATTATAGTGAAAGAACGTTTAATTTTTACTTTTCCGAACCAGAAGCTGGAGTAAATACAGAAACTGGTTTATTGCTACTAATAGCCGGATTTGGTGGTAATGCTAATTCGAATGTCTATAAGAAAATGCGAAGAGTGTTTGCAGATCAATATAACCTTGTTACAGTACAATGTGATTATTTTGGCCATGAGTTCATGCAAGGCTATCAATCACCACAATTTAACCTTACTTCACAAGATATGGAATCGGTGTTTACTCCAGATGAAATTAAAATGATCTATAAGGAAGGTTTTAATCCATCGCTATTCTTAGACATAGCAAGCAAATATCATATCGGAGTGGCTGCATATGAAAAACTAAACGAAAGTAAGGAAAATTTTAATGATATGGGAATAATGCAAGCCCTGGATAACATCACTGCTATTTGCTACGTCATCCAAATTCTTAAAGATAATAACTTAAAGTTTAACCCTAAAAAAACGATTATTTATGGCCACTCTCATGGAGCTTATCTAGGCTATTTATGTAATGCATTTGCCCCGAACCTTTTCAATTTATTAATTGATAACTCATCATGGTTATTCCCTGTTTACTTGAAAGGTGATCGTCATTTATACTCTAAAATTGGTAATATGCTATTAGACATTTCCTTCAAATACATTGCTTCTACAACCGATTATGATGCAGAAATCCTCCACTTACCTACGCTTTACAAAAAGTTTAATAATCAATGTGAAATTCAATCATTTCATGGTACAACTGATAATTTGATTAGTCATATTAATAAACAGCGCTTTTGCACTTCATTAGCAAACTGTACATACCATGAAATCTCTGATGAGAAGCTGGACGGGACAATCTTTCAATCAACAAATCATGGTTTGGATTCAGATTTTTTAGCTTTATTTGATTATGTTATGAAAAATATGACCTTTGTACAGTCTGACATATTACACTTAAATTCCACTCATTTAAAAACGCAAACCCACAATTATCATTTCGATTACACTTCAGGTATCCCCCTACTCCACTTGTAATCCAATATACGTTTAAAACGGCTAATGACATTTATTTCTGTCAGCAGCCGTTTTATTCTTCTCTGTGTTTTACTTTTTGCGGTCGAAAAAGGCACCATAGCCGTTTGGACCTACTTCGTTGTACGTATTCATTGCGAGCTTGCTCCGTTGGAGGTTGTTTAGTTGTTGCTGGACGCCTTGCATTCTTCTATCGATAAGGGGAATGAGGCGTTGGTTAATCTCGTACATTTGCTCCAGTTGCTGCTTTTGCATTGCAGATAGAGATTCATTCTCTATACCCATCTGCTGAATTTTAGAAATCACTTCTTCTCGTTCGTCCAATAACGACAACCACGTATCCGGTTCCGAATCCTTTTCACTTACTACATTCTCTAAGCGTAATGTTGTTTCTAGTAGACTATTTAGAAGAACGTCGATTGTCATTTCCATATTGTATACCTTACCCTTGTTTCTTCGCCAAAAGCATGGCTTCTTTCCAAGTGTCTCGGAATTGAATAAACAGGTCTTCAACTTCTAAAAGAATGTTAACGTCTTTATGCATGTTCGCCTCAATCGTACGCTGAAGCATATATTCGTAGAGTTTGGCGAATTCCTTAGAAATCTCGTAGTCGCTGTTTAAAGTGGACATGAGCTCATAAAGGATATTCTGAACTTTCAATGAGGCCTCGTGAGATTTTATTACGTCCTTTTCCTCTAAAGCTACTTTTGCCTGTTTAATGAACTTAAGTGCTCCATTGTACAGCATTAGTGTCAAATCAGCAGGAGTAGCGGTTGTTACCTGATTGGACTGGTATGTTTGTGCAGCATTTTGTAACATCTGCATCACTCCCTGTTATTTCTGCCCTAACATTTGTGCAAACCAAGCACCTTGGGACTGCGATTTCGACATAGCTCTTTCCATTGCAGTGAATTGCTTCCAGTAACGATCTTCAATCATTTTTAATCGATCTTCCCAGCGATCGATTTCTCTATCGGTTTCTGTTAATTTCTTACTTAAGTTACTGTCGTCAAATGCACGTCCTGCTGACCCTGCCTCTTTTGTTACTTTTTCCATTACATCTTTAAGTTTATCATAAAGGCGTTCTGCGACACCCGACTCGTTGTACTTCTTATTTCGATCTATCGTTTCATTACTGTAATTCGTAAACAGTTTGAGAACATCTTCTCCATTCGTTCTAATGGACTCACGAAGCTTGGTCTCGTTTATATAGAGCTTCCCATTTTCCTCGTAAGCATACTTTCCACTAGGAGGACCACCGATCCCAATTTCAGAAAGAGTGTCAAAGGACTTATTAACTCCAGTCCCTTGTAACGGAGTACTAAGTGCACGACGCAATTCGTTTAATCCACCTGTTAAAATAGGATCACGCAAAAGTAATCCACTGCGTGCCATGTTATCCATTTTTTCCGCAGTTTTTTCAGGCAACGCTTCTTTCTCTTCATCTAATAGGGGCTGGTAGCCCTTATATTTCGGCTCGGAGATTTTTTTATTCATGGTATCGATAACAGCATTATACTTGTCTACGAAGCCTTTGATCATATTAAAAACTGCATCTTCGTCAGTTTTTGTGTTTACGACTACTGGATTTCCACCATTAGCCTGTTTGAATGTAAAATCGATTCCATCAAATAAAACAGAGTTTGTTTTAGATGTGTATTCTACTCCATTAATTTTAAAAGTAGCAGGAGTTCCTGCTGTTCCAGCAGTTGATGGCGTAGAAGTCCCCATGTTTAAATTATTGCTTCCAGATGCTTTAACCTCAAACTGTTTTCCGTCCTCAGAGGTAAGAACTAATTTGTTATTGAAAAAACTAGCTTTAACACCAGATTTTGCATTATTGATCTTATTTAAAACACCTTCCATAGTATCTGTTCCCAAAACAGAAATAGGTACTTCTACTCCATCCTTGTTAATCGCAATAGTAAAGTCTGCGCCTCCAATCACACCTTTACTATCAGTTAAACCGGTTGTAAACTCTGCGCTTGGAGGTGATCCTGCTTTGGCTAGATTTAAAACCTCGACTGTGTAAGAAGAAAGAGTAGGCTTACCGACTACCCTAGCAGAAGTAACATTATCGTTTTCTGAAGTTGCCGTCTTTTTGTTAAAACTGCTAGATAAACGTAAGTCTTTCAGAGTATTTTGCAAGTCTGCTAGAATCGTATTCATATCCCGATACGCATCGCGTTTCCACTCAATAGAGGTTTTACTTCGTTGTAATCGGTTTACTGGCTCTCTTTGAGCTTTCATGAGATCTTTGATCATTTTTTCTGTATCCATTCCCGAAGCCATACCACTAATACGAATTCCCATAATGATCCCTCCCTATCTTTTTTCGTCCACTAGTAAGCCAATCATCTCATGCATTTTAGCAACCATATCCATGACTTTCTTAGAAGGAATTTCCCGAATTACTTCGTTCGTTTGATCATTCACTACCTGGACATAGTATTCATTTAGTTTTTCATGAAGAGTAAACTTAATGTGAGTAGTACTAGATTGCATAAACTTATTTAGATTGTCTACTTCCCGTACCAATTCTGTTGATGTTAGGTTTTTCCCACTGGGTTGCTGTTGTCCGTCAATGTCGTCTTTTCCTTGATTACTTCCATTGACTTTTAGCATCTTATCTGAATAACCTGATACACCGTTCACTGCTACTCCTTTGCTATTAATATCCATTTTTCCTCCCCCATTGATCCATTCTCCCTTTAATACCTTTATCGGAAAAACAGGGATAGGGATTTACTTATCTTTCTTATCTTTCAAGTCTATTTTTCATTTGTCTCAATACTGCTTCGAAAATTACTATGTCCATTTCATTATCAATATCTATTGAACGCTCTTTGGGCATTACATACCCAACTGTTTCGGGCTCCAAAAAAGACTGCGTTTTTTTCAGCCAGTTGGTATCGGCTATGTACACTGCTCCATTTAAAGAGAATACTGGTGGTGTATCTTGTCTTCTTAAAAATCGCTCTTCTATTTTAATTACTGGTTCAAGCACATCATTATCAGACAAATGATACATCCAATATGGCGTTTTCTCTGCCACTGTAATTGAAACACATGAATTTGCTTGTTCTTTCAAACATTTCTCAATACACCCATCAATATCTATCACTTGTCTTAGTGGCGAGGTTGGTTGTAGGAGAACAACATAGTCATATTTCGGGAGGACCTCCAATGCATGCAATACCGGAGCAACACCCGGAGCATCATCCTTAGCCAGTTCTTTCGGACGCAAAAATGGAACTTCACCGTCATATTGGCGTGCCACATCTGCAATCTCTTCATCATCTGTTGATACAATAAGTCGATCAATATAAACTGATTTTTTAGCCTCTTCAATCGTCCATGACAATAATGGTTTTCCGCCAACTTCTCGAATATTTTTACGTGGTATCCCTTTTGAGCCACCTCTAGCAGGAATAATTGCTAAAACAGATTTCCCCTGAATCATCCAAATACCTCCGCAAACTCAACATTCGCTCTTTCAAAATCAGCCATACGTCCAATATCCATCCAGTATTCACGTATCGGGAAAGCTATTGTCTGGCCTTGCTGTTCGCCCAGAACGCCAAAAAGACTCGTCATATCGTAATACTTATTTTTCGGGATCAGATCAAGCACACTTGGATCCAAAGTATAGATTCCTGCGTTTACGAAGAAGCGTTGAATTGGTTTCTCTTCTATTTCTAATAATTGATGTTTCGCTAATTTAACAACCCCATAAGGAATCTGATGATCATATTCTCTAATGCACATGGTACCTTTCGCACGATGTGAAGAATGGAAATCAAGTAGATGACCAAAGTTTACTTTCGTCAGGAGATCCCCATTCATTACAAAGAAAGGTAACGTAGGCTTTTCTGGAATCAGACTCAGTGCCCCAGCTGTTCCAAGAGACTGCTCTTCTTGTAAATACTTTATTTCTACATTCCAGCGACTACCGTCCCCAAAATGATTTTTTATCATCTCCGCCTTATAATTAACTGAAATATAAAAACGGTGAAACCCTTGTTCTACAAAACTAAGTAAAATAGTTTCCAGAATGGGTTTATTGCCAACGTTTAAGAGGGGTTTGGGACAATCATAAGTCAACGGCTGCAAACGGGTCCCTAATCCTCCAGCCATCAGAATGACCCAATTATCTTTCTTAATTGGGTCAATCAACTGATTCAATATTTCTACATGGATAACACGTCCATCTTCGTCGACAACGGGTATCTGATGCAATTGTCTAATTTTCATCAGAGCCAAAATATTCTCTCGAGAATCATATGGAGATGCTACTGTTGGATATGCATTCATTATTGTCGACACTTGGTCATGTAACTGTCTGCCTTTTAACAATCCACGTCGAATATCCCCATCTGTTACAGTTCCAAGCAATCTTTGATTCTCATCAACAATTAAGGCTAACTGTCTCGCTCCTGCATCAATTATCTCCAATACTTCTAGAATAGGGGTCGTAGGCTTAGCTAAGATACTAGTCCAATCCTTCATAGATGCTTCACACCTTTCATCAAGGAGCTTACTTTTTCTCTCCAATAATGACCCATTCTTTTACTGTCTTTTTTATATCCATGTATTCTCTACTAAGCAATTGCACTTCTTGTATTGTAAAATCGCTTACTAATTTCTCAATATCCTCATATTTTGTAAATCGGATGTATCCCTTTCCCAGCAACGGGCCCTCGTCCACAATGTAAGCATCATACCCCACATGCTCACCTGTCTCATCTCCCCAACTTCCTTTGGCAATTGTACGGGAATATAGCTTTCCTTGTTTTTTTGCTACACGAGCCATTTCGCTATATATTAAAATTGAGTTTTCATGTGAATTGCATGTAACTGCACCATTATCTATTACTGCATCAAAATACTCGTCGGGAAAAGGTAACGTACCGATATCACCTACGAAGAGTTGCCCTTTCCAATTTGGACATTCTGAATCTAACCGAATTTGTGCCTGTTCAATAGCAGTGTGAGAACCATCTATACCGTACACCTGAAATCCTTCATTAGCCATATACCAGAGATTAGCGCCCGGACCACAACCTACTTCTAAGATCTTTATATCTTTGCGAGACTCTGACTTGTAAAAATTTCGAGCAACAAAACGAATTAAATCCTCTCCTGGGTATTTTCCCCATGCTTGCTGGCGAAAAACCTCTTCCCATACTGGATCCCATGTCATTAGTATTCATTCCCTCTATCAAATTAATGAAACGTTACTTCTCTCCAGTGATAACCCATTCTTTCACTATTTTGTTTTCTTGTAAGTATTCTCTACTCAGCAATTGTATTTCTTGTATAGTAAAGTGTTTAATAAGTTCTGGAATATCATTATAATTGGTGAAGCGTGCAAAACCCTTTCCTAGCAAAGGTCCTTCTCCTACTAGATATGTATCATAACCTACCTTCTCACCCGTCTCGTCTCCCCAACTTCCTTTTGCGAATGTACGAGAGAAAAACTTCCCGCTACGCTTAGTAACACGAGCCATTTCCGAGTAAATAAGTGCTGCGTTTTCAAATGTATTACAACACAATGCCTCACTATCAATTACTGCATCAAATGTTTCATCCGGAAAAGGAAGTCTATTAATATCTCCAACAACTAACTCTCCTGTCCATCCAGGGCATTCAGAGTCTAGGCGAGTCTTAGCTTGTTCTATTGCCGTTTTGGAACCATCCACTCCATATATCGTAAAGCCTTCTCTTGCCACGTACCAAAGATTAGCCCCTGGTCCACAACCAACCTCCAGAATTTTTACTTCGAGTCGTGATTTAGCGTTATAAAAATTACGGGCGATAAACCTAATAAGGTCTTCCCCTGGATACTTTCCCCATGCTTGTTGACGAAAAACCTCTTCCCATACTGGATCCCAAGACATTTAGACTCCCCCTGTTACGATCGGTAAAACAAAATACGACTGGAGATAGTGAGATTTCTTCTAAGCCAGTCCGCTTTTATTTCGTCATATATTTTAGGTAGATGAATCTTTTTACCAACCTTAAAATTCCCTCTTTGATTAGAAAAACCTGATTTAAAAAAGAATAACGGATTGTCGAGTTGATTATTAGTTCCTCCGCCCAAATGCAATTGCTTATATCCCAAACGTTTGCCAAGTAATGCAGCCTCATGAATGATCAAAGGTGTGGCTGCCAACTCTTTCCCCAAGTCAGTCGCAGCAGATAAATGATATTCCATTATGCTACTGTTTTGATAGAAAAACACAGTTGCGACTACTCTATCTTCTTGTTTACATAGAGCAAAGTGAACATTATTTACAGTTTTCCAAGCTTCAAAGTAGGCTTCTGGAAAAAAATAAAAGTCATCTGCTTGTAAGCTATTCATTACCTCTTTGTAAATAGCAGGAAAATAGCTAAAGAATTCCTCATAAGTTACCCAATGTACTACGAGTTCATTTTTTATAGCTTTTCGAATCTTTCTCTTTGCACGAGTTTGATATTCATTAAACAGATTTTCAGTAGTTAAATCTATCCATACAGTTTCCCTATCACAGATCACTTCACCTTGATAGTAGCGCCAGTTCTCCAAAATCGGATGAAATCTTACAAATTCGGCGACTATTTGTTTCTCATGGACCCACTCCGAGTAAGCATTCCATGCACACTGTAAAAAAAGGGGATCTTCAGTGGTGGAAATTGGCCCGCCATAGCCATATGGAGTCTGAACATCATAATAAACAGAATCAGGAATTGGAGATTTATGTAAAGAGTGATAGTATATTTCTCCATTATCTTCATATACAAAAAAAGTGGGCTCTAAGTCTTTTTCACGTTTCGCATCTATCACAACATAATCTGGAGCCTGTGAAGGGCATTTCAGAGAATTTTCTATCCTATTAAAAATCGCTTTTGCTTGTTCAAACTCGACTTGCATAATTAGTAATGACCTCATCTTCTTGGTAGTCTTTGTCAGCCTTTACCCCTAACATATCCCAAAAACACATCGGTGAGATGCCATTACCTGGACGCTTGCTAGTCAGGTTTTCAATAGTAAATGTCTCACCAGCCGCTATATTTTTTGAAGCTACCAGACTCTTCCTAGCAATATCCTTATTTTTCAGCTCTGATGAGGCGGGAGCTTTAATTGGAGAACCAATAGCCATTTCTACTTGTCGAATCGATCTTACCATGTCTATTAATTCCTTTGGATTCAGAGAGGCTTTGTGATCTGGACCTGGTAGGGTTTTATCTAATGTAAAATGCTTCTCAATTATCTTTGCACCACGAGCAACTGCTGCTATCGAGACTGCTATTCCTTCCGTATGGTCGGATAAGCCAACATTGAGACCAAATGCTTGTTTCATTGTGTCTATAGCTTGAAGGTTCACATCTTCATATGGGGTTGGATATTCAGTAGTGCAGTGCAGCAAAGATACTTTTGATCGAAGAAGCTCTTGCCCCTCTCTGCTGTAAAATGCATTTTGAAACATTTTTCTTGAAGGCTTTACATCAACTGCAGTATATCCAAAAGCGAGAACACCAAGTGCCTGTTCAATTTCGGCCAGTGTAGCCATGCCTGTAGATAAAATTACAGGTAGACCTGATTGAGCAACCCTTAATATTAAAGGAGCATTTGTAATCTCGCCTGACGGAATTTTTATCAATTCTACTCTCATTTCGTTAACCAATAAATCAACGCTATCCAAATCAAAAGGTGTCGATAAAAACTTTATTTTTTGTTGATTACAATACTCTTGAAGCTCGTAATGTGCCTCAGTATCAAGTTCTAGCTTGCGTACCATCTCTAGCTGAGATTCATTGGAGCCTGTGGTTTGCTTTTGATAATCTGCCTTCTCAGCAAATTTACTTATTACTTTATTTGCTTTAAACGTCTGAAATTTGACAGCATCTACTTCCGCTTCAACTGCTACATCAATGAGCCTTTTAGCCATCTCGATAGAGCCGTTATGGTTCACCCCAGCCTCAGCAATAATAAAAGTTTTATTCATAGACTATAGAACCTCCTTTGATAGCATAAAAGCTTCTGCAGACTTACAACCCAATAACTAAACCATTTTGTGCAAGCGAAAACTTGCATCGCAAAATACCGCATCATTTATGTGCCAAGATCACAAAATGGTTTCATTAAAGAATCTTTATAATCTACGTTTTTTAAAATCTCTAGTATTTTTAATGAAACATACTCTTCACCGTAAGGGGATCGAAGATTTTGTAATTCTTGTTGAAATTCGATTGAAATCCCCTTCTGAATCGCATTAATTATTGAACTTCTTTGCTCTTCACAGTCAATGATAGAATCGGTTCGTAAACGTCCGCGTTGACGATTTCCTAAATTGATCGTTGCCTTTTTAAAAGATGGGACTTCAATTATTCCACTTGATGAGTTTCCTATCACAAGGTCCACATGTTGAATTGCACTTAGATAACGTAGTTGTCCTAATGAAGTAAAGGAGATACTTCTGTTTTGATTGACGGAAACATATTCATCTATCATTTTAGAAATAATTCGTCCATCTGTATCAGAATTAGGTTTTGTAAATATTATTTTTGCATTCGGAAAATGATCAAGGGCAGCAAATAATTCAAGCATAGTCTCTTCGGGACCACTCCTGTCTAAAGTGACCGGATGATAGGTAACAAGAAAATTTAGTTCTCCCAAAGTGAAATCAATACTATTCTCAAATTCTGTTTTGGTAAGCAGTTTCATTTTCCGAATATTATCTAATCCAATTGCACCTACATTAAAAACTCGTTCTGGATGTTCTCCTAATTGAATCACTCTTTTGCGATAAGAGTCAGTTGAAACAAAATGATAGTGAGCCATCTTTGTAATAGAATGTCGGATAGCCTCATCTATAACTCCTTCAGTAATTTCGCCACCATATAGATGGGCAATAGGAATTCTTGCAATCATTGCAGCTTGAGTAGCTGCCATTGTTTCAAATCGGTCTCCTAAGACGACAACAATATCTGGTTTAAGACGATCAAAAGCAGAAGCAAAGCCAATGGTTCCTAATCCAAGCGATGTCGCAATACCAACCGGAGTGTCACTCGATAACAACATTTCTATTTTCTCATGAATAGTAAAGCCATCTTGTTCAATTAATTTATACGTTAGGCCGAACTCTGGCGAAAGATGCATTCCTGTAACAGCGATTTGCAGCTCAAAACTTTCATCACTTTCAATTTCCTTCATGAGCCAATATAAAAGGCCATATTCGGCACGCGTTCCCGTAACAACACAAATTTTACGTCTATTCATGATTTCCCCCAAGAAATGGACTACTTGGTACGTTAATTAATTTTCTTTCTAAACGTTCTGCAATTGAAAGGTCCATTTTAGGACAATTCTCATACATTGCTAACCGATGCATCAAAGTCCATACTGGTCTTGTCATAAAACCCTGCTCATTTGTAAAGTTTAAAATATCATCACGAGCACCCATATATGTATCGTCAAGGATAATAGTTTGTAACCAGTAATTACTTTCCGCAAATGAAGGTTCAAGAAAGAGTCTTGCCCCATCTGTTTTAGATAAGGCTGCTTGATACATGACTGCTAATGACCGTTTGTTCCGAATAAACTGAGGCAACCTCTCCAATTGGGCACAACCTAAAGCGGCATTAATATTCGGTAGGCGGTAGTTAAATCCCACTTGATCGTGCAAAAAAGCCCACGTGTGTTTGACTTTCGCAGTTGTCGTTATATGCTTAGCTAATCTCGCTAATTCATCATCATTTGTTAAAATTGCGCCACCACCACCGGTAGTTACAATTTTATTGCCGTTAAAGCTGAGGGTCGATAACTTCCCCCAGTTTCCCGTATGTTTGCCTTTATAGTATGACCCTAACGATTCAGCCGCATCTTCTATCAGATCAATATGGTATCGTTGGCAAACTTCAAGCAAGGGATCCAAATCAACTGGATGACCAAATGTATGCATAGGAATAGCTGCTTTAATCCGTCGACCAGAAAACTTGTTATAGCAGAATCCGTCACGCACTTCAGCAATTTCCTGTAAATATTGCTGGAGTTTTATCGGATCCATACCAAGTGTTAGTTCTGAGCTATCTACAAAGTGAGGAACTGCACCACAATAAGATACTGCATTGGCTGTTGCAATAAAGGTTAAGGTAGGCACTAGCACCTCATCACCCTGTTCTACGCCGGTTAGCATAAGACTTATATGCAATGCAGCTGTTCCATTCACTACTGCTACCGCATGCTTAATTCCCGTGTAATCCCTTAGCATATCCTCGAATTGATCTACATACTTCCCTACAGAAGATACCCATCCTGTATCGAGACAATCCTTCACATAAGTCCATTCATTCCCTTGAAAAGACGGTTCATGCAAGGCAATGAAATCATTGTCTATAGCTACGACACTCTTAAGTTGATTAACCAGTGTTTGGATATCCACGTAATTATTCATAGATTATAAAAACCTGCTTTGTATTGTTTTAGATTATCAGGATTGCAGAACCATTCAATTGTTTGAGACAAACCTCTCCTCAAGCCATCTACGCCAGCATATGTTGGTTCCCATCCTAATAACTCTTTTGCTTTCGTATTATCTGCCCAAAGTCGTTCTACCTCACTCTTTACAGGGCGGATCCGTTGATCATCAGAAAATATCTCAATTTTACTTCCCATTAATTCCGCAATCATCTCTACAGTCTGTCCGATCGATACTTCATAGTTACTTCCAATATTAATAACTTCTCCAATTGATTTATCTGATTGAGCTACAGCCAAGAAACCTCGAACTGTGTCTTCCACATAATTAAAATCACGAGTTGGATGAAGAGAGCCTAATCGAATAGATTGTTGTCCGTTCGCGATTTGTGTGATGATTGTAGGGATTACCGCTCGTGCTGACTGTCTAGGACCGTATGTATTAAAGGGCCTTATTATTGACACAGGCAATCCAAACGAGCTATAGTACGCGATTGCCATCTGATCTGCACCAATTTTGCTCGCTGAGTACGGCGATTGCCCTTGAAGTGGATGTTCTTCTGTAATCGGTACGAACTGTGCCGTTCCATAAACTTCACTCGTAGAAGTATGAACAACTTTTGAAACCCCTAATTCCTTTGCAGCCTGCAAAATGTTAAGGGTTCCTTTCACATTTGTATCGACATAAGTATCTGGAGAGTGATATGAATACGGAATGGCGATCAATGCGGCTAAGTGATACACTGTATCACAATCTTTCATTGCCTGCTTTATTCCGTGTGGATCACGAATATCGCCAGCGAAAACATCTAATTCACTTACTATTTCATTTGGTGAATGGTCTAGCCATCCCCAAGAATTGAAGGAGTTATAATTAACGAATGCTTTCACATCATATCCTAAGCGAACCAACCGTTCAGTTAAGTGAGATCCTATGAATCCATCTGCACCTGTAACCAGTATCTTTTTTCCCCTTGTTGTCATTGTTTTCTCCCCAAACTATTCAACTCTCTGCATATGTTCAGTCATATTTTCAGAAGTAGACTCAAGTAGCTTTTTCACACTTTCTAAATCAGCCCGGCAAGAAGAAAGATAAGTACTAAATTCACTAATAACTCTCTCTGCTTTCGCAATTTGGTCCCTCGTAATCCGAAGTTCTTGAAACATTTTCAGGATACTCTCAAAGTGATTTGTGTTCATCGACTGAATAAGTAGTAAGTACACTTTATTATCTTGCAGCTTATCAAATAATCGGTCAAATTCTGTAAATAATCTCCCAAGTCTTTTTAAATTTTTTGAGCTTGATGCTTGTCTCATTTCTTCCAAAATATTCTCAAATGAATCGTACATGTTTTCTAGCTTCAATTGCTGCTCCAAAATCCACTCAAATTGCTTTTCAAAGAAACCACGATCATAGCTAGTTTCCTTCTTTATTATCCAGTTTTGATTTACAATCTGCTTCTTCGTTAAACGTTCAGCAATTACATGTTCTAAAGATAGGTAGCTTGTACCCGCGATTTTGGCTCCGCCTTTTGTCGTGTTAATTACCTCTAAATCATGGTATTGATTAACATAAAACTCCATTTCCTTTCTAAATACCTCAAATCCTCTGTTCGTATATATATCGTTGTCTTCTACGTCTTTGACAACTATTGCATCTTTCTTTTGCAGTTCACTTATTTCCCTGTAATATTCAATTCCCTTTGAGTACCAACGGTCTTTTGAATATGCAAGGTTTTGCCCTACTAACACAACCATATCGAAACCTAATTTATATAATAACTGTAAAGTTATGATTGCGATCGACTTTGAGTTATCAACGTAATCTAATTTTTTGCCGTCTTCTCTTTTCAAAAGTAGTGGAGCAAGAACATCTCTCGCGACTAAGAAATTTAAAAGTGGCCCAGGATATTTACGAATTGTCTCATATCCGACAATACTTCCATAGATTAAAGGTATATTAGTTATCCCAAGTTCCACTACCTTTTTAAAAACAAGGTGATTTTCTGGGCTTCCATCGTAAGTACAAGCAGCATCAGGTAAAATATTATTTTCTATTAACGAATTAATAGAAGAACCCACCGAAAAAATATAAGCTAACCCGTTGTCCTTAATGTAACGTAGGTTTTCATACTCATAATCAAGGGATGGACCAGCTGCAACTAGTATGGCTGGCTTTCCCTTAAAATCTTGTGGTAATTCATGCAGTATATTCGGTGTTTTAAATGTTGTAGGCAGATTGATTATGCTATTAATTGGAATCCATTTTTCATAGAACATGTTTGCTGCTATTCCTGCACGCTTATTGAAAACTTTATCGCGGAATTCTTCGATAAACTGTATCGTTTGTTCTTTAAAAATTCGCTCGTAACTAGGAAGAATCACAAAAATAACTTCTTCGTTTACAGAGTTAATAAAGTTTTGAAGGTTTTGAGAGAGACTTGATATATCTTCTCCTACAAATATATTCTTTGTATGTTTATTGGCTATATCCGATATTTTCTTGTGTAACAAAAGTCCATAAAAAACCTCGAGGTTCGGTTCATAAATACTAAAAGATACTTCAGGGTTTCTTCGAATAAATTCTTCAACGTGATATCCCAATCCAATCCCATAGAAGAAAACATGTTTTCCTGCATAACTTTCGTTCAGGCTCAGAATTTGTTCGGCTTCTACCTCCGGATTGTATTTACTGTGAAGGTAGTTCCATCCCGTCTCAGTCTTTACTACAATCGTAAGTTTTTCATTTTTTGTTGTTTCAACACGGATATTCTCATGCCGGATGTGTTCTTCCCTATCTTTTATATACTGCCAAGTAGTCGGGCAAAATTTTCTTAGGAAAGTAATATTATCAATTAACAACATTATCCAATACCTCATTACTGTTTATTTCGCCAATGTTACCGGATATTCCCTCGAATTTCGGCAGTATTTCATAGAGAATGATGTCGCCTATTAGAATAACATCCTGCTGTTCTACAGCTTCCTCAAGACTTCTTAACTCATCTGTAAAATCTAAAGTTTCTGCTGCAAAATTTAATAATTCTGGCTGCAACGCTTGCTTTTGAATAAACAGAGAGATCTGCTGAAACCATTGCAATCCCTCTAACATTTCTCCAAATGCCAACCATGTATCATTTGTCGCTCCCTGATAAAATTGTTCAGACAGACTTTTCACTTGTGGAATTGCTCTATCCACGTATTCTTCAGTAGATAGCATTATTTCGTTAACTAGTTTACTTGAGTTCGTTGTATAGACGACTACTATTTCGACATCCGATAAATTTTCATTTAAGTAACTCTCGAAATTCGAAAACACTTCTACACCATTAACTGTAAGATGACTTACGAGAAGGTCATTGTCTTTTATTTTAGCGTTGATAACTTCTAGAAGTTGCATCATGGCTGAACTTGTATTTTCAAAAATATATTCCTCGTCTAAAATAGACAATCGCATATTGTACGCCTCCCATAATCACACTCTGTTTATTTTATCGGCGAAATTCAACTGAAAAGTTAAAAGCAATTTTTGACTTTTCATTAGTTTGTAATCCCGATAAGATCACAACCGTGTTCCTTACTAAAGAACACGGTTGCTTTTTATAATAAGATTATATTATTTTCGCGTAGTACTGATCAAACGAGCTGGACTGCCCGCAATAATCGAGTTTTCTGGGAATGAGTCTAAAACTACCGAGTTGGCTCCAATAATAGAATTGGCTCCTATAGTAATACCGCCTAAAACTTTACTACCTGCAAAAATTGTTACGTTGTCCTCAATTCTAGGCCGTCTTCTACTTCCATCACCTTTATCACCTAAAGTAACATTTTGATAGATAGTCACATTATCCCTAATTTCAACACGTGCTCCAATAACTGTACCCAACCCATGAATAATCCTTAAATTAATTCCTATTTCAGCAGAGTAATAAATTTCCACTTGAGTATACATTCGCTGTATATAGCTAAGCACTTGTAATAGTT
Source organism: Brevibacillus sp. NRRL NRS-603 (assembly GCF_003013445.1). Classification (NCBI taxonomy): domain Bacteria; kingdom Bacillati; phylum Bacillota; class Bacilli; order Caryophanales; family Paenibacillaceae; genus Brevibacillus; species Brevibacillus sp. NRRL NRS-603. The sequence continues at coordinate 1,952 of NZ_PXZN01000038.1, read as the reverse complement.
CTTTGGAGTTTGATTCACCAAAACAATCAATGATTTTCCGTTGAATAATATAAATATGTAAAGCCAATTCTTCGGGAGTCATATTTAAGTCATACTCTAATAGCTCTATTACCTTTTTAGCATTTACTATTTGAGGGGCAATAGTAAAATTATTTCGTATAACCGTCAGTAAATTTAACATTATCTTCCCCCGTAAAATGTAATAATAATTTCATTATGCAATGGAACTCAATTTAATCCGAAAGAAATAGTAGTAGCTACTTACTGTAACAATCTCGTTAAAGGAGAGGTACACCATGAAGCAAGATATAATTGAAAAAAACGATAAAATAACCATTTCCCAACGTGATAATTTTAACAAAAAATTTGGTCTGGTACTCCGATCATCTGCAATATTTTACTATAAGTCCGCTCCTGATATTTCAACAACCCTCTCATTCATGAACTATTGGAAGTTAAAAAGAGGAATCGAAGTTGCTATTGTGGCTTCAACTCGTGATATGGCTGGTACTTTAATAAAAAGAGAAGAGCTATCCTTTGAAAATGGCGAGGTAATTAATTTCTCTCCCGACTTACAGCCCCACTCATTTTTTGAAGGAAGTATTGAAATTGAAGTCTTTAGTACAAAAAACTTATTCATCCCCTACGCCGCTATAATGGCCATTTATGAAACAAAGCAGAGTATTTCCATGGTTCATAGCTATTCACGAACCTATTCTCCATATGAAATAGAAGAGGGTCAGACCATAACGAAAGGAGAAGAGTCTTGCTGGACCCTTCGCGATACGAATACCGTTCGCTCATTCTGCGTTTTCCATAATGGGGGCAAAGCAAAAGATAGCCAAACGATTACTCTTCGCATAACGGGACCTAACAATGAGATTCGCCAAACTCTCATTGAGCTGCCTAGTCTTTCACCTTATAGCACTGTAAAACTCTATCCGTCTGATTATTTTCCAGATTTGTCTCACTGGTTAGATGGTCAAGTAGCGAACGCCAATATTTCCTTTGCTGTTTCAGATGCTTTTACAAGGCTTTTAGTGGGGAATGAGTCATTAGATGGATTAGATTATCAAATTACTCATTCAAACTTTAATTACTCAAATCATGGCACTGATAAAGTTGATATGGATGATATTCATGCCTACATGAATGTGCCTGATTGTGACGTCGATGATAAATACGTTATCATTTATCCAGATTCTGATCCGGGTTCATATGAAGTTTCTTACCTAAATAGTCAAAAAGATTTTCAAACAGGTGAACACGTTCTACTCCCAATCAAAGGCGAGCAATCGTTAACTTTCAAGAAAAAAGACGGGGTACTGCCGACACGTCTCGTTACCGGTTTAGTTTGTGAAAATGATACAGGATTACTCCCAGCCGAATGCAGCCTAGGAGTTATGACTTGCCTGAGACCTCCCAAAAAGCTATGGTGGTGCTTGTGCGTAAGTAGCTTCTCTCACCATTCAAAACTGATTATTGTAGATAATCCCCAAATATATAAGTCTACAGAAAGCACTCCATTAAATATTCGTTTGTACTCTAGTGACAAGAATACATTCATTGAAACCACTATACTCTATGAGAAGCATTTAGAGAATTTTAGTAAAGGAATGGATATAAAAACGTTATTCCCTAATGCACAGGAATTTTTAAATAATACTTATGGTTATTTCACAGTATATAGTGAATACGGGGGGTTATACTGCTTTACAATGATTAGTAACCTTAATGGCTCTTATACGTTAGAGCATGGTTTCTAAAAGAATTAAATAAACCTCAAGAAATTGGCTGCCGATAACAATCGGCAGCCTTTCATTTTTACCTTTTAAAAATCCCAGCACTACTCTAGTAGAAAATAAAGATAGACTTCGATTACTCGAAGTCTATCAATGAAACTGCAACAGTTCTTAACGGAGCAGTTGCAGCACGCCTTGTGGCAGTTGGTT
>NZ_PXZN01000037.1:0-57007 GCF_003013445.1 Brevibacillus sp. NRRL NRS-603 | reverse complement strand
ATTTCTAGGGTAGTAGTTCAGGTCTGCGAGCCCTGTGCTTTTTCTTCTCACCAGCTTTTTCGTGTTCGTCGATACCTTTTAGAACTTAGGAAGATCATCCACAACAAAAAAGCATCCGCTTTACGCAGATGCTTTTTCGCAAACACTACTCATCAAACTCGTCTTTATCCAGTCGCACCTCAAGGTGGTGACCATCGGGTGTCTCAAAATACAAATTATAGCTAGTAGGCTGTGTAATTGGGCCACGATAGCAAATATTTTCTGCCTCCAGCTTATCGACCAGATAGTCCAGCTCAGCTCGGCTCTGCACAGAGAAGGCGAGATGATCGACTTGCCCTACGCCGCCTTTCCCAGCTTCCCCGCCATGAGGATGAAGACCGATCCGTGTGTATGTGCCAATTTGAAAGTAGACAGGTGCTCCTTCCGTCATATTCTCTTCCGGGATAGGGACTTCCAAAATGTCCTTAAAAAAACGAGCTACCTTCACAACATCACTACAATTCAATGCGATGTGGTGAACGGCTTTCAAATGAAACATTCACACTGCCTCCCACGTCAACTCAGGTCATGCGTTCTTGTGCGACATTAGCTTTTCTTTTATTGTACTGCTTCAATCGCTCGCTTAACCGTCTTAAACGAATCATCAATGCTTCCCGCCAATCGTCATCCTGTAACTCCTTGGCGACCCCGAGCAGATCAAGTGAAATATCGATCTGCTGCTTTAACACTTCGGCGAAGCTGGCAGCTTCATCCGTCATGGTACAATTCTCAAACAACTCGGATGTATTGTCAACACTCACAAAGTCAGCAAAATCCACTTCTGGAGCCTGATCTCCTTGAGCATATTCTACTAAAATTTCATATTCTCCCTCAATACCGGGATGAACCTCAATTCTGTCACATACAGGACAAAACATGATCGGGACATTGTGTACAAGCGTTTTATAATGACGGACTGAGCCTACGGAACCTACCATTCCAGCACCACAACAAAAACTCATATAGTCTCCCTCCCTATTCGCCAATGAAACGTCCATGTCCGTTTTTTGGTCGAAACTTTGTCTGTATCCGCATTGTAGCTTATATGCCCACTAACACTCCACCCGCAAATGCTACCAATAAATGAATCGAAGTAAGATTTCGTCTATCCATTTTACTCGATTTGCTTAGATTCATGCAACATTTTCTGATTAGTATGAATATTTCTCCTCATTTGCCTAAATCCATCATAACAGGTAGTCTTAATCTATCCGATAATAAGGAATAATAATCATTTTAGCAAAAATTCAAAGGAGAGCGGTTTCATGCTTCGTTTCAAAAGTCTTCGTGCTCGAACACTGACCATTACTCTGCCTGTCATTATCTTGACTCTTTTGCTCGTCGTGGGCATCGGTTTCTGGTTCTCTGTCGACCAACTGAATCGGGAAATTGAAGACAAAATGAACTATCAACTAGATATGGTCGGCAGTAATGTGGAAAAGCAACTGGAAGCCCATAGCAAGGTAACGTTGAGTATGGCTCGCTTTATTGAAGTCGGTCCTGTTACAAATTCGCTAGAGCAGTTAAATTCCCTGCTGTCCAAAACTGTTCTCATTAATGATACGACGGTTGGAATGGGAATTTTCATGGAACCTCACGCTTTTGACCCGAACAAGAAACTTGTTGCTACTTACGGGGCTAAGACCGACGGCAAGGTTACCATTACAGATGAGTACAGCAGCGATTCTTATAACTATCCAAATCAAGACTGGTACAAGCTCGGTATTTCGACCAAGAAGGAAACGGATTATTCCGAGCCCTACTTTGACGAGGTTTCCAAGGTCTCGATGGTGACGGTAGTAGCCCCATTCTACACTCCGGATAAAAAGCTTTTGGGTGTGGCTACAGACGATATTACGCTCACTGACGTGGAAAAGCTCGTCTCCAGTACAAAAGTAGGGGAAACAGGCTGGGCCTTTTTGGTGGATCAAAAAGGGAGATACCTCGCTCATCCTCAAGCAGACAAGCTGATGAATCATTCCGTTCAATCTGACGAGAATGCTTCCTTGGCAGCAATAGGTCCTTCTCTTCTAGAAGAGAAATCAGGAATGAAGACGTTTACCGATGAAAACGGCATCAATCGTGTTTATTTTCAAGAGCTTGGAGATACAAACTGGACGATCGCTCTCGTGATGCCAGAAAAAGAAATTGCCGATCCGCTCTACGACTTGTTCTTTGAGCTTTGTACGGTGAGTCTGATCGGTCTGTTGATCATGATTGCTGTCATTTATTACTTCAGCAAATACTTGACCAAACAAATCGATCGAGCCAACCAGCTGGCGCATGCCCTCTCCAATGGCGATTTTACCGCTTCCATGGATATTCAGACAGCCGACGAGATGGGGGTTATGGCAAATCGCTTCAACTCCATGACGGCAACCTTGCGCGAAACGCTGGGTCAAGTCAGCTTCAACGCTCAACAGGTGGCTGCTACGTCTGAACAATTGATGGCAAGTGCGGAGCAGACGAGCAAAGCAACAGAGCAGATCGCTCAATCCGTTCAAGAAATTGCCTACGGTACGGAGCAGCAAGTGGACGCGACCGTTCAAGGCTATGAAGTTATCAACGAGATTGCCGTACACATCGAAACGATGGAAAAAGGCATTGAGGATGTAAGTCTCTCTACACAAGAAGCGAACCGCCAAGCCACAGATGGCAATCAGATGGCAGCCAAAACGGTCGAGCACATGGATGTAATCCATAGCCAGATGGCCAAGACCTCTACCATTGTCAATGCGCTAGGCCAACGCTCCCAAGAGATTGGAGAAATGATCTCACTCATCACGACGATCGCCAATCAAACAAACCTGCTTGCACTGAACGCCGCTATCGAAGCAGCTCGCGCCGGAGAACAAGGACGAGGTTTTGCCGTTGTAGCCGACGAGGTGCGCAAGCTGGCCGAGCAGTCCAGCTCTGCGGCCGAGCAGGTCAGTCACATCGTCACAGTGATTCAACAGGACACAGGCTCAGCCATTGCGGCAATGAATCATGGTGCTTCTATTTTGGGAGAAGGCATGACTCTTGTTCGCTCAACAGGAAATGCATTTGAGCAAATTACTGGCTCCACGTCAGGGTTGCTCATCCGCATGAATGAAGTGACAACGGAAATGAGCAAGATCAGTCAGCAAATGCAAACGATTGTATCCGCCATTACCCATATTACACAAATCGCAGAACAATCAGCCGGCAACTCACAAACCGTTGCAGCAGCAGCGGAAGAACAGACCGCGTCCATGGAGGAAATCTCTTCGGCTGCAACGATGCTGGCAAAAATGGCAGAAGAACTTAATGATGCAGTACGAACATTCAAGTTGGAGTAGACCTTCCATAAACGAAGAAAAGCCGGAGCACAAAAGCCCCGGCTTTTTTGTTTCCTATTCTTTTACCATCGCTTCGTATTTGTCTGCATCCATCAGCTTGTCCAACTCAGCTGTATCAGACAATTCGACGACGATCATCCATGCTTGCTCGTATGGCGAAGAGTTAACCAGTTCAGGTGCGTCTTCCAGTTCGCCATTTACTTCTACTACTTTACCAGTTACAGGAGCGTACAGTTCAGAAACGGTTTTTACCGATTCCACGCTGCCAAACGGCTCATCCTGTTGGATTGTCGCGCCTACCTCAGGCAACTCGACAAACACGATGTCACCCAGCTCTGATTGAGCAAAAGAAGTGATTCCGATGTACGCCTTGTTTCCTTCTACTCGCACCCACTCATGCTCTTCACTGTAACGTAGATTTTTCGGGAATTCCATCGTTTACATATCCTCCTATCGGGTACAATCCATTACACATACATAATTAGACGAACATTCTAGGATTCCTCTTCGATCCCCAAAATTCTGAACAAGCGTTTTTTTACCAGTTGGAGACCCTTCTCTCCTGCCTGAAAATGACGTAACTGAAGAGCCTCGTCAAACAAATAAAAAGCGGGGACGTATTCATTCTGGAATGCATCGACTGTCCTTCTATCATTATCGATTGCAATAGGGTGTGTCAAATGTTGTTCTGCAATCGCCTTCTTGATCATCTCGATGTCTGTATCTTTTTCCGAATGAGGCATATGAATTCCAATGACCTTCAACCCGTTAGCAGCGTATTGGTCTCGCCATTCATTTATGCTTGGCATCGATTCCTTGCACATGTAACAACTGACGGACCAGATATGAACCAAAACAGGACTTCCAGCCAAATCGGCTTTGGTTGCTTGCCCGTTGATCCACTCCGTAATCCCAGGAAAGTCAGGCATTTCTTCCCGCAAACGCATGAAAGCTCATCCCCTCTTTTTTGACTTCAACTGTTACACGCTTGTTTTCATGCGGAGAATCCCGGATTGATTGATGGCAGCCGCAGCCTCTAACAGGGTCTCAGGAGGTTGGACGAGAGCAATTCGCACATACCCTTCTCCTTCTTCGCCGAAGGCACTTCCCGGAACGACCACGACTCCGGCTTTCTCCAGTAACGCGAAGGCAAACTCTCGTGACGTCCACCCTTTCGGTACAGCTGCCCAAACGAACATAGTCGCCTTTGGAGATGGAATGCTCCACCCTGCCTTTGCCAATGCCTCCAGCAACACATCACGCCGTTCTTGGTAAACAGGGGCAACTGTGTTTTTCCCACCCGATTCCCGATCATACCGCAAAGCCTCAATGGCCATTTGCTGTACAGGCAAAAAGACGCCGTAATCGATATTGGATTTTACAATCGCAAGCGGTTTGATGATGTCTGCATTCCCTACAACGTAAGCGATCCGGCAGCCTGCCATGTTGAAGCTCTTGGAAAACGAATTAAATTCAATTCCCACTTCCTTCGCACCCGGCACTTGCAAAAAGCTCGGCGCTTGATAGCCGTCAAACACCATCTCCGAATAGGCCAAATCATGAACCACGATAATGTCAAACCGCTTGGCAAAAGCCACGACCTCTTCAAAAAAGGCAAGGGTAGCGATCGCGGAAACCGGATTATTCGGATAGTTCAGAATCATGAACGTTGCACGAGCCGCAATCTCCTCCGGAATGTCTGTCAGCTTTGGCAAAAATTCATTTTCTGCCCGCAGAGGCATCCGGTAAGGTATCGCTCCCGCCAAATGTATACTGCCTTCGTAGATCGGATACCCGGGATCAGGTACGAGGACGATATCTCCTGGATCGGTCCATGCCAAAGCAAAGTGAGCCAAACCATCCTGTGACCCCATCAAGGAATGAACTTCCCCATCTGGCGCGAGCTCCACCCCAAAACGATACTGATACCAGCGGGCGACCTCTTCTCTGAAGGCCGCCGTTCCATCGCTCAATGGATAGCGAAAAGCGGTTGGTTCCTGGATGGCATGGATTAATGTTTGCAGAAGCTTCTCGTCAGGCTGCTGATCAGGACTGCCGATGCTCAAGTCGTATACCGTTCTTGTTTTGGCAACTTTCCGTTTGCGAGCCTCCATTTCTGAAAAAATATCGGCGGTGAGATGGTTCAGCCTTTTGGAAGGTTGGCGCATCATGCCTTCCCTCCCCAAGCCTTCTCCAGTTCTTCTTCTTTGAAACCAAGGGTTACGGTACGATCGCTTGCGATCAGAGGCCGTTTGATCAGCTTGCCATTGGAAGCCAATAGATCAAGCATTTCATCCTCTGACATCGCAGGAAGCTTGTCCTTCAAGCCCAGCTCGCGGTATTGGACACCACTCACATTGAAAAACTTGCGCAAATCGAGGCCGCTTGTCTGCCAAATTTGGCGTAGCTCCTCTTTTGACGGCGGTGCATCAACAATCGGAATTTCTTCGAAGCTAATCTTTTGATCGGTGAGCCATTTTTTCGCTTTGCGGCATGTATCACATTTGTTGTACAGGTAAGCTTTCATCGTCATATGTATTTCCTCGCTTTTGGTTTATGTCGTCGTTTCTTTCATTGTAAAAGAAGTACACCTAGCGGACAACGGTTACCGTATTGTAAAACGTCACACCAGATTCTGCAGTTTCCGGCACTTCAATCAGCAAGTAGTTATTAAGTATGGAACGATCTGCCCCTTCTCCAAATTCATATGTTTGATAATGGACGAGCATTTCTTCCACCCAGATTCTAATTCCCTCAACCTCCACCGAATCTGTTTCACTCTGCGATGTTTTGATCAAGAGATATGTTTTGCCGTTTAGAGCGGTGTTAAATGTATGACCCTGACTGTTTTGAATAAGCGGCTTCGCCCACGCTTGGATTTGCAAATCGGCTTCGGCTAGCTCCATCACACGATAGGTTGGATACATATCTTCCGGCAGTAGGTCTTGCTTTTGCTCCACATCCGTCCTATATCCAGCCGTCATATTGTATCCTTCTATCGTCCAAATTTGCCCATGATTACTCCTTTTTTTCATCGTCACCTCGTACAGCATGCCTTCTGTCGTCGCTACAAGAATTCTCCTGGGATTTAATTGACTGCCTATCGTTTGAAAGCTCTCGATTTCCGTTTTCAACTCACTCTGTACAAAGCGGCGGAGAACTTTTTTGTAGTTATGGTTGTCCGGATCTTTTTGCATTTGTAACAGCTCAGCTTCGTTATACTCGAGGCCTACACCCTTGTCGTCTGTCCAATCAAACGCTTCAACAACGGCGTCACGGTCCACCAACTTATGACTCGCTTGTGTGGAAATAATCGGCGTTTCAAGTGCTGCTTTTTTCGTATTCATATTTCCGATCTGCTTTTCCCCGATTTCGTACATCCCCCACATGCAACCGATTAGCACCATCGCTACCCAAAAAGAATGCAACCAGACTTGCATACCACCTCTGCCTCCTCACGTATTCACCGTACTAAACAAAAACGACAGCCATGACTGTCTTCTGGCTGTCGTTCATACGTGCTGCTATTGCGGCATGTTGCTTTCATTGCGCCTGCTTTTTGCAGTCTCTTCTTCATTCGTCCGAGCATCCGGATTCACCTGCCACATTTGCGAAAGCGGCGAGAAGGGCACCCCTAGTTGCTCGGCATTCTCGTCTTCCACTGCCTCAGCCAGTGTCCCGGTTAAAGGCATGGTATACTCAATGTGCTCATCCATCTCCCCATCCTCCTTCACATGTCCTAGTGTGAGGAGTTTGCATTTCATTATGCAGATGGCTTTGCTTTGATCTCGACTTGGTAGCCAGCGTGCTTTCTCACCTGGAATACACCATTTTCAAAGATCAAATACTGTGCTTTTACACCGATCAATCGGCCACCGAGCTGTTCTTCTTTATCAAGCGATTTGGAATTGATTTTATCCAGTGACTCCAAAATCGGATAAGCAATATCTACCCATTCATCCTCGCGATATTGGAATGCTTTAAACTGTTCAGGAAAATGACCATACACTTCGTCACGCATGGCAAGCAAGTCGATTTCCTTGACATCTCCCTTGAGCATTTTGCGCCAGTTGGTCTTGTCCGGCAAAAACTGGCTCAAGTGGAATTCAAGCTCCCCAGCCATTCGACGAGTCGGAACCTCCGCAATCGGAATCGCGCGAATCGCGCCTTGATCCACCCAGCGTCTCAATTCATTATGCTTGCGAGTCAATCCTACCTTTATATCACTTGACACTGCCAAATAGACAAAATGAGGGATCATGCAATATTTCTCGCCAAAGCTCTCGTCCCGGCAAGTCCCCAAGTCAAAATGACATTCATGCGGCTTGACGATGCACAAGTCATTTTCCGGCAGTTTGGTAAAACAGGGATAGCAATACCCGCTGTTAAACGTTTTGTTTGTTTTACGGCCACAGGCAATACAGTTTTTTTCGCCTAAAAACGAAATCGTCAATTCACTGCCCAGCCATTCATTAAGCGGAAGGCGATCTTCACCAATATTCAAATAGTAGTCTACCGGCTTGTCCCCTCCATGATACTCGTGTGTTAGTCCTTGCAAAATACCGCGGAGTTCCACCAAACTCTCTCCTCTCCTATGTACGGTTCTTCCATTTTAACATAACCGCCACCTACTCTGACCGCTGTTTTCTTTTGGTAGCATGTTTTCCCTAGCAGGAGGTGAACCTAATCACATCCCAGAAGAAGGAGGCGATTGTTCGTGCGCAAATGCATACGGTACGCCTTGCTACTCGCCTGCCTTCTTGGCTACGGCACCCTACCTGCTTTTGCCCAGCAAACACTGCCTTCATATGAACCGATCCACAGAATCGACACGGAGAAAAAGGTCGTCGCCCTCACTTTTGATGATGGGCCGGATGCTATCTATACGCCCAAAATTCTTGAGGTGCTGCATCAGTACAACGTTCGCGCTACTTTTTTTGTCCTTGGCTCACAAGTGGATAAACACCCAAAAGTCATGCAGTGGATTTACAAGGCTGGGCATGAAATCGGCAACCATGGCTACCACCATTTTGATCTGAATAAGCTAACCGAGCATGAAGTGTACGAAGAAATCAAGCATGCAGAGCGCTCCATTCTGAAGACGACCGGCATTCTGGCGCAATACTACCGTCCACCCTACGGCATCCTGACACATGATGTCATGAATGCGGTTCAATCCAGTGGCTACGACATCATTCACTGGTCGATTGATCCTCGTGATTGGTCTTTGGCACGCACGGCTAACGTCATTGCCAAAAGCGTCAAGAGTAATGTCTCCTCCGGGGATATCATCCTGTTTCACGATGGGGGCTTAAACCAACGACAAACAGTCGCCGCTCTCCGGGAGCTCATCACGGATTTGCGGTCGCAGGGCTATCGATTTGTCACGGTCAGTCAATTGTTGGATGCGGCAAAATAATATGGCACCAGTGCCTCGTTTTTCATGATACGAAACGAAGCAACTGGTGCCTTTCTTTTTCACGCCAATACCTTGCCCAAGAACGAACGCAAGCGATCGTTGACGTTATTGCCAAATACCTCGCTGGGATGACCTTCTGCCATGATGATACCTTGATCCATAAAAATGATTCGGTCACCCACTTCCTTGGCAAAATTCATTTCGTGCGTTACGATCACCATTGTCATGCCTTCTTTGGCTAAATTTTTGATGACAGCAAGCACCTCTCCTACCAGCTCCGGGTCTAAGGCGGATGTCGGCTCATCAAACAACATAACCTTTGGATTCATGGCGAGCGCCCTTGCGATTGCGACCCGTTGCATCTGCCCCCCTGACAGCCGCTCGGGATACACATCGGCCTTGTCCTGGAGCCCTACCTTCTGCAAGAGAGCCAACCCTTGCTTGCGGGCTTCTTCCTGAGACATCCTCTTTACTTTTACTGGGGCCAGCATGACGTTTTCCAGCACCGTTTTATGCGGAAAGAGATTAAATCGCTGAAAAACCATCCCGACCTCTTCTCTGACTTTATTTATATCGGTCTTGGGGTCTGACAAATCATGTCCGTTGATGACAATCTTTCCGCTGCTCATTTCCTCCAGCTGATTCAAGCAACGAAGAAACGTGCTCTTGCCCGAGCCAGACGGACCAATGACACAGACTACTTCCTTTTCTGCTACCTGAGTCGTAATACCCTTCAACACTTTTAGGTCGCCGTAGTTCTTCGTCAAATTCGACACCTGTATAATCATTTGTCTATCCCCCTATCGCGATAAAACAAGCTTGATTGTGGTTCTTGCACTTTCATTTTACCGTAATAGTCTAAAAATTGCATGAATTTGATACTTAACCTTTTGGTGCCTCCTCGTAGATAATCGCCTCAATCCCATTTTTTCCAGTGCTTGTCGCATGCGTAACTATGCTCCCGGCGGCTCATGCTAAGTGTGAGGTGGTTTTCATGCATCGAAAAAAATGGGTTGCTCTCGTAATTGTACTGGCCGTTTTTCTATTAGGGCTTTTGGTGGAAGGTATTTACGGGACTTATACAGATCTCGTCGACCATCCTGGGTTCGCTTGGGAAGAAAATGTGGTTTCGGGCTATGGCAACAGCAAAATTGTGCAGCTGTTTGTGAACGGCGTTATTTCGGGGCAACAGAATAGCGCTGGGGTGCCTTCGATGACGGAGCTATTAACTGAACAGCTACGCCGAATTGAAGAGGACGAGCTGGTAAAAGCAGTCGTCCTTCGCATTGATAGTCCAGGTGGAGAGGTCGTTGCTACCGATGAATTACACAGACGCTTGCTACGTCTCAAACAGGTCCGCAATCTTCCTATTGTCGTCAGCATGGGTTCCACAGCGGCCTCTGGCGGCTATTACTTGGCCACGACGGGCGATGCGATTTTTGCCAATCCCAACACACTAACTGGCAGTCTCGGCGTGATTTTCAATCTGTTTAACTATAGTGAAGCTGCGAACAAGCTGGGTGTGCATCAATACGCGATCAAAAGCGGACGCTTCAAAGACATCGGCAGTCCATCCCGGCCACTGACGGACCCGGAACGGCAAATTTTCCAGACACTCGTCAACGAAAGCTACAACAATTTCGTCGACGTGATCGTCAAAGGCCGCAATCTCTCCCGCCAACGCGTACTGGAAATCGCTGACGGCCGTGTCTATTCCGGTGAGCAAGCAAAACGCCTGGGACTCATCGATGAATTCGGTGATCTGGAGGAAGCGACACGCTACGTGCTCTCTTTGTCCGGAGAAAAAGAAGCCATGGTCATCCGCTATGCAGACCAGCTATCCATCAGCAAACTATTATTCAGCTTGAAGCAGTACTGGTCGAATCCCGATCCGCTTGGTCTCAATCGAATATGGGACCGCCAAAACTCACCTCGCCTCCTGTATCAGTTCATGCCCTAGCCTGTTAAAACAAAAAAGGAGTGGCTTCCGATGAACCAGCTTCCCAATGAAGAAAAAGCACATGATCCAGATTCCCTTGACCCCTATTCAGAAGCCCATACACAACATTTGTATGCTGGCTTCTGGATTCGTGTGGTGGCGTCTCTCCTCGATTCGCTGTTCTTGATCGGCATTAGCTATCTCATTTTCAATCCGTTGCGACGTTTTTTTGCCGTTCCATACGCCTCGCTTCACTTCATCGATTTGTTAGAGGTGTTGTTTGATCTCCTCTATATGATCATGCTGACCTGGTGGACCGGACAAACGTTGGGAAAGCTGATCACAGGCATCCGTGTCATCAGTGCCAGACAAGCGCGAGGCAATCTGACAGGCGGACAGGTGTTTTTACGAGAAGTCATCGGCAAATTCCTAGCTTCACTCGTATTCGGACTGGGCTATCTATGGGTTGCATGGCACCCACGAAAGCAAGGCTGGCATGATCTGATCGCCAAAACGTATGTCATCCGGGATCGTCGACCATAACCTCCGCTCTATAGCGGGGGTTTTTATTTTTGCTCCCTTGGTCCCTATTTTTGTAGCGGCTTCCTGCCGATACCATTACCAACAAGGCAGATTCTATCCCAACCGAGGAGGAAGATACATGCGTAAACACAAAGTAACCAGCATCCTCGCCCTGAGCCTTTCGCTGGCTCTGCTCGGCCACGTTGCCCCTGTCCTTCCTATTTCAGCTGCAACGGCTGTCCCTCAAGCAGCAGTCGTTAAAACAAATAATGTCTATAACCTTCAACTAGGAATGAGCACAGCGCAGGTGGAACAAACATTAGGCAAGCCTGCCCGCATTGATCCTAGTCATACGGGTGTGGAATGGTGGATTTACAATCAGGATTTGAACAACTATATTCAAGTCGGCATGCAAAATGGCAAAGTCGTGACGTTGTTTACCAATGGCGCCAAGCTGAATCTGAATGGCATCAAGATTGGATCTACTACTAAAGACCTACAAAATAGTTGGGGTGCACCACAAGACACGTTGACGATCCTCCCAAGTCTGCGTATCCAAAAAAATACCCTTACTCATCCGACTTATATCCAAAACAATCAAGCGATCACCTTCTCCATCGATCAACTGGGTGGAAATAAGGTCGCAGGAGTGCGTATCTCTACTCCTGAGCATTTTGCCACCATTGCGATTGGCTTGATGTATCCCATTTCCTATACAAAATTACCAGAACTGCCGAAACTGACAGACGCACAGATGAAGCAGGCAGCACTCGCATACGAGAAACAAAATTTGGACTTGCTCAACGTGGTAAGGCAACGTGCCAAACTGCCTGTTATCACTTGGGATGAACAAGTGGCAGCAGTGGCCAGAGCACACAGCCAAGACATGGGCCAGCATAACTTTTTCAACCATACCTCCCCTTCTACGGGAAGCCCGTTTGATCGTTTGAAGAAAGCTGGCATTCGTTACAGCTCAGCTGGTGAAAATATTGCCTACGGACAGCTAGACGGGGTCGAAGCCCACATGAGCTGGATGAACTCCGCAGGCCATCGTCAAAACTTGCTCAATCCAAAATTCAAGCAGCTCGGTGTCGGTATCGTTATGAAAGATGGCCGCCCGTATTTTACGCAAAATTTTGTTACTCGCTAAGTTTTGCGTAACTGATTCAAAAGACGACCCTGTCCTCAAATTTTTGGGGATAGGGTCGTCTTTTGTGTGTTCCACCCAATAGTTCCACCCAAGTACCTATAGGTGAACGCTGCATCCAAGACTTTCGATCTATTGTTTGTCACCACTTCACATCCGATATTTCAATGAATGGGCATTTTTCCCTTTTTTTATATAGATTGGATATCAGTCATCATCTTTCAACACAAGCATCTTCCATCTGTATAGGAATCTGCCTGAGAGGAGGAGACTGCATCACCGTCCAGAAGTCGAATGCGGAACGCAAGAGTTATGTGGTTGTTGGTGCCATTCTATCATGTAGCAACGGAAGTAAGTTAAGTCGGTTAAAAATGCCGTTCAGTCATGAAGTTTTTGTAAAAGGGAAGCCGCAAATGAACATCATGGATTTTATTCCCAACGTAAACATCATGCCCTTTGGAAATTGCAGTAGCTTGAAAAATTCCGCAATCGCTTCTGCCACAGCAGCCAACAATGGTGTACTCACACCTATGCCGTGCACACCTCTGACGACAATGCCATGGATCGATGGCAAAGCGGACAAGGTGGTCGGGGACCATCCGGCATTGTTGAACAAATCAACCAATATGTGTTTCCATTGTGGACTGATCAAGATTGAAGATGATGGGCAGGATTTGAGTGGCGTGACGATAGGAGTCCAGTCCCTAGCACAAAGCGTGCCGTCAGAATCCGGTTTTGGACAAGGACCGGCTTGCGAGAAGCCACAGGAAAAGCCGACTATGTGGGATAACTTCGTGAAAGGAATCTCCAAGTTGGGAGACGTTCCTGCTGCAATGCAAAAGGCGACAAGTGAGCTGCCAAGCGCTTTGGAGAAAGCCGCAAATGATTTGCCGAAAGGTTTGCAAAAGGCGGCTGAGGATTTGCCCAAGGGCGTCAATCTGTTTGTTCAAGAAGGCTTCGTAGAACCAATACAGGAAGATTTGGATACGTTGCAGGATGAGGATATCAACCTTGAGGATGCGCTTGCAATCAGTGGGCTTGCCATGCAAGCTCTGACTTTGGGAAGAAGTAAATCCATTAAGGATTTAGTGAGTGCTTTAAGGAAGGGAAAGAAGGCAACGGGTAAACCTCCAGTTCCTACAAAAACCGGTGGGGGAAACGATCCAAATAATTTTGTAAATGAGCATGCGAAAAAACATATGTACGATCCTAGTAAACCTTCCACAAAGAATAGATCCCAGTATGGTCAGGATGTTGATGTAAAAGAATTGAGAAGGGAAACTATGACTAATCCAGATAAAGCTTATACAAATTGGCCCAATCCTAATAATCCAAATCCAAATAAAATAACGAAATATTATAAGAAATTTGACGGGAATATAAGCACACCTGACACACCGACAGGAAGTCACAGGGTCTTCGAAAATTTAGATAATCCGAAAACCAGTTCCCATTTTCTTCATGTTCCTAGAAATAAAGGATAGAAAGCAGGTACACAAATGGCTATGTTTCTATATCATGCAATATTACCTGAAGATCATGATCACCATGTTTCAATCGAAGAAATTATGGATCGAGGGATAAACTATACAACAAAATCTAATAACTGGTATGGGAATGGTGGGGAGATTAAGTCACAGATAGCTGATATGTTAAAACCTCTTAATGCTCCTATCTGGGTGAACTTTCAGACAGCTATAGGAGTAAACTTAGAGCCTCACAAGCCGAAATCGTTTTACTTTCCTATCTTTACTGATAAAATTTTAGTTTTTGATGGGAATATTACAATGAATATATATGACCAATCATTCTATGAAGATAATAAATTCACCTTTGAAGAGGCGTTGGATTTTGATACTGGTGAATCTCTTGAGCATTGGATCAAATTGTATTGGAATAGTATGGTGACACTAGAAGAGTACTTGTTAAAAAAACCTTATCTAAAACCAGAAGTATTGGTTTTTGAGTCAATACCTAAAGAGATCATAGGCGTATGTGAGAATTCGTAAATATGTGCATATGTCGATTTAACCTCTCAAAATTTCAGAAATACTCCCTTATTCTCGCTTTGTCACCTGCATGCTCTTCAAATCTATAGGAGTCTTGGAAAAGAGGCTTATCGAATACTAAATAAGCTCAATCGCATTTTTTCTAAAGAAAAAGGTACAGTCTCCTCATCTTTTGTGAGTGACTGTACCTTTCTCAGATCAACCGGTCTTTTTTTGTAGCCTCTTTGTCAGTTGCTATGGCTGCGAAGTTGCATTTGTAGTGGCAGGTGCAGGTGCAGATGGTTTCGGAGCCTGGTCGTCATCTGAGAAAAACGGGATGATTACCAGACTGAGCACGAAAAATAAAATCCAGGCAATGCCTCTTCTGAAAATGCAAGGTGTCAGCATCGGGTAACCCCTTCCAATCATGCTGTTCTACTTACTATTCATACGCTTCCCTCCTTGATGCCCGTTTATTCTTTTTTGGGCAAAAAATAAAAGCCTCGCCAAAAATTTGGCGAAGCTTATCCATCATTGCTTTTACCCCTGTTTTTGCAACGGCATCGAATACGTCTGTTCTTGAGTTGCTTTTTGCTTGAAAAACAGGCAAGCTGCCGCGAAAACAATGAGCAGCGATCCCATCAGCCAAAAGATCGTCCACGGCTCCCACACATCCATCAGCAGGCCATTCACATTTGGAGCCAAAATACTGGCGACTCCAAAATTGACGCCCGCGATGATTCCCGCGGTAGGAACCATCGATGCTGGTAAAATATCTGCCGAAAAAGCCAAGCCCAGCGAGTAAAAGGAACCGACAGCCGCTCCTGCTATGGCCAATAACAGCATCATCAGCCATACGTTTTCACCTGCAAACGGGAACAGGAAGAAAGCCAATCCCCCTACAAGCGCACACACGAGCATGACCTGCTTGCGTCCTACTCGGTCACTCAATGCCCCCAGCGGCATCTGCAAGATAATGCTTCCCACAACAAACGACGGAAGGATCAAAGAAACCCATTCAACGGACAAGCCGGTACGCAAAGCATAAACGGGAAAACTGCCATTGAGTGACGTCTCCATGAATCCGTACAAAAACGAAGGAATCAGCGCAAGCCAGGCAAGTCGCAAAACAAATGCATATTTGTTTTGCTTCTTTTCCGTTTGTTCGATCTGTGCCGGGAATTCATTTTTGATCCGGGATAATAATAAGAAGGCAATCAGATACAGAACAAGCAAGCCGCCAAAAGGTACCCAAATTCCCAAATGCAGCACACTTAAGCCTAATGGACCAATACTAAAGCCCACGCCATATGCCAGCCCGTAAATGGAAAGATCACGTCCACGATTCTCGGGAGCAGCGATCTTGGTCACCCACATTTGGCTGGCGTAATGTAAACCGCTATCGCCTACACCCATCAGTAAGCGTAATACAAACCAGACCGCCAAATGGCTGAACATCGGGATGAGCGCTGTGGCGATCGTCACCAACAGCAATCCCCATAATATCGTAGATCGGTATCCAATGCGCCGCAGTGGGATTTCCAAAAATGGATTGACCATGACCATCCCAATATACAAGGCTGCGGCATTGAGTCCGTTCATCACGGATGAAACACCTTGTTTTTCCAATAAAACCGTCAGCATCGGGATCGTCAAGCCTTGGCTTACCCCCGCAATACCGACAGCCAAAATCAACACCCAAAAGGTGTAACGTGACTGTGACATGGTGTTGTTTCTCCTCTCTAGCCCCCACTAAGCACTCTCTACGGAAGCACTCCCCTGCTGAAGCTGATACATTTTTTGATAAAGACCATTTTGCGCCATGAGTTCATCATGGGTACCTCGCTCCATGATCTCTCCACGGGACAAAACAAGAATCTGGTCGGCGTGTTGAATCGTCGACAATCGATGTGCAATGATAAATGTCGTCCTACCTTTTGATAGTACATGCAACGCTTCCTGAATGGCTAGCTCTGTTTCACTGTCAATGCTTGCCGTTGCTTCATCCAGGATCAGCATCGCGGGATCAGCAGCCAATGCCCGTGCAAAAGAGATCAATTGGCGTTGGCCTGCGGATAGTGTCATGCCTCGCTCAACGACTGGTTCGTCATAACCGCCCGGCAGCTTGGAGATGAATTCGTCAGCACGTACCGCTTTTGCAGCCCGCTTCACTTCTTCATCCGTAATCGTATCCTTGTACATCCGAATATTGAATCCAATGCTTCCCGTAAACAAGAACGGGTCCTGCAAAACGAGGCCGACATGACTGCGCAATGAGTGCGTATCAATCTGCCTCATATCTTGCCCGTCGATCAAAATGCTCCCTTTGGTCACCGGATAGAACCCGAGCAGCAAATTCATCAAAGAGCTTTTTCCCGATCCGGTGTGTCCTACCAGCGCAATCGTTTGACCGGGCTGCGCCGTAAAGGAGACGTTTTTCAAGACGTAATCGTCACCCTGATAAGCAAACGAGACATTATCAAAGACAACCTCTCCACGTGGGCGCTCGATTTGTGCACCAGCTTCTTTCTTCTCCGGCATCTCATCCATAATTTCGAAGACGCGTCCCGCCGAAATAGTCGCCTGCTGCATTTGCGACAACCGATTCATGATCATGTTGATCGGTTCGAAAAAACGTCCCATGTAATCGACAAAAGCAAAAAGCGCACCGAAGGAAATCGCGCTGTGGAAGGATGTCGAGCCGTAATACCAGACGATCAGGGTCAAGGAAATCTTCCAGATCAAATCTACCGCTGGGCGCAAAAGCAAGGATTCCAGATTGATTTCTTTCATTCGCACCTTAAAGTAGTCTTCGTTTACATCAGCAAACTCCTTTTGTACACCTTTCTCCCGACGAAAAGCCTGCACGATCGTCATGTTCTGGATCATTTCATTAATCGTTGTGTTCATATCACCCAGCTTCGCGCGAATCACCGCATAGTAGCGAGAGCTGTACCTTTGATACACGTAGACTAACAATACGAGCACTGGCACGGTCAAAAAGCAGAAGAGGGCGAGCTCAGGCTGCAAGATGTAGAGCGCGATCAAGATTCCAATCAAATAAAGACCGTTCTGTACAAATGTGGCGAGCACACTTACATACAGCTCACGGATAGCTTCTGTATCATTGCTCACACGGGAGACAAGTGCCCCTACTGGCGTTTTGTCAAAAAAGGAAACCGGGAGCTTTTGCAAATGAATAAACAGCTTCATCCGCATTTGCTGAATGATGCGCTGCGCGATCTTCTGCAGCCACAAAATCTGGACGTAATTGAATCCAGCTGAGAGCAAGATCAGTACTCCATAACCTACGGACAGCCAGACAATGGGCAGGACATCCCCCTGATACATCGCCTTGACTTCCTCTGCGGTCAGCCGAATGCCTGTGGAGGTCATCTTTTGACCTGATTGATCCTTCGTTATTACCTCAAAGCGTTCCCTCCCGTTTTCTGGCATAATCGGGGTGAATTGCTTCTCCGTGTTTGGATTCACCTTGCCGGAAACCAAGTAATAGGTCGTGCCTTCTGTCAGCACGGTTACTTCTTTTTGATTGATCCTGTCCAAGCCAAGACCCGTCTTTGCTGCGACATCTTCACGAATATAGTTCGTACCGTTCACTGAGGCGACTTGCCCCGCTGCTTGTGGTGGCACTTCATCCAGTTGATACCAAGGCTTTTGGATCGCCAGAATGTGATTATCAATCATGATTTTGGCTAAAAAAGGTCCCGCCAGCTCTGCACTCGTTCCCAGCAAGAGCAGGAACAGCGCGCCCAGTATTTGCTTTTGAAATGGTCTGGCGTACTCGGTCAAACGCCCCCATACATTTTCTTTGCTCATGAAAAACGCTTTCCTCCTTTCAACCAGCCACAGCCTGTTCCATTTGCTGACGACGGTACTGCTCTGCATACCAGCCGTTGCGCTGCATCAGCTCGTCATGTGTCCCCTGCTCGACGATCTGCCCCTCATCCAGCACGAGAATCAGCTGTGCGTGCTGTACGGCAGACAGTCGATGAGCTGTAATAATGGTCGTTTTATCCGCGCGCGCCTGTCGAAGATGACGAATGATGCTCTCCTCCGTCCGCGCGTCCACAGCCGATAAAGAATCGTCGAGAATCAGGATACCCGCATCCATCAAAAGAGCGCGCGCAATGGAAATTCGCTGTTTTTGCCCCCCGGAGAGGGTGACCCCCTTCTCTCCAACCATGGTTTGCAATCCATCTCTGAATTGGGCAAGATCTCTCTTCATCTCCGCAAGCTCCAACGCACGCATCGCTTCCTCAGTCGTCGCTTGTGGTTTCCCGAATGTAACATTTTCAGCAATCGTCCGTGAGAACAGTAAATGCTCCTGAGGCACGTAGCCGATTTTTCCCCGCAGCGTATCAAAAGCGAGTCCTTCGATCGGGATGCCCCCGATAAACAGAGCTTGTTCCTTCATCTGATATTGATGCAATAAGGCACGGCACAACGTCGACTTGCCGCTTCCTGTCCGTCCGACAATCCCAAGCGTCTCTCCTTCGCCCAAACGAAACGAGATGTCGGTGAGAGCTGGCTTGTCAGTGCCCGGATACGTAAAGGAAAAATGACGTGCTTCTACGGTATTGGCGATTTGACTCGTGACCGGATTCGCTGCCTCCGTCACATCTGGCTGCTCCACCATTAGCTCCGTAAAACGCTTGTGGGATGCGCCACCGCGCTGCAACACATTGACCAACCAACCAAAGGCGAACATCGGCCAAATTAAAAGTCCCAAGTATAAATTGAACGCAACCAAATCCCCTAAGGAGATGGCGCTCGTGAACACCAAATACGTGCCATAGCCAAGTCCGATCAAAAAGCTGAAGCCAATAATAATCGCGATCGTCGGCTCGAACAGGGCGTCGATCCGCGAAACGCTCACATTTCGCTCCAGCGTTTTTTCACTGACCCGGCGATAT
The DNA here is from genome assembly GCF_003013445.1 of Brevibacillus sp. NRRL NRS-603. NCBI lineage: Bacteria > Bacillati > Bacillota > Bacilli > Caryophanales > Paenibacillaceae > Brevibacillus > Brevibacillus sp. NRRL NRS-603. The sequence goes on along the minus strand of NZ_PXZN01000037.1, from coordinate 37,699 downwards.
GCCTCGATATCGGCCTTTTCCTGAACAAATGCTCTCAATACCCGAACGCCCGATACGGATTGTTGAACATGATCATTCATCTCTCCAAAGGCTTCCTGCGCCAAGTAAAAGCGCTCATGCAGCAACCTTCCATAGTACGCCGTTGACCAAGCCAAAAACGGCATCGGGATCAGTGCAGCCAGCGTCAGCTTCCAATCAATCGCTGTCACCATGACACCTAGCGTTAACAAGGTCATGAACAACGCATCGACAAGCGTAAGCACCCCTGTACTCGCCGTTTGTTCAATAGCAGGAATGTCGTTGGTAGCGACGGCCATCAGATCGCCACTGCGTTTGCGATGAAAAAACGACGGGGTCATTCGCGTCAAATGGGCAAACAGTCGCTCGCGCAACGTCCTCTCGAGAATCAAGGCTCCTCCATTTAACAAGTACCGCCAGAGAAACCGCAATCCATACAAGCTAACACCCAATACGAGCAAGATGACCACTGTTTGCGTCAAATCAGCGTCCGTCAGGGAACTGTTGCGAATCGAATCCACCGTGTCCCCAATTAATTTCGGCGGCCAAAGCATGAGGACATCGATGATAAACAGCACAGCGATTCCAATAACGTACCGTTTCCAATAAGCACGGAAAAACCAAGATAATTGCCGAAGTGTCTGCATGTATTTCACCTCTATTTTTTTCAAGCCTAACAGCACGACTAAAAAAGGGCTTGCGAATCACACGCAGCCCTTTTGATCTGTCTTCACTATCGTAATTTACAGAATTTTCATTGTCAATCGAAGCATACAGTTCAATCTAAGATTTTTTATCGGTTTTCCAGCCAAGCCATTCCTCTTTTAACAGGCTGTAAGTGGCATGATCCACGTAATGATCGTAAAGGAATTCATTCCGGCGCAGTATCCCTTCCAGTTGAAACCCTAATCGTTCCGGGATCGATCTGCTTTTATAGTTTTCCGTAGCAGCTTGAATTGTTACTTTTTCCAAATCCCATGACCCGAAGATCAATACGTCCAAGTAGGTCGCCACTGCTTCTGTCATCAGGCCCTTGCCCTGAAATTGCGCACCCAGCCAATAGCCAATGGACGTCTTTTTGTTGATCCAATCCACCGTATGTACGCCGACTGTGCCAGCCAGACGTCCTTGGTACCAAATGCCATAGTTGATTCCGCGATTATCGTTGTACTGATGGATCGTCGCTTGAATGAATTGACGAGAATCCTCTACCTTCTTCGTAAAATTCAGCCACGGCAGCCATTTCATAAGATTCTCCCGGTTCGAATCCGTAAGCAAAAATAACTCCTCAGCATCGGCTAATTCTAATTGCTTCAAGTACGTATCTTCATTGATTGCTATCCGTTGAATCGTTTGCATACGTATCTCCCCTTTTCTTGGATATTTTACTTGAAAACACCAAAATGAGCAAAAAGCGCCCGCCAGCAACAACAGGGCGAACGCTTATAAAAAGTTCTTTTATTTTTTGCTATTGCCGATCTCTTCCGGCTTGAAAATGCCTGTCTCCGTGACGATCGCTGTAATGTACTTCGCAGGCGTTACATCGAACGCAGGATTGTACACCTTGATATCATCCGGAGCTACCTGTTTGCCCAAGCCATGGGTAATTTCCTCGGCTGGACGTTCTTCAATCGGAATATCTGCGCCTGTCGGTGTCTCCAGATCGACGGAGGACAGTGGGGCTGCCACGTAAAAAGGAATGCCGTGAGCTTTTGCCAATACCGCTACCCCATACGTACCGATTTTGTTGGCGACATCACCATTCGCTGCTACGCGGTCCGTACCTACAATGACAGCCTCTACTTTTCCTTGGGACATGACCATCGCCGCCATGTTGTCGCAAATCAGCGTCACATCAATCCCTGCTTGCTGCAATTCGAATGCAGTAAGACGAGCGCCTTGCAGGACAGGACGGGTTTCATCCGCGTACACCTTTAGGTTCCAGCCGCGTTCCTTTGCCAAATAAAACGGAGCGGTAGCCGTACCGTACGCTGCTGTAGCCAACGCCCCTGGATTACAGTGCGTGAGAATTCCCATACCGTCATGCAACAGAGTGAGCAGATGCTCTCCGATGGTCCGGCATACTTCAGCGTCTTCCTTTTGAATTGCCAGTGCTTCATCGAGCACTGCCGCCTTCAACTCGACAATCGACGCACCGCTTTCTTTTTCAACACGAGCCTTGATGCGATCCAACGCCCAGAACAGATTCACGGCTGTCGGACGGGAGGAGCCCAGGTAGTCTGCCTGCTGGTTCAGTTCCTGCCAAAACTCGTCGTAGTTACTCGCTTCACTGCCACGAATGCCCAGGTAGAGCCCGTAAGCCGCCGCCATGCCAATCGCTGGTGCGCCGCGCACTTCCAAGCGCCGGATGGAACCCCATACTTGCTCGGAGGTGGTCAAGTTCAAATAGATTGTTTCTACTGGCAGACGCGTCTGGTCAAGCAAGACCAATGCGTCATTCTCCCACTTAACAGGTGCCAATTGGGTGCTGGTTGTCATACTGTTGTAGCCTCCTGGTAGTAGCGTTCAGTTACTGTGCGTACGATGTCCGTGATATCTGTCGATTCGTCTATGCCGCCGCGACCAAGAATCAGCGCTTCTCCAATCGAGAGAGCCAGACGCTCTGCTTCTGCGCGAGTCTGATCGTCTTCAATGGCATTCAGGTCTGCTACGCCTGCCAAACCGATGACACGGCGCAAGATTTTGCATCCGGCATAGCCTGCTGTATCCTGAATCAAGCGCTTCACGTAGCTTTGCCACAGTCCTTCGACATGGGCGCTGCGCTCTTTGGCGTGCTTGTGCCAGAGTTGAACGAATTGTGAAACGAATTCATTCCAGACATCCTCAACCGTTTCCAATAAGTATTCGCGGTACGCTTCCCGTTCTCCTTGATCTTTTTGCAAACCGTGCTGTCCTGCGTAATTGAGCAGCAGATTGGCAATGACCGCCCCGATGTCAAAACCGATTGGGCCATAGTAAGCGAACTCCGGATCAATTGCTTTCAGGCTGTTTTCCGTGATGAAAATACTTCCGGTATGCAAGTCACCATGCAGCAGCGCTTCCGAGCGCGTAAGGAAATCGTATTTCAGCTTGGCGATTTCCAGCTTCAGCGGCCTGTTGTTCCAGATCGCCTCAACTTCGCGGCGAATCAACGGGTTGAAGTCGTTGGTAGGCGCATTTTCATACGGATCAGTAAAGACGAGATCTTCTGTTATTTTGCATAATTCTGGATTTATGAATGTTCCGACTAGCGCTTTTTTATCATACGGATGCGCGCCCAGATCGGATGTGAAGAACAAGGTTTGCGCGAGAAAACGACCAATTTGCTTCGCGAATAGCGGGTACCGCTTTCCTTCGATCAGACCTTTGCGCATGATGATATGGTCTCCGACGTTTTCCATGACAGTCAACGCAAGCTCCCCGTCGAAATGATACACCTGTGGCACCAGATCCGGAACGTATTTGTGCTGAATGCGGAGTGCCTCGCTCTCGATGCGGGCCCGATCAGTCGTAAGCGGCCAAGATTCTCCCACGACGCGGGCAAAAGGCAGTGCTTGCTTGACAATAACGCTCTTACCGGTTGCCGGCTCCTGAATGTCAAAAACGAGGTTAAGGTTGCCATCCCCGATTTCGCGGCTGGTCAGCTCTGCTCCTTCGCTAAAAAGACCCGGTATTCCTTTTACGTACTCCACTGCTTCCTGTTCAGTCAATGCGCGGTATGCCATGATCCCAAAACTCCCCTCTACGTATTTTTCCTCTATCTCTACTTGTTTTGTTTGAGTACCTGGAGCAATAAAAAGACCTCTTTTCCCGAAGAAAAGAGGTCGCTGTCGTCACGTGTAAGAACCGTGTTGATGTCCCCCTTATCTTCCAGACCACTTTTGTTTCTGCAGGAATTAGCACCGTGCATGTCGCCTGTCAATCAGTCGCTTCCTCACGTCTGAATGGCGTCATGTCGGTTGCCGGGTATCATCGGGCCAGTCCCTCCACCTTCTCTGGATAAGGTATCCAAAACGTATTCGGTTTTTGATTTAGTTTGAATCATACAACCTACGCTTCCACGATGTCAACACCCTTTTGTGCAAAAATTCGCACCTTGCAATTAGTAGGTATAATGAGCTCCCGATGCCGAAGGGTTATCCCAATTCCACCAGTCTACTTTGCCTAAAAACGCTGCTGTTATCGACTTTTCGGCCTTGAGCTTCAGCAGTTCTTTCGTAGGTCCGGTGAGGACGGCGCCGTAAATGCGCACTCCTTTTTCTTGCATGTAGCTATAGCGTTCGGATATCTGTGGATTACTACCTGATAGCAAAGATCTGCCAATATCTCGAGCCAAGCCTTCGTTCTCGGACAGGTACTTCATTTCGTTCATAAACGTCGCCATCCGCCTGTCCCCTTCCCCGTTGACACGAATAGCTCCTCCATAGTCCAGTTCCCTTTCGGCGAACCCCCATACTTCTCCGGCTCCTAATAACCGGCTTGCTTCCTCGCCCTTCCTTGTTTTTTCCTCGACACCCGTGTCGATTGCGAACCATATCGTATCTTGGCTGGCAGAGCTAACATGCCTTGAAACCAGCTCATAGTATTGTTCGTAGGTCAAGAAGCGATCAAAGGAAATCGCAAGCTGAGAAACGGTGCCCTCAGGCAGCTTTTCCATCGTTGTCCATGCAGGGGACCTGAGGTACAATGTGTCCTCCTCGGCTCCCTCTTGTACTGTCGGATAACGGAAATATAGCTTTTGCTCCCTGACCCCATTCGTCCATTGCGGCTTGGCGTTTACCAGCCACAGCATATTTGTACTCTCGAAACGGCCTGCGTTTTTTGCTTCCGCCCCAACCCTCTCGCGTAGCTCCATGCTGATCGTTCCGTTGAGTAATCCCACCTGTGAACTGCTGCTGCCTACACTCACACCGGGTTGTGTAAAATTCACCATGTTTTTGGCGCTCCGAAACAAATCTTCATGCACCAGCGTCCCCATCCATCCATTCACAAGGAGAAGTAAGACCCCGATCAGAAAGAAAATCGAGATGGTAAAAGCCGAGTTGAACAAGCGATTTTTCCATTTTCCCCGGCGAACAATAGCACGCTGCTTTTCATCCGAAAGTGCATCTGGATTCACTTCCATTTCTTCCCCCAACAAAAGCCTTTCCAACCGCTGTGCGTATTCCTCGTCAGCAGCTATTTCTTCCTCGAATTGTTTTGAATCTTCTTCCGCCATTTCCCCACGCAAATAAGCAAGCAGCCTTTGCTCGCGATGATTCTCATCCTTGTTCATCACTGGCTTTCCTCCCTCCACAACTTTCGCATCTTTTGTCGTCCACGAAATAGGGAACGCTTGACGTCTGCCAACTCGATCCCGAGTACCTCTGCCATTTCCGCGTAAGAAAACTGCATGGCAGACAACAAAATGACCTGTCTCTGCTTTTCTGGAAGCTTCTCCAAATAGTCGTGGGCCACTTCCCACAGTTCCTTGTTCACGACATGCTCTGCCGGATCAACCGCCGAATGATCAGGTCGCTCTGGCAAGGCTTCCACAAACGCAAATCGTTGTTTCGTCTTCTTGCGATAGCCGTCCACGAAAGCGTGATAGGCTACCTTGAACAGCCAGGGCCGAACTTTTTCCCCACGGTAGTCGTCCAAGGAAGAGAAGGCGCGACAAAAGGTTTCCTGTGTCAAATCCTCTGCCAGCCTCTCATCTCGTGTCAGCCGGAAAAGATAGCGGTAAATATCGTTTACGTGCAGCTGGTACACATCCTCCAGACCTACTTTCCCAAGCCGTTCACACCCTTTCAGCCCTTACCACGAAGAAATTGCCAAAAAGTTTCATCTTCGTCTCATTTTCCTAATAACCTGCTGCACATTCTCTGCAAAAACAAAGATTGACTCCTGACAATGAACGTCATATCATGGGGGAAACGAATAACTCTTATCGCGAGCTGGCTGAGGGACTGGCCCTATGATGCCCGGCAACCGGCGCTATACCATGAATCGTACGCTCATCATTGCGTACCTTGGATAGCGAAACGGTGCTAATTCCAACGGATAAGAGTCGAGATCGAGCAGCTTTGGCTCATCTCGGCTACTGACCCGAGAGATGAGAGGAGACGAGACGCTTTCATAGTCGACAACCGCCTCCCCGCTCAATGGGGAGGCTTTTTTATTTAAATCAAGGAGGATTAGGCGTACCATGAGTGAACAACGTATCCTCGTCACCTATCTCACACAAGCAAAAGACTTGAACATGAAGGCCCAAGCCATTGCTGTCGGCATGACAGTCGGTTCCTGGACGGACCTGCCGCTTGCCAAGCAAGCTGAGCTAGCGCCGTATCTCGGGGAAGCTGTGAGCGCGACACCGCTTGCGACACTGGAAAATGGAGAAACACGCGGTCTAATTACCGTCAGCTATCCGACTCGCAATTTTACAGCGGACATTCCATCCTTGTTGACCGGAATATTCGGGAAACTATCAATGGATGGCAAAATCAAGCTCGTCGACATCGTACTCCCTGACTCATTCCTCCAGGCTTTTCCTGGACCGAAGTTCGGCATTGATGGTCTGCGCGAACGTTTAGGGGCACATAACCGTCCGCTCTTGATGAGCATTTTCAAATCGTGCCTGGGTCTTCCTTTCGACGATCTGAAGACGCAATTCCGAGCACAAGCCTTGGGCGGAGTCGATCTCGTGAAAGATGACGAAATCTTCTTTGCAGATGACCGCGCTCCTTTCATCGAACGGATCAAAGCATTCAAGCAGATCGCCCAGGAGACCGAGGCCGAAACAGGCAAGCCCGTCCTCTATGCAGCTAACCTGACTGGACCTGTGCATGAGCTGAACGAAAAAGCGAAGCGTGCGGTAGATGCTGGTGCTGACTGCCTCTTGTTCAACGTACTGGCCTTTGGCTTCGATGCCCTGCACCGTTTGGCAGCCGATCCTGATGTGCACGTACCGATCATGGCGCATCCAGCATTGGCAGGCGCTTACTATCCATCACCTGACTATGGCATCGCCCCCCCGCTTCTACTCGGTACGTTGATGCGTGTAGCTGGGGCAGATTTGGTGCTCTTCCCATCTCCATACGGCAATGTCGCCCTGGACAAAACAGAAGCGTTGCAGCTCGCCAAGCATTTGACCGACCCACTGAATGGTGTGCGACGTTCCTTCCCGGTTCCGTCTGCCGGTATTCACCCGGGGCTGATTCCACAGCTTTATAAAGACTTCGGTCTGGATCAAATCGTCAATGCAGGAGGCGGAATCCACGGTCATCCGGGTGGAGCAACCGCAGGTGCGAGAGCATTCGTTGCCGCGATTGAGGCTGTCACCGCAGGCCGAACACTGGAAGAGGCTGCAGCGGAATCACAAGAATTAGCGATTGCCCTAGAAAAGTGGGGTGGCGCACGATGAGTAAGAAGCTCGTCCTGTTCTGCGATTTCGACGGAACGATTACTGAAAAAGACAACATTGTAGCGATTGTCCGCAAGTTTGCTCCCCCTGAGTGGGAAGCCTTGACGGAGCAAATCCTTTCGCAAAAAATAAGCGTGCAGGAAGGGGTCGGCAAGCTGTTTCAGCTCTTGCCCTCCTCCTTGCGTCAGGACATTATCGATTTTATCGTCCAGGAAGCGACCATTCGCCCGGGATTTGCTGAATTCGTGAGTTATTGCCGCGAACAAGGCATCGAGCTGTTAATAACGAGTGGCGGCATCGACTTTTTCTTGGAGCCTATCCTTGCACCATTCGATCTTACCGATGTACCGATCTACTGCAATGGCAGTGATTTCAGCGGAGAGCGCATCACCATTACGTGGCCCAACGCTTGCGATGAACATTGCACGAACGGCTGCGGCATGTGTAAGACGACCATCATCCGCCGTTACGATCCAGCAACCCATTTCCGCATCGTCATCGGCGACTCCATCACTGATTTAGCTGGAGCCAAAATCGCTGACTATGTGATTGCCCGTTCCTTCCTCGCTGACAAGGCGGAAGAGCTGCAATTGCCGCATAGCAAGTTCGCCACATTCCACGACGTGATTCGCATTTTACAGCAAGTCCAACAGGAGGTTGTCTAAATCATGACCGCAACACTCGAACAACGTCTGGATGCCTTTCGCCGTCTGGATGACGCCAAGCTGACATTTGCCCGCCGGGACTGGTTTCCCGGCACCAGTGGCAATCTGTCCATTAAAATACAAAACGATCCCTTGCAATTTGCTGTAACGGCAAGCGGCAAAGACAAAACCAAGCTGTCCCCCGAAGATTATCTGGTCGTGGATCAAGACTCGCGTCCAGTGGATGAAACTGCTCTCAAGCCGTCCGCGGAAACGCTCATCCACGCCGTCGTCTACAAAACGTTCCCGAAGGCTGGGGCTTGCTTCCACGTCCATACTGTTTGGAACAACCTCATTTCCGAGCTCTACTTTGGACAACGCGCTTTCTCCATCCAAGGACAAGAGCTAATCAAGGGACTTGGAATCTGGGAAGAAAACGCGCGCATTACTGTTCCGATTGTTGAGAACTTTGCCGATATTCCGACCTTGGCTGCCGCCATTGAAAAAGTAATCACACCAGAAGTTCCCGGCGTACTCATCCGTAACCACGGTATCTACACGTGGGGCGGCAATGACTTCGAGGCCAAGCGCCATCTGGAAGCTTTTGAATTCCTATTCGAGTATCACGCCCGCTGGCTGCAATTGCGCCAAGCAGTCGTGTCCACTACAACCACCAATTAAGGAGGAATAAACGATGGCACAAATTCGTTTTCACGACAACAATGAGTACATCTCAGCACCCGAGGAAGTTGTCTCCTTCCTGGATACGCAAGAGATCATTTACGAAAAATGGGGCGTGGATCGCCTTGATCCAAAGCACCGTGATAACTACAGCCCGACAGACGAGGAAAAACAAGAGATTCTCGACACCTTTAAGCCAGAAATCGATGCGATCAGCAAACGTCGCGGTTACTTGACAGCGGACATTATCGTCCTTTCTGACAAAACACCTAACCTCGACGAGCTGCTGGTGAAATTCAAGGGCGAGCATCACCACACCGACGATGAGTGCCGCTTCTGCGTCGATGGTCACGGTATTTTTGCTATCAAGGGCAAAGACGGTCGCTACTTCGACGTCGAGCTGGAGCCAGGCGATCTGATCTCCGTACCACCGAACTACCGCCACTACTTCACCCTGATGGACGACCGCAAAATCAAGGCGATTCGCCTGTTCGTCACCCCTGCAGGCTGGGAAGCGATCTATTAATCGTCAACACCCTGGTCACGTTCGGATGCCAGGGTGTTTTCTTATTTCACGACTCCATTTCCTTTAATAGACACTTCTGGCTTAAGTTGAACCGTTGCTTTTGCAAAGGCTGACGGCCAGTCATCTTGAACTTTTTTCCATTCCTCGTATTCATAGGCGCGCGCATAAAGGCCAAAACCAAACGGGTCCACCTTGGCTTCCTGGCATTTTTTGATTAGCTGGGCGTAATCCTTGTGGAATTGCTCGGCGATCATCTGTTCCAGCTTTTTATAGTCCTTTTCCATGTTGAAAGGAAACAGTCTCTCTGATATCGACACGCGCAATTTCAACTGAACATCGAAATGGAATGTACCGTCTCGATAGGTCGTCTTCACTTTTTTCTTGACGCCTTTTACGAAAAAGCTGACTCTGTCCTTTATAATGGGATTCTGATCGGTTGGCCCCTTAACCGGGAGAGTGATGGATATTTCCCCCTGTTTTCCATGAAGAAGCATCTGCAAGAGAATCGTATCCCGCGGCTCGATCAATCCGGCATAAACCCCTTTTTTCGTTAACAGTGCGGTTCCCATTACTCTCACCGCATGTTTCGTCTTCTTCAATTCCGATATATGGGGCGTCATGCCTTTTTCAAACATATGCCGATGAAATTCCTGCGCTCTGGTTTTTACGGTCAGATTTCTTTGATTGGCTGTATCAATGAGCTTCGTCAGATGCAGAGCAAGACGAGGTTTGTCCTTTGGCTTGTATTCAAACAGCTCGTTCAAAGAACCATCAAGCATGACCATTCGTGCATTGACAGTGAACTTCGCATCACGAAAAACGACATCCAATAACCGAAACCAATCCGGGTGCTGCAATAAACGCTTTCCCAGCACAATCAACTGGATTTTGCCTGATACAGTCAGAGCCGTTACGATCTCATCAAAGCCCATTCTCGACTCTCGCATGCTTGATGCCCGAAGGCCGTATTCCTCTGTTTTTTCTTTGGCTTCCCTGCTGAACACTGGGCTTGTCATATAAACGAGGAGTTCGTTTTTTTCATTCAAATCAAGTCCGACCATAAGAGAAAGGGTCGCATCCTCGAGATTCAATCGATCGGTACACCCGGTTAGCATCACGATCAAAACGAACGACAAAATGATCTGCGTAAACCGCTTCATGCTTCTTTCCCCCCAGCTCGTTTTGACAACCAAATAGGCCCCCAAGCCAATAGTGGAAGTAAGTAAGCAAATATCAGTCCAGCATAACTCCAGATCTGCGTCATTTTTTTCAGGTCAATAAAAGAAGGGGTATACACCCAAGCCGTTACCGTTATTAGCGTGAGGAGCACCCATAAATGCTTTCGATGATCCCGGCTATTAAATAACTGGCTTGTGGAAAAAACGGTGAAATACAGGTAGGGCAATGCCGTAGTCGATAAAATGAACAAATAAAACGCGAGGAAAATAATATCGATGCGCTCCAGAAAGCGGTATTCGATCACCTTCCACAAGTTCAGCGTAGGCCATACATATTCAACGATCTCATCCGGGCAGAAAAAAGCAAAGCAAATGACTGTAATGTACAAATAAACGAGCAAGGTCAGTGTGTTTGCCACAACAATGCCGACTGATGCGTATTGCTTTTTCTGAAGAAAGGGGTAAATAAAATACGCCATTTCAAATCCAAGAAAGGACAAAACCGTAGTCTTGCTGGCTGTCACTATCGGCATCCATCCCTCTTTTATCAGAGGCAAAAAGTGCAACCAATGTGCATCCTTTAAAGCGGTAGCGAGGACAAGCGGCATCCAAAGAGTGAGATAGAATACCAGCTCAGAATACCTCCCAATCACACGCAGTCCCCCCTGTACGACGATATAGGCGGGAATCGCAAATAGGGCAACAATGATGTATGCAGGTGTCTGTGACAATATCCATACATTAATAATCGCAGTGGTATTGGCAATGAGGACGGTCGATGCAATTGCAAAATACACGACCATCAATATCGTCGCCACTTTTCCCAAATACTTGCCTAACAGCAGGTGGAATATATCGATGATCGTCTTATCCGGGTAACGCTTCATTATATTCGTAGTAACGAGGCTTACGAGAACAGCTGCTGCCCATCCAATAAACAGGGATATCCATCCGTCTGTCCCTGCCTGTTCCGCTAATTCTCTCGGTATTGTCAAGACACCGATCCCGACCTGCGTCCCGTGAATGAGAAGGATGTATTGGAGGACGGATAACTCGTAATACGCGTACTTTTTCATTTCGCATCCCCCTCTGGCTTATTGTCCCCTTGCCGCTTAGCCTGGGCCGTCCTGGCTCCCTTGGGGCGATCAAGCATCTTCCACAGAGGCAAGCGAACAAACAAGTCTTTCCAATCTGAGAAGCGTACAGGAGCTAGAGGGCTTCCATAGGGAACTCCAAGGGATTGCAACGAAATCAAGTGACCAATCAGGGCCATAAGCCCCACTACAATCCCGACGATCCCAAACATCGCCGCCAAGACCATCATGGCAAAACGGATGAGTCTAACAGCGGAAGACATATCGTAATTCGGGATGATAAAGGAAGCTATAGCGGTAAAAGCCACGACAATCACCATAATGTTACTTACGATTCCGGCTTGGACGACAGCTTGACCGATGACGATACCGCCAACGATACCGACTGTTTGTCCAATTGGAGCAGGCAAGCGAATACCAGATTCCCGCAGCATTTCCAGTGTGAGCTCCATGAGCAGAGCTTCCAGCAAAGGAGGGAATGGCACTTTTTCACGCGACTCTCCTATCGACAGGATCAAATCGAGAGGGATGACCTCATAATTGAATGAAATCAACGCAATATAGATCGCGGGCAAAAAAGTGGCCACGATAAAAGCCAGGTATCGAAGCAAGCGAATAAAAGAAGCAACAGGCCAGCGAATGCTGTAATCATCTACATTTTGGAAAAAGGAAGCAAAAGAAACGGGAGCAATCATTACACTTGGTGATCGATCAACGATAACGGCAATCTTCCCTTGGAGCAAATGAGAGGCGGTCGTATCAGGTCTTTCCGTTGTGATGAATTGTGGAAAAGGGGAGTATGGATTATCCTCGATATACTCCTCCAGCTCTCCTGTATTAAGGATCGAATCAACCTTGATTCGTTCAAGCCGATCTTCCAGCTCCTGCAGCACCTCTGGATTGACGACATCGGCCAAAAACATAATGGAGAGCTTCGTATCCCCTCGTTCTCCGATCCAAATCTCTTTGATTTTCAGCTCGCGGTTAGGAATATATCGGCGAATCAAGGCGATGTTTTGGGAGTCGGTTTCGACAAAGCCTTGATGAGCTCCCTTCAGTGAAGCCTCCAGCTGCGGGTCTTCAAGAGCCCTCTGCGGCCATCCATTTGTCTCGACCACGAGGGCTTCTTTTCGTCCCTCGATAAATAGAACACTGCTGCCTTTCAAGATATCGTTCTCTACGGTCTGAAAGTCGTATACAACGGTCACCTTTCCAACGGATAACACGTCAAAAATACTGGAGCTTTCTCCTTCTCTATGAGACAAAAGGGGACGAAGCACATTATTGTTTATGGAGTTTTTGTCAACCAATCCGGTGAGATAGACGAGTGTGACCTTGCCACCCGCATGTCGGCTGTCAAATGTCCGTATCACCAAATCAGGCGTCAGCGTAAAGATCGCATTCAGCTCAGCAATATTATCGTCTAATCGCTCACTGATCTCACGAACATGGATAGGCGCACCCGAGTGGCTAATCCTGTCTTTGACCGATGTCTTTTTTCTTCTCAGCCACCCTCTCATCGCCATTTCGTACACTCCCGCCCTTTGCGAAGTATGTTCTGTTAGCGTTCGTGAGAGCTTCCAAAAATATGCATGCAACTTGGCACAGACTGCCGTCAAAGTGACGATTCACGATGGCGGGATTTCGAAGGCGAAACAAGTGCGTGAAATGCAAAAGGAGCAAAGCGTTGAGCTTTGCTCCTTTTTTCGTCTTCTATTTGGAACTACACCACATATGCTCCCGCTTCGATCACGCGATCTGCAATCGAACGTTTGAGTGCCACCGTGTTGATCGGCGTGCGGCGAGTCAGCTTTTTGAGGATCGAGAGGCGCAGACGAAGCTCGTCGCCCTCTTCCATCGCCGCCAATGCTTCTTTCGCCCAGCCTTCGATACGATCGAATGCCTCATGCACATAGACAGCGGTCATTTCCAGCTTTTGCTGCTCGGCTTCGATGCCATTTGCCGCCATTGCTTTCTCTGTCCGCTTCACGATGCTGTCCATAGCATACAGCTCGATCAGCATGTCAGCCGCAAATGCCAAGAGTTCCTGTTCTTTGGACATTTCCTGCTGGTATTTCATCAACGCAGATCCTGCCACCATCAAAATGATTTTGCGCGTGATGTTGATCAGATGCTTCTCCATTGCCAAAGGTGCATCTTCAATCTCTTCTGGATAATAGCTCATCAGATCTGCTTGCAGACTGCTTGCTGCTTGCATGAGCGGCAGTTCGCCTTTCATCGCCTTTTTCACGAGCGTATCCGGGATGAGCATGCGGTTGATTTCGTTCGTTCCTTCGAAAATGCGGTTAATCCGTGAGTCACGGTACATGTTCTCGATCTCATACTCGGACATAAAGCCGTATCCGCCGTGGATTTGCACGCCTTCATCCACGCAGTAATCCAAAACCTCAGTAGCAAATACTTTATTGATCGAGCATTCGATCGCATAATCCGCAATCGCCTTCGCAACCTCGGCGCCATCATCCGCTTTTTCACCCAAGCGAGTCAGCGCTGTATCGAACAGACCCACTGTCCGATAGACGGAGCTTTCTGCCGCATACGTTTTCACTGCCATGTTCGCCAATTTGTTTTTGATTAAAGTAAAGTTGGCAATTGGCGTTTTGAACTGCTTGCGTTCTTTTGCGTAGTTCGTCGCGAGTTCCACCGCTTTTTTCGAGGAGCCGACTGCACCCACCGCGAGCTTGTAACGACCAACGTTCAAAATGTTGAACGCGATCACGTGACCTCTTCCAGGTTCACCGAGCAGATTGGCTACCGGCACAGGTACATCTTGCAAAATGACCGTGCGCGTCGAGGAGCATTTGATCCCCATCTTCTTCTCTTCCGGTCCAAACGAAACACCTGGGAATGTGCGCTCCACGATAAAGGCAGTAAATTTCTCGCCGTCAATTTTCGCGTATACGATAAACACATCAGCAAAGCCAGCGTTTGTGATCCATTGCTTCTCTCCGTTGAGAATATAGTGCGTGCCATCTGCGGAGAGCGTCGCTGTCGTTTTCGCTCCCAGTGCATCTGAGCCCGAGCCTGGCTCTGTCAGGCAGTAAGCAGCAATTCGTTTTCCAGACGCCAAATCAGGCAGGTAACGCTGTTTTTGCTCCTCGTTTCCAAAGTATACGATCGGCAGTGACCCGATACCGACATGAGCGCCATAGCTGAGTGCAAAGCCTCGAGCCAGCGAGAACTTCTCTGTGACGAGTGCGGTGCTGACTTTATCCAGCCCCAGTCCCTCATATTTCTCCGGAACGTCACCAGCCAACAGACCGAGCTCCCCTGCTTCCTTCAACAGACGAACCGAAATATCAAATTGATGGTTTTCAAGCTCTTCCAGATGAGGACGAACTTCATTATTGACGAAATCCTCTGTCGTCTTGGCAATCATCTTTTGCTCTTCGGTGTACTCTTCTGGCACGAATACATCATCAGCTGAACCTGCATCGATCAAAAAGCTTCCACCGCGGATCAAATCTTTTGTTTCTGCCATTACTATCCCTCTCCTTATTTTAAATTTAGATCATTTCAAAAACGCCAGCGGCTCCCATTCCCCCGCCGATACACATCGTAACGACTCCGTATTTGCCGCCTCTGCGCTTCATTTCGTTCAATAGCTGGACGGTCAGCTTGGCACCACTGCAACCGAGTGGATGCCCTAATGCGATTGCCCCACCATTTACATTGACCTTTTCAGGATCGAGACCCAGCTCGCGAATGACGGCAATCGATTGAGAAGCGAACGCTTCGTTTAACTCAAACAGATCGACATCCTCCAAGCTGATTCCCGCCAGCTTCAATGCTTTTGGAATCGCAACCACTGGACCAATCCCCATGACATCAGGATCTACGCCGCCAACTGTAAAAGAACGGAACTTGGCAATCGGCTCGATACCCAGCTCGGCTGCTTTTTCGGCAGACATCACGATAACGGCTGCCGCACCGTCACTCGTTTGCGAGGAGTTTCCTGCCGTTACGCTGCCTTGCACATGAAAGACCGGTCTGAGCTTGGCGAGTGCCTCCATCGTCGTGTCTGGACGCGCTCCTTCATCCGTGTCAAAAACACGTTCCTGAACGTGAACCTTGCCAGCGTCATCCACAAAATGCTGCTTGACTGTCAAAGGTACGATTTCATCCTGAAATTTCCCCGCGGCAATCGCAGCCGTCGCACGCTGATGGCTGCGAAGTGCAAACGCGTCCTGATCCTCACGGGAAATCTTGTTTCTCTTCGCCACTTCTTCAGCCGTATGGCCCATGCTCATATACGCTTCTGGCTTCGTTTCTACGAGAGTCGGATTGAGTGCGATTTTGTGACCGAGCATCGGCACCAGACTCATGCTCTCCACCCCGCCAGCGACAACCACATCGGAGCTGCCGACCATGATCTGCTGAGCAGCGTAAGCAATCGTTTGCAAACCAGAGGAGCAAAAGCGATTGATCGTGATTCCCGATACATTTGTCGGCAATCCAGCACGCAGTCCGATTAAGCGAGCCATATTCATGCCTTGCTCAGCTTCCGGTACAGCCGTCCCCATGATGATATCCTCGATATCAGCCGGATCGAGCTGTGGCACGCGGCGCAACAGGTCGCTTACAACTGCGGCTCCCATATCAACTGGGTGAAAATCCTTGAGACTTCCTTTTTTCGATTTACCGATAGCGGTGCGGGCGCCCGCGACAATAACTGCTTCTCTCATCGTTATCCCTCCCTCTCCCTAGTTACGCAAAGGCTTGTTTTTGGTCAGCATGTGCTGCATCCGTTGCTGGCTTTTCGGTGTCTTGATCAGTTCGAGGAACGCTTGCTTTTCCAGCTCCAAAATGTAGCTCTCTGTCACTTCTGTACCCGCTGGCACGTTACCACCGGACATGACATAGGCAACTTTGCTTGCGATCAGCTCATCATGCTCGGAAATATATCCACTCTTCTTCATGGCATAAATATTTTGGCGTAGGTTCGCATAACCCGTTTCGCCGATCACGCGAATTTTACGTGGCGCTGGCGGCGTGTATCCCTCTTTATCCATTGAAAGCACCAGCTGCTTGGCATCGTATAACAAATGATCAGCATTCACGCTGATGCGGTCAGTTGGCCGCAGGTACCCCAAATTGATGGCTTCCTGACCACTCGTAGATACCTTTGCCATAGCAATGGCTTCAAACGCTTTCGCCACGAACGGGAACGGATCAACTGGCACGCTGCCTCCCTCTGGAACGTTTTCCATTGCTCGGAACAGCATCTCCTTCGTTCCTCCGCCACCTGGCAGAAGACCTACTCCCACCTCTACCAGTCCGAGGTACGTCTCTGCCGATACCTGTACGCGATCCGCGAGATAGACCACCTCGACACCGCCGCCAAGTGTCATGCCGAACGGTGCTGCCACGACAGGACGATGCATGTAGCGCAGTGCCCGTGCGGTTTTGTGGAAATTGGTGACGAGCATGTCGAGCTCCAGCCAGTTCTCATCCTGTGCTTCCATCAATGCCATTGCGAGATTCATCCCGACGCAGAAGTTTTTGCCTTGATTACCGATGACCAGACCGGCGAAGTTCTTCTGCACTTCCTCTGCGGCCTGACTTGCCATGTGCAAGACATCCATTCCGAGTGCATTGTGCGGGGAGGTGAATTCCAGACATGCGACTCCATCGCCCAAATCAATCAAGGCAGCACCCGCATTTTTCTTGATCAGCTTGCCTTGTTCCTTAAGGGCTGCCAAGTTGATGTTTTCCTTGCTCTCTTCGATGTCCTTATATGCGCCTCCGATGGAAAATACGCTGCGCTTCCCTTGCTCTTTTTTGTAAAAGGAGGTTTTCCCACTCGCGAGCAGTTCCTCGACGAGTGCCGGAATCTTCTCGTTTTCTTCACGCATTCTTGCCACTGACTTTTCGAGACCGATGGCATCCCATGTTTCGAATGGCCCCATCTCCCAGCCGAAGCCCCACTTCATGGCTTGGTCAACAGAGACGATATCGTCAGCGATCTCATAAGCCTTTTCCGCAGAGTACAACAGTACCTTTTTGAAGACACTCCAGACAAACTCACTGCCCTTGTCCTTGCCGTATGCGAGCGCTCTCAACTTCTCAGGCAAAGTCTTGGCTGTTTTGGCTGTTTCGAGGGAAGGGAACTTCGGCCTCACACTTGGACGGTATTCCAGCGTGTCAACCGACAGTACCAAAATCTCTTTGCCTTTCTCCGTCTTCACCTGCTTGAAAAAGCCTTGACCAGCTTTTTGCCCGATCCATTTTTTCTCCACCATTTGCAGAACGAACTCCGGCACTTCAAAAACCGAACGCTCCTGCTCATCCGTGCTTTTGTTCCTGACGTTACCCGCCACATGCACGTACGTATCCAATCCGACAACATCGAGTGTGCGGAACGTCGCGCTCTTCGGACGGCCAATGACCGGTCCTGTCAACGCATCTACCTCATCTACCCCAAGCCCCAGTCGCACCATTTCGTGGATCGACACCTGCAATCCATATGTACCGATGCGATTGGCGATGAAGTTAGGTGTATCCTTGCAAACAACCATTCCTTTTCCGAGCACATGCTCACCAAAATGCTTCATGAAAGAGATGACTTGGGGGTCTGTATCAAGACCTGGGATCAGCTCCAACAGTTTCAAGTAACG
Organism: Brevibacillus sp. NRRL NRS-603; assembly: GCF_003013445.1. Classification (NCBI taxonomy): domain Bacteria; kingdom Bacillati; phylum Bacillota; class Bacilli; order Caryophanales; family Paenibacillaceae; genus Brevibacillus; species Brevibacillus sp. NRRL NRS-603. The sequence continues at coordinate 19,518 of NZ_PXZN01000037.1, read as the reverse complement.
CGGTGGGTTAAAAAAGTGCGTGCCGAGGAAATGCTTGCGGAAGTCATCAGAGCGTCCATCTGCCATTTCGTTGATCGAAACGCCAGACGTATTGGAAGACACGATGGTTCCTGGCTTGCGATGCGCTTCTACCATAGCAAAGACGCTTTTCTTCACCTCGATGTTCTCGACAACCACCTCAATAATCCAATCGACCTCACTCAAGCAAGCCAGATGGTCCTCGAAGTTACCAACTGTAATTAGTTCGATGTTCTTTTTATCGTAGAGCGGCGCCGGCTTCTCCTTCAAAAGTCGGTCACGGCCCGCTTGTGCTATCCGGTTTTTCACCACGCTATCAGACAAAGAAAGTCCTCTTTTACTCTCATCTTCTGTCAATTCACGCGGCACGATGTCCAGTAAATAAGTGGGAATACCGACGTTGGCTAGATGTGCTGCGATCCCGGCGCCCATGACGCCTGAACCGAGAACTGCCGCCTTGCGAATTTTGCGTTCCATCTCCAAATCCTCCTTTTTAAAAACCTAGTCATGGCATATTCATGGTCAAAAGAATGGCCGCGCACAGTGAATACCTAATATTCAGACTAGAAGTGCATTTTTAAAACTTCTACTTTCTCCATAGATATTCCTGTGTACATCAGCACATGTCTCACGTTGAATGAATGCTCATTCAGTATGTGGGTTAAAAAATGACATCCCACGCTTTGGCTGTCTTGCACGCCCGGAGATGCTACGCTCCCACCAACTGAATCACCGTTCAGTTTTTATTGTAATCGAAAATTCTGTCAGTTGCAATCGTCACTTCACGAAAGAATAGAAAAGAGGCACTCTGTAGTCCAGTGTCCTCTTTTCCATGCTACTTTTCCGAGTAAATTAGCGTCGTGATCTTGCGTCCGTAAGTGTTGGACGCGTCTTCTTCCAATCGGTATTCAATCTGGAAGTCGCCGTTTTTCGGGTCTTTATAATGAGCAATCACCCAGAGAGCTTTCGCATTGTTTTCGTCTGCCTTGACCGATATTTGTACCGGTCCGTTGTACGTAGGCACTTGCTCCAGCTTTGCCATGCTTTTTATCGCATCGTCTGTAAAGAGCGCAGACAGCTGCTTCTGGTTTTTGGTTTCGTACGCCAAATTCGCCGCTCGTAAATACACCTGCGCGATATGCTTCTGATTCGCAGGTGAACCTCGGAACTGCGAAGCTACATCCATCCGGTAATAATCAATCAGTCGATCCATCACAACGATGTATTCCGCACGCGTCAGGATCTTGTTCGGAGAAAAGGTCTTATCTGTGAGAAACAGATTGAATTCCCGGATCGCCAGTGGGTATGGTGAATATGTATCCCGATAGAATCGGTCGCGCTTCCATTCATAATAGCTGTTAAAGAAAGAGACTGTATCCTGTGGTTTAATATTGGCCGTACGGAATTTTTGTGGTGCCATCATATGAAACAAGATCAAGCTGGCCTCTTCTCTCGTCAATGGCCATTGCATCCCGGCACTGGACATCCACCAGTCCGGATTTTCCTTTTCTTGTTTTTTCATCAAGTGCCCGGTTTCAGCCAAATATAGATAGTACAGCATCCGGTCTCCTGGATCAAACTTGCCCAGATCGTCCGTTTCGATTTTCATCATGGTCTTTAAATTGCTCAGCAGTTGATCTACTTCCCCCCGGAGTAGATAGCGATGATCCAGGTTTGGCTTGCGTTCTGGCTTCTCTATCTGTCCGTATACCGTCTCAAATACGCGATTCAGCATAACCAGAGCTTCGCCTCGAGTAATCGGCTTGTTTGGGTAAAAAGGCTGATATCCCTTTCTCTTTACGATGCCCAAATCCGCCATTTTGTCGATCTGCTCACTTGCCCAATGTCCCTGTATATCCGTGTACATGCCAGACGCAGCCGCATTCGCACTCCCTGAAAAAACGCTTTGCACCACTAGCAGTGCCAAGAGAAAAACGATAGCAAAACGCTTTACCATGACTTACAATAACTCCTTTCTTTTCATGATCGTTTCCTTACTCCCTTTATTTGGAATTCGTCCCCAGTAGCATCCATTCCTGCCATATTGGTCTATTTTCCTGGGTCTGATCTCTCTCTTTCTTGTATCGGGAGGAAACCGGAACTTCGTTATACTTTTTCAGAAGAAATGAAAAAGAGCCGCACTTTGTATGAGCGGCCCAATTATATCCTTTTTTTCTTTACGCTGACTATCCTTCAATCTGCTCTAACCAGCCTGGTCCCTTGGTCGCAAGCAGCCGGTATATGAAAATGTTAATGAGAGTGAACAGGACGATAATCCCAAGAGCGATTCCTAACAAGAATGTCCCAGCGAAAAACTGGCGAGGACGACTAGGCCTCCTGCCATAAGGCCTAAGACCAGCGGAATTAGAAAAAGAGCCATCGGTTATCCCAACGGCTCTCATGATTAGTTTTGTGGTACAAAGCTGCCATCACGCAGCATTGTCAATTCGCCCATCATGAATGCTAAATCTTCGTTTTCGTCAAACTTTCCACTTTCCTCCAACGCTTCCAAACGACGCAGAAGCATGTTGGCAAAATCTTGAATCTGTACCGGATGTGCCTCCGTATCCGCATCATCCAAAACTTCAAAACCAGTCAAGGCTTCCAAGTGGGTGACGATACGGAAGCCGCCAATTTCCCCCAGGAACTCTTGCTTGTTCATTTTTGATTTCTCCAATTTTTGCAGCATGGACAAAATATCATTTGCTACCACACTCGGAAAAGCAACTTGATAAAAGTTGCGATTTTTCGCTTCCTCGGTTTTGATAATCAACACATCAATACCGTCCGGTTTTTTTGCCTTTTTGCCAAACCCAAACATATATTCCACCTCAATCGTTCGATCTGTCCAACTCTCTCCATGATAGACATAATCCGAGAGTCAGACAACCCCTATCCATATATTTACTGGGCTATTTGTCTTTTTTGACACACACGCTATCTTTAAACGATTGCTCTCAAGTGAGGTGCGCCATGAAAGTTAACTGGAAAAATTGGATGTTAATTCTCGCTCTCTCTTTGCTCGTCACAGGATGCATGACGCAAGTAAAGCAGGAGCAGGCCAAAACCAAGGCCAAAACACAGAGTAAGCCTGCCAAGCAGTCTGCCATCCAAAAGCTCGGCGATAACAAAATGGATGTCGTCCTCTTTTTGAAGCAAGCCGAGCATCAGCTGGAAAATGTCTATTACGCTGCTGCGGACAATGCGAAGGGCAAATCTGTGATCGAGGATGGTCTCGTCTTTCGTGAATTGCCTAAGCGCTTCGACAGTAAAGACAAGATAACCGGGTACTTCGGTCGTTTTTGGAGCCGTCCGCTGGCAGAAGCCATGTACGACAACATGACAATCAAGTTGGTGAAGGATAAGGTATACGTAGCAATCCCACGCGTCGATTATCCGACTTTGATCTCGGTACGAAACACAACTGTTCAAAAAAACAATGGAGAACTCAGTGTGACCGTGGAAGATGTAACCGATTCCTCCTTTGCTTCTGACCGCACGCTGCGCTACCGACTCGTGCGCGATCAAAAGACTAAACGGTTCGAAATCAAATCACGGTTGGGCGCTTATGGGAATGAACAATTTCAATAATCCTCTTGACATTTCTGGCAGACCCAGCGAATAATAGTGAATTAATAAGCACATAGTGAGCGGCAATGACGGGGAATAGTAAAACCGCCCTTCAGGTCCAGAGAGCGAAATCCATCGGCTGAGAGATTTCGTCCTTGAATCGGTTTGAACCCACCCCAGAGCATCCAGGGAAGACCTGGACAGGTTTCTTTCACCTGTTATCAAAGAAAGAGAGCCGGGCGTTTCTTGGCTGAAGTATGCCTTCAGTCCAAAACGTCAAATAAGGTGGTACCGCGTGAGGTTATCAAGCCCTTTCGTCCTTATCAAAGAGACGAGAGGGCTTTTTTGTATGCAAGAAGGGGGTTTTACGCATGAAAAAGGGTAAGTTGCGTTTGGTAGTAAAGGTGGGGAGCAGTTCGATTGCAGCAGCAACAGGCGGTGTTGACCCGGCGAAAATGTCGCTGCTCGTCTCGGCTATCAGCCAATTGCGTGAAGCGGGTCATCAGGTTGTCTTAGTCTCCTCGGGAGCTGTCGCCAGCGGTTATCAAAGTCTCGGCTATCAGCAGCGACCGCGATCCTTGGCAGCCAAGCAGGCAGCGGCGGCCATCGGGCAAAGCCTGTTGATGCAAACCTATACGCAAATGTTCGGCGCCCATAACTTCAGCGTGGCGCAAATCTTGCTGACACGCGGTGACTTTTCACACAAGGAACGGTATCAGCACGCATTCTCCACGTTGTCACTGCTTTTGGATAAAAACATTTTGCCAATCATCAATGAAAACGACACGGTATCCGTAGCGGAATTGACCTTCGGAGACAATGATATGCTTGGCGCACTCGTCGCTGGTCTCATCCATGCCGATTTGTACACGATCCTGACTGATACGAACGGCTTGTACGACAAAGACCCGCGTTATCATGCTGATGCCAAACACATGGGCTGGCTCGAATGTGTGACAGACGAAATCGAGGCACTTGCAGGCGGAGCTTCCCAGCTGGGAACAGGCGGTATGCGCTCCAAGCTGATTGCAGCAAAAACGGCTCAATCATTAGGAATTCCGAGCTTTATCGGAAAATTGACAAATACCACTGATTTGCTGGATGTCCTTACTGGCAGCGGGAATGGCACCTACGTCAACTACCGTCCAGAAGCGCCTGCAACGAACGGCGTTCCCACACGCAAGCAGTGGATTGCGCTTCACTCCCCTACCCGCGGAAAAATCACGGTAGATAGCGGTGCAGCGGAAGCGATTTTGGAGAACAGCAAAAGCTTGCTCTTGGCAGGTGTCCGCGATGTATCCGGCATGTTCGAGCAAGGTGAGGTTATCGAGGTTTACTGTGAGGGTACGTTGATCGGTCGCGGTATCAGCAGATTTACTTCAGCACAGCTCAGTGATTTTCTTTCCCCTGATAACGTAACGCGACACAGCGGTACTGTTATACATCGAGATGAATGGACGCCTGTCATCTAAACGAATCCATGTAGATAAAAAAGGAGTTGGAGAAACCATGGAAGGCTTGAAGGAAAAAGTGCACGCACAAATAAGCCTGGCCAAACAGGCTTCACGAAAAATGGCCATACTCTCTCGCAAAGAAAAAGACGAGGTGCTCGTCGCAATCGGCCACCAGCTGTTAGCTGATCAGACTGTCATTCTCTCCGAAAACGCCAAGGACATTGCCAGCGCGGAAGCAGACGGTCAGCCTGCCTCCTATCTGGATCGTCTCCTGTTGACGCCGGAGCGAATGGCACAGCTCGTGGATAGCCTGACCAAGCTGGTATCCCTCGATGATCCGGTTGGGGAACGAATCAACTCGTGGACACGGCCAAACGGACTTTTCATCGAACAAATCCGCGTCCCTCTCGGCGTCATTGGAATGGTGTACGAAGCCAGACCGAACGTCACTGTTGACGCAGCAGCTATCGCGATCAAAACGGGCAATGCGATCGTCTTGCGCGGCAGCCACAGCGCTGTTCACAGCAACCTTGCGTTGGTGACTAGCATTCGTCAAGCGCTCGCTGCGACCGGACTTGACGCGGAAGCGGTACAGTACTTGCCTTTTGCCGAACATGCTTCTGTCGATTACTTGTGCACCGCCAATGGTCTCGTTGATGTCATCATCCCTCGGGGTGGCGCAGGATTGATCCAGCGGGTTCTGCAAATCGCAAGCGTTCCTGTACTCGAAACAGGCGTCGGAAATTGCCACATTTATGTGGATGAAGCCGCTCACTATGACATGGCTGAAAGCATCGTGATGAATGCCAAAACGAGTCGGCCTGCCGTATGCAATGCTGCCGAAACACTACTCATGCACCGCAGTTGGCCACAGGAAAATCAACGTGCCTTGCTTCAAAAGCTACTGGCGAAGGGTGTTGAGCTCCGGGCTTGTGAGCGTACGTTAGAACTGCATTCCGACCTCGCTGCTCAACTACACCATGCAACATCAGAAGACTGGGACACGGAATACTCTTCGCTGATTCTGGCCGTTCGCACTGTCGATAGCCTGAGCGAGGCCATTGAACATATTACAGCGCATACTTCCGGCCATTCCGAGGCAATCGTAACGGCAGATGAAATCGCAGCCCGTCAGTTTTTGACTGCGATCGATGCAACAGCGGTTTATCACAACGCCTCTACCCGCTTTACCGATGGTGGAGAATTCGGCTTCGGTGCCGAGATCGGTATCAGCACGCAAAAGCTCCACGCTCGTGGGCCGATGGGCTTGCCAGCGCTCACTTCATACAAGTATGTCGTACGCGGAAACGGCCAAATCCGATAGTCCAAAGGGAGGGGAATCACCATGAATAACCAAGCAACAGCGATTACAGAGGGGCGGATCGGTTTTCTCGGTGCAGGCTCGATCGTAGAGGCTATGCTTTCCGGCATCGTAAAGAAAGGCTTACTCCCTTCTGAGCGTATTTCCGTCACGAACCGCAACAATATGGAGCGTTTGGAACAGTTGGCAAATGATTACGGGGTAACTGCTACTCAAGACAAATTTGAGGTAGTCCGCTCTTCCGATATTTTGATTTTGGCCATCAAGCCAAAGGATGCAGCAGAGGCTTTGCAGGATTTGCGTGGGGTCGTTCGTTCCGACCAATTGATCATTTCAGTAGTTGCTGGCGTCTCTACCAGCTTGATCGGAGAGTGGCTCGGTGCAGAGTGCCCGATTATCCGCACGATGCCCAATACATCGTCTGCGGTTGGTTTGTCAGCTACAGGACTGTCCGCGAATCCTTTTGTACAGGAAGAGCATCGCGAGCTGGCCACCAAACTTTTCGAAGCAATTGGCACCGTATATGAAGTCGCCGAGGAAGAGCTGGACATCATCACTGGGTTGTCTGGAAGTGGTCCTGCTTATATTTACTATTTGGTAGAAGCCATGATGGGGGCAGGTGCCACAGCGGGGCTGGATCGGGAAATGGCACGTCAATTAACGCTGCAAACCGTGATTGGCGCGGCACATATGCTCCTCGATACACGCGAAGAGCCTTCTATTCTCCGCCAAAAAGTAACGAGTCCGGGTGGAACGACACAGGCAGGGCTGGAAATATTGGAAGCCTATCAATTTCAGGAGGCCGTCACGGCAGCCATCCTGCGTGCCGCGGAAAGATCGCGGGAGATGGGGGCACAATACCAGTAAAGTCGTTTTGTCCCCCCTCCTTGTCATGTATAATAGAAAAGATCAAGCATAGTCGAGAAAAATGACGAAGGAGGTCCCATGGAAATTTACGCCTTGTACGGCACCAGTGGAACAGGAAAAAGCACCAGTGCATTAGAACTTGCTCACCGAATGAACATCGACGCCATTATTGATGATGGCATCCTGATTTACCAAGGACGCAAGGTGGCCGGAACCTCTGCCAAATATGAAAAGACAAAAATCCAGGCGGTAAAACGAGCTATTTTTCATTATAAGGAGCACGCTGAAGAAGTACGGCGAAGTCTTGGCGAGATTCAACCAAGTCGACTGCTCGTGTTAGGAACTTCGCAGCGGATGATTGGTCGGATCGTCGAAGCGCTGCATTTGCCTTTTCAGGTGGACTTCATCCCAATTGAATCCATCAAGCCACCGCAGGAAATCGAGGCTGCACGCTACGTGCGGGAAACAATGGGCAAGCACACGATACCGATTCCGCGCGTGGAGGTAGAAAAAGATTTCCTCCAGCGGCTCATCTCTTCAGCCCAACAGATTTTCAGCTCGAAAAAAGAAGTCATTGGGGAAACAACTGTGGTTCATCCTCCGTTTTCAGGCGGACGCATCGTAATTCATCCTCATGTATTGCGAAAAATCGTGGAAGCAGCCTGCAACCAGTTTGACGAGGTCCAGCATGTGGTCAAAATCGTCTCCAGCTTTGAGGATTTACCCCGGTTTCAGGTTTCGATTGCTCTTCAACTGCCTTACATGACAAATATTCCAGCACTTATCTATGCCCTTCAATCTACATTGTACAAAGAAGCTCAATATTGTCTCAATATCGCTCCCGCCAGCATCGACATCGTCGTTTCTTCGCTGGAGCTAACCTAATCCGATCCGGTCCTTTGTGACCGGATTTTTTTTGGCTGCAATCCTCAGGGGTTACATCCTGACTTGATGCTCATCCTATACATGATTCCATCTGAAAGGAGCAACCCGATGCCATCCATCCTGTCTTCCAAGCCCTTTACACAAGCTCCCATTCCCGAACCGCCTAAGGTCATTTCAACAAAGGACTTGAGCTATCTCAAGGATGCTTTGTCATGGGAACTGATCGCTTTCAAAAAACTGCATGCTTTCGCACAGCAAGCTACTGATCCCCAGGTCAAGCAATGTCTGGAACAGCAAGGCCAAATGCACCAGCGACACTACCAAAAACTGCTCAGTCACCTGCAAAACAACAACACCGCAGTGATGGCGACCATTCCGCAGATACAGTCCCAGCAACAGCAACAGCAATCCCAACCGCAACATCAAATGCAATAAGGGAGGAATCGGGATGCCAAACCAAAACCAGATCGCCAATCCGCAATCCGGTCAACTGCCACAAGTAAAAGGTCCGCAAATGAACGATCGTGATTATCTCAACGATTGTTTGGCTACCTGCAAATATTTGACAGATAATTTTAACGTAGCCGTTCGTGAAGCCAGCCATCAGCAGCTTTATGATGACATGCTGCAAATTTTGAATGAAACCCATCAATCAGCCCGCGATGCTTTCAATCTCATGTTCCAAAAGGGATGGTATAAGCTAGAAGCTGCCGAACAGCAACAACTGCAGCAAGCTTATCAACAGTATAGCGGGTACTCAACGCAATTCCCCTATCACTAAAGTAGTTGAAGACACCTGACGCAAGCAGGTGTCTTCTTCTTTTCATGAATCCCTGCCACGCAGGAGCTGCGATAATATAAAAAGAGACTTTTCCATGTCGGCTTCCTCTGCGTACACGTAGGACAAACGAAGATGATGACTATCTGTCTGATCATATACAAAGCCTGGATTTAACAGGACCCCTTTTGCCAATGCTTCCGTAAAAAGCTTGCGCATCGAAAATGCCTGATGCAGACGGAGCCAAATATAAAAACCGCCATGTGGAATACGCCAATCTGCCAGATCGCCAAACCAGCGAGTAAGACATTCGCACATCTTGTCCCTTCTGTGTCGCAACGCGGTTCTCAGCTGATCCAGATGCCGGGAGTATCTATCGCTTGTGAGCCATTCTGTCGCTACCCATTGTGAAATAGCACTCGCTCCGTAATCTGTCTGCATTTTCACATCCGCGAGACGCTCAATGACAGGCTCTGGCCCTACAATCCAGCCGATCCGCAGTCCAGGACTAAGCGTTTTGGACAAGCTGCCCAAATACAAGACCAACCCGCTCTGATCTCTCGCCTTCAAAGGCAATGGCCCCTGTTCATCTAACCACAATTCTCCATAAACATCGTCTTCCAACACAGGCAGTCTCTCCCGCTCGCATGCGGCCAGCACTTGCTCCCTTCGGTTCTCTGACAGGCTAATCCCCGTCGGATTGTGGAAAGCCGAAATCGTATAGAGTAGTGCCGCGTTATGCGCCTGTTTTTGTCTCGTCAGCACTTGGGGAGAGATTCCTTCCTCATCCATCGGTACACCAACCAGACGCATTCCCGATGATTGAAACAAAGGCAGAGAGAATAAATACGAAGGTTGTTCGAGCAAGATGGCAGATCCACGGTGAAGGATGCCAATCGATATCAACTGCAAGGCTTGAAGGGCCCCCGAAACGACCAAAATAGACGCTGGTGAAGCTTCGATCCCTCTGCTCCGCAAATGATTGCTGATCGCCTGACGCAAAGGCAACAGCCCTTTTGGCTCCGAATAACCGAGATGAGTCATTTTGCCCTGCAAGCTAGCCATGACCTCTTCCATCTCCGCAACAGGAATCAAGCTTGGCGCCAGCTCACCTGTCCCCAAACGAATATACCTCGGGTCTGGCTCATAACGATTGATATCCTGAATCGTCGGCGAATTGGGGAGATGCGCTCCTGCCTGAACGTAGCCTAGCCAATTCGGTGGCGGTGTGGTCGTCAATAAGGACCACGTGTTGTTGCTGACGACGGAGCCACTGCCTACTGTTGCTTCAATGAAGCCATCCGCTTTTAGCTCTTCCAACGCCGTCACCACCGTGCTGCGATTTACATCAAAGGTTTGCGCCAACGCTCTTTGTGTTGGCAATTTACTATTGATTGGCCACTCTCCGCCTGCAATTTTCCCCTTGATATATGCCACAATCTGCGCGTAGATCGGTATGTCAGATGACTTGTCAGGCTTCCAGTCTATCGTCAGCACAGGCACATTCCTCCTCGTCTTATCATTGTAAAATTGGTTGGTTTGGATGTAAACCAATTGGCTGGAGACAACGAATTCACAACCGTGAATAATGACAGTAATGCAAATGGCCTTTGCATTGAGAGAGAAACGGGGAGGAAACGATCATGCTGGAAGCGATTTTGCACGGCTTTGTGCTTGCTTTTGGACTTATTTTACCGCTCGGCGCACAAAATGTTTTTGTTTTTAATCAGGGGGCTCTACAACCTACATTACTTCGCGCCATGCCCGTCGTACTGACTGCGGCACTCTGTGATACCCTGCTTATTTTATTAGCGGTATTGGGAGTCTCTTTGGTCGTATTGACAGTCACATGGTTAAAAACGATTCTATATGTCGTCGGCTTTTTCTTTTTAGTGTACATGGGATATTTAACGTGGCGTAGCCGTCCCAATACGGAGGATGGAGAGAAGGAGCGCTTTTCGGCCAAAAAACAAATCATGTTTGCTGCCTCTGTCTCTTTGTTGAACCCGCATGCGATTCTAGACACGATCGGGGTGATCGGCACCAGTTCACTCAGCTATACCGGAACAGAAAAATGGGGTTTTACGGTTGCCTGCATCCTCGTATCCTGCTTCTGGTTTTTCGGACTTTCCGTAGCTGGTCGTACGGCAGGACGCTTGGACCGTTCTGGAAAGTTACAGCGCGGCCTCAACATAGTTTCAGCTGTGATTATGTGGGGAGTGGCCGTCTATATGGCAGCCCAACTACTCATCTCGTAAAGAGTTCGTGAAAAAGTGCATAATCCCAACCTCCTCCACTCAAAATACTCCTATTCGGGTTTTCGAAGTGGAGGTTTGTTCAATGCTTTTTACCAAATCGGATGCACTCTTGGATGACTTGTATGAGATTGCGAAAAATGTGCATCAGACGGCGATCTATTTTAATGAATACAAAGTTACTTCACTAGAGACTGTCAAAACCTTTTCTTCGGAAATGAAAGAGTACGAAACAAAAGGCGACAAGCTCATCCATGAAATCATCGTGCAAATCAACAAGACGTTTATTACCGCCATCGAGCGTGAGGACGTTCTGGACCTTGCCGTCAAGCTGGATGATGTGCTAGACGGATTGGAGTTTTGTGCTTCGCGGCTCTATATATACGACATCATGGAACCAGATCAAACGATGGTGCGGTTCGGTCAACTCATCGAAGAAGCTACCAAGCAAATTCTTCTCGCCATCGAACTGCTCCAAAAGCAGAAGTTGTCCGCTATGAAGGAGTACATCATCCGCATTAACGATTTGGAAAGCGAAGGGGATGAATTGGTGCGGGAGAGCATCCGGCAATTATTCAAGACCTCGAGCGATCCGATTCACATTATGCAGCTCAAAGAGGTTTACGAAGTGCTCGAGGATGTCATGGATCATTGCGAGGATGTCGCGGATGCGATGGAATCCGTGATCATGGGCAACACTTAAACAAGGAGACCTACTTTCATGCAAACGAGCCTTCCCCTTGTTATTGCCGTTATCATTTTGGCTGTTTCCTTTGATTTCATCAACGGGTTTCACGACACTGCCAATGCCATCGCAACCACTGTGTCCACCAAAGCTCTCCCACCTAAAATTGCCATTGGTCTGGCAGCTATCATGAACTTTATCGGTGCCCTGACATTTACTGGAGTCGCCAAAACGATCGGTGGAGATATCGCCGACCCAGCCAAGCTCGAATTCGGTGTGCTTGTGGTCATGGCTGCTCTCTTGGCTGCGATCCTTTGGAATTTGATTACGTGGTGGTACGGTATCCCCAGCAGTTCGTCTCACGCTCTCATCGGCTCACTCGTTGGTGCAGTCCTTGCTTCCGCCGGAAGTGCGCAAATCAACTGGGCCGGTTTTTTAAAAATCTTTCAGGCGCTTATTATGTCGCCTGTTATCGCGCTGGTTGCCGCTTACCTCATGATGAAATTGGTTTATTTCATTTTCAGTCGGATCATGATTCCCCCTACCAAGGTCAATCGGGGTTTTCGCTTCTTTCAGATTTTCACGGCGGCCCTGCAATCCTTTACACATGGAACGAATGACGCACAAAAAGCCATGGGCATTATCGTGTTCGCTCTCGTAGCCGCTGACCTGCATGCAGATACGAGCACGATTCCTTTCTGGGTGCAGTTCATTTGTGCGCTTGCGATGGGCTTGGGAACCTCTGTCGGGGGCTGGAAAATTATCAAGACGGTCGGGGGCAAAATCACCAAGATTGAACCAATCAATGGGGCCACTGCCGACCTCACCTCGTCTTCGATCATTTTTACCTTTACGCAGTTAGGGTTGCCTGTCAGTTCTACCCATGTCATCTCTTCCGGAATCATGGGGGTCGGTGCAGCCAAACGGCTGAAAAGCGTCAATTGGGGCGTTGCCAAACGCATCGTGATCACCTGGTTTATTACGCTGCCGATCTCTGCCTTGCTCGCTGCAGCCATCTATTTGTTGCTACATGTATTTATCTAAAAGCAAGGGGGACGAGCAACTGTCTCGCCCCTTTTTTGTTTTATGCCCAGCTATTCAACTTACGGGAGATTCGTTTAAGATCAAGCGCGGAGAACCGTATCTCAAATGACGGCAAGTTTATTTGTTGAAACGTAAAGAAGACCGTTCAAACTGCTTCTGATAGATGATATCTTGAATACAGATTATACCGAGAGCGAGTGATCTTTGATGATAATTAAATTGTACAGGGAAAGGGTGAGTGATCAATAGAGGAGGTAAGCCTTTGTACAACCATTTAGAACTAATGAGCATTCAAGCAAGAGTACTCTATATTCATGATCATACTGGACGTATCACAACGATTAACGAGCCAACGAACCAGCCTGCTCCTCGATTTTTTTGGGGACAGACCGTTGCTGGCAGAATTCTAAGATTTCACAGCGACGTACCAAATCGCATAATCCACGACATCAAGCAATCCCTGAATCAGGGTGATTCAACCGAGCAACTGCCTAATGTTATTCATGCGTTGGAGAAAGACAGAGAAATTAGAGGCTTATGGATGGGGCCGGCTTTTACATTTCATGAAACCGTAAAGGATTACACAGACGCCACCTTGGTCACTGAAGAGAATAAACACTGCTTGGAACCAGGGTTTCCTACCCTTTTATCGGAACTGAAGTTTCGAGAACCTTGTTTTATGGTGACGGAAAACAACATGGCCGTATCTGTCTGTTTTAGCGCAAGAAGTAGCGATAAGGCTGCAGAGGCCGGTGTCGAGACATTGAAAGATTATAGAGGAAAAGGATATGCGATGCACGTAACGTCCTCATGGGCCCAAGCGATAAGACGGTCTCAAAGGATTCCTTTATATAGTACATCATGGGATAATTATTCTTCGCTGTCCATTGCAAAACGCCTTCGTCTTCACCTTTTTGGAACGGATATTTCGATATATTAAGGTTTACATCAAAATGAAAGGCCATTCCGGAAAGGATGGCCTTAAAACTTACCGTTACGGCCTTATCACACGCGGCCCGTGTTCACAAATATAAGACAACCATTCACATACTGATTAGACATTTTGCTCAGAGGCTGCTGAGCCCTCTTCTATTTTGACCACAAGCTTTTCACCACCACGGTTTACCTGTTTCACTTTATACTCTCTATTTCCATCATTCCCTTTTCAACAAATTGGGCATTTCACAACTTGTCTTGCACACTTGCCCGCCACTATAATTTTATTTCGCAATGACTTCACCTTCCCCTACATCTGCAACCAAGTCGGCGACCTTTGCCTCCAAATTGCGCCATACTTCCCATTCGAGCTTTTCGATTTGTTTACTTTCTCTTGTTTTTGAAACAATTGATCGACATGGGTGCTGTAAACTCTCCATCACACTTCGTCCCGCCTTTCGATGAGCTGGTCAATCAATTCTTTGGCGACCTTCCAAGATGCCAGCGCTTTTTCATACGCCTCTCTCCCCTCCACAGTCACCTGATAATATTTGCGCCTGCCTCCCTGACTTTCATCTCCCCAATAGGAAGCTATCAGCTTTTGTGACTGTTTTTGAAAATGGTATTAAATTGCTTCTACTCACACAAAAAACAAGACCACTCAAAAAGTTGAGATGGTCTTGAACAAATAGGCAGCCCGGTCGTTTTATTGTTTCACCTGGTACACCAGATAGGGTGCTGGCGTCCGTTTTCCGTTTAATTCCGGCCAAACATAAAGCAGTTCCAGTGAGGGACTATTCCCCTTGTTAGACTCTGTAGATGACTCACCTATCTCTGAAAAATTCCCTTCCAGGCCTACTACCTGTCTGCTGGTGCTATCCACCCAAACCTTATACTTGTGACTCTCCGCTAATGCTCCTTGTGTAATGGCAATGAAGTCTAGCCTGATTGCTGAGTCTTCCACCGCCGCGCCCTCCATTGCAAGCTGTGTGATTTGTCTTGGCAAATAGTACGCTAGTTTTTTGGCACCGATTTGGGCTGCTTCTACTTGGGACAGCTCCGGGGAAGTATGTGACTCCGTATTTGTTCTCATCCGATACGCCAGCAGTTGACCGGATTTCTTGGCAAACCTCGCAGTGAGATAAGTAGCATCTGTCATTTTCCACGTATATTCCATGTACGAGTCGTGTTCTTCTGTTGATAATGGACGGTTAACCTCTTCGATACCTACACCGAACTCTTTTTGGATCAGAGTGGCTATCTCCTCATCTGAGTTGGCCATGAGCAGCTTACCTTGTGCCTGAATCGGGATGAGGCTATAGCTACCAGTTGCTGCTACGCTCTGAAAGCGACGATCGAGGACTTCCCCGTTCAATGCGTTGATATAGCCTGCAAAAGTCGCTACTTCTTCTTGTTTCAAACTGGCTGTCAGCCTTTGTACTGCTTCCTCTTTGGAAATTGCCTTTTCCGGGTTGGGGAATATGGAGAGATTCGCTTCTGCATCGAGATTCTCCTCAATGACCATACCCGCTGGTGATCCATCTGACTCCAAAGGAACCTTCACGACACTATCGGCGAACGGTATACCGTTAATCACGCGTTGAAAAACAGCCGTATCTTTTTCCAGATGGTTAGAAGCGAGTTGATATTGCTTACTCTTATCGCCTAATTTCTGCTTCATATATTGCTCCACAGACAGCGTTGACGTATTGCTTGCCGTAGTTGCCGTTTTTGGCAGTGCTTGGCTTTCTGGGAGCGATTGTGATTGCGTAATGACACTCTGTTCTCTCTGTTTGGGCTGTTCTTTCACCTGGCTTATTTTCCGCTGCTCGGCAACAGGAGGAATATTCCTTTGCTCCGGTATGTCCTTCTCTTTTGCCAGTGAAGGCGCATTCTCTGCACGCTGCTCCGTGCGTACACTGCTGGTCCCAACTGGTGCTTCTTTTCCGTCAGGCACAGCTACCAAGAGAGCCAGTACGACAGCCGCAGCTGCACCTCCTGTCATCGACAAGATACGGCCCACTTTTTTCCTCTGCTTCATCTGCCTTGCCTGTTTAACCAGCGTCTGATCCAAATAGGTGACAAATTCCTGACGAGGTGGTGGGTCTTGCCTTCTTAACCCGCGCAGTTGGACCGTCAGCTTCTCATCCTCTAGCCCACTCATTTAGAAAGCCCCCTTCCTCCGTATCATCCATCATTTCTTTGACCAGCTTTAATGCCCGATGGGTGTTTACTTTCACCTTGGATTCCGATACACCCAGGATTTCTGCCGTCTCCTTGACGCTGTATTCCTCGATACAGCGCAAAATCAGAACCAGACGATAATGGGGCGCTAGCTTTTGGATCGCTTGCTTCAGCTCACGAGCGTTTTCCCTTTTGGTCAGGACGTTTTCCGGACTCCCTTCCTTGGTCGCCAGCTTCATCAGCAAGTTTTCTGAGAAAAAGGACTTGATCTTCTGCTTGCGATGCTGGTCGATCGCCGCATGCTTGGCGATGGAGAACAGCCATGTTTTGAGGGCGACTCTGCCATCAAATCCGGCGATCCCTTTTAACACTCTCGTAAAAACCTCCTGCGTCAAATCCTCGGCATCATTCTGGTTGCCGGTAAAATGGAGCAGAAAGTAGTAAACGTCCTGATAGTGAGCATGATAGATCGCGCTAATCCGCTGCTCGATATCCTCCTGCACGGGTTAGCCTCCTGTCTTAGTACGGACTTTTATGAAATTCAGCTGCAGTAGTAAATTTGCCGGTTAGGGCATCCATTTCTTGGTGGTCTAGAGATATGGCTGTTCTGTACACCAGAATGGGTTGATAACTTGGGTTATCCGACAAAATATCGGCAGCCGATGTGAAATATTGCAGCTCCAGTGGACGCACTTTCAAGTATTCCTTTAGCGCCTGCTCATGTGATACAGCCTTTTTGGGGTCAGGCAGAATGAGTGGTTCCCAAGATACATCATACATATGCAGACCTATCACCGCTCCCGTGATACGGTCTAGTCTGATAGAAATCACATCATCCAGAACAGGAATCCCTTCGTGCACATTTACAAACTTGAAGCCCTGCTCAGCGCCTCTCTGTCGAAACTCTGCTGTCCCAATCGGCATCACTTCTTTTACATGCTTTGGTCCGTACTTTTCCAGCGCAGTAATAGCTATTTTCATCGATTCTTCTGGCGTTAGCCATTTCTTTCCGTTTGGATCTTCTTCAGGGTATTCTCTTTCTTTCTTTTTCTTGTCAACCATACCGTAGCTTATGAATCGTCCTGTTTCTTCCTCCGTTACAATTATAGCATCCAAGTCTTTATTGATTTCATGTGAATATTCCTTACCTTTCGTATCTTCAGAAATGCCTTCTTTTATTTTTTCAGCTTTGCTCTCGATCCCAAAAGCAGCGAACATAGCTGCTGCTTCCTCTGTCGTCTTTACGGTTACTTCCTTACCGACAGGATTCACTCTGACAATAGGATTATAAGCACTCCCCGAACCTTCATAATCAGGAACTTCCTCGCCTGTTTTGGCATCGATAAATTCCGAGAATTCCGATTTGTAGCGTAAGGTAGGAGAGCCATACAAGTATTCCTTCGTTTTCTCGTCCCATCTCTCTACTGGCTGTTTCAAATAAAAGAGCTTCAGGTGTTTGGCGAAGGCTTTTTCCGCCTGATCCTTGGATATGGCTTCCTTAGGATCAGCAAACTTCAAATCTTCGAGGGCTGGTGCATCATCGCCCCCAAGATTATATAAGCCTGACCCTTTCGATATGACTTCCCCCTTGCTGTTTACGGTTAGATTAACATTCACATTCAAATATGGAAGACCGTTTACCTGTTTCGTAAACAAAGCTTCATTTTGATCCGAATAATTAGGGTTATATTTGAAGCCACCCATATCTGCTCCGTACCATTGCTTCATAAAATCTGTTGCTTTGCTGACTACCTTGTCATGCTCAATCTTCGGCCTTCCTTCTTCGGGAAATTCCTCGTCGTAGCTAAACCAATCGGGATTCCCTTGTTTATCCAAACCGAATTCAAAAGACGGCGTCTTCTTCTCCTTGGACGTTTGCAAGATGATGGTTATACGATTCGTTCCATCATTATTTTCTTTAATCTCAAGCGTACTGTAAGAAAAATCGGCTAAATATGGAAGCGTTTCCTTTACCTTTTGGATTGCAAGCTCTACCTTCACTTTCCATTCAGGCGCAAGCTCCTTTGCCTTGCTCTCCTCCGCCAGCACTTGACCATTATTCGTCAGATGGATTGGCGTAGTAGCAAGTAGCGTTGCAGTTGTTACCGAAAAAATCACTTTATTCAGCTTTTTCACCATTTACATCCTCCCGTCTTTTTTCAACATTAATTAATCGTAAGAAATAGCAAAAGGTTACAAAAAATACAAAATAAAAAGGCTGTTGAATCAATTATCAACAGTCTTTTTATTTTGTATTACAGGGATAGATATGTTTTTCCACCCCTTCTTCAATCGAATAGGGAAAAAGTGTTTATCCCCTTCACTCCGAGAACAGGATAATAGTAACTTCCCAAGCTATTGTCCTCAAAGGAGCTGAGAGCAACATGTCTCGTCACTGGTATCAGAACCAGACGATAATGGGGCGTTTGCTTTTGGATCGCTTGCTTCTGCTTGCGATGCTGGTCGATCGCCGCATGCTTGGCAATGGAGAAGAGCCATGTTTTCAGAGTGAATCTGCCATCAAATCCGGCGAGCCCTTTTAACACTCTCGTAAAAACCTCCTGCGTCAAGTCCTCGGCATCATTCTGGTTGCCGGAAAAATGGAGCAGAAAGTAGTAAACGTCCTGATAGTGAGCATGATAGATCGCGCTGATCCGCTACTCAATATCCTCCTGCACGGGTTAGCCTCCTGTCTTAGTACGGATTGTAATAAATTTCACCTGTAGTAGTAAATTTGCCGGTTAGGGCATCAATTTCTCGGTGGTCTAGAGATATGGCTGTTCTGTACACCAGAATGGGTTGATAACTTGGGTTATCCGACAAAATATCGGCATCCGGTGTGAGATATTGCAGCTCCAGTGGACGCACTTTCAAGTATTCCTTTAGTGCCTGCTCATGTGATACAGCCTTTTTGGGGTCAGGCAGAATGAGTGGTTCCCAAGATACATCCTCCATATGCAGACCTACCACCTCTCCCGTGATACGGTCTATTCTGATAAAAATCTCATCATCCAGAACGGGAATCCCTTCGTGCACATTTACAAACTTGAAGCCCTGCTCAGCGCCTCTCTGTTGAAACTCTGCTGTCCCAATCGGCATCACTTCTTTTAAATGCTTTGGTCCGTACTTTTCCAGCGCAGCAATAGCTAGTTTCATCGATTCTTCTGGCGTTAGCCATTTCTTTCCGTTTGGATCTTCTTTAGGGAATTTTATTTCTTTCTTTCTCTTGTCAACCACACGGTAGCTCATGAATCGTCCTGTTTCTTCCTCCGTTTCAATTTCAGCATCAAAGTCTTTATTGATTTCATGTGTATATTTCTTACCTTTCGTATCTTCAGAAATGCCTTCTTTTATTTTTTTAGCTTTGCTCTCGATCCCAAAAGCAGCGAACATAGCTGTTGCTTCCTCTGTCGTCTTTACGGTTACTTCCTTACCGACAGGATTCACTCTGACAATGGGATTATATGCACTCCCCGAACCTTCATATTCAGGAACTTCCTTGCCTGTTTTGGCATCGATAA
>NZ_PXZN01000036.1:0-2754 GCF_003013445.1 Brevibacillus sp. NRRL NRS-603 | reverse complement strand
CCGAGCGACGCTTCGGGATGCAGGGATTCTCGTCGCGCAATTGTTTGTCAGAGCGATGCGCAAATACGAAGCCTTGCACAAAGGAATGGCGGCTAGAGGCTTCGGGGAGAGCATGCAGGTGCTCTCGTTTCATACCCATGCTCGCTCGCGCCGCTATGAGTGGGAGTCAATCGCAGGCTGTATGCTGCTGGTGCTGCTTGAGTGGTGGACAGGAGGTTGGCGGTAATGACATCACGGTTGTTGGAGTTCATCGATTTGCAGTACACGTATCCAGGAGGGCGGGAACCCGTCCTGTCAGGGCTGTCCTTATGGATTCCAGAGGGGAAAAAATGTGTCCTTTTGGGGAGGAATGGCTGTGGGAAGTCCACCTTGTTCTTGCATGGAAACGGAATCATCGAGCCACAGCAGGGACAGGTGCTGTGGAAGGGGAAACCGCTTGTCTACAAACGAGCCGCATTGCAAGAGATGACGCAAAAGGTGGGCTTGGTCTTTCAAGATCCTGAGCATCAGTTGATCGCAAGCACGGTCGCGGAAGATATATCCTACGGTTTATTCAATCAGAAGCTGCCTGTGGACGTAATCCGGGCAAAGGTTGAAAAGGTGCTGGACGCATTCGGGCTGAGAGAGCTGGCAGAAGCGCCGATTCATCATTTGAGTCTGGGGCAAAAACGGCGTCTGGCACTCGCAGGGGTTATGGTCATGGAGCCCGAGCTTTTGCTGTTGGACGAGCCTACTGCGTATCTGGATCGCTATCAGACCAAAAATTTGTTGCGGGAGCTCGATGCTATTCATCAGCAAGGAACGACTGTCTTGATGGCGACACACGATATGGATATTGCCTTTGAATGGGCAGAGTGGATTTGTATCATGGATAAAGGAAGGCTTGTGTTCGCGGGAGATCCGCAGGAGGCATTGGAAAACAGAGCCATGCTGGAAAGTCTTCATCTGGGTATGCCGTTGCTCGTCGATGTGTGGGAAGCACTGCCTGAGCAGTGGAAGCGCGAACTGGACGGAAATATTCCGCGTTCGGTCGACGAACTGCGAAAAATGCTCAGTGTTCAGCGGGTGTGGTGAATGGAGTGGGCGCTTTCGGGTATGCTAACCCCAAAAAGCCATGGAGGTACGCGTATGCAACATGACTCTGTCTCGAGTTCATCTGTCCCGAATCATCAGGAAAAAGGAATCTCTCGTGATGTAAAGGATGAACTGTTGTATCGAGTATTGGAGAAAGAGATGACTACCGCTGAACAGGATAAGAAGATAAAGGATGATTACCTAAAAGGAAAGGCGTAAATTTGCGCCAAAAAGCCCTTCTCTCCATATAAAGGCGTGAAGGGCTTTTTTTCATGGAATGATCCCCGCTGAAAAGGTAAGAAGATTTGTGCGGATTTTGTAGGGATATGTCCATTCATCACGAATAACGTAAAGAAGGCACTTACTTACAATGGGAGAAGTGATGAGGTTGTGATTTCAACGTTGAATAAAACGCTATGCGTTCAGCAACTCGTAGAAAAGTTAAGAGACAAGCAGCTTCTTCATGTACCAATCGCTGATCTTCGAGAATCGAATAATGCGTTGTATAAATACGTCAATCAGCTCAATGACTCGATTGCGATCATTCCGACCACGATTAATTCTGTCATTACAGGCGTCATCCGCTTCCAGGAAGGGTATTTTATTACCTTGGGCATGCTCATCTGGAAAGACGCCAACAAAAAAGGGGCGTTCAAAGAAGGGACGTTTCTTTTTTACAAGCATGACGCTCATGAATCGATTGAGGATTGCGTCCATATTACCAATTCCATCGAAAATCACAATCTGATGGAAAGCCTGTTCTTTGCGTGCTGCGAGAGCAAGGATGGCGATTCCGTGCTTTCCTATTCGCATATCGAGCATGCGATTACATACGGAGAGCTGTATCGTGACATAAAGTCCAAAATCAAAAAAGGGTTTGCGTAATTAGAGAAACTTTACATGCCAAGTTTTGGGTGCTATACTACTGGGAATTTATAAAATATTCCAATTGAAGAGGAGTTTTCCCACTTGATGATCAAGAAGTAACGTCTTGCCATTCGCCAGTTGGCTCGACCCCCTCCATGTAAATGGTTTTGTTCACCCGAAAACGAAAACCATTGACAACCAAATGGAGGAATATCACGATGAGTAAACCTGAAATGAATGTTGCCCTAGTAGTCGGTCCTGATACGGATCTGGATACCCAAGCAATCCGAAACACACTTGAGTATTTTGGAGCTCGAGTCTTTACGTATTGGATTGGTCGACCAAGCGATTTGATTGATGTATTGAATGGCACCGACCTTTACCCAAATACCGACATGATTGTTCTGAATTTCCATGGAGATGAGGGTAGCCTTATCATGCCAGAGCTAGGCGAGGACGTTTACGAGGAAGGAGAACCAAAGGGTGATTTTGGTCCTGACGAGGTTAGACGTTTTGCCAAGCTGGATGGAAAAATCGTGTTAGGTAACGGATGCTCGCTTGGTGATCCTGAATTAGCGAAGGCCTTTCTGGACAGTGGTTGCCAAACGTATATCGGGCCAGATGATTACCCGGACGGAAGTTCTGCGCTGATGTTCGCACTGCGCTTTTTCTACGAGGTAATTCAAAACAAGAAAAGCGTGGAAGCAGCTTTTCGAATCGCAAAAGCAACTGATGAAGAAAACGGGATGTATCAGCTTTATGTAAAAGAGTAGTGGAAACGCAAAGGGAGCCTGGGACTGACCCCCGTTTGTA
>NZ_PXZN01000035.1:0-981 GCF_003013445.1 Brevibacillus sp. NRRL NRS-603 | reverse complement strand
CTTTTTGGAGTGGAGACGGAGGAGGCCCGGAGTTTGCTCCGAGTTTTCTAATTTAGGAAGGTCACGATGGATGAAAGAGTTCCTAGTCCAAAATAACCGTATTTTTATTTCGTGTAAAAAACTGTATGTTACGCCTTAAAAATGAAATACGATTTTTATGTACACAAAAACTATTTTGGAGGAGAAGTATGAAGAAGTTATTTCAAGCCTTACTCGCAGTAACACTCATGTTCAGTCTAACCCTAAACAGCAACAACGTATCAGCAAAATCGGAGCAAGAAGAGCTTGGTGTACCGAATCAGTTCCTTGATGATGAGCAGCTAGAGGAAATTGACGCGAAATTCAAAAGTGAATACCAACTCGATAGCACGTATATTTCAGACAACCTAATCAGTTATCCAAAGCCTGGGGATGTGTTCGTATCAGTTTCTAATCCTATTATTGCGCAGACAGATGTTCCTACAAACATTCAACCTGCGCTTACATTCTCGGTGCCAATTGCTTTTGACAATGATCCGTCAACAGTAGTATCTCTCTATAAGGTTAAAGGAAAATCACCAGTCAGCGGAAAATTGGAGATTAAAAATAACACCCTCTATATTCGTCCTGACAAGGCTTTGGAATCAAATACGAAATATGCGATCGAGATAGACAAAGGAGCAATTGTAAGCACCACTGGTTCTACTAAATTGATAGATAAGTATTCAACTCAGTTTGTGACCAGCAACAACCAAGCGCCTATAGTAATCGATGTAAAGCCGTATGAAGAGGAAACAAAAGTGGATGTAAATGCGGTGATTACAATTAAGTATGATCGCAAAGTAAAAAGTGGCACAAACGAATTCCTATTAATGGATGAAAATGCTGCGGAGGTTCCTGCAACTTTTATCGTCAAAAATGACACTGTAACGATCCAACCGAATGCACCTTTAAAAAATAATGTAGAGTACCTCTTAGCGGTAGCTCAAGGAGCAGTAAAGG